>NZ_QBUY01000052.1 GCF_003121405.1 Paraburkholderia sp. C35 | reverse complement strand
GACCGGCTGGGGGCCCGCAGGCAAGGACCGTAGAGGGTGGTGTTAGCGGCTTTCTTTTGCCTACTTTTCTTTGCCGCGGCAAAGAAAAGTAGGTGCTGCCCCGCACAGGGGCGACGCATGAAGAACCACTAACAAATCGCGGATGCCACTACACACCGCACCCCCCCCACACAGCAAAAAACAAAAAACTCAAAAGTTATGCTTCAACCCAACAGTAAAAGAAAGCTGCCTATCGGTAGTGGAATTCGGCAGATTAGGAATCTGCGCATAGTTCGCGCTTTGCCCTGTAACAGCATCAACCCCTATCCCACTTCCTGCAGCCTTCTGAAAAATCCCAACCGCATACAACGAGGTCCGTTTCGACAAACTATAAGTCGCCCCAAGGTTCACCTGATGAAACTTCGGCGACCCGCTGGTATCTGTCTTCATCGAGTTATAGATATACGCCGCTCCAAGCAACAAAGCCGGCGACACGGCATACGTCGCATTCACCTCGACAATATCGAACCGCGCATCGGCGCCCTGTGGCTGCGAAGCACTAGCAAAGTAAAGCGAATCATCAAGACGTGTATGTGTATACACGAGACCGACAGTAGCAGGTCCAAACGTATACGATCCGCCAACGCCAAATGCCTTCAGTGAATGCGCATTCTGCAACTCACAATACATCGCTGTCGCATTGGAACACGCGAAATCGCCGATATAACCCTGTTCGCCGCCCAGTGCCGCATCGAGCGGATTGTTCAGATCGAGATAACCGATCCCGAACGAGAAGGGCGCGTTGTTATAGCTCGCCGATACAGCCCAGCCGCGCTTCTGCGAAAAATCCCCCGCGACGCCACCCAGCGAATACGTGCCACTCGCCGAGAAACCCGCAATCGTCGGACTCACATACTGCACCGCATTGTTCAGATTCAGCGCAGCGTTAAGATTGTCGACGTCACCGATATGCGACCCATACAACGTCGCCCACGTAATACTCGATGCATACGGCGCAAGCGCATTCGTGTATGAATCGAACTGTCGGCCGAAGGTCAACGTACCGTAGCTTTCGTTGGTGAGACCTACCCACGCGTTCTGGTTGAACAGGGTGCCGCCCTGCACGAAACTGCCGCTGCCCGTGTAGAAGCTGTTTTCCAGTTTGAACGTCACGGCAGTGCCGCCGCCAATGTCTTCGCTGCCCGTCAATCCAAAGCGCGACGGCGCGGAATTGCCGCCCGTGAACTGGAAGTTGTGCCCGCCGCCGACACTGCCGTCCGCATGCGTGACCTGCTGGTTGTTCGTGTACGTGATGCCCGCGTCGATGTCGCCGTACAGTGTGATGCTGCTTTCCGCATGCGCGATGCCCGGTGCACTGATCGCGGCCGCGAGCGTTGCCACCGCCACCGCGATGCTGCGCGGCGTCGTCCGATACTTCATGTCTCTTCCCCTTTGTCTTTAGCTTTACCTGGTGACGATCCGCGTTGAAAATGCAGGGCCGATGCATCGATCGTTCAATGCAACAGCCCTGCAAAAGCAGGCTTACGCGTAATTGATCATCACGGACTTGCTTTCCGTGTACTGATCGACGACCGCGCGTCCCAGTTCACGGCCAAAGCCCGATTGCTTCATGCCGCCGAACGGCAATGCGTTATCGAGTAGTGAATGGCAATTGACCCACACCGTGCCCGCGGCAATGCGCGGTATCAGCTTGTGCACCGCCGACATGTCGTTCGACCAGATGCTCGCGCCCAGACCGTATTGCGTATCGTTGGCAAGCTGCACGGCGCTGTCGATATCGTCGAATGGCATCGCCACCAGTACCGGCCCGAAGATCTCTTCACGCACCACGCGCATCGTGTGATTCGTATCGACCATCACGGTAGGCTCGACGAAGAAGCCCGGTTTGTCGATCAGCTTGCCGCCCGCCGCTGCACGCGCACCTTCTGCAAAGCCCGAATCGATATAGCCGCACACGCGCTCGCGCTGTTTCGCGGAGACGAGCGGGCCGATCTGCGTGGTCGGGTCCATGCCCGCGCCGATCTTCAGGCTCTTCGCAATCTGCGCCACGCCGTCGATCACCTGATCGAACACCTTGTTGTGGATATACACCCGCGAACCCGCCGTGCACACCTGGCCCTGGTTGAAGAAGATCGCATCGGCGACACCTTGTGCGGCCTTCGCGATATCGACGTCAGGCAGCACGATCACGGGCGACTTGCCGCCCAGTTCCAGCGACATGCGCGTCATGTTGTCGAGCGCCGCGTGGCCGATCAGCTTGCCCGTTTGCGTCGAGCCCGTGAACGCGATCTTGTCGATACGCGGATCGCGCGACAGTGCCGCGCCCGCCGTATGTCCATAACCCGTGATGATGTTGACCACGCCTTCGGGATAGCCCGCCTCGCGGATCAGTTCACCCAGACGCAACGCCGACAGCGGCGTGTCTTCAGCGGGCTTCAGCACGACAGTGCAGCCCGTCGCGAGGGCAGGGGCGATCTTCCACGCGGCCATCAGCAGCGGAAAATTCCATGGAATGATCGCGCCGACCACGCCGACAGGCTCTTTGCGCGTGTACGCGAACACTTCGCTGCCCGGCATGTACGGCATGCCAGCATCGATCCCGCTGCCTTCGATCTTCGTCGCCCAGCCCGCCATGTAGCGGAAGCACTGCGCCGCCATCGACACATCGAGGCCTTGCGCGACCATCACCGACTTGCCGTTATCGAGCGATTCGATTTCCGCGAGTTCGCGCGCGTTCGCTTCGACGAGATCGGCGAGCTTGAGCAGCAGGCGTTCGCGGTCGGTGGTTTTCATCGTGCGCCACGGGCCTGCATCGAAGGCGCGGCGCGCAGCGGCGACGGCCTGCTGCACATCGTGTTCGTTTGCTTCGGGCACGCGCGCGAGCACGCTGCCGTCGGCGGGATTCACGACGTCGATGGTGCGGCCCGACGTGGCGTCCGTCCACTCCGCGCCGATCAGCATCTTCTTCGGCTTGGCGAGGAACGCCTGCGTTGCGGCGAGCAGCGGGAAGGTGGTGTTCGTCTCCATGTTCGATTCCTTTGATTGAGGTTCAGTAGCGGTCTGCGACGCCCTTGATCCCACGTTCGTGCAGATTGCGGATCAGTCCGGCGCGCACGGTGGCGACATCGGAGAAAGCGGGGCGGCGGTGCGCGCTGATTTCGGCGGCTGTGTAGGGCTTGAAGTCTTTCGGCAGCGCGTCGCGGTTCATGGTCGTGAGCAGCCAGTTCAGCGTGTCGGCGAGTTCCTGGTCTGTCAGCGCTGAGTTCGATGCGCCCGGCACGCGCATCACATACTCGCGGCCTGCGGGCAGATGCTCGAAGTAGCCGAGCGAGTTGGCGAGCGGCGGCACCTTGCCGGGGATGCCGCCGCCCGTCGCCGTGTGGCAGCCCATGCAGTTGAGCACCCAGTGCTGCTGCGCGAGCGTGGCGTCGGCAGCGCCTTCCGCATGGGCAGGCGAGGGCGGCGCGACAGTGGCGGCGCATGCGATCAGCAGCCTCGTCATACGCCGCGCCGTGCCCCTCCACAGCGCTGCCGCTGACACCGCGCGCGCGCCGCGCGCGGGCGCTTGCGTCTGCACGCGGTCGCCGGCACGAGACACGCGGGCGGCGTTCATAGGCCGAGTCCCTTCACGACGGCCGCGCGTTGCGTATGGACGGCTGCGCTGTCCATCGTCTGCGCGCGTGCTGCCTTGATGTCGGCAGCCGTGAACGGTTTTACATCGCCGTGCTTCGCGTTCAGGTCGAACACGACGTAGTTCAACACCTGAGCCAGGTCTTCGTCGCTTGCGCTTGCGAAGCTCGGCATCTTGAAGTTGTAGCTCTTGTCGTTGACCTTGATCTCGCCGAACATGCCGTGCACGACTGTGGATGTCAGTTGCGCACGGCCTTGTGCCGTCGTCGAGTACTTGCCGGGATACTCGGTCAGCGGCGGCGCGAGACCGTCCTGACCTTTGCCGCCTGCCTGATGGCACACCGCGCATTGCGCGTCGAAGGTGCTCTTGCCGGCGGGGTAGTGGATCGTCTGCGCGTGCGCGACGCCTGCCGTTGCGAACGACGCAGCCGCCGCGAGGCAGGCGGCCGCGAGTTTTCCAACATGATTCATCTTCATTGCTTTGCTGCTCCAAGCAGGACCGAGACGGAACAGTGATAGTTCGAGTTGCCGTTCGCCATACACCAGTTGATGTCGTTGTCGAGCGACAGCTTGTAGAGCGGCTTCTCGCGTTCGTTGCGATTGCAGAAGCACTTGCCGCACGAAGTTTTGCCGCAGCAGTCGTTGTACGAAACGATGTAGTCGGAGCCGTCGTGCGGATTGCGGCAGGTGCCGATCCACGTGATTGGCGAAGGCGTCGTGCCCGGCGGGCAGCTGCTCGACGTGCCGCCGCAGCAGCTGCAAAGCCAGCCGTCGATCGCGCAGTACTTCCAGTAGTCGCAGCTCATCGGATCGTCGCTTGCGCCGGAGGCAGCCGCGCCCGATGCACCCGAAGCCGCATCGGCTGCATATGCCGTGCGATCGACGGGCAGCAGCGGCAGCATTGCCGAGCCGACCAGCACCTTGCCGAGCTTCGCCATTGCGCTGCGCCGCGAACTGCGCTGCGCGACGCCGCGCGCCGACTTCTCGAACCATGAATCAAAAACGCCCATGTGATTGTTCTCCGCTCAGGTTGTAATCGGGTTCTGCGCTCAGGCGTGCTGTTCGTGCTGGTCGTGGCGATGATCGCCGTGCACGAACTCCTGCAGCGACGCGACGCCGCGTTCCTTCGCTTCGAACAGGCTTTCCAGATGCTCGCGCGTGTTGACGAGACCCTTCGCGCGCACCTTGCCGCTGTCGTCGAGCAGCACGGCATACGGCAGCTTGCCGATCTGGTACGCCATGCCCAGTTCCTGCGACAGCACGTACGGGAAGCGGTCGAGGTTCTGCTTCTGCGCGAAGCGCTTGTGCTCGGCGAGATCACCATCGCTGGCGAGCACGATGTTGACGGGCGTGGTCTCGCTCGATTGCAGCGACGGCAGCAGCGGCAGCAGCTTCTTGCAGACCGGGCAGGTCGGCGACAGGAAGAACAGCAGCGTCGCCTTGCCTTGCGCATCGATACCGCCGACCTTCACGTTCTGGCCACGAATGTCCGCGAGTTCGAACGTCGGTGCAATCGCGCCGACAGCGGGGCCCTTGTCGATCATCAATGCGCCTGCGGGCATGATGCGTTCATACAGAATGCCGACCTGGCGAACGAGAGCGAGACAGATCGCGCCGAGCGCGAGAACGGCGATCCACAGGAGCGCGGTGGAAACGGTGAGAGCGGTTTGCATCATGAATTCCTCAAGTGGGACAGGCGCGGCACATTGGCCAGCAGCACATCGAAAGTGAGCAGTGCGCAGACGATCAGCAGCACGGCGAAGAAGAGCGTCAGGTAGTCGAACCACACGATCGAACGCGTCGCCGGTTCGATGAAGGCGGTCGCGGCGAGTGCGGCGAGCAGCAGCGCGCGTGCGACATGGAACCAGCCGATGCCGCGCGGCGCGTTCTCGCGAGTCGCGGCCTGCGTGGCCGCAAAGCCCGAGCAGCCGCAATCGATATCGGTGTGGCCGCGCAGGATGTTGAACGCGAGGCCAGCCGCGAATGCGAGCAGCAGCGCGACCAGCACGATCGCGCCGATCACGCGCGTATCGGGGAACAGCAACGCGGCGGCACCGACCGTTTCCGCTGCCGCGATGGCGAAGGCGGCGGGCGCCGTCAACGCATCGGGCAACAGGCGGTAATCGCCGAGCGCCTGACGGAACGCGGCAGGGCGCCGCCATTTGGCGACGGCGCCGAGCAGCACGACGATCGCCGTGCTGGCTTGCGCGCCCGCCGCGAGTACAGGATCGAGCATCATGTCGGCCTCACGGATTGACGAGCAGCGACGACGTATTGCCGATCTGCTTTTCGACGTTCTGCAGCTTGCCCGTGCGCGCATCCATCACGACGAGATCCGACGTGCCCGTGATGCCGTAGAACAGCGGCTTGTCGTCTTCGCTGACCTGAATCGAGGCAACGGGGTCGATTTTCTGTTGCGACAGATCCCAGCGTGCGATGCGCTTTTTCGTCTGCAGGTCGTACACCCAGATTTCCGTGCCGGGATCCTTGTGCGTGCCTTCGCCGCCCTTGTGCATCGCCACGTAATAGCGATGCAGTTTGGCCTGCACAGCCGTCTGCTGCATGCCGCCCGGACGCCAGCCTTCGGCGCGCTCGGCGTCCGTCAGCAGCGACCACGGTTTGCCGAACACGGGCTTGTCGCCGTGGAAGTCGGCGGTGCGGACCATGCCGTGGAACGTCGTGAACAGATAGCCGCCCTGATACGGCGACGCGTTGATGTACGCAGGATCTTTATCGACGTCGATGAACGCGTCGGACATCACGCGCTTCGCTTC
This sequence comes from Paraburkholderia sp. C35, assembly GCF_003121405.1. Taxonomy (GTDB): domain Bacteria; phylum Pseudomonadota; class Gammaproteobacteria; order Burkholderiales; family Burkholderiaceae; genus Paraburkholderia. Next base: position 52,334 of record NZ_QBUY01000052.1, on the reverse strand, counting down.
CTTGCCGTGCGCATCGAGCGTGATGGTGAGCGCCTTGCCGCTTTCGCACAGGCCCGTGAAGCGGTCGTTGCCCGACGGATAGGCGAGCACGCAGGCGGCCATGTCGATCTCGGACAGCACCTTCTTCGTCGCGACGTCGATCACCGTCACCGATGCTGCGGGCGTGATGTTCGATACATAGAGCCGCTTGCCGTCCGCGCTGAAGGTGGTGTTGTACGGCGTCGGCACGTGCTGGCCGTGCTTGGGCGGAATGACGATTTCGCCCGTGTGATCGAGCGTCGTGTTGTCGGTCAGTTCGACGACATCGGTGCGCGTGCCGTGCGAGCCGCGCGCGAAATACGTGGTCGACACGTAGCTCGTCTTGTGATCGGGCGAGATCGCAAAGCCCGGCGCGAAGCCCGCGTCGATCTGGCCGAGCAGTTTCTTCGCGTCGGCGTCGTACATATAAATGCGCGCGTCCGTCATCGAAGGCATTGAAATGTCGACGACGAACACCTCATGCGGATGCCACGCGGGCAGCTTCTGCACGGTCAGTTCTTCGGGCTTTTCGATTGCGTGCGCGCTGCCGATGCATGCAGCCGCAAATGCCAGCGTCGCCGCGATAGACGCGGTACGTCGCCTTATTCTCATGTCGCCTCCAGTAGGGATTCACGTTGTGTGGGGCGACTTTAGATCGACGAAAATTCGGGCCAACGCCGAAACCGGCAAGGCGTGCTTGCCGATTTGGGACATTGGTAGTCTTGCTGAAAGGGATGTAGGGCTTGTGTTGGCTTGCGCGCGGTGCGGCTGTTGGGAATTAGGGAATGTCTCTAGTCGGGCTGCAGCGTTTGTCCCGAGCCGCTATCCTTGCAGCCCGACAGCCCCGGTCTTCTGTTCTTCTACTACTAAACCGACACTAACAACTGGAAGCCCAATGCTCTCTGTTCCATGGATCGCACTATTCGTCGCCGCGCCCGTTGCCTGGTCGGCGACGCTTCGATGGCTCGCCGTGGGCTTGCTGGCCATCGCGTATGGCGGTGCACTGGCAAATGGGCAACTCGGTGTGCTCGCAGCGATCCCGCTCGCGCTGCTGGTGCTGGCTGCCTACGCGGTGTCGCCGCGTCAGAAGTCCCTCATGCAATGCATCGGTCACGTGTTATTCATTTCGCTTGCCGTTGCGTTGAGCATGCACTGGATGCCGGGCTTTCATAATCCACGCGTGATCGGGCCGGTGCGGTTTTCGGCGGACGCGGCGCCGTTCACGATGTACCTCAATCTCGACAAACCGCTGATCGGCTTCTGGCTTCTGCTGGTGCTGCCGTGGATCCAGCCGTCGCACGAGCTGCGCACGGCACTGAAAGCGGGTGTGCTGGGTGTGTTGCTGACATCGGCGGCCTGTCTGCTCGTCGCGCTGATGATCGGACTGGTCAGATGGGAACCCAAGCTGCCAGATGTCAGCCTGCTGTGGCTGTTGAACAATCTGCTGCTCGTCACATTCACCGAAGAGGCGCTGTTTCGAGGCTATCTGCAGGGCGGCCTGCGGCGCCTTCTACAACGGCGCGCGTATGCCGACGTCTTGTCGCTTTGCGTGGCGTCGATACTGTTCGGACTCGCTCACGCCGCAGGAGGCTGGCGATGGATCGTCGTCGGAACCGTTGCGGGATTTGGTTATGGACTGGCTTATCGTTTCGGCGGTTTGCGCGCAGCTGTGTTTGCACATTTCGGCCTTAACGTCACGCACTTCTTTCTCTTCACTTATCCGATGCTTGCGACACCGTGATTGGACAGAATACGAACGCAGAATTAGCTGAAATTTACGTTGCCTTTGAGTCGAAAAAATAATGAAACCAGTTGCGCCGGACTTCGAATAGTTTGTGCGTTCAAAAGATCAGGCAAATGATTCCCCATCGATTTGCCGACGCAAATCTGTCTTCACACGACAGCCGCTTCTGAACGTTCGTTATAATTCCCGACGTTCATTCGCTACACGATTGTGCACTTCAGTCTGCGTCGTTGCAGTTCTGGAAATTATGCTCAAATCGTCGAAAATCACGCGCAAATCGAGCAAGACGCGTCCCATTCCCCCTCCTAAAATGCCGACCAACTGATGACTGGTATGCAAGTGGATCTATAGAGGTCCGCTACTCTGTATATCAGTACTTTTCCATTCCGGCACCGCTCGACATACCGTCTGGCACGCCCGAATCCTGTTCGTTCAGAAATAGATTCGGGTTATTTGATCCTTGAAATCCCGTAACGCCAATCTGTCTGTTCTATCGATTGGTAATTCATTCGGCATCCAGATCAAGCTGTTGATTCAGGACGTAGCTCCATTTTCGACGTACGTTTTTCACAGGCGAAGAAATATCATGCGTGTACTACTGATTGCAGATGATCCCCAGTGCGACGAAGTCCTTTATCACGGTCTCACCGACGCCGGTTATGCCGTCGACTGGGTGCGCGACATGTCGGACGCCAGCACTGCGATCGACGCCTCCTGGTACGAGGCCATCGTGCTGGATCTCGCCTTGCCGCACGGTATCGGTCTCGATCTGCTCGACGCCTCCAGGCAATCAGGGAACAGCGTGCCAATTGTTTCGCTCATTTCGTGCCGCGATCCTGAAACCTGTGCGCGCATTCTCGATGTTGGCGCGGATCATTGCATCGTCAAGCCGTTCGAGGTTCGCGAGGTGCTGGCGCGTATCCGCGCCGTGTTGCGCCGGCAGGCGGGCTACGGCGCTGCACGTATCGGCGATGAACATATCAGCCTCGATCTCGATAGCCGTACGCTTTGGCGCCACGGCGTCGTGTCGGATCTTTCTGCGCGCGAGTTTGCCTTGATGCACGCACTGCTTGAAAGGCCGGGCATGATTCTGTCGCGCGCACAGCTTGAAGAGCGCATCTATGGTGGCGACAAGGAAGTGGAGAGCAATGCGCTCGATGTACTGATCCACGCGATGCGCAAGCGCTTCGGGCGCTCGCTGATCGATAACGTGCGGGGAATCGGCTGGACGTTGGCGCGCTCGCAGGCTGCCGCAGACAAGAGAGAAGAGGTTCAGCCGGTGCGTGCGCGGCAGTCGCGCGCACCGAGAGCGGAATGCGCGCTGGAGGCATAAGCGCCAGCCATTCCCCTCGACTGTCAAATGTCATGCTGCATTGCGTGATGGATTCGTCGAGTCCATTCATTCAAATATCGAACGGGTAAACACCGATAAAAACATCAGACGTCTGATCTATATTGGATCTACTTCACTACTGGATACTGGCATGCGCCTGAGCGTCGAACGTTCAATGAGCGACAAGATCCAGGAGTCGTTGACGTCGATGATCCGGGAGCGCGCACTCAAGCCAGGTGATCAGATCCCCACTGAAATAGAGCTTTGCGAGCTGCTTGGCGTCGGACGTTCGAGTCTGCGTGAAGCGGTTGCGCAAATGATTTCTCATGGCTTGCTGACCCGTGTACAGGGTCGCGGTACCTTCATCAGACAAATTGCGTTAAAGCTCGAAGGCGGGCTAGATGATCTGATGTCTGTCACCGATATGATCCGAAGTGTCGGCGCGATCCCGTCAACGCGCCGGTTGCAGTTCGAGCACATCAAGGCATCGGAGAGTCTCGCCGCGAAATTGCGGCTGCGTACCGGCGATGATTGCGTGCGCATCGAACGGGTGCGATGCGCGAATGATGCGATTGCCGCGTATTGCATCGATACCGTGCCGAAGCATGTATTCGACGGGGCCAAGGGCGATCTCGGCGAATCGCTGTTCGCCATGTTTGGCCGCACCGGGCACCGGTTGTCGTACGCGCACACGTCGATCCAGCCGACCATACTCACGCCGCGCGATTTGCCCGAGCTGGGCGATGGGTTCGGTCTGTTCCTGCTGCTCGACGAAGTCGATTTCGATCAAAGCGGCGTGCCGATCTGTTACAGCAACGACTACTACAACACGAGCATCTTCAAGTTCGATCTGGTTCGCAAGTCGCGTTAAAGCCAGTTCGATCGCGGAGGAGACGTTGATGGAATTCGAAGCACTGAGTTCTTCAGAGTTGGCCGCCTATCTGCGCGGCGTGCCATCCGTATGCGCGTTGCTCAACGAACCGTGCGAACTCGATATTGCGGAAGTGGGCGACGGCAACCTCAACTATGTGTATTTCGTCAGCAATGCAACGACGCCGGAGAAGAGCGTCGTCGTCAAGCAGGCACCGCCGTTTCTGCGGCTGGTCGGGAAGTCGTGGCCGCTGACGCGGCATCGGATGGAGCGGGAAGTCGCTGCGCTGCGCCGCTTCGGCGAGTTGTGCCCGCAACATGTGCCGCGCGTGTATCACGCCGATACCGAGTTGTATCTGATGGTGATGCAGCGGCTGTCGTCGCATGCGATCTTGCGGCAGAAGCTGATGGATGGCTTCGTCTATCCGAAGCTCACGGAGCATCTGTCGACCTATCTCGCCCATACCTTGTTTTATGGCTCCGATCTCTTTCTGGCGCCCGAAGTCAAAAAGCAGGCAGTGAGTGCCGCCGTCAATACCGAGTTGTGCAAGATCACCGAAGAGCTCGTTTTCACGTTTCCATTCGAAGATCACCCGTCCAACGTATACAGCAACGCGTTTCCAAAGCAGGTGATCGAGCGCATGTGGCGTACGCCCGCGCTGCGCGTGGCGGTAGCCGAGATGAAATGGTCGTTCATGAACGATGCAGAGACCTTGCTGCATGGCGATCTGCATACGGGTTCGATCATGGTGAACGAAGACGAGACCTACGTCATCGATCCTGAGTTCGCTTTCTACGGGCCGATGGGCTTCGATGTCGGTGCCGTACTGGCCAACCTGCTGCTCGCCTATTTCTCGCGCGACTGGCATGACCAGCGCATCAAACCTGCTTGCGATGATTATCGTGAGTGGCTGCTCGATCAGATTACGGGCATCTGGTCGGCGTTCGAGAAGAAATTCCGTCTGCTATGGCGCGAACACGAAAGCCGCCGCAAGAGCCGCTTCATCGGCGACGATCCGACGGGCAACTGCGCGGACGCGTTCCGCACGCGCTTCATGCAGCGGCTGCTGGCCAGTTCGCTGGGTTTTGCGGGTTGCAAGATGATCCGGCGGATTGTCGGCATGGCGAAGGTCGCCGACATCACCAGCATTGCCGACGATGCGATTCGCGCAGCCGTCGAGGTGAAATGCATCGAGTTCGCCGAGCGTTTGCTGGTCGAGCGACATGTGTTGGGATCGATTGGCGCGGTGGTCGCATTGGCGCGCGACATCCAGGCGCGCGAGCATCGTTTGCAGTGAGCGGATACATCTGGCGCACACATCAAATCGAAGTGGAGCATGTATGGTTTTGCCTGAGTTCGACAGTTTGCCCGCTACGCTCGCGTGGGACAACGACAGTCTGAGCATCATCGATCAGACCCGTTTGCCGCGAGATACCGTGATCGAGACGCTAACGACGGCGTTCGAAGTGTGGCGGGCCATTCACGAGCTTCGTGTGCGCGGCGCACCGGCAATCGGTGTCGCAGCAGCGTACGGCCTGTGCGTGTCGATGCAGCCGTCGCGCGGCTTGCCACTCGAGGCCTTTCGTGCCGAACTGATCGAACAGGCCGCGTATCTCGACAGCGCACGGCCTACCGCGGTCAACCTCAACTGGAGCCTCAAGCGTATGCTGCGCGCCGCCGGGCAGTCACGCGCAGCAGATGCAGCGTCGCTCTATCGCGTGCTGGTCGAGGAGGCCACGCAGATCCATCGCGAAGATCAGTGGCTATGCGAGCAGATTGGCAAGCATGGCCTGCCTCTCATCACGGCGGGCTGCGGCGTCCTCACACATTGCAACGCAGGCGCACTGGCGACGACCGGTCTCGGCACCGCGACCGCGCCGATGTACATCGCACATCGGGAAGGCATCGCGTTTCGCGTGTATGCCGATGAAACGCGGCCTCTGCTGCAGGGCGCGCGTCTGACGGCGTACGAATTGCATCAGGCGGGAATCGACGTGACGCTGATCACCGATGGCATGGCGGCATCGTTGATGGCGCGGCGCAAGGTGGATGTGGTGATCGTCGGCGCGGACCGGGTGGCGGCGAACGGCGACTTCGCGAACAAGATCGGCACCTTGAGCCTCGCGATTGCGTCGCGTCATTTCGGCGTGCCGTTTTATGTCGCATGCCCATCGTCGACGCTGGATCTGCAGACACCCAATGGCAGCACCATTGTCATCGAAGAGCGTCATGGCGATGAAGTCACGCATCTCGCGGGCAGACAGATCGCGCCCACCGGCGTCAAGGTGTTGAACCCTGCATTCGACGTTACGCCGCATGATCTCGTGACGGGCTTCATCACGGAGCGGGGCATTATCGCGAGACCGTTCGAAGCAAATCTCGCCGCGATGTTCCAGACGCAGGCAGCTGCCGCGAGCACGGCATCGTGAGCACGAACAGTCCGTCGCTGACTGAAGACGCGATGCGTGCCGACATCGTGCACACGATGCGGGAAATGGTGCGCCTAGGCATCAATCAGGGCACCTCGGGTAACGTGAGCGCGCGCTGGGGCGATGGATTCCTGATCACACCGAGCGGCGTGCCGGCGGCGCAACTCGAGATGGACACGATCGTGTGGCTGCCGCTCGATGTCGATGCGGCGGCACCCGTGTTCGACGAAAAGCGTCCCTCGACCGAATGGCGCTTTCATCGCGACATTCTGTGCGCGCGGCCCGAGATCGACGCGGTGGTTCATACGCATTCGAACGCAGCGACGGCGATGTCGATTCACAGCCGCGAGATTCCCGCGCATCACTACATGGTTGCAGCGGCGGGCGGCAATTCGATTCGCTGCGCAGCGTACGCGACGTTCGGCAGTCAGGCGCTGTCGGATCACGCGGTCGCCGCGCTGCAGGACCGGACAGCCTGTCTGCTCGCGCATCACGGCGTGATCGCGCTCGGCTCCGATCTGGCGCGCGCCTTGTGGCTCGCGAACGAAGTAGAAGTGCTGGCGCAGCAGTATCTGCTCGCATCGACGCTTGGCGTGCCGCCTGTGCTGTCGGACGAGCAGATGGAAGAAGTGGTGAACAGGTTCAGTCAATACGGCGTGCGACGCAAACGCCCGTAGTGTGCAGTGTGTCGAGTCTGACCGGTCGGATGGCGCATGCGCGCACATCGGCTCACGGTATCTGATGCATGACTATTTGAACAATGGAGACGCTCATGGCCTGGAATTCAGCACGCTTGAATGGATGGAGATGGTTCGCCGCACCGGCGAGTGTCGGACTGTTGTGCGCCGCCGCTGCGCTGAGCGGCTGCTCGAAGAGCGAGTCGCCGTCGTCGGGCACGGCGGCGAGCGATGCGGCCGCAAGCAGCGCTGCAGCGATGGCCAGCGCCGCGCCCGCGGCGGCGCCTGCGCCTGCTTCGGCGGCAGGCGGCAAGCAGAAGATCGGCTTCTCCATCGCGACGCTGAACAATGCGTTCTTTGTCGGCCTGAAGCTCGGTGTCGAAAAGGGTGCGAAGGATCAATCATTCGAACTCGTGCAGACCAATGCGAACGGCGACGCACAGCAACAGGTCAACGACGCCAACAATCTGCTGAGCCAGGGCATCACAGCGCTGGTGCTGAACCCGATCGATTCGAAAGCGATCATCCCCGTGGTTCAGAAAGCCAATCAGATGAATATCCCTGTTTTCACGCTCGATCGCGGCTCGGATGGCGGCAAGGTGACCGCGTTCGTGGCGTCGGACAACGTCGCGCTCGGCGCAACGGGCGCGAAATGGATCGCAGATCAATTGACCAAACGCTATGGATCGGCGAAAGGCAATGTCGTCGATCTGATTGGTCTCGTGGGCACGACGGCTGCTACGGATCGTGAGAAAGGCTTTAGCGACGAGATCGCCAAGTACCCCGACATCAAGGTCGTCGCGCGTCAGGAAGGCGCGTTCGATCAGGAGAAGTCGTTGAACGCAATGACCAGCATCCTGCAGAAGTTCCCGCAGATCGATGCCGTGTTCGGTGCCAACGACGACAACACCGTGGGCGCGGAAAAAGCCATCGACAACGCGGGCCGCTACAAACCGGCCGGCGACAAGGATCACATCCTCGTGATCGGTGCCGATGGCACGGCGCAGGCCTTGTCGGCGATTCGTGCGGGCAAGCAGGATGCGACGATCTCGCAGAACCCGATCGAAATGGCCGCGAAGTCGTTGAGTTTCATCGCCGACAACGCGGCGGGCAAGCCGGTGCCTGCGACGTATGCATGGCCGACGTTCCTGATCGACAAGTCGAATATCGATTCGGACGACACGAAGAAATACGGGCTGTGGTCGTTGCAGGTCAGCCAGTAATGTATCGAAGCGGGTTCGACGGGCGGCGAGATGCGCGCCCGTCATCCAACGCAGGATGAGCACATGAACGCCGGAACGGGCTCGCAGTCGCAGGACCACGCGCAGGACAACGTTCAGTCACGCGCCGCGCCGCCGCTGCTGCGTATGGAAGGCATCGTCAAGAGCTTTCCGGGTGTGAAGGCATTGCGCGGCGTCAGCCTCACACTCGAAGCGGGCCGCGTGCTGGCCATTGTCGGCGAGAACGGCGCGGGCAAGTCTTCGTTGATCAAGACGCTGTCGGGCGCGTACGAACCGGATGAAGGCACGATCGAGATCAACGGCGTGCCGCTCGGACGCGGCACGAACGCCGCTATCGATGCAGGCGTGGCCGTCATCTATCAGGAACTGTCGCTCGTCAACGACATGACCGTGGCAGAGAACCTGTTTCTCGGCCGCATGCCCGCACGCAATGGTTTCGTGCAGCGCCGCGAAGCGGATCAGAACGCACGTCAGGCGCTCGCGCAGGTCGGGCTCGATAGCGTGTCGCCTTCGATGCGGCTCGGCGATCTGCCGCTCAACAAGCGACAACTGATCGAGGTCGCGAAAGCCATCGCACGCGACGCCCGCATCCTGGTGATGGACGAGCCGACAGCCGCCTTGCAGCACGATGACATCTCGCATCTGTATGCCGTCGTGAAGCGCTTGCGCGCCGCTGGCATGGGCATCATTTTCATTTCGCACCATCTGGAAGAGGTGTTCGAACTGGCCGATTCCGCCGTGGTGATGCGCGACGGCGCGACGGTCAGCGAACGCCCGATGTCGGCGTGGACCGAACAGGATCTCGTGCAGGCGATGGTCGCGCGCAATCTCGATTCGTTCTATCCGTGGGAGCCGCGCGATTACGGTCCGGTGATGCTCGAAGTCCGCGATCTCGCGAGTCCGCCCATCGTGCGGCATGCGAGCTTCAAGGTGCATGCGGGCGAGATCGTCGGCATTGCGGGCATCGCGGGCGCGGGCCGCACGGAATTGCTGAAGGCGATCTTCGGTGCGCAAAAGGTCACGGCGGGCGAGATCTTCATTCGCGGCAACAAGACCGTGATCCGTTCACCCGCCGATGGCGTGCGCCAGGGTCTCGTCTACACCGCCGAAGATCGCAAGCTCGAAGGGCTCGTGCTCGATGCGAGCATCGAAGAAAACATCGTGCTGTCGAGTCTCAAGGCAATCGCAACGGGCGGCTTCGTGCGCAACGGCAGAACGCGCGCCCTCGCGCAAAAGGCGAGTGCGCGCTTCGGCGTGCGCGCGCCGAGCGTCGCGCATATCACGGGCAATCTGTCGGGCGGCAACCAGCAGAAGGTGATTCTCGGGCGCGCCACGGCCACGCAGCCCGCCGTGATCATGCTCGACGAACCGACGCGCGGCATCGACGTCGGCGCGAAGACGGAAATCTACGCACATATGGTCGCGATGGCACGCGCGGGTGCGGCCGTCGTGATGGTCAGTTCGGAACTACCCGAACTGCTCGGCATGTCCGATCGCGTGCTGGTGATGTATCGCGGCAGGATCGTGACCGAGTTGCCGCGCGATGCGGCGGATTCGGAGACGGTGATTCAATGGGCGACAACGGGAGCACGAGCATGCCCTCGACGGCAGCGAAACAGTCCGATCCGGAAGCGCTCTCGAGCCGCGTGATCCGGCAATTGCGCAGCGGCGTCGGTCCGTTGCTTGCCGCGCTGATCGTCATCTGCGTTTTTCTGTCGTTCGCGGCGCCGGAGTTCCTCACCACCAGCACCTTGACCAACATTCTCGTGCAGACCTCGGTGGTCGGCATTGCCGCGGTGGGCGGCACGTTCGTGATCATCACGTCGGGCATCGATCTGTCGGTGGGTTCGCTGGTCGCATTGAGCGGCATGGTGGCGGCAACCCTGATGGCGGGTTCGACGCCCGATGCCTTGGGCGTCGGCCTGGCGGGCCTCGCGATTGCGCTGGCAGTGGGCGCGGGTGTCGGCGCGCTCAACGGCTTTGCCGTGACATGGCTCAGACTCGTGCCGTTCAATGTCACACTCGCGATGATGGCGATGGGCCGCGGCCTCACGCTCGCCATTTCCGATGGCCGCACCAAGTTCGATTTTCCGACCGCGTTCACGCTGTTCGGCGCCAAGACGTTCGCGGGCTTGCCCGCGCCGATGATCGTGATGCTGATCGTGTTCGTGATCGGCCATATCCTGCTGCGCAAGACCACGTTCGGTCATCAGGTGTTCGCTGTCGGCGGCAATCAGGAGGCGGCGCGGCTGGCGGGTATTCCCGTGCGGCGCGTGATCTTTCTGACCTACACGCTTGCAGGCGTGACCTCGGCGATTGCGGGCATCGTGCTCGCCGGACGGCTCAATTCCGCGTTGCCTTCAGCGGCCTATGGACTCGAATTGCAGGTGATCGCAGGCGTGGTGATTGGCGGAACATCGCTCGCGGGTGGACGCGGCTCGATCATCGGCACGTTTATCGGCGTAGTGCTGATCGGCGTGATCAATGTTGGTTTGTCGCTGCTCGGCGTCAATCCTTTCTGGACCCAGTTTATTCAGGGCGGCGTCATTTTCGCCGCCGTCATGCTCGATGCGCTCAGCCAGCGGCGCAAGAACTGAACATCACCAGGAGAATCGCGTGAAAAAGATCATCAACCAGCCGGATGATTTCGTCGATGAAGTGATTGATGCGCTGTTGATTGCCCATCCTGGCTGGATCAAGGCCGCGACCGCCGACCGCCGCGCACTCGTGCGCGCCGATGCGCCGAAAGCAGGACATGTCGGCATCGTCACGGGTGGCGGCTCGGGACACATGCCGGGCTTCCTGGGTTACGTGGGCGAAGGGTTGTGCAGCGGCGTGGCAGTGGGCAATGTGTTTTCGTCGCCATCGGCCGAGCAGATTTTCGAGGCCACCAAGGCCGTGAATGGCGGCGCAGGCGTGCTCTATGTGTACGGCAACTATGGCGGCGACGTGTTCAACTTCGATCTCGCCGCGGATCTCGCCGAACCCGAAGGCATCGACATCAAGACCGTGCTGCTGACCGACGATGTCGCATCGGCGCCCGCAGAGCGCGCCAGCGACCGGCGCGGCGTGGCGGGCATGGCGTTCGTGTTCAAGTGCACGGGCGCGGCGGCGGAGCGCGGCGATTCGCTCGACGAAGTCGCGCGTATCTGCGCGAAGGCCAACAGTCAGTGCCGCACGATGGGCGTCGGCCTGTCGCCGACCATCCTGCCGGCTGCGGGCAAGCCTACCTTCACGCTGCCCGACGGCGAAATGGAAATCGGCATTGGCATTCATGGTGAACCGGGCACGCATCGCGGCAAGCTGGAATCCGCCGATGCAATCGCAGACCGGCTGATGGGCGAGATACTCGGCGATCTCAATGCGCCGAAGGGTTCGCGTCTTGCGGTGCTGATCAACGGACTCGGCGCCACGCCGCTGGAAGAACTGTATCTGCTGTTCAGGCGCTCGGCGAAGATCATCGGCGATCATGGTTTGTCGATTGCGCGCACGTATGTCGGCGAATATGTGACGAGTCTGGAAATGGCGGGCGCGTCAATCACCGTGATGCTGCTCGACGATGAGCTCGAAACGCTGCTCGCCGCGCCGGCGCGTTCGCCGCTGTATCGCGACTGGCTGCTGGTTTGATGGAGGGCCGACCATGAGCATGTCGAGTAACGACATACGTGCGCTGCTGATCCGCACGCTCGATGCACTGCCCGCGCACACCGACGAACTGCGTGAGCTCGATGCCGCGCTCGGCGACGGCGATCTCGGCATTACGGTGCAGAAGGGATCGGCGGCCGTGGTGAAAGCGCTAGCCGCGTTACCTGACGATGCAGCAATCAGCGACATGTTGCGTTCTGCAGGGCAGGCGTTTTCGACGGCCAATCCGTCGACGTTCGCTGCGTTGATCGGCGGTGGTTTGCTGGCGGCCGCGAAGACGATGACGGACAAACATGAACTCGGCAAAGCCGATGCGCTGACGATCGGGCGCGCGGTGGCGGCGCGCATCGTCGAGCGTGGCAAGAGCAAGGTCGGCGACAAGACCGTGCTCGATGCACTGGTGCCGAGCCTCGATGTGCTGGAAGCGTCGAATGGTGATGCGCGCGAGCTTCTCGCTGCGATGATTGCGACCGCGCGGCAGCAGATTGACGCCACCGCCGCGCTGCAGTCGCAGAAGGGGCGAGCGGCGTGGATTCAGGAACGCAGTGTCGGTCATGCCGATCCTGGCGCGACTGCTTATTGGCGGTTTCTGGAGGCGCTCCAGGCGGGGCTTTGATGGCAGCGTGTTGCGGTGCTGCGTGCATGACCTGAAAACAGATGCCCGTCGTGAAACGGGCATCTGTTTCAACCTCTTAAAACCTCTGCCGCCGATCAGCCGCCTTCAGCCGAAATACGCGCCGAGTCGCTGATGCGTGTCGCTCCCGCATACGGTGCCGTTTCCATCGAGGCCTCCGAATGCTGCAGTGCGTAGGCGCGGCGCATCGGCTTGAGTACGAAGAGCGCCAGCAACGCAGCGATGGCGGCCATCCCCGAGGCAAGCATGAACACCGCGTGCCAGCTGCCCGTCATCGCCGTGACGATGCTGGTGAACGGCACCAGCAGCGCCGCCGTGCCTTTCGCCGTGTAGAGCAGGCCGGCGTTGGTCGCCGCGAACTTCGGCCCGAACGTGTCGCCGCAAGTGGCGGGGAAGAGACTGTAGATCTCACCCCATGCGAAGAACACGATGCCCGTCAGCACCACGAACGCCACCGGGCTTTGCCCGAACTTCGACAGCGCGAGAATGCCGACCGCCTCGATGGCGAACGCGATGAACATCGTGTTCTCACGGCCGATGCGATCCGAGATCCAGCCGAAGAACGGTCGCGTCAGACCGTTGAGCACGCGGTCGATCGTCAGCGCGAAAGTCAGCGCGGGCAACGTCAGACCGAGCAGCGACACGGGCGAGTCATGCAGGCCGAAGTCTTTCGCGATCGGCCCGAGTTGGGCCGTCGCCATCAGGCCGCCTGCCGCCATCATCACGAACATCAGGTACATGACCCAGAACACGGGCGCGGAGACGACCTGGCGCGGCGTCGCGTTGTGAACGAAGCGTTTGGCGGCACCCGTCACCGCGTTCTTTGCCGACGCCAGCAGGCTCGCGGACGGCGCCAGCAGGAACATGCCCAGCAGAAACACCACGATGCCCTGACCGAGCCCGAACCACAGGAAGGTCGCCTCATAACCGCTGCTCTTGATCATGTTGGCAATCGGCACGACGGTCGCCGCCGACCCCGCGCCGAAGCCGGCCGCCGTGATGCCGGCCGCAAGTCCGCGGCGGGTCGGAAACCACTTCAGCGCATTGCCGACACAGGTGCCATACACGGCACCCGCGCCGATCCCGCCGATAGCCGCCGCGATGTACAGCAGCGGCAGCGACGACGCCATCGAATTGAGCACCCAGGCGACGGCGCACAGCAACCCGCCGCCGACCACCACGGGCTTCGGCCCGTACTTGTCGACGAGATAGCCTTCAATCGGCACGAGCCAGGTTTCCGTCACGACGAAGATGGTGAACGCAACCTGAATGGCCGCGCGGCCCCAGTGATACTTCTCGTCGATCGGGTTGACGAACAGCGTCCAGCCGTACTGCATGTTGGCGATCATCGCCATGCAGACCACGCCGAACACGAGTTGCACCCACGGTGATGCGTACCATGACGACGGCCCTTCCTGATGCTCTGTCTTCATCGCTGTCTCCTTTGTCGACGGGAGCGGGCGGGTGAGCGCCTGCATCCGTCGCGTGCACGATAGTTGCGAACTTCGCCTGTTGAATATGTGCGGTGGCCTGACGGCTCTTCCGATCAGCATCGCTAAAAATGCGGTGCTGATAGATTCCATACGATATGTGATATATCAAGTAAGTCAAGCGAAAGCTTGGAGGGGTTTTCACCGATGCGAATCGAATGATGAAAGGAAGTTGTAGGTGACTCGCGATTAAGCGTGCGCATCAAAAAAAAGCCCACCGGCTAGCACGGGTGGGCTGAGGACATGTGCGAGACAGGCGTGTTCGCGACATGCCCTGTCGTTATATATGAAAGTAAATCGTAATGAAAGTTTTTTGTTTGTAGGGTTTCAGGCGTTAAATCAGTAATAACCCTTCGTTGACGTTGACGGACGCAAAACGCTAAAGTGTTCGCCATCTGAAAGGTTGTGCGATATACGAACATTCGGCGCGATGTCATCTCAACGGCCGGCATGATTCGCGTGCGCATGACTATCTCGCCCCGCTTCTGGGGCAATATAAGGCGACAGACGCAGCATGCGCACTGCGTCGCGCTAGCTGGAGACAGTCGATGAACCGCACTTCCGTCGTGAACGTCCAGACGTTCATCAATGAGCAGCCATTCGGCGGCTTTCAGTGGCTGGTGTTTTTCATGTGTTTCGTGATCGTCCTGCTGGACGGTTTCGACACGGCGGCCATCGGCTTTATCGCGCCGTCGCTGCTGACGGAATGGGGACTCTCGAAGCCCGATCTCGCGCCCGTGCTGAGCGCCGCGCTGTTCGGCCTCGCGTGCGGCGCGCTCGGTTCGGGCCCATTGTCCGACAGGCTCGGACGCCGCTCGCTATTGCTCACATCCGTGTTCGTGTTCGGCATTGCGTGCCTCGTCTCGGCGTTTTCGTCGAGCATCGGCCAGTTGACGGTGCTGCGCTTCATCACGGGCGTTGGCCTTGGCGCGGCCATGCCGAATGCGGTCACGATGATGGGCGAGTTCTGCCCGGACCGCCGCCGCGCGACCGTGATCAACCTGATGTTCTGCGGCTTTCCGCTGGGCGCGGCCTTCGGCGGATTTCTGGCCGCATGGATGATTCCGCATTTCGGCTGGCGCAGCGTGCTGATGCTGGGCGGCGTGACGCCGCTGCTGCTCGGTGTCGCGCTGCTGCTGAAGATGCCGGAATCGGTGCGCTTTATGGTCGCGAACAACCAGCCCGTCGAACGGATTCGCGCAACGCTCGCTCGCATCGCGTCGCAGGCGATGAACGCCGGTTCCTTCGTGATGACCGAGACCGCGCCGCAAACGGGCAGCAAAGGGCTGGGCGTGGTGCTGTCGCGCTCGTACATCGTCGGCTCGGTGATGCTGTGGGTCACGTATTTCATGGGCCTCGTGATCTTCTATGCGTCGATCAACTGGATGCCGATCCTGCTGAAGGACGCGGGCCTCACGCCCAAAAGCGCCACGCTGATTTCCGCGCTGTTCCCGCTCGGCGGCGTCGGTGCCGTGCTGGCGGGCGTGCTGATGGACCGCTTCAACGCGAACCGCGTGATCGCCGTGTGCTACGTATTGACGGCTGTGAGCGTGTATTGCATCGGGCAGGCCGCGGGCAATGTCGGCGCGCTGGTGGCGATCGTGTTTATCGCCGGCGTGCTGATGAACACCGCGCAATCGTCGATGCCCGCGCTCGCGGCGGCGTTCTATCCGACGGAAGGGCGCGGCACAGGTGTCGCGTGGATGCTCGGCGTCGGGCGCTTTGGCGGCATCGCCGGTTCGTTTCTCGTTGCTGAACTGACGCGTCGTCATTTCACGTTCTCCGGCGTGTTCGCGACCATCGCGATTGCGGGGCTGATCGCGTGCGTCGCGTTGCTGATCAAGCAGATGGCACGGCCGCAGACGAGCGGGATGACGGGCGCAAAGATCGAGTCGCTCGGCCACTGACGCGCTGGTTTCTGGCACGCGCCCACGATCTTCTGGATCGTGGGCGCGTTGTTTTTTTAGCGTTGAAAGCTGGATTGTCAAACTGCCTGGCAATCGATCAGCGCATCTAAAGTTTCGTGACTCATTGCCGTAAGCATGTTCGAGCGCTATGCCGTCTCAATGCGCGCGACGTGAGCGACACGTCGCGCAGGCGGATTCTGCGAGACAAAAAGTCATGTACAACTATCTGAGAGAAGCCGAGGCGCCAGGGTTCTGGCTTATAGCGTTTGCGATCGCATACGGGTGCATGCTTTCATGCGTGAAGTTCGCGTGCACGGCATGGCGAAATCGGCTGTATCGCCTGAACACGGGATCGACGAAGCGATACCTGCTTGCAGGTTGCGCGCTTGCCGTGAGTCAGGTCTGCCATGCAGGCACCGTGACACCGACGCCCGACATGCTGCGTTCCGCCGACCGCGCCGCCGAACTGTTTTCGAATCAGCAGAAGGCTGCCTACGACAAGGTGCTGGACGCCTACGATCAGGCGCAAAGCCGTCAACCCGGCGACGTCGCACTGGCCATCGCGCGTTGCACGTTTATCCAGCGCTATGCATGGTCAGAAGAGATTGCGTGGTCGGACGCCGCATCGAAAGATCTCGCAACGTGCCGCGCGCGCCTCGAAAAGCAGTTTCCGTCGACGCCAGAAGCCTTGCTGTTCAGTCTCGAACAGCGCGTCGGCAAGGATGCCGCCACGTTCGGCGAGTCGCTCGTGCCGCGTTCGTCCGTGTGGACGCCGGCGCAGCGCGCGCGTCTGCACGCTGCGCTCTCGCGTGCGTACGCGTGGCAGAAAGACGATAAGCGCGCCGGCGAGGAAGCCGTGACGGCCGTGCATCTGGACCCGGACAGTCCGCAGTTGCTCCAGGCGATTCGCTACCTCGGCGGGCATGGCAAGGTGTCGGAGGGCGTGGCGATGCTTGCACGGTCGTCGGTTGCGAAGATGGCCTGGACGGAGTCGCAGCGGATCAACACGGCCGTCGATGTGCTGACGCCCGAGGCCGCGCTCGACGAACTGCATCGCGCCGACAAGGCCGGTCTCCAGATCAACAGTTACACGCGTGCGCGGACGCTGCAGCACGCGGGCGATTCGGCTGCAGCACGCAAGGTGCTATCCGCCGACACCACGCCCATCGGCAACGAATCGCCCGCGATGCGGCAGTTGCGGCTCGACGTCGCCTTCGATACGCGCGACGCCCAGGCTGCCGCCGCCGTCATCGCCGACGAGTATTCGCGCTCGCGCAACGCGGTGAAGCTGTCGGCGGCGTATGCGCATCTGTTCTCGCTCAGTCCCGCCGCGGCGCTCAGGATCGACCTGCTACCCGTCGCGGCCGGTGATCTGATGATGATCGTCATGTTCGTCTGCATGCCCGGCCTGCTGATGTTCCCCGTCCACTATCGCGGCGTCGTGCGGGCGCGCAAGGGCAAGGTGTCGGAGCCGCTGTTCGACGGCATCGGATTGCGGCACGCGTGGTATGCGCTGAGCCTGTTCTCGATCACCCTCTGGCTGGTGATGTCGTTCCATTCCGGCACGGCGCTGATCGTGCCCATCAAGGACAAGGTAGGGCGCGTGGGCTGGCAGAGCGATCTCGTCGTCGCCTATCTGTGGACCTTGCTGTTTGCCGCACTCGGTCTCGCGTGGCTGGCGAAGCGGGTGTCGTGGCGCGGCTGGTGGGGGCAAGGGACGTGGAAGCCCGTCTGGATCCTGCCCGCCGTGGCCGTGCTCAGCATCAACGTGATCCGCTGGGCGACGGTGTCGCACGTTCCGCACGTCGCCGGATCGAGTGTCGTGTCGTTCGGGCAATCCATCGTGATGGGTGCGAAGGCGATGGGCGCGCTGCCGCTCGCCGTCGCAATCCTGTGCGTGGCTGTGCCCATCATCGAAGAGCTTGCGTTTCGCGGCGCTTTGCTGGGCGGCCTGACGCGGCATCTCGGCTTTCGCTGGTCGAACGTGATCCAGGCGGCTGTGTTCGCGTCGATGCACCAGGACGCGCGTGCGTACGCCTATCTGTTCCTGCTGGCGCTCGTGGCCGGCTGGCTCGCGAAGAAAACCCGCGGACTCGCGATGCCCGTGCTGCTGCACGCCGTCAACAATGCGATTTTCGTGGCGTCGGTGGTATGAATGCCGCCGTCATGGCGGAGTTAGCGAACCCAGGCAAAGCCCGGGTCAAGTCCGCGGTCTTTTTGGCCGTTAACCCGGTAGGTCTGTTTTCGCGTAGGCTCGCCAATCGTCGCTCGCGCAACCATCTGCGCGTAGCCGCCGCAAGCATCCTCATCACTGAACGACAACGGGGAGCATCACCGTGATTCACCGCGGATTTATCGGCCTGCTGATCGTGCTGGCGACGCTGGGCGCCGCCAGCACCCGCGCCTATGCGGGCGGCCCCGACTGCACGCGCCCGTTCACGCTTGGGCTGCACGATCACGGCCTGCTGTACTCGCAGGACACCAATGCTGGCATCGACAAGGACTTCGCCGATGAAATGGCCCGCCGCAGCGGCTGCGATATTCGTGTCAGCCTGATGTCACGGGCGCGCATCTGGAAAGTGATCGAATCGGGCGCGCTCGACTTCAGCCTGTCCGGCATCACCAACGAAGAACGTGACCAGTACGCTGCATTTGCGTGGTACTTCAGCGACAAGTTCTATCTGCTGGTGCGCAAGGATGCGGGCATCAGGCAGCTGTCCGATTTTGAACACAACGATAAGTTTCAGCTTGGCGTGATCAGAAGCTTCCGGTATGGTCAGTCGGCTAACGAACTGGTCGATACGCTCGCCGCAGCTAATCGCGTCAGTCAGGCGGGCGGACTGGACCCGCTCTATCAGGCGCTGATGCGCGGCACCATTCAGGGGATGATCATCGAGCCGTTCGACTATCCGGCGCTGGATGAGAAGCGCATTCGCGACATCACAACCATCATCGAATTCAACGACGCCGCCACCCCGCACGGTCTCATCATGTCGAAGAAGGCGCTGTCGCCGCAGGAGCGGGAGAAATGGCGCGCCCTTGTCGAGGAGATGCGCACGGACGGCACCGTGCGCCGCATTTTCAGGAAATACTTCAAACCTGAACTCGCGGACTCGATGGTCGACTTCACACTACCGCGATGAACCGCGCGCGCATCGTCCTGTTGCCGCTGCTGATTCTGCTGACCGGGTTGAGCATCACCTGGTCAGTGTGGGATCACGAGCGCCAGGCCGCGCGCCGCGAATTGCTGTCCGAATTCAATTTCGCGCTGGGCGACGCCGTCAGCCGCATCGAGCAGCGCATGGCCACCTACGAGCAGATGCTGCGCGGCGCGCAGGGCATGTTCGCGGCGCGCGGCTCGCTCGATCTCGACGCATTCCATGGCTATCTCGGCGCGATTAACGCCGACGCGAACTTCGCGGGCGTGCAGGCGATCGGCGTGGTGCAGTGGGTGCCGGCGAACCGGCGCGATGCCCACCTGGCCGATATGCGCGTGCGCACCGACCGGCGCTACGCGATCAAGCCGCCCGGCGAGCGCGCCGGTTACGCACCCGTGGTAGCGCGCGAGCCAGTCTCGGGCTCGGGCAGCGCGCTGCTCGGTTTCGATTCCTGGAACAACCCCGTGCGGCGTCTGGCAATGGAAAAGTCGCGCGATTCCGGTCTCGCCGTCGTGTCGGGCAAGGTGCAACTGGCGTCGGACGTGGGTGCGGCGCCCGTTGCCGGCTTCGTGATGTATCTGCCCATCTACGCGCGCGGCGAGCCGCAAGATACCGTCGAAGACCGCCGCGCGCATCTGATCGGCTGGGTGTATGCGGCGTTCCGCATGCGCGACGTGCTGGCGAGCCTGTACGGCGAGCAGCCGCCCGGCCTCTATCTGTCGATCTACGACGGCACGCAGCCGTCGACGGAAGCGTTGCTGTACCGCTCGGCAGAGCCGAAGCATCCCGACGTCATCTCCGCGAACGAATATCTGGTGGTCGGCGGACATGACTGGACGCTTTCGATGCGGGCGCAACCCGACTTCAAGGCGCGCTTTGGCCGCAACGCGAAGCTGCTGATCGCGCTGACGGGCACGGGCCTGAGCATCCTGCTCGCGCTGCTGGCGTGGAGCATGGCCAGCGGCCGAAGCCGCGCGATGCGGCTCGCGTCGAAGATGACGGCCGAAGTGCGCGAGAGCGAGGCCGAACTGCGCATCGCCGCCGTCGCCTTCGATTCGCTCGAAGGCATGATGGTCACGGATGCCGACGGTACGATCCTGCGCGTCAACTCGGCCTTTACGGAGTGCACGGGCTATACGGCCGAAGACGTGATCGGCAGGAATCCGCGCATGCTCAGCTCGGGCCGCCACGACGCCGCGTTCTTCCGCGACATGTGGGACACGATCCGTCGAGCAGGCGGCTGGCAGGGCGAAATCTGGGACCGCCGCAAGAACGGCGAGATCTATCCGAAGTGGCTGACCATTACGGCCGTGAAAGCCGACGATGGGCGGGTCACGCACTATGTCGGCACGCACTACGACATTACCGAGCGCAAGCTGGCCGAAGAGCAGATCAAGGAACTGGCGTTCTTCGACGCTCTCACGCATCTGCCCAATCGCACATTGCTGCGCGACCGGCTCAGGCAGGTGATCGCGCTGAGCGCGCAGAACCATACGCACGGCGCGCTGCTGTTCGTCGATCTCGACAACTTCAAGACGCTCAACGACACGCTCGGCCACGACAAGGGCGATCTGCTGCTTGGCCAGGTCGCGGGGCGGCTGCTGGCGAGCGTGCGCGAAGGCGACACGGTCGCGCGCATGGGCGGCGACGAGTTCGTGATCGTGCTGAGCGACCTGAGCCGCAGCCGCGAAGAGGCGGCGAGCGCGACCGAAAGCGCTGCCGAAAAAGTGCTGATCGCGCTGTCGACTCCGTACTACCTCGAAGGCGCGGAATTCCGCACCACGGCGAGCATCGGCGCGACGCTGTTTACGGGCCACGAAACCTCCATCGACGAACTGTTGAAGCAGTCGGATCTGGCGATGTACAAATCGAAGGAAAGCGGGCGCAACGCGATCTGCTTCTTCGATCCCGCCATGCAGACGGTCGTGATGGAACGCGCGGCGCTGGAGGCCGCGCTGCGCCGCGCGATCGACGAAGACCAGTTGCTGGTCCACTATCAGGCGCAGGTGCACAACGGCCGCCGCGTGTCGGGCGCCGAGGCGCTGGTGCGCTGGCAGCATCCCGAGCATGGCCTCGTGCCGCCAGCCGAATTCATTCCGCTTGCCGAAGAGACGGGCCTGATCGTCGCGCTCGGCGACAAGGTGCTCGATATGGCGTGCCGGCAGCTTGCGCAGTGGGCGGAGCGCGAGGACCGCGCGCATCTGTCGATTGCCGTCAACGTGAGCGCCCAGCAGCTTCGCGAGGACAGCTTCGTCGCCAGCGTGCTCGATGCGCTGGCGCGCACGGGCGCCGATCCAAGCCGCCTGAAGCTCGAACTGACGGAGAGCGTGCTGGTCGATAACGTCGAGGACATCATCGGCAAGATGACCTTGCTGCGCACCAAGGGCGTGGTGTTTTCGCTCGACGATTTCGGCGTCGGGTATTCGTCGCTGTCGTATCTGAAGCGCCTGCCGCTGGGACAGTTGAAGATCGACAGGTCGTTCGTGCGCGACGTGCTCGACGATCCGAACGATGCCGTGATCGCGCGCACGATCGTTGCGCTCGCACAGAGTCTGGGTCTGGGTGTGATCGCGGAAGGGGTGGAGACGGAAGCGCAGCGCCAGGTTCTCGCGGTTGCCGGGTGCCACGCGTATCAGGGCTACCTGTTCTGCCGGCCGCGGCCGATCCACGATTTCGAAGCGTGCGCGGATACCTTCGATTCGCAGGAGAGGGCGCTGGCGACGCCTTGAGGCGGGAGTTGATACACTCTCCGGATTCAATCGCGCGCTTCACTCGTTGTGCCGTTGGTCGTGGGGCGCCCCGTCATCCTCGAGGAAATGCACATGATCGATTTGCGCAGCGATACCGTGACCCGTCCGAGCAAGAACATGCTCGCCGCCATGACAGCCGCCGAGGTCGGTGACGACGTCTGGGGTGACGACCCGACGGTGCTGCGCCTTCAATCCACGGTGGCCGAGCGCGCGGGCAAGGAAGCCGGCCTGTTCTTCCCGAGCGGCACGCAGAGCAATCTCGCCGCGCTGATGGCGCATTGCGCGCGTGGTGACGAATACATCGTTGGCCAGGCGGCGCATACCTACAAATACGAAGGCGGCGGCGCGGCCGTGCTGGGCAGCATCCAGCCGCAGCCGTTGGAGAACGCAGCCGACGGCTCGATTCCGCTCGACAAGATCGTTGCGGCGATCAAACCTATCGACAACCACTTCGCGCGCACGCGCCTGCTGGCGCTGGAAAACACTATCGGCGGCAAGGTGCTGCCGGCGGGTTATGTGGCCGAGGCGACGCAACTGGCCCGTGATCGCGGGCTTGCAACGCATCTCGACGGCGCGCGTGTCTGCAATGCGGCTGTCGCGTCGAAGCAGCCCGTCGAGGTGTTGTGTGCACCGTTCGATTCAGTGTCGATCTGTTTTTCGAAGGGACTTGGCGCGCCCGTGGGTTCGGTGCTGGTCGGCAGCAAGGCGCTGATCGACGTGGCGCACCGCTGGCGCAAGGTGCTCGGCGGCGGCATGCGCCAGGCGGGCGTGCTGGCGGCGGCGTGTCTGTATGCGCTCGATCACAACGTCGAGCGGCTCGCGGAAGATCACGACAATGCCGCGCATCTTGCGGCGGGGCTTGCGCAGATCGATCAGGTGAAGGTGCAGCCGCAGGCTACCAATATGGTGTTCGTGCAGTTCCCGCAGGAACATTGCGCGCCGCTCGAAGCGTGGCTCAAGGAGCGCGGCATCCTTACGCAGATGCTGTATGCGTCAAGGTTCGTGACGCATATGGACGTGTCGCGTGCGGATATCGACACGTTTGTGATGGCGGTGAAGGATTATTTTGCGCGGTGAGGGGGCTTGATATCTGGACCTGCCGGCCGTTTCAACGGAGCGGCAGGGCCGTCATCAGGCAAATCGATGGTATTGAAGGTCGGCTGTATGCGACGACAGGCTCGCGTCCCGTTTATTCAAGAGCAGATAATAAACAGTCTTGAAGCCGACCTGAAAATGCCGTGCCGCATGCATGAGTGACGGCATGGAATCATCGCCGTTCAGGAATTCGAGTAACGATGCGATTGGGCAAAGAAACTCGGCAGCGAAGGCCCGCTGGAATTTTTGCCGCCACGTGACGCTGTCCGTCGACGCCAACCATTGCGGTTCAGCCATGCTTGTGGCTAACAGATCGCCAATGAATCGCGCAAACTCGAAGCGTTGAGCGATCGGCTGATTTTTGCGCGGCTTGAATACGAACATACCGTTTTCAACTGGTGCGGCGACCCCGACTTTCTGAATGGACAGCGGTGGTTTCCAGCCCGCGACACTGTCGGGGTTCAGGCCGAGCGCCGCATATAGCGAACTGGTCGGGATCAGATCGTCGTTGTAGCGCAGGGATTTACGCAGTTCATGGGCGGTTGCAGCGGCGCACTCCCAAGGCACGTTCGAATGGGCACCTGCCACAACGATGCGGGTATCGAAGTGGGGCTTGCCTATCAATCCCGGCAACTGTTCCAGTTCAATAAGATCATCGAGTGTGACCGTGCCTTGTGTTGCGCCGTAAGCGGGCGCCAGTTCGGCGAAGGTCTCTTGCCCGACGCGTTTCTCAAGACGCCGCGCGGTTTCCAGCAGTTCATCTGGGCATTCTTCCTGATCGTAGCCTAATAACGCTTCAAGCCGTCGAAGACGGGCGCTGTCAGCGTTGGAGCGATCTTTCTGTACCAAAGACCACAACGATGCAAGTTCGGTTTCCGAATGTCCCATTGTCTCGAGTCGCGACACGACGCTTCCGATGAACCTCTCAATTTCTCGTTCGAATTCGGCGGTACGGATACGAGCGGGTGCGTTCAAGGATTCCAGATATCGAACGGATTGCTGCGATTCCGGATTGGATGCGCGAGCACCAATCTGGATTTCCTCGCCATCCGAGGTGAATGAGACATTTGGCCATACGAAGCCGTGATTCGCTGCACCCAGTTCGTGGCTCATTCTCCAGTCGATCGCCGGTGTGCCCTTTGTGTCTGCGAGAGGTTCGTGGAGCAGGCGCCACCACGAGGAAGCAAACCAGAGCGCCAGCGGATACGCGGACACCAGCACGTCGTCGCGCACCGTTCTTGTCCAGATGTCCTCTGAGCGAGTGAGGCAATGACCATCGACAGCAATCGTCAAGCGCCCCGAAGTGTCGCGTATTTCAGGCGAGTCGTTTCCCGTGGGTAGCCAGTCACACGACAGATTTATTTTCGACATGGCGCTCTTTCCATACATGCTTGATTTCTTTCGCTAACGGATCACTTTCCGGCATCGGATAGCCATGGTAAGTGCCCAGTTGCGGATTCTCCAGTTGTGCTTCGAGCGGTATGCCGTCTGACGTCATTGCCCACACGTTCTTTGGCCATTGATCCTGAAAGCGGTCGCTAATCATGCCACGGCGGAGGCCGTCTTTAATCAGGTTGCGTGCCTCTCTACGGCTGAATATTTTTGCGCTATCGCATAAGGACTTTCCGGGCCTCGGATTCGACGGGGGATGAAGCCCGAAGTCTCCTGGATTTTTCTTGTGCTCCGGATTGCCGGCATAGCGAACATGCTCCGCAAGCACTTCCAGGCTCTCCCGTTCTATTGGAGAAGACGGCGCTGGCGCGAGTCGGCGTTTTGGATTGAATCGTCCATTTCTTTGCTTCATGTGGGTTTTCTTTGCAGCAGCCCGTGCCGAAAACGCATCCATGCGTTGCAGGGCATATCGGGCCGCAATGTTGCTTGAACGGCACGCGCGTAAGGAACTGTTGCGCGCGCGAAGTTCTACAAATCATGCCCGACGCACGCAAGAAATGAACGCGGCGACAGATGAAATGTCGCCGGAAAGAGATAGCTCGGATAGTCGCCCCGCTGACGGCAACTAAAGACGTTCTGCGGGCGTGCGTTTTGTCGTTATATCGACTATTGCTCTTTAGCCCTGACGGTTGTGGCAGCCACACCCGCTTGCCCACGATGCGACGGCGCAAACAACCGCAACCCGCTCGCGATACTCGCCGCTCCCGCAAACACCGCACCCGTCGCCAGCGACAACGTCGGCCCATGACGTCCTGCAATACTGAAGCTCAACGCAACCAGCGCCGCGCCCGTCGCTTGTCCGATCAGCCGCGATGTCGCGATGATGCCGCTCGCGCCGCCGCTGCGATTGGGCGGCGCGCTTGCCATCAGCGCTTTGAGATTCGGTGACTGGAAGAATCCGAAGCCCGCGCCGCACACTGCCATGCGGATCGAGATGTCGATCACGGACGGATGCGGCGGCAACATCGCCAGCGCAGCCATGCCGCAGCGCAGAATCGCAAGACCAATCGCACCCAGCAAGCCAGGCGGATAACGATCCGACAAGCGCCCCGCAACCGGCGCCGCCAGCGCGACGATCACAGGCCAGGGCGTCATCAGAAAGCCGGTTTCAACCTGGCTACGATGCAACACATCTTCGAAGTAAAACGGCAACGACACGAACGCCAGCCCTTGCGCAGCAAACGAACACGCAGCCGTCACCGCCGTCAGGGCAAACACGGGCAGCTTGAACAGATCGACGGGCAGCATCGGCGCGGGGTGACCGGCCTCGCGGCGCATCAGCAGCGCGCCGAAGATCACCGTCACGGCTGCAGCGCCCAGCACGACCGGCGTCGGTGCACGCTGTGCCGCTTCGCCGAGCGCGAAGATCAGCGCGGCAAACGTGATCACGTTGAGCAGCGCCGCGACGCGATCGAACTGATGCGTGCCGCGCGGCGTACGCGGCAAACCCGGCCATGCGAACGACAACGCCAGCAAGCCGAGCGGCACGTTGACGGCGAACAGCCACGGCCAGTTCGCCACCGACAATATCAGCGATGCCACCGTCGGTCCCACCGCGAACGCCACGCCCACCACCAGCGCATTCAGTCCGACACCGCGCCCGAGTTGATGCGGCGGATAAAGATGCTTGATGAGCGCTGTATTCACGCTCATGATCGCCGCCGCCCCAACTCCCTGCACGACGCGCGCGCCGGCCAGGAACGGCAGCGTCGGCGATAGCGCACAACCTAGCGAGGCCGCCGTGAACACGCAGATCCCGCAGATGTAAATGCGCCGATGCCCGACGATATCGCCGAGCGCGGCGAGCGGCAGCAGTGTCGCGACCATCGCCAGTTGATAGGCGTTGATGATCCACACCGACGCGGCAGGCCGGGCATGCAGATCGGCGGCCATGGCGGGCAAGGCCGTGTTGGCGATGGCGGTATCAAGCGAGGCGAGGGCAACCGACAGCATGATCGCTGCCATCGCAAAACGGTGACCGGCGGACATGGGGCCGTCGGGGACGCGTGTCGGGTTGGATGTGTTCTCGGACAAGGACGGCTCTACAGAGGGCTGAGCGGGGCGCATATCGGCACGCCTGCGAATTGGCGGCGCGTCCGGCGCGAATGAAGCGATTGTTACAGAGCAGCGCGGATCCTGCTCGGTGCCGCGCAAAAACGGAGTGTTTGAAAGGCCATTGGAAGCTGCATCGCGCGATAGCCGATGTGTGCAACTAACCGTCTGATGCGGCGCGCGCCTTCAGGTCAACGTGTGTCAAAGCAGACACACCCTCAGCTGCAGGAAGCCAGCAGGATCGACAGCTTGCGGATATGCGACCTGAATGCTTCCATCGTTTCGCGGTCGTGGCCGTCGCCCAGATGCGGCGCTTCGGCGAGTTCGACCTGACCTTGAAACTCGTCCGACACCTTGCGCCGGTCGGCGGGCGGCAACGCGCGGATCAGCGAGACGATCAGCAATTCCTGCGCGTGGATGATGCCGAGCACGGATTGTGCGTTCATTTTCGACCTCCATCGGAGCACGATGACGCGAGCGCCGCTACAGCGGGATGTGGCGGGACGCAGCAGGGCGCGCCTGTTTCCGATCCGCCTTTTTACTCATCCATACTAGTGCAAGGAACCGAACCGTCTGCACCGGCATCGTGCCAGCTGCAATGACTTCTCAGCTACGCTAAGACAAATCCAGGCGGATAGAAATGGAACTGCGCGGCGGTCAGCCGTGTCTGCTTGGTTGAGCGGGCTTATCAACAATGAAATGGCCGCAGACGCGGGAAGACGCAAAATGTCCTACTCTGCTTATTTATCCACCAGACCGGCTCGCGCCGCCCGCATCCAAAACGCAAGCAGTCAAGCGCGCGCCGCGTCGGTTTACCGGAGGCTTCGATGACAGCGGTGGATCTGGAATTCGATCAACTCAACAGTACCGTCGATGCGCTGCGGCGCTCGATTTCCAACCGCATGATGTACGGCGTCGGCAAGGATGCCGTGACGGCGCGCCCGCAGGACTGGCTGCATGCCGCCGCGCTCGCCGTGCGCGACCGGCTCGTTGCGCGCTGGATGAAGACCACGCGCCTGCAATACGAGCAGGATGTGAAGCGCGTGTATTACCTGTCGATGGAATTCCTCATCGGGCGCACCTTCACGAACGCGCTGCTCGCGCTCGGCATCTACGATCAGGTGAAGGAAGCGCTCGCGAGCCTCGGCGTCGATATGGAAGCACTCGTCGATCTCGAACCCGATGCCGCGCTCGGCAACGGTGGCCTCGGACGTCTCGCGGCATGCTTTCTGGATTCGATGGCGACGCTCGGCATTCCGGGCTTCGGCTACGGTATCCGCTATGAATACGGGATGTTCAGGCAGCAGATCGTCGATGGCGAGCAGATCGAAACGCCTGACTACTGGCTGCGCGCGGGCAATCCGTGGGAGTTTCCGCGGCCCGAGGTGCAATACATCGTGCATTTCGGCGGGCGCACGGTGCAGCGCGATGGGCACGTGGAATGGATCGAGACGCAGCATGTCAACGCGATGGCGTACGACACCGTGATCCCCGGCTTCGCGACCAGCGCGACCAACACGCTGCGCCTGTGGTCCGCGCGCGCGACGGAAGAACTCGATCTGTCGGCGTTCAATCAGGGCGACTACCGCCGCGCTGTCGATGCAAAGAACATGTCGGAGAACGTCTCACGCTTGCTGTATCCCGACGATTCGACGCCTGCGGGCCGCGAGTTACGTCTGCGGCAGGAGTACTTCTTCGTCTCGGCGACGATGCAGGATCTGATTCGCCGCTATCAGCGCACGCACAGCACGTTTGGCCGTTTTGCCGAGAAGGTCGCGGTGCATCTGAACGACACGCACCCGGTGCTCGCCATTCCCGAACTGATGCGGCTGCTGGTCGACGTGCATCACGTGCCGTGGGACAAGGCATGGAAAGACATCCAGCAGATGTTCTCGTACACGAACCACACGCTGATGCCCGAAGCACTCGAAACGTGGGACGTCGAAACGCTTGCGCGCCTGTTGCCGCGACACCTCGAGATCATCTTCGATATCAACGCCGAGTTTCTCAAGCTCGTGAGCGAGCATTCGGGCCATGACGTCGATATGATCCGGCGCATTTCGCTTGTGGATGAATACGGGCAGCGGCGCGTGCGCATGGCGCATCTGGCGATTGTCGCGAGCCAGAAAGTGAATGGCGTATCGAAGTTGCACTCGCAACTGATGACGCGCGACATTTTCGCGGACTTCGCGAAGATCTGGCCCGAGCGCTTTACCAACGTGACGAACGGCGTGACGCCGCGACGCTGGCTCGCGCAGTCGAGTCCGTCGATGTCGAAGCTGATCGACGAGCAGATCGGCACACACTGGCGGCGCGATCTGTTCGAACTCGGCAAGCTGCGCGATCTGCGCGACGATCCGTCGTTCATCCACGCGTTTCATGAGGCGAAGCGGCAGAACAAGCTGCATCTGATCCAGCGCCTGCAGCAACATACGAAGATGAGCTTCGATCCCGAAGCGCTGTTCGATCTGCAGGTCAAGCGTATTCACGAATACAAGCGGCAACTGCTGAATGTGCTGCATGTGATCGTGCGCTACAACCGCATTCGCGAGAATCCGGAGCGTGACTGGGTGCCGCGCGTCGTGATGTTCGCGGGCAAGGCGGCCTCTGCGTACCGGATGGCGAAGACGATCATCAAACTGATCGGTGATGTCAGCAAGGCCGTGAACGAAGATCCCATCATCGGCGACAAGCTGAAGGTGGTGTTCGTGCCGAACTACGGCGTGAGCGTGGCCGAGCTGATCATTCCCGCGGCTGATCTGTCCGAACAGATTTCGATGGCAGGTACGGAAGCGTCGGGCACGGGCAACATGAAGCTCGCGCTCAATGGCGCGCTGACCATCGGCACGATGGATGGCGCGAACATCGAGATCTGCGATGCCGTGGGGCGCGACAACATTTTCATCTTCGGACACACGGCGGATCAGGTCGACGAGTTGCGGGCGACGGGTTACCGTCCGCGCGAAATCTACGAGCACAACGCCGAACTGAAGGTCGCGCTCGATCAGATTCGCACGGGCTTCTTCTCGCCGGATGAACCGCATCGCTTCTCGGACATCTTCCACACGCTGGTCGATTGGGGTGATCACTACATGGTGCTCGCCGATTTCGCGGCGTTCGCGAAGGCACAGGACGAAGTCGACAAGCGTTATCTCGACCGGCGCGGCTGGACGAAGAGCGCGATCGAGAACGTGGCGGGCATGGGGCAGTTCTCGTCGGATCGCACGATTGCCGAGTATGCGCGCCATATCTGGAATGTGAAGCCGCTCGAACTGGAGTAATGCACACGCAAGCGTCGTCATGCGTGCATGAAAAAAGCCGCCGCGCGATCTGCATCGCGCGGCGGCTTTTTATCGAGGCGGTTCGTGTTTTTATATGGCTTTAGCTGCCCATGCGTTCGTTGTTACGCACGGCGCGCAAACCGAGTTGTCCCTGCGCGAAGTCGAATAGCAGGTCGATATTCTGCAGCGCCATGAGCCCGATCACGATCCGGTTCGCGCCCGGCGCAGCCTTCACGATGGTGGTTTGCGCGTCGTTGAAGCGATGCGCCCATTCGCCCACGCCCAGCACCACGTCGTAATTGCTTTGCGCGAACGCCGTGTGTTCGTCGACGTCGCCGGCCCAGTCGGGCGCCTTGTCGGTTTCGATGCGGATCATGTCGGTGCCGCCCGTCGAGAACACGACGGGCGCGCAAAAGCGCATCTTGCTGCCGACCTGCACGCAGCCAGCCGGCCATTGCTCGGAGCCGTCCTTGCCGATCGTGAGCGGCACCATCGTGAAGTTTTTCGTTATCCCATTCGATGGGCTAAGCACGAGAAACGGACGATCGAGGTTCGCGCGCACCATGTAGCGCGCGCCGATATTCGAAGGCGGCGCGCGCAGCGGTTGCGTGCAGCAGGCGTCGCGCGGATCGTCTGCGCCGACGCCGAAGATGCCCGAGAACGCCCAGCCGAACTCGCCCGTGTAGCCATCCTGCGCGATGCACCGTTTGTTGATCTTCAGGCAGCTGACTTCATCGACGGATTGCGCGGCGATATCGACAGGCTTCGTGCCGACGAGGCTCATGGGCAGCGTGACGGTGGCGCCCGACACCTGCGCATCGGTGGCGCACGTGAGCGACGTGCGCGTGCCTGCAACGGGATAGTTCGAGCGTGGCAAGACTTTCGACAGCACGCGCGTGCCGCGTGTCCCTGTGTCGAGCATCAGATAAACGGCCTTGCCGTCGAGTTGCACGGGCAGGCCGATCGACGCGCGGCCGTGCGTGTCGGTGCGTTCGGCGAACAGCTGGACATACAGCCCATCGCGGCCTTCGTTGATAAGGCTTGCTTTCGTTTCGGGCGGAATGGGCGTGGAGATCGGCGTCGAACAGGCCGTGAGCGAGAGCACGATCGACGCGCCCGCGAAGAAGCCGGCCATGCGGCGGAAGAAATGGAAAGACATCGCACACACCTTGCAGAAGTGCGTACCCCTGATGAAAACGCGCAGCGGTTCAGGCTGTGCTGCGCGTGAGGCGGGCGCAAGGGCACGCGGGATGACAGGAGCGCCGACTCTACGCGGGCGCGTGTCATGACCTGCAAAAATGTGTGAAAGCGAGGAGGGTTGCTTCAGTGCTGGCGCGCGGGCGCTTGCGTTACTGCTGTCACCGCTTGCGCACGGACGCGGCCAATCGTCGCGCGGCGCAGCGCGAACGCGAGTGCACCGACCACATCGCCGACAT
Organism: Paraburkholderia sp. C35; assembly: GCF_003121405.1. Lineage (GTDB taxonomy): Bacteria > Pseudomonadota > Gammaproteobacteria > Burkholderiales > Burkholderiaceae > Paraburkholderia. Next base: position 21,121 of record NZ_QBUY01000052.1, on the reverse strand, counting down.
TGCGCGCCATCACATCGACGCGAAACGTGATCGAGTCGTTACGTTTGTCGACGGCCATCACGAACAGACGCGAACCTTCGCCGAGCGCTGCGAGCAGTGTGCGGCGGCCGGTCGCCGACGACGTGCCGGGCACGGTCACGTCGAGGGTCACGAGCGAAAGGGCAGGTTGCATGGCGGGTTCTTTGGCGGGCGCGCGGCGCGCGATGGCGCGTGGTGAAGCGGAAGCGGTAGCGTGATGCATCGTCGATGCGCCGCCGCGAGTTTGGCGGCGCGGCTGTTGAGACGCGTCCACTGTAGCGGTCGGCGTCTCAAGCCGATGCAAAAGAGGCGCTGCGGGCCGTCAAATTTGCGTAAAGACGGCCCTGGCGTGCGCCAAGGCTGTTCAGCTTTTGGGCGCCGCAGCCGCAGCCGTTGCCGACGCAAGCGCGTCACGAACCGTCTGCGCAACGCGTTCGACGAACGACAGATCGATACTGGACAGTGCTTCGCGCTCGCTGCCCGCCGACCGCACCATCAGCCGGTGCGTGACGTCCTGCGTGCGCCACGTGAGCCAGCCGACCACGATCAGCATCACGCCCACGACGATGCCGAGCGGCGACGAATAGATGCCACCGGCAATCGCGCCCGCGAGGCCGATCAGCGAAATCGCGACGGGAATGAGCTTGTTTTTCTGCACGGTCTCGACGCGCACGTCCTGAATCTCGCGCAACGGAAAGACCTGGCCGGCCGCCGACAGCGCATTGCGCGTGACCGACACACCGCGTTCGTTGAAAGGGATGTCCATCTATACGGGTTCAAGCTGGGAGAAAGGGCGCAGGGTAACAGAAAACGCCATCGCACTGCGAATCACCCGAAAAACGCCAGCGCGCCCGTGTTGAGGTCGTACATCGCGCCAACGATCTTGATCGTCCCTTGCTGTTCCAGTTCCGCAAGAACAGGGCTGTCGCGACGGATGTTGCCGATCGTCAGTTCGACGTTCTTGTGGGCGACGGCATTCACGAATGCATAGTTGGTCGCGGTGCGTTCGCCCGTGTATTCGGTCGCCTGAACGGCGGGCTTGATCTTGTCGAGCAGCCCCGTGAGGTTGCCCAGTTCGGCATTGGCAATGGCGCCCTTGATCGCGCCGCAGGCCGTGTGGCCCATGACGACCACGACTTTGGCGCCCGACAGCTTGCACGCAAACTCCATGCTGCCGAGGATGTCGGGATTCTCGATATTGCCCGCTACGCGGCAGTTGAAGATGTCGCCGATACCGAGGTCCATGATGACTTCGGCGGGCGCGCGCGAATCGATGCAGCTCAGCAGCACGGCGGCGGGATATTGTCCCGCGGCGCTCGCGCGCTGTTCGCGCAGATAGTTGCGCGGCTTGCGTTCGCCCTTCTGGAAGCGCGCGTTGCCGTGCTTCATCTCGTCGATGATCTGCTGCGGCGTCATGCTGTCGCGCTGCGCTTTGGTCAACGCATCGGCCTGCGCCGTACCCGGCCAGAGCGTGACTCGCGCAAGCCCCGCAAGGGTCGCGGCCCCCGTCAGGCGGAGAAAACGGCGGCGGCCCGCGCCTCCGTATTGCTGCGGATATTCATACGTATTGCACATGGCTTCGGTTCCTATGCGTTACGCATGAGTCGACTATAGGCGATGGCCCATCGCGTTCAAGAGAAATGAAGCCGCGTGCTTTTTTCTGCTTGCGACGCTCCTGGTGTTTTGCTATACAATATGAATAACTTTAGATAAAACGTCTACTTATGAAAAAGAGCGCGTTGGAGCGGGAGCAGGAATCGCTGATCGATCAGGTGCGGCAGATTGCCGACGGTCTGGGGCAGACGTTCGCGCCGTTTTGCGAAGTCGTCGTGCATGATCTGCGCGATCCGAAGCACTCCATTCTCGCGATTCACAACAATCTGTCGGGACGCGGCGTAGGCGATCCGACCACCGAGCTTGGCCTCGCGCGAATCGCGGACGAAGATTTTCCGCAGTTGCTGACCAATTATCCGAACCAGTTCGGCGACGGACGCCGCGCGAAGAGTACTTCGGTGGGAATCAAGGATTCCACGGGGCGCTATGTCGCCGCGCTGTGCCTGAATGTCGATCTGAATCTGTTTCGCGGCATCCAGAATATTCTCGAGCAGTTCTGCACGACGTCGGGCGAGGGCGGCAAGGAATCGCTCGATCCCGCCAATGCCGAAGTGATCCGCGAACGCATCGATCAATACGCGATATCGCTCTCCACCACGCCGCATGCGCTCAAGACCGAGCAGCGCCGCGCGTTGATGCAGGAGTTGAAGCAGGCGGGTTTTTTGGAGGTTCGCAAGTCGATGGAAATCATTGCTGCCCATCTGGGCGTATCTCGTGCGACGGTATACAACGATGCGAAATGACGCGACATTGCTGCTGCTGAACAAGGATGACGTCGACCGGCTGCTCACCGCCGACGACGTGCTCGAAGCCGTTCATCGCGCCTTCGTGCTGCATGCGGCAGGCGAGGGACGCGTGTTCTCACTGGTGCGCGAGCGGCTCGCAACGGGCGGCGTGTTCGGCATCAAGTCGGGCGACGTGCAGACGGACGCACTGCTGGGCTTCAAGGCCGCGGGTTTCTGGCCGTCCAACCGTACGCTTGGCGGCGAGCCGCATCAGGCGACGGTGATGCTCGTCGATCCTGCTACTGGGCGTCCCGAATGCGTGATCGACGGCAACGCGATCACGACGATGCGTACGGGCGCGGCAGGCGGCCTTGGCTTGCAACATCTCGCGCGCGCGGACAGCGAGCGTCTTTGCGTGTTCGGCACGGGCACGCAGGCGCGTATTCAGGTGACGTTCGCGCTGCATCTGATGCCGCAACTGAAGATGGTCCGCTATGTGACGTCGCATGGCGAGGCCGATGCTGCGTTCGAGGCACTGTTCAAGGCACGATGCACCGTCGAACATGCAAGGCATGCGGACGATGCCGTCGCGCAGAGCGATATCGTCATCACGGCCACGCCGGGCGGCGGCCCGCTTTTTAGCGCCGATGCTGTGCGCGCCGGCACGCACATCAACTGCGTGGGCGCCGATACGAAAGGCAAACGCGAATTGCCGGCTGGCCTGCTCGAACGGGCACGCGTGTATGTCGACGATCGCTCGCAGGCGGAGCAGATTGGTGAATTGCAATGGAATCCCGCCGTGGCAAGTATCGAACTGGGTGCGGTTCTCGACGGCGCCACCGCAGTGCAGCGCGCTCACGAAGACATCACGATCTTCGACATGACAGGTCTGGCGCTGCAGGATCTGACGGTGGCGCGCATGCTACGCGATCGCGCGCGGGAGGCGGGTATCGGCACACGCGTCGCGTGGCCCTGGTAACGGCTGTTCCGTGACACGGATACCGCTATACGATACCGATCTTTACAAAATGTATTGACATAGACAATCTGTCTAATCACAATGCAATCAATCCAGCGGGACATGTGCGTTACCTCGTCCCGCGTTGCTCAACACTGGATCTTCCCGATGACCAAGCTCACATTGCCCACCTATGACGACGTCGTCGCCGCATCGCAGCGGCTCGAAGGCGTCGCACACCGCACGCCCGTGCTGATTTCGCGCACCGTCAACGAGATGTTCGATGCCGAAGTGTTCTTCAAGGCCGAAAACCTCCAGCGCATGGGCGCGTTCAAATTTCGCGGCGCATTCAACGCGTTGTCGAAGTTCGACGCCGAGCAGCGCCGGCGCGGCGTGGTCGCGTTTTCGTCGGGTAATCATGCGCAGGCCGTGGCACTGTCCGCGCGTCTGCTCGGCATGCCCGCGACCATCGTGATGCCTCACGACGCGCCGCAGATTAAGGTCGAGGCCACCAAAGGCTATGGCGGCAATGTCGTCATCTATGACCGGTACAAGGAAGACCGCGAGCAGATTGGCCGCGATCTTGCGGAAAAGCATGGCCTGACGCTGATTCCGCCGTACGACCATCCCGATGTGATGGCGGGCCAAGGCACGGCTGCGAAAGAACTGTTCGAGGAAGTCGGCCCGCTCGACGCGTTTTTCGTGCCGCTCGGCGGCGGCGGTCTGCTGTCGGGTTCGGCGCTGTCGACACGCGCGCTCTCTCCCGATTGCATGTTGTACGCCGTCGAACCGGAAGCGGGCAACGACGGTCAGCAGTCTTTCCGTGCGGGCAAGATCGTTCATATCGATACACCGCGCACGATCGCTGACGGCGCGCAAACGCAGCACCTGGGCGACTACACGTTCCCGATCATCCAGCGCGACGTCAACGATGTGCTGACGGCCAGCGACGCGGAACTGATCGACTGCATGCGCTTCTTCGCATCGCGCATGAAGATTTTCGTGGAGCCGACGGGTTGCCTGAGCTTCGCTGCCGCGCGTCAGATGAAGGACAAGCTCAAGGGCAAACGGATTGGCGTGTTGATCAGCGGCGGCAATGTGGATGTGCAGAAGTTCGCTGAACTGGTGTCGGCAAGCTGATTGCGGCACGGAGCCTTGTCGGCCTCGCAGCAGGATTTTGCGTCAGCTCATAAAATCATCGCGCGCCCGTCGAAAAGCGGGCGCGATTTTTTTGATGAACGTAGCTGGTGCGGCATGAGAAATGAAGTTTTCCATGTGGCCGCTGCCGGAAGGAAGCACCCGACATGGAAGAGGTTTTCACATCGCAATCGCGTGCCGTCGCGCGCATCATGACGGCGCGTCAGGCACTGCTGCAGGACAAGGACGGCATGACTGCCATGAGCAGGGATGAAAAGGCGGCCCGGCTCGAGCGGCTGGAGCGCCTGCTGTTCGACGTGCGCGCTGGCCGCACGTTCGACTTTACGATGCCTGGCGCGAGTGGGGAGGTGCGGATCTGGGTGTCGAGGGATTGATGGCTTGAGCCGCATACCCACAGCTTTGGCCCAAAAAAGAAAACGCCCCGCAAAGCGGGGCGTTTTCAATTCCATCTGCGCAAGAGCGAAGCACCCGAAAGCGCCTCGCTTGCAACGCAGCTTAGAACTTGTGGCGCATGCCGACGCGGAACGCCAGCTGGTTCTGCGAACCCGAACCCGACGTGTTGAAGTACGACGTCGACGAACCGATCTGAGCCTGGATCGGAGCGCCCGAAGCCGTCTTGCCCGATGCGTCCTGATAGATCACCAGGCCGTAGACGTCCGTACGCTTCGACAGTGCGTAGTCGACGCTTGCGTCCACCTGGTTGAAGTGGCCCGTCGTCGCGCCCGTCAGACGCGAGTACGTGTAGCCCAGACCCGTCGTCAGTGCCGGCGTGAACGCGTACTTGGCGCCGCCTTCGAAGTTGTTGTACGTCGTCGATGCGCCCGTGACCGGCTCGAAGTGCGTGTTCGTCCACAGCGCGTACATCGTTGCCGGTCCCATGATGTAGCGGCCGCCCAGACCGAACGTGCGCAGGTCGCGCACCGTGCCCGTCGTCACGTTGGCGATCGACGTCGAGAACGCCGGCGATGCCTGACCCGGGAAACGGATGTCCGTGTACGCAGCGCCCAGGCCGATCGGGCCGTTCGCGTAGTTCACGCCGAAGCTGTAAGCGCGCGACGAGCCTGCAACCGGTGCAGCCGCCGTGCCCGTTGCCGGTGCGCCGCCGAATGCGCCTGCCTGGTTCGAGAAGCCGTACATTGCGCCGAACGTCAGGCCAGCGTAGTTCGCGCTGCTGAACTTGACCGAGTTGTTGATACGGCTCGACGTGAGCTGGTCGACGTCGTTGATGTGGTAAGCGTAGTTACCCGCGACCGTCTGGCCACCCGTCGAGTAATTGCTGCCCAGGTAGTCGGTCGAGAACGAGTATTGACGACCGAACGTCAGCGAGCCCATGCCGTCCTTCGACAGACCCACGAACGCCTGACGGCCGAACAGTGCGCCGCCCTGGCCGAGCGTGCCGTTGCCGCTGTTGAAGCCGCTTTCGAGCACGAACAGTGCCTTCAGGCCGCCGCCCAGGTCTTCCGTGCCGCGCAGGCCCCAACGGCTGCCTTGCGCCACGCCGTCGTCATACTTGAACAGCTTGTCGCTGCCGCCTGCTGCGTTCTTCGAGTGATTCGCGTAGCTGATACCAGCGTCGATGATGCCGTACAGCGTGACGCTGCTTTGTGCGTGTGCGGTACCTGCAAATGCCGAGGCGAGTAGAGCGGTGGTAAGTACTTTCTTGTTCAAAGCTTTCTCCGGATTGAAAAATGGCGATCGCGAGCCAGACTCTGCGGTCGGTCGCGCGACGGGCGCAAATGTAACGGGGAGAAAGGAAAGGAATATGACAGGAAATCTTTTTAGTGGATATGTAGTACAAATGCGACAAAAATTGTCTCGCGTGCAAATTCCTTGCACGCGAATCTGTGCATATGCTTCATATCTCGGCGCGCGTTCTGTTTAGCCGGATGCGCGAAACAGGCGCCAATGTTTGTTCGCGCAACCAAAAAAATCGCCCGCATATGGCGGGCGATTTCATATTTCGACCAGCAGGGCAGGCGTGCGGCGCACGCGCTGAATGTGCGATCAGGCCGACAGCAACTGACCCGTGCGGAATGCCTTTGCGCCTGCAATGCGCACGATCTCCATGCCCGCCTGCGCGAAGCGCGACAGATGCCGTGCGTACAACACGCCCGCCACCGTCGACTTCAGCGTGATGACCTGGTCGGTCAGCGGATCGATGATATCGGCGATCGGCTCGCCGGCATCGATCCACTTGCCCACTTCCGCGCGATACACGACCACGCCGCTCACGGGCGTGACGATCGGCTCGGTGCCCGCCAGCGGCGTCGCCGCGAATTCGAGCGGCGGCATCGGCGCGGCTTCACCGGCGATCACGCCGCGATGCGTCAGGTATTCGACGATGCCTTGCGCGTCGTGCTCGGCGAACTCGTACGACACATCGCGCTGACTGCGCAGTTCGACCGTCACCGAGATCGAGCCATTCGGAATCGGAAAGCGGTCGCCGACGCGCGTGCGCAGTTCCGACCAGCAGAAGCTGTGAATCTCGTCGAACGGATTGCCGACGGAATCCACCGCGAGCAGCGAAGCCTTCGAATCCAGATAGCGCGCGAGCGGCTCGACGTCAGGCCACAGGTCCGGGTTCGTATAGATATGCAGCGCGGCTTCCCAGTCGCAATGCAGATCGAGCACGACGTCCGCGTCGTACGACAGACGTTGCAGGCCGAGACGCTGCGATTCGATTTCGGTGCGCGGCTTTTGCGCATCGAGCGCTTCGCGCATGGCCTGACGGATGATGGTGCGGTTCTGGTCGGCGTCCGACGTCAGACGCGCTTCGATCACGGGCGCGATCAGGTCGTACAGGTTATAGAAATTGCGGTTGAAGTTCTGCGCCGTGTTCGTTTCGAAGCGGCCGGCGAGCAGGCCGAGCACATGCTGGTTCAGGCCGATCGGGTTCGCGACGGGCACGATCACGACTTCGCCGCGCAGTTTGCCCGCTGCCTCGAGCGCTTCGAGCTTGCGGCGCAGCGCCCACGACACCAGCATGCCGGGCAGTTCGTCTGCGTGCAGCGATGACTGGATATAGACCTTCTGTCCGCCGCTCGGACCGTAGTGGAAGCTCGTCAGACTGCGAGCGGTGCCGAGGGTCGGGGAAATCAGCGGATGATTGAGGGTTTGCATGTTTGATGTGACGCCGCCAACGCCGCGCGTACGCCCTGTAGTTGCAGAGAGGTGACTTCGGTGACTTCGGGTTGACTGCTGAAAACGGTGGCGCGCACGACGGCCGCGCCGTAAATCGTCGAATCGTCGAACCGTTCGATCTTAGCCCATTTGCGCAGCGCGGGCGACGCTGCGGCGCGGCGCGATCTGCAGGACTTCGACTGCGATCACGAACACTGACGCCAAAACAAAACGGGCTCCGTGAGGAGCCCGTTCTGCCTGTCCAGCGTGGCGGCGTATCGCGCGGACGAGCCGCGCGATACGTTGCCGTGTGGCTTAGCCGCCGTACACGTCGAAGTCGAAGTACTTCTTCTCGATCTTCTTGTACGTGCCGTCCTTGATGATGTCGGCGATTGCCTTGTCGACCTTCGCCTTCAGGTCCGCGTCGTCCTTACGCATGCCGATGCCAGCGCCTTCGCCGAGGATCTTCTTGTCTTCCAGATCCTTGCCGACGAACTGGAAGCCAGCGCCGCGCGGCGTCTTCAGGAAGCCGATGTCAGCCTGCACTGCATCTTGCAGGGCTGCGTCCAGACGGCCCGAGATCAGGTCGGCATAGACCTGGTCCTGGTTCTGGTAAGGCACGACCTTCGCGCCCTTCGGTTCCCAGTAGGTCTTCGCGTACGTTTCCTGGATCGTGCCTTGCTCGACGCCAACCGTCTTGCCCGACAGCGATTCCGGCGTCGGCAGGATGTTCGAGCCCTTCTTGGCGACGAGGCGCGTCGGCGTGTTGAACAGCTTCGACGAGAAAGCGATCTGTTCAGCGCGTTGCGGCGTCATCGACATCGACGACAGCACGCCGTCGAACTTCTTCGCCTTCAGTGCGGGGATCATGCCGTCGAAATCGTTTTCAACCCAGACGCACTTTGCCTTCAGGCGCGAGCAGATTTCGTTGCCGAGGTCGATATCGAAGCCGACCAGCTTGCCGTCGGAACCCTTCGATTCGAACGGCGGGTAGCTGGCGTCGACGCCGAAGCGGATGGTGGTCCAATCTTTGGCGTGTGCGCCGATCGATACGGTGGCGAGCAGGGCAACCGTCAAAGCCGCAAGCAGTTTCTTCACTGATGTACTCCCGGGAGTGGTTCAAAGTGTCCCGCATGCGGTTGTGCCGCTGCGCGACGTTGCCCGGCCGTTGTGCCGGGCTTGTCTCTATGTGGTTGCCGGCTGGCCCAGCCAGCAACGCGCGCCAAGCTTAACAAATCAAAATATTTGCGGTGCTAGTGAAACACCGGATGGCACAGGAGTATTGCCTCTAACGTGGATTTTTATGTTATGAGGCATTGAAGATGCATTGAAAGCAAAACGAAGGTGAAACGGAAGGCATTAGAAGCGTTTGCCATGCTTGCGGCGCTGCGGCAAACGCTTTTGCTTCAATCGCTTATCGGTGAACCGCGTCAGACGATCCGCTCGCCCGCACGATAGGTCGCGCGCGGAACGGGCAATGCGTCGAGCATCGTGACGCGCACGAAATCCGCGCGCAGGCCGGTTTCGATTGCGCCGCGGTCGTGCAGACCTGCCGTGCGCGCCGGTTCCGCCGAGACGGTCGCCATCGCGCGCGGCAGCGTCCAGCCGGCTTTTTCGACCAGTTCGAAGGCGGCCGTCAGCAGGCTGGACGGCACATAGTCCGACGACAGGATGTCGAGCAGACCGGCTTTCGCCAGTTCCAGCGCCGACACGTTGCCCGAATGCGAGCCGCCGCGCACGATGTTCGGCGCGCCCATGATCGTCGCGATGCCGTGGCGGTGCGCGGCTTCGGCGGCGATGCGCGTGGTCGGGAATTCGGCCAGCACGATGCCTTCTTCGGCGGCTTGCTGCACGTGTTCGACCAGCGTGTCGTCGTGGCTCGCGACGGGCACGCCTAGCACCTTGCAGCGCTCGACGATCTGGCGGCGATGTTCGTCGGCGAAACGCTGCTGTTCGTCTTCGAGTTCGACGAGCGTCGCGGCCATGTGCTCATCCGTCATCTTGCCGTGGCGCTCCTGGAAGCGGCGCCATTGCTCGCGGTCGTGCCACTGGCGCTGGCCCGGCGTGTGATCCATCACCGACGCGAGACGCAGCAGCGGGTGATCTTTCAGCGTGTCGAACAGTTCGACCACGTCGGCGGTGGCGATTTCACAGCGCAGATGCAGGAAGTGTTCTGCGCGAAGCAGCTTGCGCTCGGAGAAACGTTGCAGCGCTTGCGCGCAGTTCATCTGCGTATCGGCGCGGCGCAAGCCGACGCTCGAACGCGAGCCGATCGCGAGCGCATCGAATACGGTGGTGATGCCGGCAGCGGCGACCTGTGCGTCGTGAATCACGAACGCGGCGTCCGTATTCCATTCGACACCCGGACGCGGTAACAGATGCTTTTCCAGGTTGTCGGTGTGCAATTCGATGAGGCCCGGCAACAGATAGTCGCCTTCCCAGTCCTGCGCTTCTGCAGCCGCGGTCGTGCCGCGCGCGACATCACGAATCATGCCGTCTTCGACGCGCACGACACCGTTGAAAACTTCGTCCCGCGTGACGACGCGGGCGTTCTTGATCAGCATGTAAAGACTCCGTATCGGATCAATATCAGTGTAATGCCGTTGCGTGACGCAGCGGTGGCGTCAGTTCGAGCCTGCGTGTGGCAACTTTCGCGCGCGTGTCTTCATCGTGGAAGATGCCGACGATGGCCGCGCCGCGTTCGCGCGCTTCGACAATCAGGCTCGCGACGATGTCGCGGTTCTCCGCATCGAGCGAAGCCGTGGGTTCGTCGAGCAGCAAGACGGGATGCCCGGCAATCAGACCGCGCGCGATGTTCACGCGCTGTTGCTCGCCGCCAGAAAATGTCGCAGGCGCAAGCGGCCACAGACGCTCGGGCACGTTGAGCCGTGCGAGCAGCGCGGCGGCGCGCGCACGCGCTTCCTTTTCGTCGACGCCACGCGAAATCAACGGCTCGGCGACGAGATCGAGCGTGCTCACACGCGGAATCACGCGCAGAAACTGGCTCACGTAGCCGACCACGCCGCGCCGCAGATGCAGCACGTCGCGCGGTTCGGCGCCTGTGATGGACAGATACTTCGCTTGCTGAGCCTCGTCGCGAATCGCGATCGAGCCCGTGCTCGCCAGATAGTTGCCGTACAGGCAGCGCAAGAACGTGCTCTTGCCCGCGCCCGACGGGCCGACCAGCACGACGCATTCGCCGCGCTCGACTTCGAGCGATACGCCTGCGAGCGCGTCGATCTGCACGCCGCCCTGGCCATGCAGCGTGAAAGTCTTGCCGATACCGACCGCGCGCAGCATCAGCGCGTCGTTGTCGATGAACGATGTTTCGATGGACGTTGTCATCACGTGCTGGACCTTAAACGGGCAAGACCGAAGAAACGAGTGTTTGCGTATAGGGATGCTGCGGATCGTCGAGCACCTGATCGGTGAGGCCCGCTTCGACCACTTCGCCGCCTTGCATCACCATCAGCCGATGCGCGAGCAGACGCGCCACGCCGATGTCATGCGTGACGATCAGTACGGACAGATGCAGCGTCGACGTCAGCGTGCGCAGCAGATCGAGCAGACGTGCCTGCACGGACACATCGAGACCGGCTGTCGGCTCATCCATGAACACGAGGCGCGGACCCGTCACGAGATTGCGCGCGATCTGCAGGCGCTGCTGCATGCCGCCCGAAAACGCCGACGGCAATTCATCGATACGCGATGCATCGAGTTCGACGCGCGTCATCCATTGCGTGGCCGTATCGCGGATCTTGCCGTAGTGGCGCGCGCCGACAGCCATCAACGGCTCGCCAATATTCGCGCCTGCCGACACGGCGCTGCGCAATCCATCGCGCGGATTCTGCTGCACGAAACCCCATTCGGTGCGCATCAACAGACGCTTGCGCGGCTCGGACAGTTCGAGCAGATCGAGCGTTTCGCCGTGCGAGCTTGCATAGTGCAGCGCGCCCGAATCAGCGGGTGTGCGCAGCGCGAGCGTGTTCAGCAGCGTCGATTTACCCGAACCCGATTCGCCGACTATACACAGCACTTCGCCCGGATACAGATCGAAGCTCACATTGCGGCAACCGTTGCGACCGCCATATTGTTTGGTAAGCGCGCGTGCGCTCAGAAGCGGCGTCATGCGCTTTCTCCTGCGTTATTTTCAATGCCTTGCTGTTCGCGCCGGTCGTGGCAATAGTCGCTATCCGAGCAGACGAACATGCGCTTGCCCGCATCGTCGACGATCATTTCATCGAGGAAACTTTCCGTCGATCCGCACAACGCGCACGCATGATCCCAGCGCTGCACCTCGAACGGGTGATCGTCGAAATCGAGACTTTTTACCGGCGTATAAGGCGGAATCGCGTGAATGCGTTGCTCGCGGCCCGCGCCGAACAGTTGCAACGCCGGGTTCATATGCATCTTCGGGTTGTCGTACTTCGGAATCGGCGACGGCGACGCGAGATAGCGGTTATTCACGATCACAGGATAATCGTAGGTCGTCGCGATGCTGCCGTGATGCACGATGTCTTCGTACAGCTTCACGCTGATCAATCCATAATCGGCGAGCGCATGCAGCTTCTTGCATTCGGCGTTGCGCGGCTCCAGCCGATAAAGCGGCTCGGGCATCGGCACCTGATACACCAGAATCTGCTTCTCCGTGAGCGGCGTCTCGGGAATGCGGTGACGCGTCTGCACGATGGTCGCTTCCGTCGTCTTGCGCGTGGTGTTGACGCCTGCCGTGCGCGCAAAGAAGCGCCGAATGTTCACTGCATTGGTGGTTTCGTCGGAACCCTGGTCGATCACTTTCAACGTATCGTCGCGTCCGATGATCGACGCCGTCACCTGAATGCCGCCCGTGCCCCATCCATACGGCAGCGGCATCTCGCGTGATGCGAACGGCACCTGATAACCAGGCACGGCGACCGCTTTCAACAGCGCGCGGCGAATCATGCGTTTGGTCTGTTCGTCGAGATACGCGAAGTTGTAGCCTTCGGCAGCGCTGTCGTGCGCGGCGGTTTGCATCGTCGTGTCGGGCGCGTTCATGCTGCCTGCTCCTCGTTATCGTTGCCTTCGCTCGCGTGGTCATCGCGTGCTGCATGTTTCGCGCGCAAGCGGCGCACGAGTTCGAGTTCGGCCTGGAAGTCCACGTAGTGCGGCAATTTCAGATGCTGCACGAAGCCCGAGGCTTCGACGTTATCGCTGTGCGACAGCATGAATTCGACATCCTGCGTTGGCGAACCGATGGTTTCGCCGAGTTCTTCGGCACGCAACGCGCGATCGACGAGTGCCATCGCCATCGCCTTGCGTTCCGAATGACCGAACGCAAGACCATAACCCTGCGTGAACGTAGGCGGCACTTCGCTGCTGCCCGCGAACTGGTTGATCATCTGACATTCCGTCACATCGATCTCACCGATCTCGACGGCTTCGCCCAGTTCATCCAGTTCCATTTCGACGGTTACCGTGCCGAAGCGGATTTCGCCCGCGAAAGGATGCGAGTGTGCGTAGCCGCGTTGCGTCGCGTAGCCCATCGCGAGCAGAAAGCCTTCGTCGCCGCGCGCGAGATTTTGCAAGCGTGTTGCGCGGTTGGCAGGAAACGACAGCGGCTCGCGCGTCAGATCGTTCGGTTCGGACGCGCCTTCCGTCACACGTTCCTGTTCGATCAAGCCTTCCTTGTCGAGCAGAGACACCACGCGTGGCGTTGTCTGCTGTGCAGCAGCTTCGCTGCGCGTTGCGCGTGAAGTGCTTTCGTCATCGCCTTCAGCCAGCAAGGTGAAATCGAGCAGACGCTGCGTGTAGTCGTACGTCGCACCGAGCATCTGGCCGCCGGGCACGTCCTTGAAGGTCGCGGAGATGCGCCGCTCCAGCCGCATGTCTTCCGTGTTTACCGGCTGCGTGTAGCCGAAGCGCGGCAGCGTCGTGCGATACGCGCGCAGCAGGAAGATCGCTTCGACGAGATCGCCAGCGGCCTGCTTGATGGCCAGCGCTGCGAGTTCTTCATCGTAGACGGAGCCTTCCGTCATCACGCGCGCCACGGCAAGCCGCAACTGCGTGCGGATCTGCGCGACGCTCAGTTCGGCGAATTGCGTGTCGCCACGGCGCGCCTTGTCGAGCAGGCGCCACGACGCTTCGATCGCGCGCTCTCCACCTTTGACGGCAACGTACATTAGTTCAGCTCCACGTGAGTCGTGCGCGGCAAGCCGATCAGCGTGTCGCCGCAAACGAAATAACAGTCGATACCGCACGGAAACAGCGGCGCGAGTTCGGCGCGTTCGCTCCAGAAGCGCACGGGCAATCCGCCAGGCGCGATGGTGTGCGAATGTTCGATGCCGGGACCGCGCAGCACGACGGGCGAGCCTTGCGTGAGCGAGTCGACGCGAATGATCAGTGTCACCGATTGCTCCGGCGTTTCCGGCTCGCCGAGTGCGAAGCACGACAGCGGCGGCAGGGTGGTTGCGTCGTGCACATAGGCGAACGATGCGTCTTGCGGTTCATCGACCAGCGGCGCACCGGTATGAAAGCGCAACGCGGAACCGAGCACGGCATCGGGCTGCGCGAGCCAGACGGGCGTCGTGTAATCGCATAGCGCGAGCAGCGCAGCGAACGCGGCGAGATCGGCACGTGCATGCGGCAGGCTGTTGCGCGCGTCGCTGCGCGAAGCGGGCAGCACGTTATCGATCGTGCCGATACGGCCCGGACGCGACAGCGCATCGAGCAGCGTACGGAATACGGCTTGCGTGTCGTGCACCGGGTCGGCAAAACCGGGCGTCAGTGTCGACAGCGCGATCTGCGGGGATTGAGCGGAAGTGTTCATCAGTCGCCTCGAACCATCGTGAAGAATTCGACGCGCGTCGATGCGGCGTCCTGTTGACGTTGCGTGCGTTTCGCTTCGAGTTGCGCAGCGAGCGGCGCAATCAGTTGCGCCTGCAACCGTGCGTGATGCTGCGGCGTTTGCAGCAGCGCATCTGCGATAGCAGCCAGTTCGGCGCGGCGACGGTCGCGTCCCAGATGGCAGGACACGCCCACCGTGGTGCTGTCCTGCGGCATGTCGCGCAGACGCAGCGTGGCGCGCGTGACGGTTGCTTCGCCGAGATTGAACGCATCGCCCGTGCCGCCGACGCGCCCGCGCACCATCGCCAGCCCGGTTTCGGGTGGGCGCAGCCAGTCGAAGGCGGGAAACGGCAGGCCTTCCATCGCGCGGTTCAGCGCGGCTTCGAGGTCGGTGCGCGTGGAGCGGGCCATGACGGACATCCATGCACGGCGGGCGGGGTTCGCGGAAGCGGGGGAATCAACTGAAGGAGGAGACGCGGCGGCGCTCATCGGGGTTCCTGGAAGGTTCCTGGAGAGGGGTGTTCAGTAGCGAGTCCAGATATTTGAGCATCTATTCATCTAAACGTCTAGACGTTTAGAGCTAAAATGTCGCTTGCCCGTGACAGAAGGTGCAGTTTCATATTTCCGCCACGGCATGCGGACTACAATGCACAGAACGATTATTTGAACCGAAGGGAATGACAGCACCATGACATCGAACGACGACGCAGCGCCGGGCGCGATGCTCGAGCGGGGAGCGGGCGTTGCCGTGTGGCGGCAGATCGAGCAGATTCTCGCGAAAGAGATCGCGGCAAGCGGCTTCGGCGAAGACGGACGTCTGCCGAGCGAGGGCGAACTGGCGAAGCGCTTCGACGTGAACCGCCATACGATCCGCCGCGCGATGCTGGGGCTGGCGGCGCAAGGTCTGGTCAGCGTCGAGCAGGGTCGCGGCACGTTCGTGCAGCCTGGCGCAATCGATTACACCATCGGCAGGCGCACGCGCTTCACTGAAAACTTGCGTCAGCAACATCATTCGCCGGCGGGCACGATGCTGTCGGCAGCGCGCGTGAAGGCCGATCCCACCGTTGCAAAGGCACTTGGACTGCGCGCGGGTGCGTTCGTCTATCGCATCGAATCGTTGCACGAAGCGGACGGCGTGCCGCTCACGTATGCGCGCAACTTCTATCCGGCTGCGCGCTTTGCGGATCTGCCCGACGTGCTCGAACGCGTGGGCGGCATCACGAAGGCAATGGCCGAATACGGCGTCACGGATTATCTGCGCAAGTGGAGCCGTATCGGCAGCGTGCTGCCCGAGCCGGAAGTCGCGCGGCGTCTGGGCATCAACCGGCAGCAGCCGGTGCTGTGGGTCGAAAACGTCGATGTCGATACGGAAGGCACGGCGATCAAATACGGCTTCACGCACTTCGCCGCCGACCGCGTGCAACTGATGGTCGAGCACGACGTATGAGCATGACGATCCAGAATCCATGGACCGCGCAGGCACGCTTCGCCATCTACTACGCACCGGCGCGAGCGTCGGACTGGTGGGGCGCGGGTTCGACGTGGCTTGCGCGCGATGCCGAAAGCGATGAACCGTTGAATCCGCATGAGGCCCCGGCGTTGTCGCAACCGCTGGCGAAACTGACTACGTCACCGCGCCGATATGGCTGGCATGGCACGCTGGTCGCGCCATTTCACCTCGCTGAGCATGTGACGGTGGCGGATCTGCTCGACACGGCAGAACGTTGGGCGCATACCCAACTGCCGTTTGAATTGCCTGTCGAAGCCGCAACGCTTGGCGACTTCGTTGCCTTGCGTCCTGCCACGCCCATGGGCGATGATCAGATGCGCGCACTCGCCGCCGATGCATTGCGCACTTTCACGCCGCTGCGCATCGCGCCCTCTGCGGCGGATATTGCAAAACGCATGGAATCGCCGTTGACGGAACGTCAGCGCGAATTGCTCGTCGAATGGGGATATCCGTATGTGCTCGACGAGTTTCGTTTTCACATGACGCTATCCAGTTCGCTTGCGCATGCTGCCGATCGCGCGGCAATCGTCGAATGGTGGCATCGTGAGGCGCAACGTCTCGGACCGTTGTCGATCGACGGCGCGGCGATCTTCGTCGAGCCTGCACCCGGCGAACCGTTCAGGTTGTGGCAACGGCTCGCGTTCACGGCAGAACAAGGACAGAACGCATGAATGGGCGCTTGATCTACGTAGTGGGGCCGTCGGGCGCGGGCAAGGATTCGCTGCTGCATTTCGCGCGCGAACATGTTGCGGGCACGCCTGTGGTGTTCGCGCATCGCTATATCACGCGCGACACCGGCCACAACGAAAACCATATCGCATTGACAGCCGAAGAGTTCGCCGCGCGCTCGGCGCAAGGCCTCTTCGCACTCGAATGGTCGAGCCACGAATTGCACTACGGCATCGGCATCGAAATCGATGCGTGGCTCGCGCGCGGCTGCACGGTCGTCGTGAATGGCTCGCGTGCGTACCTGTCGCGTGCGTTGAAGCGCTATCAGGATCTCGAAGTCGTGCATATTCACGCGGCGCCGCATATTCTCGCCGCGCGTCTGTCGGCACGCGGACGTGAAACGGCCGAACAGGTCGAAGCCCGTCTCGCGCGTCAGGCGCCGTTCGCGCTGCCCGATGGCGCACATCTCACGCATATCGACAACTCCGGTTCGCTCGCAGAAGCAGGGCTTGCTTTCGTCGATGTGCTCAAAGGTCTTGCGCGCGCGCAAGGCCAGACTCTAGAGTCAGCATCCAGCGAAAGCGTTAAGTAATCCGGGCGCATCGTCGTCTTACGGGAAAGCTCAGGCGTTGCTATAGACTGCCGTCTGACGCCGCGCGCAAGACGCGACGAAAAAACCCGGAGTACACCTGATGACCGACGCTACACGCCTGACCGAAATCGCCGACCTCGAGCCGGCTGCCGCTTCCCTGCGCGATATTCGCCACCACATCCACCATCATCCCGAGCTGGCTTACGAAGAACTTGCGACAGCCGCGCTCGTCGCCGACAAGCTCGAAACGTGGGGCTGGCAGGTGACGCGCGAAGTGGGCAAGACGGGCGTGGTCGGCACGTTGAAGGTCGGCGACGGCACGCGCAGCATCGGCTTGCGCGCGGATATGGACGCGCTGCCCATCGTCGAGCAGACGGGCTTGCCGTATGCGAGCGGCACGCACGGCAAGATGCACGCATGCGGCCACGACGGCCACACCACGATGCTGCTCGGCGCAGCGCAGCATCTGGCGAAAACGCGACGCTTTTCCGGCACGGTGCATCTGTACTTCCAGCCGGCCGAGGAAAGCGGCATCGACAGCGGCGCGAAGAAGATGATCGAAGATGGCCTGTTCGAGCGCTTTCCCTGCGATGCGGTATTTGGCGTGCATAACCATCCGGGCGCGGAACCGGGCAAGTTTCTGTTCCGCAAGGGCGCGTTCATGGCGGCGGGCGACAAGGCGACGATCACGATCGAAGGTGTCGGCGGCCACGCGGCGCGCCCGCATCTGACGGTCGATCCCATCGTGATCGCGTCGAGCATCGTGATGGCGCTGCAGACTATCGTCGCGCGCAATGTGAACCCGTCGCAGCCCGCCGTGGTGACGGTGGGCACGATGCATTCGGGCGTGGCGAACAACGTGATTCCGTCGAGCGCGAAGCTCGAACTGAGCGTGCGCTCATTCAGCCCGGAAGTGCGCGCGCTGCTGAAACAGCGCATCACCGAACTCGCCGAGACGCAGGCGGCCAGCTATGGCGGCAAGGCGCATGTCGATTACGTGGAAGGGTATCCCGTGGTCGTCAACACGGACGCCGAAACCGAATTCGCGATCGAGGTGGCGCGCGAACTGGTCGGCGCGGAACACGTCGAGCCGAACGCGGACATCCTGATGGGCAGCGAGGACTTCGCCTTCATGCTCGAGCAGCGGCCCGGTACGTTCCTGCGGCTTGGCAATGGCGTCGGCGAGGACGGCTGTATGGTGCATAACCCGCACTACGACTTCAACGACCGCAATCTGCCGATCGGCGCGGCGTATTGGGCGCGCCTCGTGGAACGCTATCTGGGCCGCTGACGGGCAATCCGAAGGCGCTAGCCGCGCAGCGCGACCATATCGGACACGCCTTGCGCGGCTTTCTGCAGCGGTTCGAGAAACGCCTTCACCATCTGCTTCGCTGAATTGCGTTGCGCGTTGCCGCTAATGTTCATCGCGGCGATGATCTGCCCGCGCCGGTTGCGGATCGGCGCGGACAGCGAAATCAATCCACCTTCCAGTTCCTGATCGACGACGGCCCAGCCCTGGCTGCGCACCTGCGCGATCACTTTCTTCAGTTCGGCCTTGTCGGTGATCGTGCGCGGCGTGTGCGCGGTGATGGGCGACGCGTCGAGCGTGGCGTCGAGCGTCGCTTCGTCGAGAGCCGACAAAAGCACGCGGCCCATCGACGTGCAATACGCCGGCAGACGGCTGCCGATCGACAGGTTGATCGTCATGATCTTGTGCGTCGGCATGCGCAGCACATAGACGATCTCCGTGCGGTCGAGTACGGCCGCCGAGCAGCTTTCGTGTACCTCCGCCGACAGTTCTTCCATGAACGGCTCGGCGAGGTTCCAGAACGGCATCGACGTCAGATAGGCGAAACCGAGGTCGAGAATCTTCGGCGTCAGGCGAAACAGCCGGCCTTCGGCTTCGACGTAGCCCAGCGTTTGCAAGGTCAGCAGGATGCGGCGTGCGCCCGCGCGCGTGAGACCGGTGGCCGAGGCGACGTCCGTCAGTGTCTGCTCGGGACGCTCGGCGTTGAACGCGCGAATCACGGCAAGCCCGCGCGCGAACGATTGCACATACGAATCGCCCGGCTTGTCCGGGGCGTCCTGTACGTCCGTCTGGCTGGCGGGAACGGCGGGTGACGCGGCGGGTACTTTGCTCATGGCCTGTGTGAAATCGATGCGAACATGTGAACGCCGGCCGGGGCGGGCGTCCGTTAGCTTGCGGAAAGCCGTGACGATAGCGCAAGCGCCTGAATTCTCCAACTTCGCGGCGGTTTCGGGAGCGCCCGGCGCGTAAGCGCGCTGCCAGGCACTGTGCGACGGCCATTCCTGACGTTTTCGCGACACCTTATTGCCGGTTTCGACAGCCCTCCCACCCGCCGGCGCGCTTGACAGTCTTTCCGCCACCCGCCTATTATCGAACCTGAAATGTTCGATAGATGATCGTTTGTTCGAGTATAGAACAAATCTTGCCAAATCGACATGTTTGCCGATATGTTTTTCCCTGGCGCTGCCCAATGCGCCGCCGCTGGCGCCTGTCGTCTTCCACGATACGCCGGCCCGCCATTACTGGAGACATCTCATGACGGAAGCTTTCCTGTGCGACGCGATTCGCACGCCGATTGGCCGCTACGCGGGTTCGTTGTCGTCGGTGCGTGCCGACGATCTGGGCGCGGTGCCGCTCAAGGCGCTGATGGAGCGCAACAAGGAAGTCGACTGGAGCGTGATCGATGACGTGATTTACGGCTGCGCGAACCAGGCTGGCGAAGACAACCGCAACGTCGCGCGCATGTCGCTGCTGCTGGCGGGTCTGCCGAAGGACGTGCCGGGTTCGACAGTGAACCGCCTGTGCGGTTCGGGCATGGATGCCGTG
Organism: Paraburkholderia sp. C35; assembly: GCF_003121405.1. Classification (GTDB taxonomy): domain Bacteria; phylum Pseudomonadota; class Gammaproteobacteria; order Burkholderiales; family Burkholderiaceae; genus Paraburkholderia. The sequence goes on along the minus strand of NZ_QBUY01000052.1, from coordinate 1,081 downwards.
GGCATCGCGGCGCGCGCGATCAAATCGGGTGAGGCGGGCTTGATGATTGCAGGCGGCGTGGAAAGCATGAGCCGCGCGCCGTTCGTGATGAGCAAGGCGACCAGCGCGTTCTCGCGTCAGGCCGACATCTACGACACGACGATCGGCTGGCGCTTCGTCAATCCGCTGATGAAGCAGTTGTACGGTGTCGACTCGATGCCGGAAACGGGCGAAAACGTCGCCACCGATTACAACGTCAGCCGTGCCGACCAGGACGCGTTTGCAATGCGCAGCCAGCTGAAGGCATCGCGTGCGCAGCAGGACGGTACGCTCGCGCAGGAAATCGTCTCGGTGACGATTCCGCAGAAGAAGGGCGACGCGATTGTCGTGTCGAAGGATGAGCATCCGCGCGAGACGAGCCTCGAGGCGCTCGCGAAGCTGAAGGGTGTGGTGCGGCCCGATGGCACGGTGACGGCGGGTAATGCGTCGGGCGTCAATGATGGTGCAGCGGCGTTGTTGCTGGCTAACGCGGAGACCGCGAAGCGTTTTGGCCTGACGCCGCGTGCGCGCGTGCTGGGCATTGCAACGGCTGGTGTCGATCCGCGTGTGATGGGTATCGGTCCTGCGCCTGCAACGCAGAAGCTGCTGGCTCGTCTGAACATGAATATCAATCAGTTTGACGTGATCGAGTTGAACGAGGCGTTTGCTTCGCAAGGTCTGGCTGTGTTGCGCGCGCTGGGTGTGGCTGATGACGATGCGCGCGTCAATCCGAATGGCGGCGCTATTGCGTTGGGTCACCCGCTGGGGATGAGCGGTGCGCGTCTGGTCACTACGGCGATGTATCAGTTGCAACGCACTCAAGGACGTTTTGCACTTTGCACGATGTGTATTGGGGTGGGGCAAGGGATTGCCATCGCGATTGAGCGGGTTTGAGGGAATTGGCAGTGCGTTGCCGGTGAGTTGCCGGTGACCCGGCGGGTTGTGGCGCTGGGGTTTTGGTTTTGTCTTGTCGCTGGCGTCCGCTGTTTGTTAGTGGTCTGCTAGTGTTGCCCCTGTGCGGGGCAGCACCTACTTTTCTTTGCCGCGGCAAAGAAAAGTAGGC
>NZ_QBUY01000051.1 GCF_003121405.1 Paraburkholderia sp. C35 | reverse complement strand
TTCTTTTGCCTACTTTTCTTTGCGGCGGCAAAGAAAAGTAGGTGCCGCCCCGCACAGGGGCAACGCTAGCAAACCACCAACATCAAGCGGATGCCACCACAAAAAAGTGTCACAGACAAAAAAACCTCAAACCTTGGCAACAATATTGCTTACCAGTCAAACAACGACAACCAACAAAACCCAAAACCAACAAAACCAACAAAACCCAAAACCCACCCCACATACACCTAGAATAAAAACCATAAAAACCAGCATCGCACCACCCGCGAGCAACGCACAAACACCGCCGTCGGCGTCACACACCACAAAAGGACATCCCATGCTGCAACCCTTTGCATCATCCGATCCCTTCACGATTGGCGTCGAACTGGAAGTCCAGGTAGTCAACACGCATGACTACAATCTGACGAAGGCCGCAACCGAACTCCTCAACCGCGTCAGCGAACAGAATTTCGCCGGTTCGATCAAGCCCGAAACAACAGAAGGCATGATCGAACTGGCAACGGGTGTTTGCAAAAATTTCGATCAGGCATTGAGCGAATTGCAAACGCTGCGCGACACCCTCGTTCGGGCCGCCGATTTTCTCAACGTCGGCGTGTGCGGCGGCGGCACGAATTTCTTCCAGAACTGGTACGACCAGCGCTCGGATGGACGCGAGCGCTCCGAATACCTGATGGGGCTATATGGCGCGCTGTATCAGCAGTTCACGATCTTCGGGCAACATGTGCACGTCGGCTGCGCAGACCCCGATTCCGCACTCGTGCTGCTGCATTCGCTTTCTCGCTACGTGCCGCACTTCATCGCACTCGCGGCTTCTTCTCCTTATCTGCAAGGCAGCGACACCCAATTTCAATGCGCGCGCCTGAATTCGGTGGCGCCATTCCCGCTCTCGGGGAGTGCGCCTTTCGTCACGACGTGGTCCGAGTTCGAACAGTACTTCGAGCGCATGGCCAATACAGGTCTCGTCAAAAGTCTCAAAGACTTCTACTGGGATATCCGTCCAAGCCCCGGCTACGGCACCATCGAAATACGGGTGATGGACACGCCGCTGCGCGTCGAATGGGCCGCGGCGATCGCTGCATATATCCAGTCGCTTGCGCGCTATCTGATGACCGACAAACCCTTGCATCTCAGCGAGCGCGACTATGAGGTCTATCGCGCCAATCGCTTTATGGCCTGCCGATACGGTCTCGATGGATCATGCCTGAACCCTGAGACAGGGCTGCGCGGCCCGATCCGCGACGACATACTCGTTACGCTCGAGGCTCTTGCGCCTCATGCAGAGATTCTCGGCGCGCAGGAAGGACTCGCGATCATCAAGCGTACCGTCACCGACGGTTTCAGCGATGCAAAGTGGCTGCGCCGCATTTACGGTGTCCATGATTCGTTGCATGAGGTCGCTCGCCAGCAGTGTCAGATCTGGCGCGGTGCGCAGATACCGGAACTGTGAGCACCCATTGCGCCCGCATTGCACCCACACTGTCATGTTCGACGCGCATTGACCCGCAACGTGATTGGACGTTAGGATTGTCCTCATGCACATTCACACCCGATTCCCTCTTTCGCTGATGCGCGCATGTTGTCGCGACATGCCAGGGGGAAGTCGCGTCTAGCTGTCGCTGAACATCGCTGAACGTCGAATCGTTATCTCTGGCCGCCCGTTGCAAAACCGGGCGGCTTTTTTATTGTCCCGCTGCATTGTCCTGCTTCACTTTCTCTCGATACGTCGGAACGGAGACATCTCATGTCGCTTGCCCTGTATGACACGTGGTCGCGTAGCGTGCGCCCTTTTACGCCGATCCATGCCGATGTTGTCGGCATGTATTGCTGCGGGCCGACGGTCTACGATCACGCGCATATCGGCAATCTGCGCACTTACGTGTTCGAAGACGTCCTGCGCCGCGTGCTGATGCGCAACGGCTACGACGTGCGGCACGTCGTGAATATCACCGATGTCGGCCATCTGACGTCCGATGCCGACGAAGGCGAAGACAAGATGGAGAAGGGCAGCCGCCGCACGGGTGAATCGGCATGGGCCATCGCGCAACGCTATACGGAAGCATTCGTGTCGGACTGGCGTGCGCTCAATCTGCTGGAACCCGCAGTGTGGTGCCGCGCGACGGATCACATCGCCGAGCAGATCGCGTTTATCGCCGAGATCGAACGGGCGGGCTATGTGTATCGGACGGACGATGGCCTCTACTTCGACACCAGCAGACAGGACAGCTACGGCTATCTCGCGCGGCTCGATCGCGCGGGCTTGCAGGCGGGCAAGCGGGTTGCGCTCGGTGCGAAGAAGAACGCGACGGACTTCGCGCTATGGAAGTTCAGCCCCGTCGGCGTGCAGCGGCAGATGGAATGGGATAGTCCATGGGGGCGCGGTTTTCCGGGCTGGCATATCGAGTGCTCGGCGATGTCGGCGAAGTACCTCGGCACGTGGTTCGATATTCATTGCGGCGGCGAAGATCATATCGCCGTGCATCACAGCAATGAGATCGCGCAGACGGAAGCGGCGCACGGTTCGCGGCTCGCGAACTTCTGGCTGCACGGGCATTTCCTGACGCTGGACGCCACCACGAAGATGTCCAAATCGGGTGGCGATTTCATTCGTCTGCAGAGCCTGCGCGACCGGCATATCGATCCCGTCGCCTATCGTTACCTGTGCCTCACCGCGCACTATCGCGGCACGTTGCATTTCACGTGGGACTCGCTCGAAGCGGCGCACACCGCGCTGAACCGGCTGCGGCAACTCTACGCGCGCTGGCCCGAAGGCGGCACCCTCGACGCACGATTTGTCGAGCGGTTCGACGTCGAGGTGAACGAGGATCTGAACCTGCCCAAGGCGCTCGCCGTGCTGTGGGAACTCGTGAAAAGCGATCTGCCGCCTGCGACGCTGCGAGCGACGCTCGACAGTTTCGACGCGGTGTTGGGACTCGGCTTGCGAAACTGGACGCCCGCGCAAACAGCCATTCCAGATGACATCCAGGTATTGCTCGATGAACGCGCGCAAGCGCGATCAAACCGTGACTGGACAAAGGCCGACGACCTTCGCAGCACGTTGCTGAAACACGGCTGGCACGTGGAAGACGGCAAGGATGGCCAGCGGTTAGTGAGGGTTTCTGGGAGCGAGAAAGCGATGGATGACTGACAGGCCCGGTCGCGAAGTGGCGGCGCAGTTGCCGCGCACTTCGCGATCAATCGCAAGCGCCACCTTGCCACTGCTGCGCCATCCCTCACGACGGCGAGAGCAGTCCTTCATCCGTCTGCTTGTCGGCGGGCTGCGCAGATTCCGCCGGATCGGCAATCCGTATCTGCCCGCTCGCGACAATCTGATCGAGCGGCACAGGTCTGCCGAACAGAAATCCTTGCACTTCGTCGCAACGTTCTTCGATCAGCGGCAGCAGCTGATCGTGTGTTTCGATTCCCTCGGCAAGCACGGGAACACTGAGACTTTTGCCAAGCGCAAGCACCGCGCGAATAATGGCCTTCGCCTGATTGCTTCGGGCCAGTTCGCAGACGAAGCTGCGGTCGAGCTTGATGCGGTCGAACGCAAACGACTGCAAGGTGCCCAACGACGAATAGCCGGTGCCGAAATCGTCGAGTGCAATGCTCACGCCGAGCGCCTTGATTTCGCCGAGCGTTTCGAGCGCACGCTCGCGGTCCGCGAAAATGATCGACTCCGTCAGTTCGAGTTCGAGCCGGTCGGCAGTCAGCCCCGATTCTTGCAACGCACTGGCGACGATCCTCGGCAGATCGCCGCTCGACAACTGGGCAGCCGAGAGATTCACGGCGATCCGATAGGGCGGGTCCCACGTCGCAGCATGCTTGCAGGCTTCGAACAGCACCCATTCGCCGATCGTGTTGATCAGGCCGTGTTCTTCGGCAAGCGGAATGAACTCGGAAGGCGGGATGAAGCCGCGCTCCGGATGCTGCCATCGCAGCAACGCTTCGTAGCCGACGATCTCGCCCGACAGCAGCGAAGTCTGCACCTGATAGTAGATTTGCAGTTGTCTGTTCGTCACCGCTTCACGCAGCGCCGCCACGAGCGCGCGGCGGGCCCGCACCGTTTCGTCCATGGCCGGCTCGTAAAAACAGATGGCATGATGCGGGTCGGCCTTCGAGCGGTACATCGCGAGATCGGCGTTGTTCTGCAGCGTATCGAGATTCTGCGCGTCATCGGGATACATGGCGACGCCGATGCTCGCACCCGGCGTCACTTCCCAGTCGTCGTACTGCACGGCGCGGCTGGTCGCGTTTTCCATGCGCGTCAGAAAATCGGTCAGTTGCGCCGCTTCCGTATAGCGGCGCACCGCGACGAACTCATCGCCGCCCACGCGCGCGACGAATTCGCCGGCGCGCAGTGACTTGGTCATTCTGGCCGCAATGATCCGCAGTACTTCGTCGCCGGCCTGATGTCCTTTCGAATCGTTGATTTCCTTGAAGCGGTTCAGATCGATGGCGACGAGCGCGAGCCGCTCTTTATCCGCCTGGAGTTGCGTGACTTCGATCTGCAGGAAGTCGATCAGCCTCGCGCGGTTCGGCAAGCCCGTCAGCACATCGCTCAAGGCCATCTGGCGCAGCCGTTCGACGGAATCGTTACGCGTGCGGTCTTCGATCATATAGCTGACGACGCCCGTGCCGACGATCACGAAGGCCATGCAACTCACCGCGAGGGCGAGTGCGTTTAGATGCGCTGCATCGACGGTGCCGACAGGGCTTTGCAGCGGCTCGACCCGGAACGCGGTCATGCCGATGAAATGCAGCGACGCGATGGCGAGCACCAGCAGCGCCGAGCCGCCGAGCTTCGCGCGCGGGCTGGCGAGGTTCGAGACATGCAGCGTGGCGACCGACAGCGCCACGGCACAGATCGCCGACACGATCACGTACGACATGTTCCAGAAGGCGATGCCGCGCACTTCGTAAGCGGCCATGCCCGTGTAGTGCATCGCGGTGATCGTCATGCCGAGCAGCGCGCCGCCCCATAGCGGCGCCTTCCACAGCCGCCTGTAGCCTGCCAGATGGAACGCCGCGAGGCTGCCGATCAGCGCGATCAGCAGCGAAGCGATGGTCTTCACAGGGTCGAAATCGACGGGCACATGCGGCCGGAAGCCCAGCATCGCGACGAAATGCGTGCACCAGATAGCCGCGCTCGCACAGACGGCCGTCAGGAACTGCCAGCCGACGCGTTGCAGCGGCATGGCTTCGCTGGCCGCGCGCAGATAGAGACGGATGGTGATCCACGATCCGGCCACACAGATGAGCACGGCCAGCGCGACCAGCCACGGGTTGTGTTCGAATGCAATGCATCCAAGAAGGGAGATCATCTGTTTAACCTTGCAGTCTGACGGCGATGCTTCGCGAATGAGGTTTCGGGTTGAATGCCGATCACGCTTGCGCGCGATAGAACATGGATTGCAGGCTTGGCCAGTCCAGCGTGCAGCCGAGCCGCTCGCCGATCTCGGCAAGCCACCCGCCCGGCCCCGTCTGCGCGGACTCGAGGCTTTGCGCGACGCAGAGCAACGCGCCGAGGCGTCCGCCGCAATCCAGAATGGCGGCCCGCATGTTCGCGTTCAACGGCAACTGATCGATGAAGTCGCGGGCTTCGACACCATGCGGAACGTGCACCAGCGATAGCAAGGCCGTCAGATACGCATGTTGCTGAAACTCCCGGTCGCCGGGATCGATCTCTTGTGCGAGCGTTTCGGCAAAGCGGGCGCGGGCCAGCACCATCTGGATGAGCGGATCGCTTTCCATGCTGGCGAGCGTCGCGCCGCCGTATAGCAGCAGGCAGCACCAGCGCGTCAACTGCTTGAGGCCGACGAGCGCGAGTGCGTGCCTGATGGACGCGATGCCGTCGCGCCGCGCGCGCGGCTGATGCGCGGCTGCATTGGCGAGCCTGAGAATCTGCACGGTCAGCGCAGGCGAGGCGCGCAGTTCCTGCTCGATCTCGTCGATCCTGCTATCCCGCATCGCCAGGTCCAGCAGCCTGATGATGACGGCCGTGGGTGCGCAGAGTTGCCGCCCCAGCATCGGTTCGGGACGCAGGAAATAGAAGCCCTGGAAGAGATGGCAGCCCGCTGTGTGCGCTTCGTTGAAGCTATCGACGGTTTCTATCTTCTCGGCCACCACGATCTTGCCGGCTCGCCTGAAACCGGCCACGAACTTGCCGCGTTCACCCGACGTCAGCGCGCGCCAGTCGAGCTTGACGATATCGACGTGCGGCAGGAAACCATCGACGGATGACGGGGTCACGTGCAGTTCCGTCAGCGCGATGTGAAAGCCACGTTGACGCAACGTGTCGCAGCGGCTGCGGAGCGCCTCGGTCAGCGGCGTGTCGGCTGATAGCTCGAGCACGATCTGCGTTGCGGGCAATATTTCGATCAGGTCGCTGTCGAGAAATGAAGCGGTGCAGTTCAGATAGCCATCCAGGCCTTCCAGCACATTGTCCAGCCCGATTGCGCCCAGCGTGCGTTGCACCACGGAGGCCGTCCACATGAAACCGCGATCGCCTGCCGCGCCGCCTGCAACGGGAGCAGGGCGGAACAGCAGTTCATGGCCGATGCGTTCGCCATCACGATTCATGATGGGTTGCCGGGCCAGCAGAATGTCCGGTTCGGGCGTGTGCACGATGTCCTTTACCATCGGTTCGCGTTCCTTGGCGCGCAAGTCCATGTCGAGATCTCGGCTTGCGCGGGCTATGCGAGGATGAAGCGATCCACCACATTCTTGAGGCGCATCGGCTGATCTTTCAGGCTATCCGTCGCGGCGGCGCTTTGCTCGACCAGCGCGGCGTTCTGCTGCGTGACTTCGTCGAGTTGCTGCACGGCTGCACAGACCTGCGAGATGCCGCCCGTCTGCTCGCCGCTGGCGAGCGAGATCGTGGCGATCAGATCGCTGACCTGCTGCGCCCGCGTGACGACCTGCTCGATGCTGTTCTTGGTGTCGCCTACGAGATTCACACCGGCATCGACGCGTCCCGCGCTGTCCTGGATCAGCTTTTCGATTTCCTTGGCAGCGTTGGCGGAACGTTGCGCGAGCAACCGCACTTCCGTCGCGACCACCGCGAAGCCGCGACCCTGTTCTCCCGCGCGCGCCGCTTCGACGGCTGCATTCAGCGCGAGCAGATTGGTCTGGAACGCAATGTTGTCGACCACCGAACTGATGATGGCGATCCGCTCCGAGGCCTGCGAAATATCCTTGATCGTTTCGACCACGCGGCCGACGGCATTGCCGCTATCGGCGGCGACTGTCGAGGCGAGGTGCGCCAGATGCGTGGCCTGCTCGGCCGTATGCGAGGTGTCGCGCACGGAATCGGTGATCTGCGCAATCGACGATGCCGTCTGCTGCAGGCTCGTCGCCTGTTGCTCGGTGCGCTGGCTCAGATAGCCGTTGCCCAGCGCGATTTCCGCCGAAGCGCTTGCAATGGACGTGGCCACGGCGCGGACTTCCTCCATCGCCGAGGCTGTCTTGAGCACGGCCTGCTTGAGCGCGAGGGCAGTCGGCGCCGTGACGGGCAGATCGCTGACGTCGAGGCAAATGACGCCGTTGCGATCCATGTTTCTGACGATGGAGAGCAGGTCCGATGCCTCGATGGCGGCCTGCCGGAGCCGCAGCGCCATATAGATTTCGGTGCCCGTCTGGGCGGCGACATACGCTGCGTGCACGACCATCATCCACAGGCTCGGTTTGGCCGTGCAATAGAAGTTGTAGCTCAGCGCCTGCAGCCGGTCGAACGCGAAGTGATGCACGACGAACAGCGCCGCGCACAGGATCAGCACCCGGTAATCGCGGTAGACCAGCAGCAGGCCAAGCAGCACGAACACGCCGAAATGGAACTCCACCGTGCCGCGCCCCAGCTGGATATGCAGTGCGACCAGACACACGTTGCAGACCGTCAGCATGACGCGCGATGCGAGCGTGCCGCGCAACGCGAAGAACGCGATCGACGCGGCGGCCAGCGCGATGGCAACGACAGGCAGCGCGAGCGCGAGTGATCCGTAGTATTCGCCGATCACGAGCGCCGCCAGACAGGAGACAAAGGTGGTCGCGTACATCACGACATCGCCCGTTCGGGAAATACCGAGCAGTACGGGATCGTTCTGGCGATGAACGGGAGAATCAACCATCATTATCTCGTGTAAATATTGCCGGATGAAAACCGGCGAATTTCAGGGTTCCAGCAGCACGCGTTTTCTGACCTTCAGCGGGTGACAGCGTAAATGGTCTATCGGCACAATTAAAGAGATTCTTAAGGGATAAAATCGTGTAAGGAGCGGTAGGTTTTAATTTGTGCAGTGCGCTTGACGAAACGGCTGAAAGCCAGACAGGACGGTACATTCGAGCAGAATCTGATTTAGAAATGAATCACTTTTAAATAGGTATTCGACGCGCCTGATTTAATCGGGAAAATGCAAGCCGATGTTTGAGCGGCAATCGGTAAATAACCGCAAACGTTTGAATCGTGGAAATCCCGTGCGATAAACGTCCGAAGCACGGTTTTATATCGGCTGTCTGATTGGCGAGTCGCTGATGGCAGTTTTTGCCGCATGGCTGCATCGGTTGCGCAGGTGCGCCGGGTCGCGCGAGTCAGCGCGGTTTGGTTCGCCAGGTGCGAAAATCGCGCCTTCATCATCGCTCATGTTTTGGAGAATCCGCGTGCACGACTTTCCACGCATCAATCCCGTTCGCCTGCTCGACGATCTCAGGACGCTGCGCAGCTTCGGCGCCCATGGAAGCGGGGTGGTGCGCCTGTCGCTGTCACCCGTTGATCTGGAAGCGCGCCGCTGGCGCGCGGCGCGCATGACGGAGGCGGGACTCGATGCCACCATCGACCGTGTCGGCACCGTGTTCGGACGCTCGCGTCAGGCCGGTCCGGCGCTGGTGATCGGCTCGCATACCGACACGCAGCCGACGGGTGGATGGCTGGACGGCGCGCTCGGTGTGATCTACGGGCTCGAAATCGCGCACGCACTGGCCGAATGCGCGGCGACGCGCGACTTCGCCGTCGACGTCGCATCGTGGATCGACGAAGAAGGCACGTTTTCGAGCTTTCTTGGCAGCCGCAGTTTCGTTGGCGATGACATCGACGCGTCGTTGCAGCAGGCGCGCAACCGTGACGGCCTGTCGCTTGGCGACGCGCTGGCCCAGGCCGGGCTCGCCGATGCGCCGCGCGTGATGCTCGATCGTGCGCGACAGCGCGCGTATCTCGAACCGCACATCGAGCAGGGCGGCAGGCTCGAAGCCGCAGGGAAGGCGATTGGCGTGGTGACGACGATCGTCGGTATCCGCGAGTTTCAGTTGCGCTTCACCGGGCAGCGCAATCACGCGGGCACGACGCCGATGGCGATACGCCGGGACGCGGGCGCGGCACTCGTCGCGTTTATCACGCGCATCGACGCAGCGTTTCAGCAACTTGCAGACGCGGATACGGTGTGGACCGTTGGGCGGATCGATCTCGATCCGGGTTCGTTCAGTGTGGTGCCGGGCAAAGCCGACCTGTACCTGCAGTTCCGCGACGGCAACGCCGGGCGTCTGCATGCGATGGAAAGCGCACTCGCAGCACTTGCCGATGAGTGGAATGCGCAGCATGCCGTGCAAGTCGAACTGATCGCGTGCGATGGTCCAGAGGAACCTGTCGTCATGGATGCATCATTGCAGCAGCATCTTGCGCAAGCGGCCGAAGCCGTCGCGCCGGGGCAATGGGTATCGATGCCGAGCGGCGCGTCGCACGATGCGCAGGTGATCGGGCATCACATCCCGGCGTGCATGCTGTTCGTGCCGAGCATCGGCGGCGTCAGTCACGACTTTATCGAAGACACCGCCGAAGCGGATATCGTGCGCGGTTGCGACGTGGCCGCGCGTGCGGCCGCCGCGATCCTCGCGCAGTTGCGGCAGTCGGTGTAATCGTTTGAAGGCGGCGTCACGCTGCCAGCACCGCTTCCTCGAATACGCCGGGCGCCACGATCTCAGTCGTCTCGACCTCGTTGGCCGCGTGACGCACTTCGACCACGGGCGGCTGTTGCGCGGCAAGCTTCGCGGCGCCTGCCTTCTTCGTTTTGCCTGCACGCGACGGCGGCTGGCATGCGTCGCACACGACGTTGTGCTGCAGGTCATGCTTGTGGCCGATGAACTTGCCGCTGCAACGGCAGCAAGGCGTCAGTTGCAGGATGTTGGCATCGAAGAAGCGCACCAGTGTCCACGCGCGTGTCAGGTCGAGCACGGGTTCCGACTGGCTGTGATGGCAATGCTCCAGATAGAGCCGATAACCCTTGGTCAGTGCGTCGAGATGCGAGCAATGCGCTTCGTCCCGCAGGAAGCGGTAGGTGTTGTAGAACAACGAAGCATGAATGTTCGCCAGCCACGTCGTGTACCAGTCGGCGGAAAAAGGCAGCATGCCTTTGGGCGGCGACGCGCCTTTGACTTCGCGATACAGACGGATCATGCGGTCGCGCGAGAGCGTCAATTCGCTTTCGAGTACCTGCATGCGCGCGCCCAGTTCGATCAGCGCAATGGCGCGAAACACTTCCTGCGCGTCTTCCGTGAGGCTTTTCTTCGACATGACGTTCCCCGCTGTTAGCCGGACTGCGTAGCGGGTTGGCCCGCCAGCAGGATGGCGGCGTGCGTGGCGGATACCTCGGCGTGCTTCGAGGTATGCGTCAGGGCCGACAATAGCGCGTGATCGTTGAAGCGGAACGAGCATAGCAACTGCTCGGAACTGGCCAGCTTGACGATCTGCGCGAGCGAGAGCCGCGACAGAATATCGGCCACTTCCGCAGACAGTCCCATGCGGAACATGCCGACCGCTCTATCCTCGCGCAGCAGGCGCTGCGCAAGCATGATGTACGACAGATTGATTTCGCGGATCTGTTCGATCACTTCGTTGCTACGGTCCATATGTCTGCTCCGAAGTCTCTGAATGCTTTCCGGATGTCGCCGGACTGCGAAATTCATTTGCTCGTTGCTGTCTTGAACCACGCGTACGGCGATTGAATTAATTGTATGAAGAGACTTTCCGGAGAAGCCATTTGTTTTTTACAAAGGTCTTTGCAGATCCGATTTCAAATAAGAAATGAACTTCTGTCGTAATGCGTGTTTTGATGCAGCGTGAGTTTGATTTAGCTGTATTGAATATTATTTCGAACGCCTGTTGGACATGGTGCGCAAAAGCGACTGATGCTTTGACGTTGCAGGCAATACTTTCCTTGTCGTCGAATCAAGGTGAATGCGCTCAGCGCGCGAGCATTGTCTTTGCGAGTTGACCGAGTCGACGCACGCCTGCTTCGATACTGTCATTCCAGCTGTGTCCCGCACTCAGGCGCAGGCAATTGCGAAAGCGGCGGCTCGCGGAGAAGACATCGCCGGGTGCGAAGCAGATGCCGAGATCGAGTGCCTTGTCGAACAGTTCGCGCGAATCGAAGCGTCTGGGCAGTTCGATCCACAGAAAGATGCCGCCGGCGGGCCGGCTCACTTTGGTCTCGGCTGGAAAGCTTGCTTCGATGGTGCGTGTCATCTGCGCCAGGTTTTGCTGGAACTGACGGCGAAGGCTGCGCAAGTGCGCATCGTAGTTTCCGCTCGCAAGGAATGCGGCGAGCGCGACTTGCGGCAACGTCGGACTGCACAGACTGAACGCAAGCTTGCGATCCTTCACCTGCTGCATCCATGCACCCGCAACTATCCAGCCGATCCGGTAGCCAGGCGCGAGGCTCTTCGAGAACGAACTGCAATAGATCGTGTTCGCGCCGCCGTCGAGCGCGATGAAGGGCTTCGGTCGCTCGCGGCCGAAGTAGATATCGCCGTACACATCGTCTTCGATCAGCGGCACGCCATGTTGTGCGAGTACGGCGAGCAGTTCATGCTTGTCGGCATCGGCCATGGTTGAGCCGAGCGGATTGTTGAAACTCGATGACAGCACGCACGCGGCCACGCGCTCCGTCTCGAGCAGATGGGCCAGCGCACCGATGTCGATGCCGCGCGAGGGATCGGTGGGCAGTTCGACAGCCTTCAGCCCAAGCACTTCGAGCGTATGCAGCAACCCGACATATGTGGGCGATTCGATTGCAATCGTATCGCCACGGGTGGCAACGGACGTGAGCGCGAGCGTGATCGCCTCGGTGCAACCCGAGGTGATTAGGATGTCGTCGGGGGAGAGGGCGTGTCCGATACGCATCGCACGTTTCGCGATTTCGCGGCGCAGGTCGGCTTCGCCTTGCGCGGCGCTATAGACGTTGTACTGTGCGCCATGCTGGCGTGCGGCACGCGCAAGCGCGGCGTCGAGCCGGTTGGATTGCAGCAGCGCTGCGTCAGGCACGGCGCAGCCGAGCGGAACGAGTGCCGTGTTCGATGCATGGTCGAGCAGCATGGCGACAGCGCCGCTGATCGACACGGTGGATGCTTTTGATCGCGCGCGCGAGGTGGACGGCAATGCGAGCGTGCCACGCTGCGGCGTGGACACATAAAAGCCCGACTGTGGACGCGCGACGAGCACGCCACGATCTTCGAGTAGCCGGTAAGCCTGAAGTGCCGTGGAGATGCTGATGTTGTGCTGCTCGCTCACGGCACGCACCGACGGCAGGCGCGTACCGGGTGCGAGCGTGCCATTGTCGATCATGCCGATGATGAGTTCGGCCAGTTGCTCGTAGCGGAACGATGCTTGTGTATCCATGAGAAGCGGGGAGCGGAGGATTGCCACGATTATTCACCCGGCGCGCGCGGATCGCCAGATAAAATTGTGCTGGTCCATATGGAAGAAAATTGTGACTGTTATGGTTCGCCCGGGAGCGCTACGATGCATGGATTCCCGTCGATACCAGGCGCTATCAATGAATGCTCTGCAAAGCGATGTCGTGGAAGCGCACCCGGATGCGTGGCGTGGCCGCTTTCCCTACAACGAAATCATTTCGCTGCTGGATGTGAACCTACCGTTCAATCTGGCGGAGAGCACGTCGCAAGACCTCACGGTTGGCGAGGTGCTGGATATGGCGGGTATCGATAGCATTCGCGATCTGAAGCTGGGTTATGGCAAATCGGCAGGCGCGTACGCGCTTCGTGAAGTCATCGCGCAGGCGTGTCATGTGGGTGCCGACACGATCATCACCACGCAAGGCACGGCGCTCGGCCTGTTTCTGCTCGCATTCGAAGTCTGCCGTCCGGGCGATGAAGCTGTCCTCGTGACGCCCTGTTTTCCGCCCGTCCGCGACTGCCTGCATGGAGCGGGCGTTGCCGTGCGCGAAGTGAAGCTGGCGTTCGAGCGCGGATATCGGCTGGATCTGGAGAGCGTTGAAGCCGCGCTGTCTGCGAAGACGAAACTTGTCAGCCTTGCCTCGCCGCAAAATCCGGGCGGCGTGCAAACGTCACGCGCCGAGATCGAGAAGCTGCTTGCATTGATGGCGCAGCATGCGCCGGAAGCCATCCTTTTCATCGACGAGACCTATCGTGAAGCCACGTATGGCGAGCAGATCGCGAGTGAAAGTTTTGCTTCACTCGATTCGCGTATCGTGACGGGTGCATCGGTATCGAAAGCACTCGGCGCGCCGGGGCTGCGCACCGGCTGGCTCACGGTCGCGGACGCCGATCTTCGCGCGCGCCTGACGGTCGCGAAGATGAATACGGTCATCTCGGGTTCGGTGCTCGACGAGGCGCTCGCCGCTGCCTTGTTGCGCAATCGGGAACAGGTGCTTGCGAGCCGGCGTCGATTGCTCGCTGGCGCACTCGACAAACTGGCGGCGTGGTGCGAGCGCGAACGCGGGCACGTCGAGTGGGTGCGGCCGGATGCCGGTGCACTGTGCTGCGTGCGTCTGCGTCACGATGCTTTCGACGATAGCGCCGTGTCGCGCTTCTGGGATGCGTTGCCTGGCCATGACCTGCAACTGGCGTGCGGAAGCTGGTTTGGCGAGAGCGCGCGCGTGTTTCGACTGGGTTTTGGCTATCTGCCGCCTGCACGGCTTGGACCGGCGCTGGATGCGCTTTCGTCCGCGCTCGCTGAACATTCGTCTTCTGCACATATTGGATAACACCATGAAAGTCAGCATCGCCTTTATCGAAGAACCGCCGTTTTACTGGACGCAAGCGGACGGTGTCGTCACAGGCTCGGACATCGAACTGGCCGATGTGGTGCTTCGTGCCATCGGCGTGACGTCCATCGAGCATCGTCTCACTACGTTCGAAGAACTGCTTCCGGGCGTGCAGGAAGGTCGCTGGGATATGAACGTGCCGATCTTCGCGACGCCAGCGCGTGCCGCGCACGTTGCGTTCAGCGTGCCCGTCTGGGCGCTGGTGGATGGTTTTGTCGTGCATGCCGGTAATCCGAAAGCGCTGATGAGCTATGCCGATGTCGCCCAGCGAGACGATGCGCGTATCGGGTTTATCAACGGGCAGGTTCAACTCGAATCGGCAAAAGCGGCAGGCGTACACGATAGCCAGATCGTCATGTTCAAGGATCAGCCTGAGTCCGTGGCGGCACTGCTTGCAGGCAAAATAGACGCATTCGCCGGAACGGCAGTCGGCAATCGTGTCGTTGCGGGCGCGGACAGCGCATTGCAAGCCGTCACGCATGAAATGGGCAAAGGGGCAGCGGTGCCCGTCGGCGCCTTTTCGTTCAGCAAGAGCAATCACGCCCTATTGCAGGCAGTGAACGAGCAGTTGCGCAAGTATCTCGGTTCGGCGGATCATCGCGCACGCATGGCGAAATACGGCCTGACGGCTGCTGAAATCGACAGTGTGGCGACAGCGGGCGAGTGACTACGTCAATGTGTTTCTTTTTTTCAGTTTGATAGAGGGCTGCATGAAGCGAGCGTATAAGGTAGTCGACGTGTTCACCCATCGGCCGCTTCTGGGTAATCCCGTGGCCGTTGTACTCGACGCGCAGGGGCTGTCTTCGGACGAGATGCAGGCTATCGCGCGCTGGACCAACCTGTCCGAAACGACGTTCGTTCTTCCGCCTGAAACTGCCGAGGCCGATTACCGCTTGCGGATCTTCACGCCGGGCAGCGAGCTACCGTTCGCGGGACATCCCACGCTTGGCAGTGCGCACGCATTGCTGGAGGCGGGACGTATCGCGCCGCGGCCCGATGGTCGTGTGATCCAGCAATGCGGCGCCGGTCTGATTGCGTTGACGGTGCAGGGAGCGAGTGATGACCGGCAACTGGCCTTCGATCTTCCGCGTGCAAAGATCGAAACGCTGCACGAAACGGATACGGCAGAACTCGAACGTGTGCTGGGCTGCAAGGTGAGTCGTCAGTCGCCGCCTGCCGTGGTGAACGTCGGACCTGTCTGGGTGGTCGCGCAGATCACGAGTGCCGCTGCCGGGCTTGAACTGCAACCCGATCTCGCGAGCCTGGCGAGCTTCGAGCGCCGTCTCGGCGTCACGGGCGTGACCGTATTCGGCGCTCACGAGCGCGGCGATGCGGCAATCGAGGTGCGCACCTTTGCGCCATCGTGTGGTGTGAATGAAGACCCGGTGTGTGGCAGCGGCAACGGCAGCGTCGCTGCATTCCAGTTTCAGCGTGGATTGTTGCCAGCCGACGGCGGCTGCTATCTCGCGACCCAGGGCCGTTGCGTAGGCCGGGACGGGCGCATCGAAGTGAATGTGGATGCGAAGGGAAACGTGCGCGTCGGTGGCGCTTGCGTCACCTGTGTCGACGGTTCGCTGACGCTCTGAAAAGACTACCCGTCGGTCTGCCGTAGCGCCGCGATCTGCGCACGCACATACGTGATGTGCTCGCGCAGTGCGTAGTAGTTGTCGGCGTAAGCGAGCGGCATTTTCAGCTTGTTGAGTCCTTTCTCGATCGCATTCAGTTTCCGCGTGAATTCGGCGTATTTCGCTTCCGACGGATCATCGAGCACGCTGCGCTCCAGCGCGATCAGTTCGCCATAACGCCGGTAGAAGCGCGACTTGACCCGCCACGCGTACAGCGGCGGCACATAGTGCAGCACGGGTATCAGCAGCACGACGATGGGCACCACCAGTACCCACATGCGATCGACAAGACTCGCGAGCCAGAACGGCATGGTCCGGTAGACGAAGCTCTTGCCGGATTTGTAGTAGCGCGCCGCATCCGGGCTGAGTGGAAAATCATGGGCGATGGGCGCGGGGAATTCACCTGCCGCTTGCAACAGACTGGCGCCGCCATGCACCTCGCCGGCGGCTTCGACGATCAGATCCGACAACGCGGGATGCAGCGTATCGCGCGCGATCAGCTCCATGGTGGTTTCGATGGTGGTCGTGGGCTCGGGCGGCAGATTGTCGGCAAGATCGAACGCGCCCATCGGCACTTCGAATTCACTCAGGAACCGAAAAGTGCGCATATAGGCTTTCGCCTGCGTGAAGTTGAGAAGCCGGATGTCGGGCGTGCGGATCATTTTCTGCATCAGCGCGGGGCGCGCGGAATCCGCGTTCAGAAAGGCGGCGTCGACCGCGCCTGACAGCAATGCGTTCACGGCATCCTCGCCGACCAGCGGCAGCATCTGCGCACCGCTATCCGGCTCGACGCCGTTGGCCTTCAGGAGCAGCAGCACGATCTGCCGCGTGCCGCTGCCTTCGCGGCCAATGGCGAGCCGCTTGCCCTTGAGCTCCGATAGCCGCGTGAGTTCGGGGCCGCGATAGAACACGAACAGCGGCCAGTTGGTGACGCTGCCGAGCGACATCAGGCGTGCGTGGTGCGTATCGGACGAGACGACACGCGTTACGGTAGTGAGGCCGGACTGCACGAAGCCGAGATCGACGTGCACGGCGGGATCGGCGAGCCGCTCGAGATTTTCCAGCGTACCTGACGATGTCAGCACATTCAGCGTGACGCCGTTGCGCGCGAGAATCGATTTGTACTTTTGCGCCTCGTACCAGAAGCCGCTGTGCTCGGGACCGGCAGTGATGGTCAGCGAGGTGGGCGGCGCGGGTTGGATGACGCGAAAGGCCACCCAGATCAGCGCGCCCGCGATCATTGCCATCACGCCGAGCGACACAGCCAGATCGAGCCACGAGATGACGACGAAATACGCCGCGTGGCGAAACCGGGGAGGATCGACGTCACGTCGGGCGGGATCGTGCCTAGTCATTTTCAACGGATGACATAGCGTCAGGATCGCGATCGGCCGATGGCATAGGAAGCGCTCGCTGTCCGGTGCAGATGATCTTCAGATTAGCGCAAAGCGGTGAGGCCGGGTGATGAAGGGCCGGAAAATGCGCGCTTCGTTTTGGGCGTGATGTCTCCGATAGGACGGTCAGCGAGGCGCGCAGTCCACATGCTCGGGTTCGGCAAACCAGCGCAAGAGGGCTTGAACCAGTTCGTCGTGCTCGGTGGCGTCTTCGCTGGCCCACGCGACGATCCCGTCCGGACGTACCAGCACGGCGCTCACGCCCAGCCGGTTTTTGACATCGCCTGCGATATACGTGACCTGCCGTTGCCATCGGGTAGTCAGTGTTTGCAAGGCGGCGTTTGCATCGAAGTCGAGAAACAGGGCTTTTCCTGCGCGTAGCAGGTCACCCGCTTTCGTTCCGTCGAGCAGTTCGAAATCCGGCATGCTGCGGCCCGCGAGTGGATGACTGCCGACGCACGCATAGCGCAGCGATGTGCCCCACACGCGTTCGGCAAAATAGGTTGCGCCGTCACGCGTCCCGATGAGATCGCGCATGATGGCTTCGAGCGCGCGCGTGCTTTGGGTAGGCCGCATCAGCGCGACTTGCGCGCGCGACCAGTCGAGCACACTCGCGCCCACGGCGTGCCGCTCCTGTTGATAGCTGTCGAGCAGACCGTCGGGCGCGTTGCCACGGATCGTGAGCGCCAGCTTCCAGCCCAGGTTCATCGCGTCACCAAGGCCGAGATTGAGTCCCTGACCGCCAAGCGGCGAATGGATGTGCGCAGCGTCGCCTGCGAGCAGCACCCGTCCTTTGCGATAAGTGGTTGCCTGAAACGCACGATCCGTCCAGGTCGTCGCGAGTTTGAGCGCGGTCAGATCGACGGGTACGCCGGACACGCGTCGCAGCACGGCCTGCACATGGTCTTGCGTGATCGGTTGCATCCGGTGACAGGCGCCGCCGTCGAATTCCACCATCGCGATGGTGCCGGGTCGCGCGTAGGTGTACATGCCCGTGGCCGTGTAGTGCCGGCCGGGGCGCAACGCATCGGGATCGCGCATCTCGACGTCAACGGAATAGCCGGTGAACTCCGGCTCGGTGCCGGTGAATTTGAAGCCGCCTGCCTTGCGGACCGCACTGCGGCCACCGTCGCAGCCGACCAGCCAGCGTCCGCGAAATGTCTCGCCATTTGCATGGACGGTGACATCGTGGTCGGACGAGTGCATGTCGTCGACACCGACGCCGCGTCGTATTTCGGCACCCATCGTGACGGCCCGTTCGGCCAGCACCGATTCGAGCGTTTCCAGGGAGACTGCCATGCTGACGTCGGCGGAGTCTGGCAGGCGGTACGGCCACTGCGAAACGTCGACATCGTCGTGATAGAACGGAATGCCGGCGAAATGGCCGGCAGCGCGGCGCGGCTGTTGTATCCAGTGCGCGCTGGCTGCGATTTTTGCCGTACCGTCGGTGGCGCGTTCAGCCGACACCAGTTCGTCGAGCAGGCCGCGACGGTCCAGGGCTTCGATCGTCGAGGCAGACAGGCCGCGCATTCCGAACGGAAGGCGTTTGAACGCAGAGTGGGGATGGTCGGCGCGCTCCAGCACCAGCACGGATAACCCGGACAGGCGCAGCTCGCAGGCGAGAAACAGGCCGACAGGACCGGCTCCCGCAATGATGACGTCGTAAATAGATGAGTGTTGCTCGTGCATGAACGGCTCCATTGTCGATGTTCGACCGGAGCGTTCCTCAGTTGAGCGCCACACGGACGAACGTCAGGACGCTTGTGCAGCGTCAGATGTTCGTCGTGGGGATCTCATGCGCGAGGCCAAAGACCAGAGCTTTCGTTACCGAAAGGACTTGGGCTTACCAAACCAAGTCTGCCTTTTCCGACACGGCTTTATAACACTGCGCCGGTCAGAGGGCAACACAAGGTCGAGCCTGGCGACTCGCAAGCACACCTGTCATCGGCAATCGCGACTGTGCGAAAGAACGCTTCACGCACAGCATCGACCAGGCGATGAGCAACCTGTCTCGCTGCGCCGCAACACTGCGCGACGCTGGCGAGATTGCGTTCAGGTGTTACCGCGACGGATGAAAAATGCGTCGCAGGAGCTGGTGCTCGCTGGATGCTTCCATTCGCCGTTGCGCGCGGCTGACATGAAAGCCCGCCGCGATCACAAACAGAATCCCGGCTATGGGCCACACATAAACGACTGCGGCAAAGCCGAGCCAATATGCGTCGTGAGGAGGGTAGGCGTGGAGCGCCCAGAAAAAGCAGGCAACTGGCAACATCAGCAGGAACAGAGCCGACCGATTAAGAAAAGCTCCGACTGCTGCTTTCTTTTGTTTCTCAGTTTGCATGCCTGTCTCCATTAGGAAGGGCATGTGACATAGCGTCGCACAGCAGACAATTCGAGAATACTTGGTGAAATCCCTGACGTATGCGGATTCGCTAAATGTCCCCGCAGCTTGCTGCACAACAGCATTTTCAAGCAGTGCGAGACAAACGAGCTTGTAAATCTGCCTTTAAAAAGGGGTGTTGGGAAAACCTGGGATATGGAAAGGCTACTGAAGAGAACAGTTTGGAGTGCGTGTGAAATGCAATAAAAAGGGTGAGCGTGAATGTCTTCACGTCTCACCCTATGGACTCCGATTGATTTATAACTCGGTGTGTCTGATCCGAGGTCTTAAACGGCAGACGCATCCCCTGCAGCCAGCGCGTCGCGCACTGCATGCACAACGCTCTGCCAGTCGCCTAGTGCCGGCTGCCTGAAGAGTCGTGCACGCGGATACCACGGACTGTCGGTGCGATCGAGCAGCCAGCGCCAGCACGTATCGAAACGGTTCATGATCCACACCGGCTTGTTCATCGCGCCAGCGAGATGCGCGACGGCGGTATCGACTGTGATGATGAGATCCAGGTTGTCTACTAACGCAGCAGTGTCGGCGAAATCTTCGAGTTCATCGGTGTAGTCGATGACCTGTGCGGCCAGCTTGTCAGCATCACGCAGTTGCTGTGCGGCTGGTCCTTTCTGCAGGCTGTAGAAACGCACTTGAGGCACGTCGAGAATCGAACTGAGCATGTCCAGCGTCATCGAGCGGCGCGCGTCGGTCTTCCGCAGTTCAGCGACATGCGGACGGTTTCCGCCAGCCCCCACAAGCCCGACTTTCAATGCAGACGCGCCGTCGTCCGCGAGACGCAGCGACCAGCGCTGCGAGGCCGCTTTATCCGCGAACAGATACGGCACGTTGCAAGGGATCTTCGCGACATCCGTCCTGAACGCGAGCGGCAAACTGAGCAACGGTGCGTGGCAATCGAAATCGGGTAACGCCTGACCTTGCTCGACGAGTTCGGCAACGCCGTCGAGCGTTGCGATCAGCCGCATCAGTTCTTTGGGCGCCTCCAGAATCACGCGCGCACCCATCGCAGCGACGAGCGGCGCGTAGCGGCAAAACTGCAGCGTGTCGCCGAGTCCCTGCTCGGCGTGCAGCAGAATGGTCTTGCCTTCCAGTGAGAAGTCGCCCAGCCACAAGGGCTGCGTGAAGCCACGTTGAGAGGCCTTGATGCGATGGCGTTGCCAACGCCATTCGTATTCGCGCCAGCCCTCGTCGAGCCGCCCAGTCTGCAGCAGGCATAGCGCGTAGTTCCAGTGAGATTCGGCGGAGTTCGGGTCCAACGCGAGCGCCTTTTCATAGGCACGCAGCGCTTCGTCGTGCAGTTTCATATCGACGAAGGTCAGGCCAAGATTGTTCCATGCATCGACGAAGGCGGGCGCCAGTTCGAGCGCGCGCTGATAGCTCGCCTGGGCATCCGTTGGACGGTTCATGTCGCTCAGCGCATTCGCGCGATTGCTCCATGCGTCGGCATAGCGGGACTGCAGCGCGATAGCCTGATCGCAACTTGCGAGCGCATCGGCGGGACGGTCGAGATCTCGCAGCACGCAGGCGCGATTGTTCCATGCCTGCGCGAGACCCGGCTGCGAGGCGAGCGCCTTGTCGAAGCTCGCCAGCGCTTCAGCTGGCCTGTCGAGTCCGGCGAGTGCATTGCCCTGATTGTTCAACGCATCAGGAAAACCGGCTTGCAATGCGAGCGCGCGGTTTGCGCTGGCAAGGCCTTCGCTGAAGCGGCGCTGCACGTTATACGCGTAAGCGAGATTCGAATGCAGCGGTGCCTGCTTCGCGTTGATCGAAACGGCTTTCTGCAACAGCGGGATGCCGTCTTCGATACGCCCAGTCTGCAGCAACAGGGCGCCAAGCAACTGGATCGCGTCGAAGTGCAGAGGCCGCAAGGCGAGGATCTCGCGATAGATCTCCTCGGCTTCGGCCTGCGCGCCGTTTTGCTGCATCGTCACGGCATCGTGAAGCATCGCGTCGATCCGGCGCTGCTGTATTGCGGTTTTGCTCATGCTGTGCGGGGTGTCCGGCGCATCCGTGGACGTAGGGAAGTCGGAGGCCGGGTTCGGTTCCGGTTGGTCAGATGCGCGCAATTATCGCCGATGAGCACGGCTGCAAAAAGACCGTGCGGGATGCGCTTTCCGCTCACTGCACGTTCGCCTGCTGGCATTCCGCCTGATACCACCGATCGACCTGACGCTGCGCGGCTTCGAGATCGTCCGGATAGTACGGGTCATACCATCGCGACGGGTCATAACCTGCGGACCTCAACGCCGCGAGTTCGCTCATGTTGCGCTGATGGTCGAGGGGCGCGTGGTTGCGAAGCTCGGTCAGGTCGCGGCATTGTACGGCGCTCAGATGCGTCGTGCTGCCTGAGCCGCCTGAACCGCCTGCGGCACAGCCTGAGAGCGCGAGCACCAGCACCGGCCATGCTGCCCAGATCGTCGAACGCTTCATGGGATGGTTCATTTTTCAATCTTCAATCGATGTCATGTGCGTAACGATACACAAGACATCGATCGGCGTTCGGATTCCGTGCACAGGCAAGCCGGGCGTTCACACGCCAGGTCAGCCGTCCGTCGATGTCGTCAGCGTTTCCCAGGCGCCGATTTCCTCCTCGATGGCCGACAGCTTCGCACGCACGAGCGCGAGGGCATCGCTGCCAAGCAACAGATGCGCCGGAGGATGATCGCTGTCGATCACGGCCAGCATCGCACGCGCGGCCTTCACGGGATCGCCCAGCTGCTTGCCGCTCTTTTCTTCGCGCGCCGTCCGGATGGGATCGAAAAGCGCGTCGTAGTCGGGAATGGAGCGCGGCGAGCGGACCATCGAGCGGCCTGCCCAGTCGGTGCGAAACGAGCCAGGCGCGACGGCGGTGACGTGGATGCCGAACGGCTTCACTTCCTTGCCGAGCGCTTCCGAGATGCCTTCCAGCGCGAACTTGCTGCCGCAGTAGTACGTGATGCCGGGCATCGTGATGAAGCCGCCCATCGACGTGATGTTGAGAATGTGGCCGCGCCGGCGTGCGCGCATCGCGGGCAACACGGCCTTCATCATCGCGACGGCGCCGAACACATTGACGTCGAATTGCCGGCGCATGTCGGCGAGCGGCGATTCTTCCATCACGCCTTCATGGCCGTATCCGGCGTTGTTGACGAGCACATCGATCGGTCCCGCCGACGCTTCGATGTCGGCGACCACGCGATCGATCGCTTCAAAATCCGTGACGTCGAGCACGCGCGCGATGGCGCTGCCCGGTTTCAGTGCTTCGAACTCCGCTTTCGCCTGTTCGCTGCGCACCGTGCCGATCACGCGATGACCGGACGCCAGCGCTTCGCCAGCCAGAGCACGGCCGAATCCGCTGCTGACGCCGGTGATGAGCAAAGTCTTGTTGCCTGACATGTGAACCTCGCAAATGAAATGGACGAATGCATAGTATTCTTCCGCGGGCCCGCAAATCAGATCACAAACTCTGTGTTTATTGCCTATTCCTATGAGACGGGCTTAGCCACGGAACAGATGCGTAGCGTGCGTGATGGCGCCGCCTGCACGAATCGCTGCTGCCACGAGGGCGGCTTCGGACAGTTGCGCTTCGCTTGCGCCTTCGTCGCGCGCCGCCTTGGTGTGCAACTCGATGCAGTAAGGGCACTGCGTCGTCAACGCGACGGCGACGGCGATCAACTGCTTCTGCTGCGCGCTCAATGCGCCTTCTGCAAACACGGCCTTGTCGAAGGCCCAGAAACTTTTCATGGCTTCCGGTGCGTTTTCGTCCAGTTTCTTCAGACGGCTAAGATGCTTCATATCGAACATGAGATTCTCCAGTAATCAATGACCTGCATGCTTATAGTAGAGAGGTCCATGTTCCAATTGGTCTCGACCTGGTGCGAATCCGTCCATGGCTAACGGCGCTATCTTTGAGCTTCCTGTCCTCGAACGTTTTCTGGCGGCGCTGGACATCGGCGTGGCGAATTTCACGCTGTGCGATATACGCGATGGCTGGAGTGCGCGTTTCGATGCCTGCACCACGGCCAGCCTTCACTACTGCATGGAAGGCACGGGCGCACTGGTGACGCAAGGCGGCGAGCGCATCGCGCTGACATCGCACAGCTTCGTGCTGTTGCCGCCCGGTGTGGCTTACCGGATCGAAAGCAGCCGTTCGATGCCCGCTAACGAGACGAACCATGCGCGTCTCACCGATTGGCCCGCGCGCGAAACCATACCGACCGTGCAGGCAGGGTACGGCGTGACGGGCGTCGCCACGGCATGCGGTGAATTGCAACTCGATACGAATCACGCCAGCGATCCATTCAGGGCGCTGCGTCGGCCACTTATCGCGCAATTCGACGGGCAGTCGGGCCTGAAGAATCAGTTCGTCCTGCTGCTCGCGGAATGCGCGCGGCCAGGGCTCGGTTCGCGCGCACTGGTCGAGGCGCTGCTCAAGCAATGTCTGATCATGGTGATGCGTCGGCAGGTCGAGCACGCGGGCACTGAACTGCCTTGGGCCGCGGGCTTTGCCGACAAACGGCTGGCGGCGGCGCTGGAGGCGATTTTCGAACGGCCGGCTTCGCCGTTGTCAGTGGAGCGGCTGGCCGATATTGCGGGTATGAGCCGTTCCGCTTTCGCAGCGCAGTTCATGAAAGCATTTGGTCAGCCGCCGATGAGCATGCTTAAGCTCGTGCGCTTACGGAAAGCAGCGGAATTGCTGGCGACGACAGCGCTTCCGGTTGCCGAAGTCGCGAGGATGGTTGGCTTTTCGAGCCGGAGCAATTTCTCGCAGGCATTTCACGCGATGCATGGAACGGACCCGAGCGCGTTCAGGCGCAGGCCGGGTCCGACGCAGTGATGATTACTGCGCGCGAAAACCCGCATCGATCTCTGCATGCGACAGGTGCGCAATCGTGTTCACCAACGTCTTCGCGGACGCTGCCAGTGCAATCGCCACCATCGCGCGATGATCGTAGCCCGCTGCCTTCAGCGCGTTGACGTCGCTATCCGATACCTGCGTGCGGTTCGTTGCGATCGCGGCTGCGAAGCGGCGCACGGCTTCGAGCTTCGCGTCCGCAATCGGACCACCGTTGCGCAGCGCTTCGACGACATCGGCGGAGGCGCCGAGCTTGGCGGCAAACGTCGCGTGCACGGCAATGCCGTAATCGGCCGAGTTCGCGCGGCTTGCCGAGACCAGTGCCACTTGTTGCGCAATGGGATCGAGCGAAGTCGCACCCAACGACTGCAGCATCGTGATGTACGCGCCCAGCACCGACGGTTCCGCCGCAACCGCATAGCCCAGCGTCGGCACGAATCCGAACACGCCACGCATGACTTCGAACAACTCTTGCGCAGCCGGCGGCGCGGAGGCTTCCGTCAATTCACCGAACAGCGCCTTCCCTTGCGCGACATCGAGCGTCTTGGCAAGGAACGAACGGATGATGCCTGCCACTTCGTCCAGGTGCGATTCCAGTGGGAAGTGACCCCCGTCGACGAAGTGCACTTCAGCATCGGGCAGATCGCGGCGGAAGGCTTCAGCACCCGCCGGCAGAAAGAACGGATCGTTCTTGCCCCACACGGCCAGCGTCGGCGGACGATGCGTGCGGAAGTATTCGTGAAAACGCGGATACGCCGCCACGTTCGACTTGTAGTCGCCGAACAGATCCAGCTGGATGTCCGCATTGCCCGCGCGATCGAGGAAATGCTGGTCGAGCGTGTACGACTCGGGCGCGATCCGCGCGGTATCCGATTCGCCGTGCGTGTACTGGAACTGCGTCGTTTCCGACTTCAGGAAAGCGCGCAGGTTGTTGCGGTTGTCTTCCGTCGGCGCTTGCCAGTAGGCGCGGATGGGATTCCAGCCGTCGCTGAGACCTTCTTCGTACGCATTGCCGTTTTGCGAAATGAGCGCGCTCACGCGTTCGGGGCGCGACGCAGCGAGGCGGAAACCCACGGGTGCGCCGTAATCGAACACATACAACGCGTAACGGTTCAGGCCGATCGCGTCAGTAAAGTTTTCGATGACCTCGGCAAGATGATCGAACGTGTAGCCGAAGGCGCCGGCTTCGGGCGCGTCGGAGAAACCAAAACCCGGCAGGTCGGGCGCCACCACGCGGTACTTGTCGGCGAGTCGGCTGATCAGCCCACGATACTGGTGGCTCGAAGTCGGGAAGCCATGCAGCAACAGCACGGCGGGCGCGTCCTTGTGTCCGGCATCGCGATAGAAGATGTTGAGGGCGGAACCCGTGCGACGGTCAGCGACGGAGACAGTTTGGTAAGCGGGCGCTACAGACATGACAACCTCCAGAGGGTGAGATGAGCCGGTACGTCCACACTCAAACTGTACCGAACGATCGGTACAGTAGTTCACGATTCGAATTCGGTCAAGTTTTTATTTGGGTGTTATACTGCCTTCACATGAATTGAACCGAACGGTCGGTTCATACTGTAGGAGGATAGAAATGGCCGCCGCCTCGATTTCGAAAGACGAGATCGTCGATCGCCTGTTTGCTGTGTTTCAGGAGCAGGGATTTGACGGCGCCTCGCTCAGCGACGTCTCGCGCGCAACGGGGCTGGGCAAGTCCAGCCTCTATCACCATTTCCCGGACGGCAAGCTGCAGATGGCGCAGGCCGTGCTCGAGCGGGCCACGGCCGTGATCGATAGCGAAATCGCCGGCGTGGCGAAATCGGCCTTGCCGCTCAAGGTGCGCATCCGGAAGATCGTGGCGCTGCTGAACCAGATTTATTCGGGCGGACGCACGCAGTGCGTTCTGGGCCGGATCGCGACATCGTCGGTGAGGTCGGACACGCTGGACGGCTTGCGTGTCGCGTTCGATCTGTGGATCGGCGCGATTGCGTCACTGGCCGAAGAAAGCGGCATGCCGGCGCGGCGGGCGGGGACCTTTGCCGAAGACTGGGTCGCGCGTTTGCAGGGCGCACTCATCATGCAGGCTGCGACGGGCGATACAGGCGCGTTCGAACGCGCGCTCGATGCGTTGATCGAACTCGGCGAGAAAGACACGGGTTGATAACGGCGGTTGCGAGGGCTCGTCACCAGCGCATATAACGCGGCGCGGCAACAGCGCCAATAGCAGCCGTCACGACGACGGCGAGCACGTACCACACACCCCAGAACGGCGCGGCCATCTCCGAGCAGTACAACGAGTACACGATCAGCCCCTGCGCGCCCGCCAGCAATCCGGCGCCTGCGCCAGCAAGCGGCAGACGGGTCGGCGCGAGACCTTTCATCGCGTGCATCATGACGGCGAGCGAAGGCAGCGACAGCAGGATCACGCTCGCGGTCGTCGTGCGCCAGGTCGTGCCGAGCATCAGTTGCAGCCGATAGCCGGGCGGCGTAGCCAGAAGAATGCTGCCCGCCACGAGCAGCATGGTGACGACAGGCAACCCAGCGGCGATCCACGCCAGCCCGAGCGGTGCGCCCGGGCGGCCGAGCCGGTCCGCGAGCGTCATGGCTGCGGCGACGGTGGCGAGCGGAAACGCCAGGCGCGCCCAGAACATCGACGTAAGGATCAGCTGAGGCATGTCGTATCGGATGCCATACAGCGCGATCAGCAATGCCGTATCGCCCGCGAGACCGAGCAGCAGCGCACGGTTGAGCCGCCGCGACACGGCGTTGCGGTCGACGGGCGACGCGTCGTGTGCGAGCCGGGCGACGAGGTCTCGCGTATTCATGTGCGGCTCGACCGGTCTCCGAGCAGATAGTCGATCGAGATCAGGCCGGGGCCCCATGCGGCAATCGCGAGCGCCATGGCAGCCCAGGTGATGTGGATGGGCCAGCCATCGGGAACGGTCAATTCGATGATGCAGGTCATCAGCAGCAGCCCCACGGCTGCGAACCGCGTGCCGAAGCCGAGCACCAGCAGCACGGGAAATCCGACCTCGCCGCAGGCGGAAAGAAACGCGAAGACGGCAGGGGCGGGAAACGGATAGGGGCCGCCCGGCAGATGCAGCTTGAACTCGTCGGTGAAGAGGTCGATGGCCGTGTCGTTGAGTTGCAGGAAGCCATGCCACTTGAGGATGCCCGATCGCCAGAACGGCACTGCGAGCGCAATCCGCAAAACCAGTTGCACGAGCCACGGTTGCGCGAGCCGTTCCACGAGTTGGCGCGCGCGTGCAATCGGCGCCGCGATCACGGCGGGGACGAAGGTTTTCGATGGTGATGGTTGGGTCGACATTCCTTTTACGCTCCAGATTGAAGGCCGGAAAACACCCCGGCTGACATCATGGCCGCCAGGTTGGCGGGCAGATCGAATGAATCGGTTGCATCGAAAGCGGCTGCGGCTGCCGTGCCGAGCGTCGCGCCGTCGATGAGTGCAATCAGGAAAGCCGCACCGCCTGGCGGCAGGCGCGACACCACGACGTCCTGTTCCGGACGTGTGATGAGCGCGTCTTCCGCGTCGCTCGAACAGAGCGGCGTGACGGGCTGGTTCGAGCGATTCATCGCGAAGATGGCGACGGCGGGATAGCGCGACGTGACAATGCGCGTCGCGGGATGCGGCGCGAAACGGAGGTGCGCGAGCAACGTGGGATCGATGGCGGCCAGCGCTTCGGGGCGCAGCGGCGCTGCGTCTGCCGCGTGATACGCGTCGAGCCACGCGCGTTCGATACGTGCGGTATCCGCGAGCCAGGGCATCTCGCGCGCGTACTCGTACGTTTCGATGAACGCGGGAAAATCGCGCCCATACTCGAACAGCAGCGGCGACGCAGGCGGCGTTGCGCGAATATGGAAGCGCGCCATCGCGCGGAAGAACTCGACACCCGTGATGCGCTGAACGGCGGGATAGACGGCAGCCAATGCGTCGATCAGGCTCACCGTGACGTTGTTGCGATACACGTTGTAGCGGCTGATCACGCCTTTAGTTGCCGCGGAGGTTGTGGTTGCCGTGGCGACGATACCGGAAGGTGGTGAGACTGCCGGATTCGTCAAACCCGACGCAAACGCCGCAGCATAGTCGCAGTGTGAGCGCTCAAGCTGCATGATCGGTAGCCTCGATCAGGTCTACTGTGCTTTCTTCGACAACGCGTCGTGCCTTGTCCGCCTGTGCGCGTAACCCTGACCATTCAGGCAGATTGCTGTCCCATTCGATCAGCGTCGGAACAGGACCGATGCGTGAAATGACCTGTGCGTAGAGATCCCAGACAGAATCGGCGATTGCGCGGTCGTGGCTGTCGATGAGCAGTAACGCGTTTTCGTCGTCGACTTGTTCACTATGGCCGGCCAGATGAATCTCACCCACGTGTTCGAGCGGAAATGCTGCGAGATACGCCTGCGCCGAATAGCCGTGATTGACAGCAGAGACAAACACGTTGTTGACATCGAGCAGCAAGCCGCAGCCGGTGCGTTGCGCGACGGCGCGAATGAACTCAGGCTCGCTCATCGTCGACGACGTGAACGCGATATACGTGGATGGGTTTTCGAGCAGGATGCGACGCTGGATTGCATCCTGAAGCTGATCGATGTGCGCGCACACGCTGTCGAGCGTGTCGCTGGTGTACGGCAGGGGCAGCAGGTCGTTGAAGAATGCACCGCCATGCGTCGACCACGCCAGATGCTCCGATACGAACGCCGGCTCATAGCGATGCACGAGATCGCGAAAGCGCGCGAGATGCTGAAGATCGAGCGGCTGCGGCCCGCCAATCGACATGCATACACCGTGCAGCGACAGCGGATACGACTCGCGGATCGCGCTCAGCATGCGATGCGGCGGGCCGCCCGCGCCCATGTAGTTCTCGGCGTGGACTTCGAAGAATCCGTCCTTCAGGCCATCGGCGAGAATGGCGTCGAGATGCGCGTGCTTGAAGCTCGTGCCGACCATGGCCGGCGCCGTGCAATGAGGCCGGCCAATTGCGTATGCCGCCGCTGTTCTGGTGGAATCGTTCATGACACGCCCTCTGTGTTTCGTGCGTCGTGTTGATGCCTGCGATCAGGATTTGGTCGGCGCGAGCGAGCCGTGCGAACCGCCCGGCACCTGGATGCTCGTGCACGTGCCGCCCTGGACGAACTTCCACGAGTTGCCCTGGAAGTCGACAGTCGATGTGCCCTGACAGGTCGTGCCCGGACCTGCTGCACAATCGTTTTGCCCCTTCAGCGCGACGCCGTAGCACTTCTCCTTGTGAGCGCCGACAGCAGCGTCCATTTCAGCCTTCGTGAGGGGTGCAGCATGAGCAACCGATGCGAGCAGGCTTGCAACTGCGCCTGCGATCAGGGCGGTGCTGACGGTGGTCTTTGCGGACATGGATGTTCTCCAGTGGTTGAGATGGTAGGTATCCGTGGCGGATACATGAGCTAATTCGCAGCAGGAGGAATGGCGGTTACAGCCGTCGCGATTTTTTATTCGCGAGGTGTAGTGAAAGGAAGATGTGAGGCGTGGCGTGAGCGCAGTCGCACGCCGGCAATCCAGCGAGTTTTATTCTTGCTCGCGTAAATGACTTCGGGCGCTATCGAGGCGCGATAGCGCCGGTCCGATGCTGTCTTGCCGCGCGCGCGGCTAGCGGGCGTCGTACTGCAAATACTTATGCGCGAACGCGATGGCCATGCTGCCTTCGCCGACAGCCGACGCTACGCGCTTGACGGGACTCAACCTCACATCCCCACACGCAAACACGCCGGGAACACTCGATTCGAGCAGAAACGGATCCCGGCTATGCGACCACTGTCCTGCCTTGACGACATCGTCGCCGGTAAGCACATAGCCGCGTTCGTCACGCGCGATTTCCGGCGGCAACCAGCCCGTTTCGGCATCGGCGCCGATGAACACAAACAGTCCGCCGCAGTCGTGCCGGGTTACCGTCGCGCTCGTAGCATCGCGTATATCGATGGCTGTCAGATGGGTATCGCCGTGTGCACCGACGACTTCCGATCGCAACTGCACGGCCACGTTCAATTTGCTGTGAAGCTGCTCGATCAGATAGCGCGACATGCTCTTTTCCAGCGAGTCGCCGCGCAGGATGAGCGTGACCTTGCGCGCATGATTGGCGAAATACAAAGCCGCCTGGCCCGCCGAGTTGCCACCGCCGATCAGATAGACATCGAGTCCATGCGTCGCGTTGGCTTCGCTGCGTGACGCGCCATAGTAGATACCTTTGCCGATAAAGCGGTCGAAGCCTTCGATGGCGAGCCGCCGCCATGTGACGCCCGTCGCAAGAATGATGGTGCGCGCGTGGATCACATCGTCGCCATCGAGATACACGTTGCGTTCATGCACATCGATGCGCGCGACCGACCGCGTCACCAGAATCTCTGCGCCCAGCCGCCTTGCCTGCTGCAACGCGCGGCTCGCGAGTTCATCGCCTGATACGCCGTTGGGGAAGCCGAGGTAATTCTCGATGCGCGACGACGTGCCCGCTTGCCCGCCGGGCGCCTCGCGTTCCACCACCATCGTGCGCAAACCTTCCGACGCGCCATACACGGCGGCCGCGAGTCCCGCCGGTCCGCCGCCGATGATCAATGTGTCGTATGCGGCGACGCGAGGTTGCGTCTGCAGGCCGAGCATGTCGGCGAGTTCGCGTGTTGCGGGCCGGCGGAGCACCGTTCCGTCGGCGAGCCGCAATGCCGGGCAGTCGTCTTCTGACGGGCGATCACCCGGCCAGCGTGCAGTGAGTTCGGGCGCGTCGGGTGTCATCCAGTCGGAACTGATCTGGTTGCGGGCGAGAAACTGGCGCAATGCTGTGCACGCAATATCCCACCGGTTGCCGACGAGTGTCACGCGCGGCTTCGGCGGCTCGGCGGAAAGACCTTGCAGCCCACCGATGCGCTCGCGGGCAAGGGCGCCCATTTTCAACGCGATGTCCGGCGACGCGGCGGCGAGCATGTAGTAGCGTTGGGCGTCCACGCGCATCACGCGAGACGGCTCGGCGGCCCGGTAAGCACCCGGAAACGGCGAACTCAGCGCCAGCGGCACTTCGCCGAAGATGGTCCCAGGCAGACGCCAGCCGAGCGTGCGCTCGATCCCGTCGAACGTCTTGATGACTTCCATCTTCCCGGCGAGCACGGCATACAGCGCCCGCTCTCCACCTTCATGGACGGCGAATTCTCCCGCGCACAACTGCAGATCCGCAGACGTGTGCGCGAGATTCTCCAGTTCATTGTCGGAGAGCGTCGAGAACAGGGGGATCGCCCGGATGTCGTCGATTGTGAGCATGGTTTTCGTCCAGACAGGGCAAAAGAGGTGACGCTCAGCGATGCGACATTCGATGCGAGGAGGGCACAACCGCCGTGAGTCCTCCGTCGCGGAGCGCGCGGATATCGCTCGAACGGTTGTGCGAACACAGACCTCGAGCGCATTGCAGACAACAGGCAGACCAAGCCAGTATAGGATGTTCGGTGGCGAACACGCGGCCGTGGGGACGTGAGCGGTGCGCGAGGCTGATTGCATCGGGCTAACCCGACTTCGATCACGACGTCGCTGACAGGGCTGCGCGCCGTTTCTGCAAAAACCTGCGCACGGCGGGATCGCGTTCCAGGCCGATAGCAAGACCGTACGCATTGAGTGCTTCGGCTGTCGCGCCGACGCGCGCGAGCAGATCGGCGCGTGCGGCCCAGTAAGGCTGGTAATCGTTCAGTCGCGGATCGTTTTCGTAGGGAGCGAGCGCGTCGAGCGCAGCCTGCGGACCATCCCGTTCGGCCAGCGCGAGCGCCCGGTTCACCGCGACCACCGGCGACGCCGCAATGGCGAACAACGCATCATAAAGTTGCACGATCTCATGCCAGTTCGGGCAGTGCGTGCGGCAGCGGTGCACGTGCGCCGACTGCAGTGCGGCCTCCAGCTGAAACCGTCCGATTACGTTGAGCGCGTTGGCGCGCCGCAGCAGCGCGTCGGCGGCGTCGAGCATCGATGTGTTCCACGTCGCGGGATCTTGCGCCGACAGCGGCACGTAGTTGCCCGCCGCGTCACGCCGCGCGTCGCAACGCGACTGTGCATACAGCATCAGCGCGAGCAGCCCCAGCGTTTCCGGTTCTTCGGGCAACAGTTCGACGAGCAGTTGCGCAAGGAACAGCGCTTCGCCCGTCAGATCGCGCCGCTCGGTATCGCCGCCAACGGGATCGGTCCAGCCCTCCGCGTACGCCGCGTAGACGGCTTCCAGCACGGCGTCGAGCCGCTCCCGCAACGCGTCGCGCTCGGGCACGCTGAACGGAATGCCCGCTTCGCGGATCTTGTGCTTCGCGCGGACCAGACGCTTGCTCATCGCCGTGGGCGACATCAGGAAGGCGGAGGCAATCGTCTTCGCTTCGAGACCGAGCACCACCTGCAGCATCAGCGGCGTGCGGATCGCGGCATCGAGGGCAGGGTGCGTGCAGGCGAACAGCACCGCCAGCCGCCGGTCCGGCAGCGCGCCGGGTTCGTGCTCGTCGATTTCGACGGCGAGCATCACAAGCTGGTTCGGGACCTCGTCGCCGATGCGGCGATGGCGCGCGCCGTCGAGGGCACGGCGGCGCGCGACTGTCATCAACCAGGCTTCGGGATTCGTGGGACAACCACGCACCGGCCAGTCGGCGAGCGCGGCTGCAAACGCGTCGGCCAGTGCATCCTCGGCGGCGGCGACGTCGCGCGTGCGCATCGACAGCAGCGCGACGAGCTTGCCGTAGCTGCGGCGCGCAACGGCCTCGGCGATCGAGCGCGCGGCGCCGTCTGCGTCACGGTCGCCGCCGGGGAGCGTCATGGCGCGGACGGCGCATCGTAAGGAGCGGTCCAGACAGGGCGCACTTCCATGACGCCGTGCACCGCGCCGGGGCACCGCGACGCCCACGCAATCGCCGCGTCCAGGTTGGACACGTCGATCAGGTAGTAGCCCGCGAGCTGTTCCTTCGAATCGGAAAACGGTCCGTCCAGAACCTGCGGCTTGCCGTCGAGAAGGCGCACTGTGGTGGCTGTGTTCGAGTGCTGGAGACGGTTGGCGCCGGTCAGCACTTCGGCATTCTTCAGCTATTCCGTGTACGCGTGATACGCAGCGACGCCTTGCTGCCGCTCGCTGTCCGTCATCCGGTTCCAGCCCGATTCTTCCGTGTAGATCATCAACAGGTATTGCATGTGAGCCTCCGTCATAGGGTTGAGGCGGACGATGACATCGAGCCGCCATCACAATGACGCGTGGGCCGCATGCTGATGGACAGGCTGCGCCGAAAAAAGGCGGTGGGTGTGTCCGGCGCGCTTGCGTCCGTTGCGAACCGTTGTGGTTATTGTTGTCGCGGCGGGATTCGCCGCGGGTTCACTGCGCCACTGCAGGGCTGCTGAAGACCGGTTCGTGCCGGCAATGCAATGATCCTGTCGAGGATAGCTGAGTTTCGGGTGGCGCAGTTCCGGCACCCGAAGGTTTCGCGCTATGGGCGAGTACTGACGCAGGCATCTTCCACCAGTTCAATCCAGTGCCTCACCCGCGTCTTGCCCGCACCATCGAGATGCATCTGACACCCCACGTTAGCGGTCGCGATGACATCGGGCCGTCCACTCTCGAGCGCCGCTATCTTGTTGTCCCGCAGCCGCATCGCCAGTTCCGGTTGGGTAATCGAATAAGTCCCGGCAGACCCGCAGCACAGATGCGCATCCGGCACAGCCGACAGATCGAACCCAAGCCTATTCAGCAAACCTTCAACGGCCCCGCCAAGCTTTTGCGCATGCTGCAGCGTGCAAGGGCAATGAAACGCGACGCGCGTTGCGACAGGATCATCGGCGGGCTGCAACGCATCGAGCGGCTCATTCGAGAGCACTTCGACGAGATCCCGCGCCAGCGCACTCACCCGCGCGGCCTTCTCCGCATAAAGCGGATCGTTCCGCAGCAGATGGCCATATTCCTTGACGAACGCGCCACAACCGCTCGCCGTTTGAACGATCGCTTCTGCGCCAGCGTCGACAGCAGGCCACCATGCATCGATATTGCGGCGCGCGCGATCCAGTCCTGCCTCTTGCGCATTCAGGTGATAGTCGGTCGCGCCGCAGCAGCCGGCCTCGCTGACAGGCATCACGCTAATGCCAAGCCGGTCGAGCACGCGTGCCGCCGCCGCATTCGTATTCGGCGACAGCGACGGCTGCACACAACCTTCGAGCATCAGCACGCGCCGCGCGTGACGCACAGCAGGCCGCGCCTTCGCAGGTACAGCAGCACGCGCCGGAATCTTGTTTTGCACACCCGAAGGCAACCAAGGCCGCACTGCACGCCCTGTCTTGAGCAATGCATTGAACACGGCAGGACGCGGAATCACCGTGCGCAAACCTTTCCGCGTCAGTCGCTCGGCAACTGGCCGTTCCACACGCCGTTCGAGTTCTGCGCGTCCGATATCGAGCAAACGGTGATACGTCACCCCCGACGGACACGTCGTTTCACAGTTGCGGCACGTCAGGCAGCGATCCAGATGCAACTGCGTCTTCCCGGTGACAGGCTCGCCTTCGAGCAATTGCTTGATCAGATAGATGCGCCCGCGCGGCCCGTCGAGTTCATTGCCGAGCAACTGATAGGTCGGGCACGTCGCATTGCAAAAGCCGCAATGCACGCACGAGCGCAGAATGCTTTCCGCTTCCTCGGCATCGGGCAGGGCTTTCGCGTGAGAGTCGAGATTGGTTTGCATGATCGCGCTCGCGTCAGATAGTGGCGTACAGGCGGCCAGGGTTGAGCACGCCATTCGGGTCGAGGCGGCGTTTCAGTTGTTGCTGATAGCGCAGCAGCGGCGCCGCGAGCGGCTGGAACGGCTCGCGTTCGGGCGACGGCGTGAAGCAGGTCGCATGACCGCCTGCCGCGTGCGCAAGCTGACGGATGTCGGCCGCCGCTGCATCGCTCTTGAGCCAGCGTTGCGCGCCCGCCCAGTCGATCAGCGTCTCGCCGGGCAAGGGCAGTAGCGGCGTGGCGTTCGGCAACGACAGGCGCCACAGCGGACGTGTATCCGCGAAGAACGGCAGCCGGTGATCGCGCAACGTGTCCCAGAACGCGCAGTCGAGCTCCTCTCCGCCGATCCGCTCCACAGCCGACTTCACCGATCCACTCCCGCCTTCGAGCCGCACATGCAAATGGCCATCGACATAACAGGCGCCGCTCACGGGCAGCGCGGCCTTGCGCCACGCCGACAGTTCGCGCATTGCATCGTCGCAGCCGAGTTCGAGTGCGAAGGTGCGGCGCTCGCGCGGCTTCGGCAGCACCTTCAACGACACTTCCGTCAAGACGCCAAGCGTGCCGAAGCTGCCCGCAAGCAGACGCGACATGTCATAGCCCGCGACGTTCTTCATCACCTGCCCACCAAAACGCAGATGATCGCCGTCGCCGGTAATCACGCGGCAGCCGAGCACGAAGTCGCGCATCGACCCCGCCCACGGGCGGCGCGGACCCGACAGTCCGCTTGCGACGGCACCGCCGAGCGTGCCCTTGCCGGCGAACAGCGGCGGCTCGCAGGGCAGCATCTGGCCGGCATCGTCGAGTGCGGTGTGCAGTTCGGCGAGCGGCGTGCCCGCGCGCGCGGTGATCACGAGTTCCGTCGGGTCATACGCGACGATGCCGCGATGCGAGCGCGTGTCGAGTTCTTCGCCTTCGACCTCGCGCCCGAGATTGCGCTTGCTGTCGCTGCCGCGAATGCGCAATGGCGTGTGCTGTGCAATTGCGTGCTGCACTTGTGCGATGAGACGCGCGCTGTCGTCCATCGAATCGAATTCGCGTCGCATCAGAAGCGCTCCAGTTCGGGAAACGGCAGCTTGCCGCGATGAATGTGCATGACACCGTGCTCCGCGCAACGATGCAGCGTGGGGACGCTCTTGCCGGGATTGAGCAGGCCGTCGGGATCGAACGCAGCCTTCAGCGAATGGAACAGCGTGAGTTCCTCGCTGCTGAACTGCACGCACATCTGATTGATCTTCTCGCGTCCGACGCCGTGCTCGCCGGTGATGCTGCCGCCCACTTCAACGCACAGTTCGAGTATCTTCGCGCCGAGTGTTTCGGCGCGCTCCGTTTCGCCGGGCGTGTTGGCGTCGAACAGAATCAGCGGATGCATGTTGCCGTCGCCCGCATGAAAGACGTTGGCCACGCGCAAGCCATATTCGTTCGACAGATCCGCAATGCCGCGCAACACGCGTGCGAGTTCGCGGCGGGGAATCGTGCCGTCCATGCAATAGTAGTCGGGCGAGATGCGGCCCACGGCGGGGAACGCGTTCTTGCGGCCGGCCCAGAAGCGCTGGCGCTCGGCTTCGTCCCTCGCGATGCGGATCTCGGTCGCGCCCGCTTCGCGCAGCAACGCGCCGACTCGATCGCAATCTTCCTGCACATCGGCTTCGGCGCCATCGAGTTCGCATAGCAGGATCGCTTCGGCATCGACGGGATAGCCCGCGTGGATGAAGTCTTCGGCGGCACGGATGGCGAGGTTGTCCATCATTTCGAGGCCGCCCGGAATCACGCCCGCACCGATGATCTGCGCGACGGCCGCGCCCGCTTTTTCGACGTCGTCGAAGCTCGCGAGCAGCACCTTGGCGCTTTGCGGTTTTGTCAGCAGTTTCACCGTGATTTCCGTGACGATGCCGAGCATGCCTTCGGAACCCGTGAGCAGTGCGAGCAGATCGAAGCCGGGCGAGTCGAGCGCTTCGGAGCCGATCGTCAGCCGTTCGCCTTCGATGGTCAGCACGTCGAGCTTCAGGATGTTGTGCACGGTCAGGCCGTATTTCAGGCAATGCACGCCGCCCGAATTTTCAGCGACATTGCCGCCAATCGAGCAGGCAATCTGCGACGACGGATCGGGCGCATAGTAGAGACCGTGTACTGCAGCCGCTTGTGAGATCGCGAGATTGCGCACGCCAGGCTGCACGCGTGCAATCGATGCCTCAGGGTCGATGTGCAGGATGCGGTTGAAGCGCGCCATCACGAGCAGGATGCCCTGTTCGAGCGGCAGCGCGCCGCCCGACAAACCCGTCCCCGCACCACGCGCGACCACGGGCACCTTGCGCGCCGCGGCGAACTTCAGCAGCGCCTCTATCTGTTCGATCGAGTCGGGCAGCGCGACCATCATCGGCGTCGTGCGATAGGCGGCCAGGCCGTCGCATTCGAATGGGCGCAGATCTTCCTTGTCGTGCAGCAGTTGCAGGGAGGGCACGAGACGCCGTAGCTCGGCTACCAGCGCGGCCTTATCGTGCGAAGGAAGCGGGCCGTCGATCCGTTCATCGTAGGAATAGCTCATGGGGCGTCTCCGTAGGCGCGCGGATGTGGCCGCGCGCATCGCTTATCCGTATAGCCGCCGATTGTTCCCGTTTCGTATGGCGATGTCGATGGATCAGGTAAGTGGTCGTACCAGTTTTTTAGCTGGCAGAAGATGAGGAAAATCCAGTTCTACCCCGCACAGGAAGGGAATCCGCGCTATTATCGGCCTTATCCAGAACCCGTTATTCAAGTGGTCATACCAGTGATTTCCGATACCGAAAGCGCGGCCCAACAGTCCGATCGCAAGATCGCCGATGTGGTGGCCGAGCGTATAGAAAGGCTGATCGTCGACGGCGTGCTGAGATCGGGGCAAGCGTTGCCATCGGAGCGCCGCCTGACCGACAAGCTCGGCGTGTCCAGAACGGCACTGCGCGAGGGGCTGAAGCTGCTGCGCGCGCGGGGCATCATCGACACGGCGCACGGCAAGGGTTCATTCGTCGCGAATCTCACAGCGCAGCCGCCGCAATCGCCGTTGATGCATCTGCTCGCTTCGCAACCGCGCACGCTCTACGACCTGTTCGAAGTGCGCGGCATGCTCGAGGCGGAATCGGCGCGTCTGGCTGCACTGCGCGGCACACCCGCCGATTACATGATGATCACGCGCCGCTACGAGGAAATGCTCGCCGCGCACGATGCTGAAACCGATCCGGCCACACACGCGCGTCTCGATCACGCGTTTCATCTCGCGATCTGCGAGGCGTCGCACAACCCCGTGCTCGTGCACACGCTGCGCTCGCTGACGGAACTGCTGCTGAGTTCGGTGTTTGCGTCCGTGAACAATCTTTATCACCGGCAGCCGCATCGCAAGCGGATCGACCGGCAGCATGCGCGCCTGTACAACGCGGTGACGGGGAAGCTACCCGAGCAGGCGTTTCGCGCAGCGGCGGAGCACATCAATGGCGTACGCGAGAGCTTGCAGGAAATCGAGCAGGAAGAGCAGCGGCTGGTGCGCGCGACGCTGAGGCTGGAAGGGTGGAAGTAAGCGAGGCGGTGCTCAGAGCGCCTTTTCGTTCGATCAAAAACGCAACTACCGGTCTGCCGTTTCTGCGTCACCGCGAACGCCTTCGGCGGCAAATTCAGCAAAGCAGGTAGGCGCCGAGCATAACGCCCGTCCAGGTTACCGCGAGCGCTAAGAGGTCTTTTTCTTCCGCGACGAAGACTTCATATCGATCACATCAGGCGAACGCTTTTGCTTGCCCGGCAGCACACCCATGCGTGGATCGCGTTGGCGCGCGAGTTCGACCATCGCATGCGCAACCGTCTCGAACTCGGGATGCGTCTGCGACACATACAGCCACTTGCCCAGCACGGGATGCGGCGCGAGCACGGGATACTCATCGAGCAGACCCGCTTGCCGGTCGTGCGACGTGCAGACGGCCAGCCCGTTCCATGGTTCCTTGCCGGTGGCCACGGCGAGATACAGCAGCCCATCCAGATACGCCGCCTGGAAGTTGAAAAACCGTTCGCGCGCGTACTCGGGATCGCGTTCGAGCGGCTCGAAAATCCACACGAGCGGGTTCTCGCGTTTGCGCTTGGGGTTCAGATCGACGGGCTGCATGGCAGAGCCTTCAATGACAGGTCTCCGATGATATATCCGCCCGCCGCGCGCCGTGCGGACCGTGCGACAGGTTGCCACCCGGATTTCACACGGCGTGGCACAAGAAACAGGTATCGTATCGTTCATGGTGCACTGCAGCGCACCGGATAACTCGACATCATTCAGGAGAAAGGAGCAGCAATGGCAACGAAGATCGAAACCATCGGCATCATCGGCGCGGGCACGATGGGCAATGGCATCGCGCAGGTATCGGCTGTGGCGGGGTTGAAGGTCGTGCTGATCGACGTGACGGACGCGGCGCTCGAAAAGGGCGTGGCGACGCTGACGTCGAGCCTCGCGAAGCTCGTCGAGAAGGGCAAGATCGAAGCGGCGGCGCGCGATGCCGCGCTGACGCGCATCGAAACGTCGACGGACTACCAGCGCCTCGCGGGCGTCGATCTCGTTGTCGAGGCGGCGACGGAAAACGCAGAACTCAAGATCCGCATCTTGCGGCAGATCGAATCGGTCGTGAGCGGCGAGACGATCATCGCGTCGAACACGTCATCCATTTCGATCACGGCGCTGGCCGCGACGATCGGCAAGCCGGAACGTTTCGTCGGCATGCACTTCTTCAACCCGGTGCCGTTGCTGCCGCTGGTCGAAGTGATTCGCGGCGTGCAGACCAGCGACGACACGGCCAGCGCGGTGCGCGAACTGACCGGGCGTCTCGGCAAAACGCCGGTGAGCGTGAAGAACGCGCCCGGCTTCGTGGTGAACCGCATTCTCGTGCCGATGATCAATGAAGCCTTCTTCGTGCTGGCGGAAGGCATTGCTTCAGCGGAAGAGATCGATGCGGGCATGCGTCTCGGCGCGAATCATCCGATCGGGCCGCTCGCGCTCGCGGACCTGATCGGTCTGGACGTGTGCCTGTCGGTGATGGACGTATTCCTGAAGGATTTCGGCGACTCGAAGTATCGCGCCTGTCCGCTGTTGCGCGAACTGGTGGCAGCGGGACGTCTGGGCCGCAAGACGGGGCACGGCGTGTATCGCTACGATCCGAAGCATTGATGCGTCAGCCCAGTTCGAACGACGTCACGCCATAAAGCCGCGCGAGCGGTATATCCGGCGCGCGCTTCGTGTACATGCGCGCCGTTTCGAACACGCTCGTCAATCGATGCCGTTCGGCGAGCGCAACGGCTGCACTGTTGAGTTCAGGCACATCGAGCGCGACTGTTTCGCCGGGGCAATGCGCGGCGAGCGCGGTGAAGAGTGTTTCGGCTGTTTGTGCGTCGTCGGCGAACAGCGGGCCGATCTTGCGCCCCTCACGGCAGCGGCGCAGCGCGCCATAGCCGCGTAGCTGGCCGTCCACGACGCTTGCGAGCGCAACGGCTTCTGGTTGATTGAACCACGCGTGCAAAAACGCTTCACGCGGCGCGGGGAAGAACTGCGAGTCATATGCGGCGAGTCGATCGAAAGGCACACTACGCGCATCGACTAGCGACGGCCCATTCGTCGCGCCCGCTTCTGCGATGCCCTGAAAGCGTATGTTCCTGTACGCAAGCTCAAAACCCGACTTCCTGTAGTTCGCCTGTTGCGCGACCACGCCATCGAGTCCGATGTTGCGCTGGCCGAGATACGCGATGCCGTGCTGCCAGATGCGCAAGCCGAGTCCCTGTCCGCGAAACTCCGGCCTGACGATATACAAGCCGATAAAGCCGAATTGCCCGTCGTACGCAACTGCCGAAATCGAACCGACCGGTTCACCGTGCAATTCGCCGATAAAAAAGCCATCGGGATCCCCAGCGCGAAAGCAGTTCGCGTCGTGCAGGCCCGGATTCCAGCCTTCGCGCGCCGCCCATTCGATCGTCAGATTCACTTCATCGGCGTTCATCGTGCGGACGATGAAACCATGCGCCGTGTCGGACGTTCCGATCATCGCGTCTCCTTGCCGAGGCTATATCGACTGAATGCATATCATGCCGCCAAAACCGGTTTCGCGCCGCTGTCGACGAATGCTCGGACCACGTCTTGCGTAGGCTCGCTGCTGCTTCGCCAAACCACCCGACGCGTGACATGGCTTGGTGCGAAACGCTGCAAAAGCCCGTGTTTTCTGCACCTGCGCAATGCATCGGCGCACCGTCGCGGGGATTATTCAGCAAACGCTAAAGTCGCGAAACAACGCGCCGATATGCCGTAGTGGCGAGCGGCTTCATCAGGGCGCGCAAACCAGATCTTCTCCTTCTACTGACCGGGAGTGCGGTGTGACTCGTTCGATGTCGTGCGCGGCGGCGCGCCTGCCATGAAGCGCAATCCATTCTTCCGCCTGCTTGCGCGTCTGCGTGTGGGACGCAAACTGCTGCTGATCTATCTGCTCGATCTGACGGCAGTGGTGTATATCAGCGGCATTCTGATTCACGAGAAGTACATTTCGATCGATTTCTCTAACAAGGAGATCGTGGGCAACGCCTACATCGCGACTGTCAGCGATGCGCTGATCGATGTCGCGATGGCAGGCGCGGGACAGCGGCCATCCGTGGCGCGCCTGAAAAACGCGCAGACGGACCTTGCCAGCACGGAGGCGCGCTACGGCGCCCATCTGGAAAGCGCGGCATTGAACACCCGCGTGCGTGCCGCGCTCGACGTGTTGACCCGCGAAGCGCAGCCCACGGCTGCGCAGATCAACGAAGCGCTCGAAGCCTGCCGCGAACTGGTGACGCGCGTCGGCAACCAGTCGAACCTGATTCTCGATCCCGATCTCGACAGCTACTACGCGATGTCGCTGTCGATCTTGCGCTATCCGGCATTGCTCGAGTCCGTGAACCGCATTGGCCGGCAGTTGCACGAAGGCGTGCACACGGTACGCTCGCATGACGAACTGCGCACGCGTTATCTCGTGCTCGAAGGCCAGCTCGATGCCGTGCTGCAAGGTTTGCGTTCCGACTTCTCGGAAGCGGGT
The DNA here is from genome assembly GCF_003121405.1 of Paraburkholderia sp. C35. Taxonomy (GTDB): domain Bacteria; phylum Pseudomonadota; class Gammaproteobacteria; order Burkholderiales; family Burkholderiaceae; genus Paraburkholderia. The sequence goes on along the minus strand of NZ_QBUY01000051.1, from coordinate 17,372 downwards.
GCCGCCAACCACGCGCTCGACTCGGCGCTCGGGCCCGCGATGTCGCGCATGCTCACGGCGGTCGAATCGTACCGGCACGCGGCGCGTATCGTGATCGACAGCAATGGCGAGGTCGATCCGGCGCTGCTGTCGATTGTCGACGTGCAACAGCAAACGCTGGTCGCCAGTGTGCGCGACACGTGGCGCAGCACGGGGGACCAGCTCGATGGCCTGTTGCATGCGCGCGTGCGCGGCCTTTTTTCGCGCATGTGGCTGCATCTGGGCACGGCGCTGTTTCTGTTGTGCAGCATTCTGTGCATGGTCTACTTCGTTGCGCAGCAGATCTCGCGACCGCTGCGCCAGCTTGCGCGCGTGATGGACACCGTGCGCAGAACGGGCGATCACACCGTGCGCGCGGACTGGCACAGCCAGGATGAAATCGGCCAGCTGGTGCGCGGCTTCAACGAAATGCTGGAACAGCTCGATCGCGAGCGCGACGTACAAAAGGAACTCGCCGCGACGGCCCGTGCAGCGGCGGCACAGCATGCGCTGGTCGAATCGACGCCGGTGCCGATGATGGTGACAGCCGTGCCCGGTCACGAAGTGCTGCACGCGAACCAGCCCGCGCTGTACTGGCTCAATGGCTGCACCACCGACCCATGGGCCTACGGCCTCGATTCGGCGGTGCGCGCGCGCTTCTTCCAGCAGTTGTCGGACCGCGATGCCGTCGATGAATTCGAAGTGCGCTGGAAGGCCAGCACCGAGCCGACCTGGGCGATGCTGTCCGCGCGGCGGCTGAATTTCCAGGGCCGCGACGCGGTGCTGACGGCCTTCACGCCGATCAACCAGATCAAGCTGATGGAGCAGCGGCTCGAACTGTGGGCGAAGGTGTTCGAGGCGTCGTCGGAGGCGATCCTGAATCTCGATCAGGAAAGGCGTCTGCTGACGGCCAACGCGTCGTTCTATCGTGCGACGGGCTATCGCATGGAAGATATCGCCGGCAAGCCGCCTGCGTTCATCGTGGCGGGCGCGAATGGCGGCGCCATGATCACGGCGCTCGCCACACTGGTCGACCGTTCGAGCTCATGGAATGGCGAAGCGCAGATTCGCCGCCGTCAGGGCGGTGATTATCCGGCGTGGCTGATGATCAGCGCGGTGCGCGACAAGCGCGGCAGCGTGTCGCACTACATCTGCACGCTGATTGACATCACCGACCGCAAGAAGAGCGAAGCGCGCATCGAGTTTCTCGCCGAGCACGACGTGCTGACGGAACTGCCGAACCGTGCGCTGTTCACCAGGCGGCTGGGTGTTGCGCTGGAACAGGCGAAGCATGCGCAGCAGCGCGTCGCCGTGCTGTTCATCGATCTCGACCGCTTCAAGGACATCAATGATTCGCTTGGTCATCATATCGGCGATGGCCTGCTGCGTTCGGTGTCGCGGCGACTCGTGCAGGCCGTACGCAGCGGCGATACCGTGAGCCGCCTGGGCGGCGACGAGTTCACGATGATACTCACGGACGTGGGCAGCGCCGCCGATGTCGCGCGCACCATCGACGAACGTCTGCTGCCGCTGGTACGCGAGCCGCATGCGATTGGCGGCGTCACCTTGCAGGTGGCGTGCAGCGCGGGCGTGGCGCTGTATCCCGACGACGGCACGGACATCGAAACGCTGATGCAGAACGCCGACGCCGCGATGTATCAGGCGAAAGCAGCGGGGCGCAATCTCGCCAAGTTCTTCTCGCCGGATATGGCCGAGCGCGCGCGTCAACGGCTCGCGCTCGAAGCGTGCCTGCGCACGGCTATCGAGCGGCACGAATTGCGGCTCGCGTATCAGCCGTGTCTCGATGCGCAAACGGGAGCGCTGGTGAGTGTCGAAGGGCTGTTGCGCTGGACCCATCCTCAACTCGGCGTGGTGAGTCCGGCGCAGTTCATCCCCATTGCAGAAGAAACGCGGCTGATCATTCCCATCGGCGCATGGGTGATCAATGAAGCATGCCGGCAACTCGCGCGTTGGCGCGATGATGAGATGGGCGAACTGCGCATGTCGATCAACCTCTCGGCGATCCAGTTGCGCGATGCGGATATCGTCGATACGTTGCGGCGCGCGCTCACGACGCATGGTGTCGCGCCGCAGCGGCTGGAACTCGAGATCACCGAGACCGTGCTGATGGACAGCGCGGAGAACTATCTCGACGCGATACGCGCGATACGCGCGCTGGGCGTGAAACTCTCGCTCGACGATTTCGGCACCGGCTATTCGAGCCTCAGTTATCTGAACCGTTTCCCGCTCGATCGTTTGAAGATCGATCGTGCGTTCGTGAGCGACATGCTCGATGCGCCCGCCGATCTCGCTGTGATCAAGGCGATCATCGAGCTTGGACATGAACTGGGCTTGCGCGTGGTGGCGGAAGGCGTCGAAAGCGAAGATGAAGCTCACACCTTGCGCAGTATCGGTTGCGATGAATTGCAAGGCTTTCTGTATTCGCCAGCCGTTTCTGCTGAAGAACTGCAGACCTGGGCGGCGCAGCAGGTTGAAGCCGGTGTCGAATGATGCGGTGCAAGGCGCGGATCTAAGTGGACACGCGTGGGTATAAGTTACCCGCGTGTTGTCACGAAGATGCGTGCGTCTGGCGCTGCTGACGTGCTGTTGCGTGCTGCGACACGTGCTGGCGCGTGAATTGCGTATCAACGTCTCCGATGGCGCGCTGGCGCCGATCAACAGGGAGACGGACATGAACCGCGATCAGGTCAAGGGTGTCGCGCAGCAGATGAAGGGTAAGCTCAATGAGGTCGTCGGCAAGGCGACGGGCAATCGCACGCAACAACTGAAGGGCGATTTGCAGCAGGCGGCCGGAACGGCGCGCAAGGCATTCGGTGATGGGAAGGCAAAAATCAGAAAACTGGGCCGTTGATCTGGCCAGACAAGCAACGGATGAAACGGGTTCGGGATTCGCGTTTGTGACGGGGGACCGTATGATCCCCCGTCTTGGTGTTGTCGTGTCAGCGATCCTCAGTGATCATGCGTCATCTGCGTTGCCACCGGCTGAGCCGCTTTGCGGCTTAGCAGCAGCGTCACGACAGCCGACAGGGCAAGCGTTGCCGCCACGACGTACAGACCCGCCGCATAGCCACCCGTGACGTTCTTCAGCCAGCCAATCACGAACGGCCCGACGAATCCTCCAAGGTTGCCCAGCGAGTTGATCATCGCGATGCCTGCGGCTGCGCCGGCTCCCGAGAGGAACATGCTCGGCATGGCCCACAACGGTGCCTTGGCTGCGCTGATGCCGACATTGACCACCACGAGGGCCAGCACCACGAACAGCGCCGTACCGGCCTGTCCCGCGAAGATGAAGCCGGCGCATGCAAGCGCACACGGAATCACGACGTGCCAGGTGCGTTCCTCGCTGCGGTCCGAATGCTTCGCCCACAGAATCATCGCAACGACGGCGAGGATGCTCGGAATACCGTTGAGCAAGCCCGTTTCGAACGCGGTGAAGCCGAACTGGCGAATAATGAGCGGCGCCCACAGCCCAAGCGTATACAGACCCGCCGACGTGCCGAAGTAGATCAGCGCCAGCGCCAGCACACGCGGGTCGCGCAACGCACTCAATGCGCCCGCCGTGTGGCCTGCATGCGACTTGCGGGCATCGGCTTCCGACTTGAGTTTCGCGATGAGCCAGTCGCGCTCTTCCGCGTTCAACCAGGCAGCCTTCGACGGGCTGTCCGTGAGGAACCTGAGCACGACGAAGCCAAGCAGTACGGCAGGCACGGCTTCGATGATGTACAGCATCTGCCAGTCCGCGAGTCCGAACATCGGCGGCAACTGCATGATCGCGCCCGACAACGGCGAACCAATCGCCGTCGAGATCGGTGCGGCCGCCATGAACCACGCAGCCGCGACGGCGCGCTGCTTCATCGGAAACCACAGGCTCAGATAGAGAATGATGCCGGGGAAGAAGCCCGCTTCCGCCACGCCCAGCAAGAAGCGCAGCACATAAAAACTGGTTGGCCCGACCACGAATGCGGAGATGGCGGAGACGATACCCCACGTCACCATCACGCGCGCAATCCAGATTCTTGCGCCGACGCGATGAAGAATGAGATTGGACGGCACTTCGCACAGGAAGTAGCCGATGAAGAACAGGCCGCCTCCCAGCCCGAACGCAGTCGGCGACAAGCCGATGGCCTTGTTCATCGTCATCGCCGCGAAGCCGACGTTGACGCGATCGAGAAAACTGACGAAGTAGAGCAGCATCACGAACGGAATGATCCGCCACATGAGCTTGCGCGATACCCGCGTTTCGAGTTCCGGTTGCATGTGTCTCCTCCTTGGAGGTTGATCCGGGCTGTGCCGGACAATCCAGGCTGCACGCGTCGTCTGCCCGTCAGTCGTGTGCGGGTCAGTTGTAGTTGTGTGCGTGCAGCCGTGTGGGCGCGCGTTGCATGAGCGCGCGCCCGCTGGTGTCGCCTTTGCCGTGAGACAAAGGACTTGCGGAGCGTTATGCCGCGACCGCCACCTTCTCGACCAGCGCGCAGACAGCCGCCGTCACTTGCGCTGTCGTCGCCTTGCCGCCGAGATCGCCCGTATGCAGCGACTCAGCTGCCGTGACGGTTTCGATGGCGCTCATCACGCGCTTCGCGGCGTCGAATTCGCCGAGATGTTCCAGCAGCATCACCACCGACCAGAACGTGCCGATCGGATTCGCGAGTCCTTTACCCATGATGTCGAAGGCAGAACCGTGGATCGGTTCGAACATCGACGGATAGCGGCGCTCGGGGTCGATGTTGCCCGTCGGCGCAATGCCGAGGCTGCCTGCGAGCGCGGCGGCGAGATCGCTGAGGATGTCGGCGTGCAGATTGGTGGCGACGATGGTGTCGAGCGAGGCAGGGCGATTGATCATGCGCGCCGTCGATGCATCGACGAGTTCCTTGTCCCATTTGACGTCGGGGAATTCCTTCGAAACCTGCAGCGCGACTTCGTCCCACATCACCATGGCGTGACGCTGCGCGTTGCTCTTCGTGATGACGGTCAGCAATTTGCGAGGGCGCGACTGCGCGAGACGGAACGCGAAGCGCATGATGCGTTCGACGCCGGCGCGCGTGAGGATGGAGACATCCGTTGCCGCTTCGATCGGGTGGCCCTGGTGCACGCGGCCGCCCACACCGGAATATTCGCCTTCGGAATTCTCTCGCACGATCACCCAGTTCAGATCTTCGGGCGTGCAACGCTTGAGCGGCGCATCGATGCCGGGCAGGATGCGCGTCGGCCGCACGTTCGCGTACTGATCGAAGCCCTGGCAGATTTTCAGGCGCAGACCCCACAGCGTCACGTGATCGGGCACGTCGGGATCGCCTGCCGAGCCGAACAGGATCGCGTCCTTGTTGCGGATCGCGTCGAGGCCGTCGGCGGGCATCATCACGCCGTGCTGGCGGTAGTAATCGGCGCCCCAGTCGAAGTTCTCGAATTCGAACTGGAAGCCGTTGCTGGTGCGCGCCAGCGCTTCGAGCACTTCCTTGCCTGCGGGCACCACTTCCTTGCCGATGCCGTCGCCGGGGATCGTCGCAATACGGTAGGTCTTCATGTCTCGCTCCTTCAATCTGTTTGGAATGGAGCCGACTTTACCTAACTGCGAACGCCGTAACCGGTGCTAGACTCAAAGCATCTTTAACTTCGGTTCACAAATCGAGCCGTGACCGACACCGTTCAACCGACCGATCTGAGCTTTTTTTCGACGCTGGCGGCGTCCGGCAGCCTGAGCGCGGCGGCGCGCGAACTCGGGCTGACGCCCGCCGCCGTCAGCAAGCGTCTGACGCAGATGGAGCAGCGCGCGGGCGTGCCGCTCGTCAACCGCACGACGCGCCGCATGATGCTGACGCCCGAAGGCGAGGTGTATCTGGAGCACGCGCGGCGCATTCTGGATGAAATCGATGCGTTGTCGGAGTTGCTGGGCAGCGCGAAGAAAAGCCCCAAGGGATTGCTGAGGGTGAATGCGACGCTTGGCTTCGGCCGCAGTCATGTTGCACCGGCGATTTCGCGGTTCGTGAATCGCTATCCGCAGGTTGCGGTGCAGTTGCAGTTGTCCGTCACGCCGCCGCCGCTGACCGACGATGCGTTCGATGTCTGCATCCGGTTTGGCGAACCGCCCGATAGCCGCGTGATCGCGCGCCGGCTTGCGCCGAACCGGCGACTGTTGTGCGCGGCGCCTTCGTATGTGGCCGGGTATGGGATGCCGCTCGCGCCGCATGAACTCGTGCGGCACAACTGCATCGGCATACGCCAGGGCGATGAAGCGTATGGCGTGTGGCGGCTGACGACGGGACGCGGCGCGGCACGCAAGACGGAGTCGGTGCGCATCAACGGCAATCTGACCACGAATGATGGCGAGATTGCCGTGAAGTGGGCGCTCGAAGGGCACGGCATCCTGATGCGCGCGGAGTGGGATATCAACGAATATCTCGCTGATGGGCGTCTGGTGCAGGTGCTGCCTGCTTACGAGACGCCGAGCGCCGATATTTTCGCGGTGTATTCGCAACGGCATCAGATGTCGGCGCGGATACGGACGTTTGTGGATTTTATTGCGGGGGAATTGAGGGCGGCGCGGGAAACGTAGGGTTGGTTGCGCCAGTAGTGGGCTTGCGGTGGTGCGACGAAGTTTTACAGATTGGCCGGGTCTCCATGCTAGATATATCCGCCTGTTCTATCGACATCGGTTCGGATATCTATGCAATGGAATACGCTCGATGTGCCGCTGGAGAACGGGTGGCAATGTACGTTGTACCGTGCGGCGCAGTACCGTGATGTAGAGCGCGACCGGCTGAGAGCGCAGTCGAACGGTTGGTCGGAAGGCCGCGATAGGGAAGAAGATGCGCGTCGGCTAAGGGAACGGGACAAGCGCGATTTCGAGCGGTATTTTCGGCCTCGTTCGGATCTGCACACGGTGACTGGCGTGCGTGAACTCGACGTGGTGCGATCGTTCCTGACCGAAGTTCTGAGTGTCGCGCATTGGCATTTGCCCGTTGATAACGAAGGTATCCGGCGGGCGCTGACTGGCGCGGTGACTTCCGGACAACTCGTGCCGGTCATCAACAGGGAATGGCGCGCGTTGCCGCGCGTGATGCGGCCCAATCCGGCGCCTGAAAAATGGCCTTCGTCTGGTACGGGTGGCTTCAGTGGCATTGGAGAATATGGGCGAGGGAAATGGGCGGCTTTTGAAAAGGCTGGTCCGGGTCTGCTGACGTTAAACGGCGAACCGGTGTTGCGCGGCCCGTATGATCCCTCCACGTGGGAAGCGCAGTTGAAGGCGGCGCGTGCGGAGATGGCAGCCTCAAGCGCAAACAGCAGCGGCGCTGCGTGGGATGCCACTGCAGTGGCGTTCGACTTCCACCCTGTCGAGTCCAGGTCAACAGCAACAGACGCAGACGTTTTAACGATAGCAGCGCGCGGAGTCAGCGAAGAGCAGGAAAGCGAGTGTTTTGGCCAATACGAGCGCGACATGATGGCGTGTGACATGATCGGTGCGATGTACCGCGACCCGCGTACTTTCGCGGAGTGCACGCGGCGCGCGTTCTCCAATTATCAGATTTGCCGGGGGTATTGATGAACAACGAAGTGGCTTTCGTCAGTTTCTATGATGAGACAACGGCTCAAATCAAGTTTTGTCTGGTATCGCGTTCGGCGGTTCAAGGGGCAATCGATAACGCCCTTGTTATGACCGTACCGCCCGACGCATCTGAACACTCTGTCGACCCGATCACGGACGAGGACGCACGCAAACTTGGCGGCATGGCGCTGCTATGTCACGGCAAAGCCCACCCTGAATTGCTGGGACGGCTGAAAATCGCGACCGAAGCACCTTTGAACTGGACTCAAACCAGCGCGCCCGGTAGCGACAGCTAGTCTGTGGCGGGCGCGCGCCCACAGTGCTGCGCTGCACCAGTAAAGTGCCACGAAGCCTCATCGTGAATCAGCGGCGCATACCGCCGCGCTAGCGGCAGAACCCCCGCAAACCCGCTCCCCACAAGCCTCTGCGCCCGTCGCAACACAGATGGCACACACCTTGCCTTAGTCATCACGCAGCGGCTCAACGACGAGCCGCACAGCAGCATCCCCAAGCACTGACGAATTTTGGACAACGGCGTCCCCTGAATCTGGTCTCGCACCCGATTCGCGGGACGCCGTAGTCGTTTACAGGCCCGGAAACATGACCGACAAAGCCACCTCGATCGATCTGCTGAACTGGCGCACGCCCGCGATGCGCGCTTTCCACTTCGCGTGGATGGCGTTCTTCGTCTGCTTTTTCGCGTGGTTCGCGTGCGCGCCGCTGATGCCGCTCATCAAGCAGGAGTTTCATCTCACCGCCGATCAGGTGGCCAACATCAACATCGCAGCGGTCGCCATCACGATTCTGGTGCGTCTGATCGTCGGACCGATGTGCGACCGCTTCGGTCCGCGCAAGGTCTACGTTGCGTTGATGACGCTGGGCGCGCTACCCGTGCTCGGCGCCGCGCTCGCGCACGACTACACCACCTTCCTGCTGTGCCGGCTCGGCATCGGCGCAGTCGGCGCGAGCTTCGTGATCACGCAGTACCACACGTCGGTGATGTTCGCGCCGAACGTGGTCGGCACGGCGAACGCAACGAGCGCGGGTTGGGGCAACGCGGGCGCAGGCGCCGCGCAGATTTTCGTGCCGTTGATGCTCGCGGGCATCGTCGCGCTCGGCGCAGGCAATGGCGATGCATGGCGGCTCACGCTGGTCCTGCCGGGCCTCGCGATGCCCGTGATGGCGTCGCTCTACTGGCGTTACACGCAAGACTGCCCGCAAGGTAACTTCAGTGCGCTGCGTGCACGCGGCATCACCATCGATAGCGGCAAGAAAGGCGGCTGGGCGAGCCTGCTCACGGCGTCGCGCAACTATCGCGTGTGGATGCTGTTCGTCACCTATGCCGCGTGCTTCGGCGTCGAAGTGTTCATTCACAACGTCGCGGCGATCTACTACGTCGATCACTTCCAGCTCTCGCTGCGCGACGCCGGTTTCGCTGCGGGCAGTTTTGGCCTGCTCGCGATTGTTGCGCGTCCGCTTGGCGGCCTGCTGTCGGACTGGGGCGCGAAGCATCGCGGTCTGTCGGCGCGCTCGATGCTGCTGTTCGTGCTGATCGCCGGCGAAGGCGCGGGCCTGTTGCTGTTCTCGCAAGCGAGCCACGCGGCGCTCGCCGTGCTCGCGATGCTGGTGTTCGGTCTCTTCACGCATATGGCGTGTGGCGCGACCTACGCACTGGTGCCGTTCATCGACCGCAAGGCGCTCGGCGGCGTGGCGGGCATCGTCGGCGCGGGCGGCAATGTCGGTGCAGTGGCGGCAGGCTTTCTCGCGAAAGGCATGGGCGACCTGCATCAAACGCTGATGACGCTTGGCGGCCTCGTGCTGGCATCGGCGATCTGCGCGGTGGCCGTGCGCTTTTCCGCCGAGCACAGCGCGCGCGAAGCCGCGTTCGGCGCAACGAATTAAATCAACGCATCCCCTCTCTGACAGGATCGGCGACATGAAAGTCATCGTTATCGGCCACGGCATGGTCGGCCACAAACTGCTCGAATGCCTCGCGGAACAAAGCGCCGCACGCCTCGATATCACCGTGCTGTGCGAGGAGCCGCGCGCCGCCTACGATCGCGTGCATCTGTCAGAGTTCTTCTCGGGCAAGTCGGCAGACGATCTCTCGCTGGTCGCGCCCGGCTTCTTCGAGCGCGACGACATGGTGTTGCGCCTGAATGCGAAAGCCGTATCGATCGATCGCGACGCACACACGGTGACGACCTCGACGGGTGAAACACTGTCGTACGACAAACTCGTGATCGCCAGCGGAGCGTATGCATTCGTGCCGCCCGTGCCCGGCAAGGATCGGAAGGACTGCTTCGTCTATCGCACCATCGAAGATCTCGAAGCGATGCAGGAGTGCGGCGCGCGCTCGAAAACGGGCGTTGTCGTGGGGGGCGGTTTGCTGGGTCTCGAATGCGCGAAGGCGTTGCGCGATCTCGGCCTCGATACGCACGTGGTCGAATTCGCACCGCGCCTGATGGCCGTACAGGTTGACGATGGCGGCGGCAAGATGCTGCGCGGCAAGATCGAAGAACTCGGCGTGACGGTGCATACGCAGAAGAACACGCTGGAGATCGTCGATGGTGAAGATGGCACGCACCGCATGCAGTTCGCCGACGGCAGCCATCTCGACACCGACATGATCGTGTTCTCCGCCGGTATCCGTCCACGCGACGACATCGCGCGGTCGAGCGGTCTGGAAGTCGGCCCGCGCGGCGGGATCGTGATCGACAACCAGTGCCGCACGAGTGATGCCGACATCTATGCGATCGGCGAATGCGCGCTGTGGAACGGGCAGATTTTCGGTCTCGTGGCGCCTGGTTATGACATGGCGCGCGTGACGGCGAAGCAGTTGCTAGGCGATGCGGATGCCGCGTTCGCAGGCGCGGACATGAGCACGAAGCTCAAGCTGATGGGCGTGGACGTCGCAAGTCTCGGCGATGCGCACGGCGCGACGGCAGGCAGCCGCACGTATCAGTTCAGCGACGAGCGCAAGCAGGTCTACAAGAAGCTGGTTGTGTCCGATTGCGGCAAGTATCTGCTCGGCGGCGTGATGGTTGGCGACGCAAGCGAATACGGCACGCTGCTGCAGATGATGCTGAACCGCATCCAGTTGCCGGAATCGCCGGAATTTCTGATCCTGCCGCAAGCCGATGGCAACGCCAAACCGGCACTCGGCGTCGATGCGTTGCCCGACGGCGCGCAGATCTGTTCGTGCAACAACATCTCGAAGGGCGCGATCTGCGCATCGGTATGCGCTGGCGCGACGACGATCGGCGATGTGAAGAGCGCGACGAAAGCAGGGACGGCATGCGGCGGCTGCGTGCCACTCGTCACGCAGGTGATGAAGGCCGAGATGAAGAAGCAGGGTCTCGCCGTCAACAATCATCTGTGCGAGCACTTCCCGTTCTCGCGCCAGGAGTTGTATCACATCGTTCGCGTCGAACGTATCGAGACCTTCGGTGCGCTGCTCGACAAACATGGCCACGGCCTTGGCTGCGATATCTGCAAGCCCGCTGTCGCCGGCATTCTCGCGTCGTGCTGGAACGAGTTCGTGCTGAAGAAGGAACACGCGAGCCTGCAGGACACGAACGACTACTACCTCGCGAATATCCAGCGCGACGGCACGTACTCCGTCGTGCCGCGCATGCCGGGCGGCGAGGTGACGCCGGACGGTCTGATCGCCGTCGGCCAGGTGGCAAAGAAGTATGGTCTTTATACGAAGGTCACGGGCGGGCAACGCGTCGATCTGTTCGGCGCGCGTGTCGAGCAGTTGCCGTCGATCTGGGAAGAGCTGATTGCCGCCGGATTCGAGTCGGGTCACGCGTACGGCAAGTCGCTGCGCACGGTGAAATCGTGCGTGGGTTCGACGTGGTGCCGTTATGGTGTCGACGATTCCGTCGGCCTCGCTATCGACATCGAAAACCGCTACAAGGGCCTGCGTTCGCCGCACAAGCTGAAATTCGCGGTGTCGGGCTGCACGCGCGAGTGCGCGGAAGCGCAAGGCAAGGACGTCGGCATCATCGCAACCGATAAGGGCTGGAATCTGTACGTGTGCGGCAACGGCGGGATGAAACCGCGCCATGCCGAACTGATCGCATCGGACCTGGATCGCGAGACGCTGATCCGCTATATCGATCGCTTCCTGATGTTCTACGTGCGCACGGCAGACCGCCTGCAACGCACGAGCGTCTGGCGCGAAAGCCTCGAAGGTGGCCTCGAGTATCTGCGAGACGTCGTCATCAACGACAAGCTCGGCATTGCCGCTGAACTCGAAGCGGAAATGCAGCATGTGGTCGACACCTACGAATGCGAGTGGAAGAAGGCCGTCACGGACCCTGAAACGCGCAAGCGCTTCCGTCACTTCGTCAACAGCGACAGCGCCGACGACAACGTCAGCTTCGTCGCCACGCGCGGCCAGATTCGTCCTGCTACGCCTGAAGAACGGCAACGTCCTGTTCGCATTCCTGTCGTGGTCGAGCAGACGGCAGATTCGGCTGAAACGGTTTGATTGAAGCACTCATTCACACATCGATAGAACGGAGCACGACATGAACAACGACCGTCTGCCGACTACCTGGACGTCCATCTGCGCACTCGACGATATCGTGCCGAACACAGGCGTCTGCGCGCTCGTCAACGGCGAGCAGGTCGCCGTGTTTCGCGTGGAAGGCGAGCGCGGCGGCGTCTTCGCCATCGATAACTTCGATCCCAACTCGCAAGCGGCCGTGCTGTCGCGCGGCTTGATCGGCAGCCTTGGCGAGCGCGTCGTGGTCGCTTCGCCGATCTATAAGCAGCACTTCGATCTGCGCACGGGCGAGTGTCTCGAAGCGCCTGAGAGGTCCGTCAGCGCGTTTGCCGCGCGCGTCGAAGACGGGCGTGTGTGGATTTCGGCCTGAACGACGGATAGATCCCGACGATGACGTGCGAGAACATCAAGACGGTTTGCCCCTACTGCGGCGTCGGCTGCGGGATGGTGCTGCACGTCGAGGACGGACAGGTCATCAAGATTTCGGGCGACAAGGATCATCCGACCAACTACGGGCGTTTGTGCACGAAGGGGCAATCGGCGCACGTGGCGCTGCGTAAGTCCGGCCGCCTCGAAAGCGCATTCGAGCGCCGCACGCGCGACGCCGATCCCATTCCCGTTCCCGTCGATCTCGCGATTCCCGACACCGCTCGCCGTCTGCGCGCGATTCTCGATGAGCACGGTCCCGATGCACTGTCGTTCTACGTGTCGGGCCAGATGTCGATCGAGGCGCAGTACCTCGTCAACAAGCTCGCGAAGGGCTTTGTCGGCACCAATAACATCGAGTCGAATTCGCGGCTGTGCATGGCGAGCGCGGGTAGCGGCTATAAGTTGTCGCTGGGTGCGGACGGCCCGCCCGGCTCGTATCAGGATTTCGACAAGGCCAATCTGTTCTTCGTGATCGGCGCAAACATGGCCGACTGTCATCCGATCCTTTTTCTGCGCATGATGGATCGCGTGAAAGCGGGCGCGAAGCTGATCGTCGTCGATCCGCGCCGCAATACGACGGCCGACAAAGCCAATCTGTTCATGCAGATCAAGCCGGGCACCGACCTTGCGCTGCTCAATGGCCTGCTGCATCTGCTGCACAAAAACGGGCACACGGACCCGCAATTCATCGCACAGTTCACGGACGGCTGGGACGCGATGCCCGCGTTCCTCGACGATTACACGCCCGAGAAAGTTGCTGCGATCACGGGTATTCCTGAAGCCGAGATCCGCCAGGCCGCGCAATGGATCGGTGACGCGCCCGAGTGGATCAGTTGCTGGACGATGGGCCTGAACCAGAGCACGCACGGCACGTGGAACACCAACGCGATCTGCAATCTGCATCTGGCGACGGGCAAGATCTGTCGTCCGGGCAGCGGTCCGTTTTCGCTGACAGGTCAGCCAAACGCGATGGGCGGACGCGAGATGGGCTATATGGGTCCGGGCTTGCCGGGCCAGCGCTCGGTGCTGGTCGAAGAAGACCGCGCGTTCATCGAGGATCTGTGGGAAGTGCCGCGCGGCACGCTCACGACGAAGCTCGGCGGCGGCACGATCGATATGTTCTCGCGCATGGCAGCGGGCGACATCAAGGCATGCTGGATCATCTGCACGAATCCGGTGGCAAGCGTGGCGAACCGGCAGACGGTGATTGCCGGTTTGCAGGCCGCCGAACTGGTGATCGCGCAGGATGCGTTTCTCGACACGGAAACCAACCGCTACGCCGACGTGCTGCTGCCAGGCGCGCTCTGGGCCGAGGCGGAAGGCGTGATGATCAACTCCGAGCGCAACATGACGCTGATGCAACAGGCGATCGAGCCGCCAGGCGCCGCGCTCGCCGACTGGCAGATCATCGCGCGCGTTGCGTGCGAGATGGGGTTTGCGGACGCGTTCACGTATGCATCGGCAGCGGACGTGTTCGACGAAATCACGCGCATGTCGAATCCGAAAACAGGCTACGACCTGCGCGGCGCGAGCCATGCACGCTTGCGCGAAACATCACTGCAATGGCCGTGTGCGCCCGATGCTGCGTCGGATCGCAATCCGCTGCGCTATATCAACGACGGCGTCAGTCAGTCGCTGAAGACGCTGCCCGACGGCACGCGCCCTGCGCTCGCATTTCCGACCACGAGCGGCAAGGCGATGTTCTTTGCGCGTCCGCATGTCGATCCTGCCGAGATGCCGGGCGCGGAATTTCCCATCGTGCTGAACACGGGACGTCTGCAACATCAATGGCACACGATGACGAAGACGGGCAAGGTGCCGATGCTCAACAAGCTGAACCCTGCGCCCTTCGTCGAGTTGCATCCGGAAGATGCGGCGTCGCTTGGCGTACGCGACAAGGACCGCGTCGAAGTCCGCTCGCGCCGTGGACGCGCGGTGCTGCCCGCCGTCGTCACGGAGCGCGTGCGTCCCGGCAACTGCTTTGCGCCGATGCACTGGAACGACGTGTATGGCGACGACCTGTGCATCAACGCGGTGACGAGCGATGCCGTCGACGCGATCTCGCAGCAGCCCGAGCTGAAATTCTGCGCGGTGTCGCTGACGCGCGTGGAAGCGGCACTGGTCGAGACGCTGCCGCACGATACCGAAGCACCCAATGCAATCGCGACGGAGATGCCTGCTGCCGTCGTCCGTCAGCCACAGGAACTGGATATGTCCCGCATCGACGCTCTTGCCGCCTTGCTCGGCATCACCGACACGCCCGCGCCGACACTGGACGATGCCGCGCGGCTCTATATGGCGGGTTTTGTGAGCGGCTTGCGTTCGTCGCAGGGTGAGGCGCGTGGTGTGCCCACGTTGCCCGCGAGCGCGCCGCTATCTGCGCAGGCGCGTGTGTGGTTCGATGGTGTACTGGCGGGACTGTTCAGCCGCGCTGAGCCGCAACCGGCCATGCCTGTCGCGATGACAACACCCGCAACGGACGGCGCATCCGCCGTGCGTATCGCGCATCCACGGCCGAAGGTTGCGCTGTTGTGGGCCTCGCAAACGGGCAACATCGAAGCGTTGACCGAGCAATATGCGACGCAATTGATGGAGTCCGGCTTCGAGATCCGCATGTCGTGTATGGCGGACTTTCCGATTGCCGCGCTCGCGCAACATCGCTACGTGCTGCTGATGTCGAGCACATTCGGCGACGGCGATGCGCCCGACAACGGTCAGAGCTTCTGGAATGCATTACAGGCGGACAGCGCGCCGCGCCTCGCGGATCAGCAGTATGCAGTGCTGGCGTTCGGTGATCCGAGCTACGACCAGTTCTGTGGCCATGGGCGCAAGCTCGATGCGCGCTTCTCCGAACTCGGCGCGAAGCGCATGCATGCGCGGGTCGATTGCGACACCGATTTTCAACTGGCCGCCGACAAGTGGCTCGAAGCTGTGATTGCGAAGATCAAGGCCGACGATGCGTCGCTGTATGAAGTGCCCGCGCAAGGCGTGATTCCCGCCGTGCTGCCGGGCGCGACGCCATCGAAAGCGAGTCCGGCGCAATCGCGGCTGGTCGAGAATCTGCGTCTGAACCGTAATGGATCGAAGGACACGCGCTACTTCTCGCTTGCAATCGGCGATTCGAGCCTCGAATACGAAGCCGGCGATGCGCTCGGCGTATGGCCGAAGAATTGCCCGGAACTGATCGACGAACTGATCGATCTGTCGGGTGTGAAGGCGGATGCGCCCGTGCATGTGGCGGGTGTGGGCGACATGCGGATCGCCGATGCCTTGACGCACCACTATGAAATCGCGCGGCCGAGCATGGATGCGCTGCAACTGATCGCTTCGCGCAGCCGCAACGATGCGCTCGCGAAACTGCTATCCGAAGAGCGCAAGTCTGATCTGAAGCAATGGCTGTGGGGCCAGCAACTTGCCGATGTGCTGCACGAGTTTCCCGCCGATCTGTCGGCAAACGAATTGCTCGGTGTGCTCAAGCGTCTGCAGCCGCGCCTCTATTCGATTGCATCGAGTCCGAAGGCACATGCAGGCGAAGTGCATCTGACGGTCGCGGCGGTGCGCTACAACAACGGACGACGCAACCGCAAAGGTGTGTCGTCGACGTTTCTGGCGGATCGCGCGCACGATGTCAGCGTGCCGGTGGTCGTGCAGAAGTCCGCGCATTTCCGTCCGCCGCGCAGCGGCGACACGCCGATGATCATGGTTGGGCCGGGCACGGGCGTCGCGCCGTTCCGCGGCTTCCTGCACGAGCGCAGCGCGCGTGGCGCGACGGGTCGCAACTGGTTGTTCTTCGGCGAGCAGCACGCGGCCACGGATTTCTACTATCGCGACGAACTCGAAGGCATGCAGCAAAGCGGCTTGCTGACGCGGCTCGATCTGGCGTTCTCGCGGGATCAGGCTGACAAGGTCTACGTGCAGGACCGGATGCGCGAGCAGGGCGCGCAACTGTGGACGTGGCTCGAAGAGGGCGCGCACTTCTATGTATGCGGCGACGCGAGCCGGATGGCGAAGGATGTCGACGCTGCGCTGAAAGACGTTGTCGCACAGCATGGCGGGATGAGCGCGGAGCGCGCGGAAGAATACGTCGGCGCGATGTCGAAAGAGCGGCGCTACGTGCGGGACGTGTATTGAGCGCGCCGACGCTGCATATCTGAAACCTTGGCGCCATGTCAAGCTTTTGCGATTAAATCGCACGCGATGTACAATGCGTTCCTGTAGAGACATCCGTCTCGTGTTGACGAGGACGCAAATGAAGACCACCGCCAAGGCAGAAGACTCGAATCCGAAACTCGCCGACTTCCTGTGCTTTGCCGTTTATTCGGCGAATCTGGCTTTTGGCAAGGCTTACAAGCCGATTCTCGAGGAATTGGGGCTGACTTATACGCAGTACATTACGGTGATTGCGCTGTGGGAAGAAGATCATCAGACGGTCAGCAGTCTTGGGGAGAAGCTGTTCCTCGAGTCGAATACGTTGACGCCGATTCTAAAGAAGCTCGAAGCGATGGGGTATCTGGAGCGCCAGCGCGATCCTGAAGATGAGCGGCAAGTTCGGGTTAGTTTGACCAGGGCTGGTCGGAAGCTGCGGGAGAAAGCGTTTGGTATGGATTTGACGGAGGCCTGTGGGTTGACGTCGGATGAGTTTGCCAAGATGCAGAAGGGGATTGTCGCGTTGCGGAATAATTTGATTAAGGCTGTTAGCGAGCAGGATTGATGCGTCGGCGGGGTTTGGTTTCGCTGGCGTCCGCGATTTGGTATCTGTACTTCATGCGTCGCCCCTGTGCGGGGCGGCACCTACTTTTCTTTGCAGCGGCAAAGAAAAGTAGGCAAAAGAAAGCCGCTGAACACCAT
>NZ_QBUY01000050.1 GCF_003121405.1 Paraburkholderia sp. C35 | reverse complement strand
ATCTGAAGGCGCCTTGGGTGCGCGGGGCCTACTAGCACGAGATGTCGATCCTGTCGCTGATCGGCAGCAAGCAGTTCGGTGGCATGGGTGTGTTGCCGTACGGCTGGGATATGGTGGTGGTGATCGTCTGCGCGCTGATTTTCTATTACTGGGGCGTGCATACGGGTTATCGGAGCGAGTACCTGGATGAGCGCGATGCGGTCGATGGCGGCAAGACATCGGCGTATGCCACAAGCGGGCTAGAAGGCGACGAGTGGATGTCGGCGCGGTAACGGTCCGATCTGGCTGTCTGCTTTTGCCGGTCTTTCGGGGTTTGCGGTTTCGCTGAGATCGGCGATATGAGTTATCCCTTCACGCGTCGTCCCGCACAACGGCGACGCGTGAAGTACGAACGCAAGCCGCACATGCCGGCAAAAGAAAAAATCAGAAACATCAAACGTTTCAGTACAGAATAGCGGCTGTTCTCGCGGTTCTTCCCATTCACGCGCAGAAGCCGCGCGACGAACGATGCGGCGACTGGCTCCTGGTCTACTATCGAACCCCAACCTCATCGATGGACTACGCCGGCATCCTCGAAAAGATTCACGTCGACCTGCAACCATGGCTCGGCAAAGGACGCGTCGCCGACTATATCCCCGAGCTTGCGAAAGTGCCCGCCGACAGCTTCGGCATGGCTGTCGTCACGACATCCGGCGAGGTATTCCGCGTTGGCGAAGCCGATACCCGCTTCTCGATTCAGAGCATCTCGAAGCTGTTCACCTGCACGATGGCATTCAGACTGCTGGGCGACGCATTGTGGCAGCGCGTGGGCCGCGAGCCGTCGGGCACGGCGTTCAACTCGCTGGTGCAACTCGAAGCCGAGCAGGGCAAGCCACGTAATCCCTTCATCAACGCGGGCGCGCTCGTCGTGACCGATGTGCTGTGCCGCCGCTTCGTCAAGGCCGAAACTGCCGTCGTCGAATTTCTAAGGCGCGTGACAGGCGAGCCGTCGATCGACTACGACATGCGTGTCGCGCAATCGGAGCTGGCGCACGGTCACCGCAATCGCGCGATGGCGCACTTCATGGCGAGCTTCGGCAACATGGAGATGCCGCCTGAGGTGGTGGTGGACGCGTATTGCCGTCAGTGCGCGATTTCGATGAGTTGCGTCGAACTGGCAAAAGCGGCGCTCTATCTGAGCAACGGCGGCGTCGTGCCGTCGACGGGCGAGCGCATTCTCGATTCGAGCTCGGCAAAACGGCTGTCGGCGCTGATGCTCACGTGCGGCACGTACGACGCGGCAGGCGACTTCGTCTACCGCGTAGGCTTGCCCGCGAAGAGCGGCGTGGGCGGCGGCATCGTGGCGGTACTGCCGGGTGAGATGGCCGTATGCGTGTGGTCGCCGGGACTGGACAAAAATGGCAACTCACTCGCGGGCGTGATGGCGCTCGAGTGGCTCACCACTTTCACGGATCAATCGATTTTCTGACGCCGCGCGCAATAGTTGGCGCGGCGTCTTCCCGTCAGCGCCGGAAGCCGTGGAATCCGCCGCCGGCACGCGCCGCGCCGCCGAACCTGTCGCCAAAGCCGCCACCGCCAAACCGCTGCTCGCCGACATTGCGTGCTTCGCGCTGCTGATCCAGATCGCGGCTCGTCCTGTCGGTGGGTTGAGTCGTTTGCCAGCCGTCCGACGTGTGTTGTTGCCAGCCGTCGTCTGTCCGGCGGTAGACGTTGCCGTCGTGCCCTGCGTAGACATCCCCGTTGTTCCACGCGACGGCGTTGCCCCGCGACCGGTTTGTGACCACGCCCTTGCTGGCGGTCTGGTATTGCCCCGTCTGCGCGTTGCCCGTTACGCCGAACTCGGCAGCACCGGCGCGGCCTGTGCGTGCGTTGTAGCCCGCAGTCTGGCGTCCCGCCGCATAGTTGCCGTTGTACTGGTTGCCGACGATACCGCCACGGCCCGCACCTTCGCGCCCTGTGACGGGATTGGCGAATGCACCCTGCCGTCCGGCTGCATAGTTGCCCGAGTAGGGATTGAATGCGCCTCCGCGGCCGCCCTGGAAACGGGCGCCCGTGGCAGGGTTATAACCCGCGCCTGCCGTGCCGCGCCATTGTGTGCCTGTCCACGGATTCCAGCCGCTCGTATGGGTGACGGTGCCCTGTCCCCAGCGCCCGTAGAAGTTGGCCTGGTTGATGTTGACATTGTTCCAGCCCGCGTAGCCGCCGCCCCAGTACGGTCCCCAGTATGGCGACGCGCAGCCCCAGATAGCGCCCGCCGCGAAGCCGAATGCGAAGCCTTCGACTGCACCCAGCGCGAAACTCGCGCCATAGCCATAGGTCTGCGGATAGCCGTAGTAGTACGCGCCGACGTAAGGCGGATAGACGTAACCCGTGCCGTAGACGACGGTGCCTTCCGGATCGATCACCACACCGAGATAGCCAGGCGTATAGCCGACGACGACCGCATCCGGCGTGACCGAGTAGATGCGTACGTATGTCACGTAGTGAAGCGGCGCATCGGCGGGGATCGTGTAGATCGCGGCGGGCACCTCCGTCGCGACCTTCCAGCTGCCCGTTGGTGAGGACGCCACAAACCAGACGCCGTTGGCGACCGCGTAAAAATGGCGCGCGTCGAGTTCGATGACAGGCGTAGCGGTGTTGATGGCGTATCGAAGCGAAGTTCCGGGGATGGGCTCGAAGCGCGGCGCGCCGTCGTACGAAACGGTGAGGTGCGCCTGCTGGCGTGACACCGTGGCCGTCTGCGGGATGGTCGCTGCGATCGCAGCTTCTTTCGCTTGCGGCGTACCCGGCACGGATACCAGCACATTGGCCTTCGGATCGTTCGCCGGAATCTTCGCGAAGTCGGCGGGGAGCTGGCTGCCCGGAACGTAGCGCCATGGTCCGTTCGTCGTCGCGGACTGAAACCAGCGGCCCGAGACGAGCACGTAATAGACGTTCGTGGTGGGATCCACGAACACCGCGTGATCGGTATTGGCAACGGTCAGCAACCCCGTGCCATCGACAGGTTTCAGCTGTGCCGGGCCTTGCGTCACGATCAGTTCCGTCGGGTGGGTCGCGACCAGCAGGGCGGGTGCCTGTGCAGCGCGCTTGCCGTTGGACGGCAGCATCGGATCCGCTGGATGTGCCGAAGCCGATTGCTGCGCGGCCTGCGTCAGCGATTGCGGCGGTGTTGCGAGTGCTTGCCACGGGCCCTGGGTGGCTTGCGCGCTGAACCAGAATCCTGCTGCCTGAACATACAGTGTGCCGTCGGTGTCGCGTAGCAGCAGTGCGCGGCTGTTGAGCGCGCGCTGGACGCCCGTTCCTCCGACGGGTTGCCACGCGGGCGCACCGTCGATCAGTACCAGCACGGTAGGCTGTGCGGCGAACACGATCTGCGGCGGATCGTTGTTGACGACCACGCTCATCGTGTTCGACAGACCTTGCGAGGCCGCGTAGCTCGTCTGCAGTTCGTCGAGCGATACGTCCAGGCCCGTCGCGGGCAAGCGTGCGATCAGCGACTGGCGCACGCTGTCGGCGAGACCGGCGTTCGTCGGCACATCGACACTGTCGATTGCGATGCTGGTCAGGCGAACCCGCGCTCGCTTCGTGTCGATTTTTGCAGTCGCCGAGAAATGCGCCACACCGAACGTGGGCGAGCCGTCGATCGCGCCAACGGCAACGGCCGCACGCCCCGCGATGTGATTTCCATCCCACGTTTCGATCTGCGGCTGATACATCTCGACCCGTTCACCACTCGCCTGAAAACTGCGAGGCCACTCAGCCTGTGTTGATGCCGATACCGCGGGCGCCGCCGCATACGATTGAGGAACCTCCCATGCCAGCGCCGTGAGCGCCAGTATCGAAGCCACGAGGTGCGGCCATGGCAACCTGGCGCCGTGCCCGCTTTGAATCATTGCAACCATCTTCGATACCCCCCATCAAGGCAGCGCGACGTGCGCTCAAAGAAAAAAAGCCGCCCCCGAAGGGGCGGTGAAAGCTGGCGGAGACCAGAGAAGACCGATGAAGAAAGTGAGACGATCAGAAGCGGTGACGGATGCCTGCGGAGACGACGTACTGGCTCTTGCTCGTCGACGGCGTTGCCGTGCCGTTGACCTGCGTCAGATTCGTGCCGACCTGGTTATCTGCGCCGATCTGCATGACGCTTTCCGCGTAGAGGTCGGTGCGCTTGGACATCGCATAGTCGGCCAGAACGCCGAACTGATTCCAGTGCGCCGCGCGGTTACCCGTCGGCGAGGTTCCCGGGGTGTTGCGCAAGCCTTGCGTGTACGTGTACGCAGCGCCGAGGCTCATGGCGGGAGTCAGGTTGTATTTCGCGTTGACTTCGTAATTGTTGTAGCGCACCGAGCTGTCGGCGATGTTGTCCTGATAGCGGGTTTGCGTATAAACCGCACCCAACGTCGCCGGTCCGATCGCGTAGCTGGCGCCGAGACCCCACGTGCGCTGGTTCTCGATACCCGGCAGATTCGTCATGGCGAACGTCGGCAGGTTCTGGACTGCGCCCGAGCTATTGGCGGCGTTCAGCCCTTGAATCTGCAGATAGGCTGTCGCGAATTGCAGACCTGCGTACTGATAGCCCGCACCGACGCTATAGGCGCGATTGTTCGTGAAGCCGCCCGCCTGGTTGGAGAAGCCGTACAGGGCGTTGAGCGAGAAGCCCATATAGTTCGGGCTCTGATACTTGACCGAGTTGCTGATGCTGAACGTGCTGTTCAGATTGTCGTTGTCGCCACGGTGTGCGAAGTACGTGCCGCCCCAGGAGCCGGTGGCGGAGATCGGGCCGAGATAATCGGCGACTGAATCGTACTGGCGACCCAAGGTCAGCGTGCCGTAATCGGCGGATGCCAGTCCGACGTACGCCTGGCGATTGAAGAAGCTGCTGCTGGCGAGGCTGCCATTGGTCACGTTAAAGCCGCTTTCGAGGTTGAAGACGGTCTTGATGCCGCCACCCAGATCCTCCGTGCCGCGCAGACCCCAGCGGCTTTGCTGGAGATTGCCGCCCGTCATCCCGAACATCGCCTTGCCGTCCGTCAGGCCATTCGGCGACGTGGGCGAATTGCGCGTGGCTTCGTTGCTCACGTATGTCAGGCCGACGTCGACGATGCCATACAGCGTGACGCTGTTCTGTGCGTGTGCGCTGCCCGCAAAGGCTGCCGATGCAGCCGCGAAAATCAAGGTGGTTTTTTTCATGTGGATGTTCAGTGTGGAGCCTGCCAGTTCGATGGGATTGCCATGTCAGCGATGTGCGAGAGGCCGCTGTGTTACCGGCAGACTCGCGGCCTGAATCGCTCATGCCGGATGAACTATAGGGCGGCGATTTCCGTTCAACTACGGCGATTGTTTGAAAACAGATTTTTAGTAATTCGAATTAAATTGTTTTTAAAATTTAAGTTGATGTATTTTCAAATAAAAGTTATCTCTTTATTTAATGTAATTGATGAATGAACGTTATTTAATGTTGTGGTAGCGCAACATCCGCTAGGCTGATGGTTGATAATTGATTTAATGAGGTAGATTTTGTTTGTTTCATGAAATAAGGCATCCGAAGTTATTTTTTATTGGTGTGAATATGTTGAACCAGTTGCAGGCAATACGAATATTCCTAAGAGTGGCTGAAAACAATTCATTCAGCCGCGCGGCAACGAGTCTTAATCTTTCCAATGCCGTTGTGACGCGCTACGTCGCATTGCTTGAGGCGCATCTCAACGCCCGCCTGGTCAATCGCACGACCCGCAGCGTCTCGCTGACGGAAGCGGGGCGAGTCTATGCGCGCGGTTGCAGGCAACTGCTGGATCTGGTCGATTCGATGGAGTCAGCGGTAACCGACGGCGAGGGCGAGCCGACAGGCACGCTCAAGCTGGCGGCCACGGCATCGTTCTCGGTGGCGGCGCTCGCGCCGTTGCTGCACCGCTACCGGTTGCGACATCCGAAAGTGAAGCTGGATCTCACGCTGCTCCACCAGACGGTCGATTTCGTCGAGGAAGGGTTCGATGTCGGCATCGTCGCGTCGTGGCAGGTGAACGGCAGCACGGTGGTGAAGCGGCCGTTGCTGTCTGTCGGTCCTGTGGTGGTGGCTTCGCCCGGCTATGTGGAGCGGTACGGCGTGCCCGCTTCGCTCGACCAGCTCGCGTCGCACAGTTTCCTCGGGCCTTCGCGCGAGATGCACGGCACCGACTGGACCTTCGCAGCCACCGACGGCAGCGAGGAAACGCTGAATCTCGATGCGGTGTGCACGGTCAACAGCATGATCATGCTTCGGCAACTGGCGCTCGCCGATATGGGCATCGCAATCCTGCCCGAAGACTACGTGGTGGGCGACATCGCTCACGGCACGCTGCTGAGAATGCTGTCCCAGTATCGCGTCACCACCGGCACCAAGGAGCTTTCGCTCGTGTATCCGGGGCGGCGTCACGTGTCGGCCAAGGTGCGCAGCTTCGTCGACTTTACCGTCGAGTACTTCCGCCGCGGTTTTGTCACCCGCACGCCGCACGTCGTCGCCTTGCCGAACTGATCGGCGCGGTGCCTGTCTGGCATGTGCATGGGCATTCATGCGTTGCAGCATCAGCACGTCCGCACGCAGGAAGGGCTTGCCAGGTTGATTTTGCTTCGGTATGGTCGCACTGTTCCACAACGCAGCACGGGAGAGATCGTCCACCGCGACGACGCCGACGGAGCAACCGCCCCGGAAACTCTCAGGCAAAAGGACCGTGCAGCTGGAACATCTGGAGAGCGGCGCCACGCGCGCCCACCGAAGGGGAGCCTCCGCCGTTTGCGGCGCGCAGGCGAAACTCTCAGGTACATGGACAGATGGGGCATCGGCGCCGGCAGCGGTATCTGCACGAAGCGCGGCCGGCGATGCTCAACGAACACTGGACCATGTCATGTCACGAATCGCCATCATCGGCGCCGGGATCACCGGCGTCACGACTGCTTACGCCCTTGCGCAGCGCGGCCATCGCGTCACCGTCTTCGAGCGTCACCGCTATGCGGCCATGGAAACCTCGTTTGCGAACGGCGGGCAACTGTCGGCGAGCAACGCGGAAGTCTGGAACAGCCGCGCCACGATCATCAAGGGGCTGCGCTGGATGTTCACGCGCGATGCGCCGCTCCTGATGAACCCGCGCCCCAACTGGCACAAGTACAGCTGGATCGGCGAGTTCATGCGGCAGATTCCGCACTATCGCGCCAACACTATCGAAACGGTGCGCCTCGCGATTGCGGCGCGCGAGCATCTGTTCGGCATTGCTGCGCGCGAAGGTATCGACTTCGATCTCGAACAGCGCGGCATCCTGCACTTCTACGCGTCGCGCAAGGAGTACGAGTCTGCGCTGAAGGTCAACGCGCTGCTGCGCGAAGGCGGACTCGAACGGCACGCCGTCACGCCGGCTGAAATCCGTTCGATCGAACCGTCGCTGCATGGCGAATTTCATGGCGGCTTTTTCACGCCATCGGATTCGACGGGTGATATCCACATGTTCACGCGCGGTCTCGCCGACGCGTGCGCGCGGCACGGCGTCGAGTTCCGTTACGAGTGCAGTGTGCAATCGATTCAGGAGGATCGCACCGGGCGCCTCGTCATCGCCAGCGAGACGCAGGGGCAGCGCGACGCAGCCGCGTTCGACAGCCTCGTGATCTGCGCGGGTGTCGGCAGTCGCGCGTTTGCTTCGATGGTGGGCGATCACGTGAACGTGTATCCCGTGAAGGGCTATTCGATCACCGTGTGTCTCGACGATGCGAACAGCCAGCAGCACGCGCCTTGGGTCAGTCTGCTCGATGATAGCGCGAAGATCGTCACGAGCCGGCTCGGTGCCGACCGGTTTCGTGTGGCCGGCACGGCCGAACTGAACGGCTTCAATCGCGATATCCGCTCGGACCGGATCGAGCCGCTGATCAGATGGACCCGCGAGCATTTTCCTGGTGTATCGACGGCGCGCATCGTGCCGTGGGCAGGACTGCGCCCGATGATGCCGGGCATGCTGCCGAAGGTGGGACGCGGCAGGCGTCACGGCGTGTTCTACAACACGGGGCACGGCCATCTTGGCTGGACGCTCTCGGCTGCCACGGCGGAAGGCGTCGCTCAGGCCGTGACGGCGGCTTCGGCGTAATGCACAGATCGCTGACAATAGACGCATAACTGTCACAAACACGGGCGACGCGCGTTGCATGACATCGGCATTCCGCGCTCGCCCGATCAGACTCCCAGCGTACCGGCAGTGCCATCGTCGATGCACGCCAGGATTTGTACTCGCTGCAATTTTCCCGCTGCTTTTCTATAAATGAATCAGGACGAACGGGTCATCCGTTCGCGTCCCTGATTGTCCATTGCGGGCAAACATGCAACTCGTTCTCACGTCGACTTCGATCCATCCCAACAAGCATAACGGGTCGATTCCATCCGTCCGCGCGCGCGGCTGGATCGCCATGTCACATGCTGTGCGTCGACGCTCCCGGTTCTGTTTCTTTTCGGATTCTTCGGTGTGCTACGTCACAGTCGCCGGCTGCTGCGCGCGAGATTATTTCTTCACAGTGCCAGGCATCACGAACGCCATGGAGGTGCGCTGTGTCTCACTCGATCCCAACCCGCACACGGTTTTGCACGGCCGTGACGACGGCGTATCTCATCGCCGGCATCACTGCCTGTTTCTGCAGCGAAGCTCACGCGATTGCCGCGTCTGCTGCCGCGGCTTCGACGCCTTCGCCGCCATCGTCACCTGCGAAAGACAAGCGCATGCCGGCGACCAACGCCAGCACGCCGATGGACTTTCCGGCCATCGTCGAGCGTTACGGCCCGGCTGTGGTGAACATCCGGGCGATCGTGCCGGACAGGCCGCAGGCGCCGTCGGCTGCTTCATCGACATCGGCGCCGAGTACGGGCTCGGAATTCATCGACGCTGACGATCCGCTGTTCGCATTCGTCAAGGAAGCGCTGCCACCGTCGAAAGATGGGCAGGGCAGTACGGCGCGCGCGGTATCGGGTGTCGGCTCGGGTTTCATCGTTAGCGCGAACGGATTGATCCTGACGACGGCGCACGTGGTAGATGGCTCCGATGACGTGACGGTGCGTCTGACCGACCGGCGCGAGTTCAAGGCGCATGTGATTGCCGTCGATGCGCAAAGCGACGTCGCCGTGATCCAGATCGACGCGACGAAACTGCCGGTGGTCAAGCTGGGCGATTCGTCGCGCGTCAGGGTCGGCGAGCAGTTGTTGACGATCGGCTCGCCGGACAGTTACCAGAACACGGTGACAGCGGGCATCGTCAGTGCGACGTCGCGCACGCTGTCCGACGGCACGACGTTTCCGTTCTTCCAGACCAACGGCGCGTTGAATCCCGACAACTCGGGTGGCCCGGTGTTCAACCGTGCGGGCGAGGTGGTCGGCATTCACGTTCAGGTGTACGCCGACGGCGACCGCTTCCAGAGTCTCACGTTCGCGATTCCGATCAGCATGGCGAACAAGGTGCGTGCGCAGTTGCAGGCGCAGCATGCTGCTCCTGATGGCGACGCGCACGGCGCATTTGGGATGCAGGTGCAGGACGTCGATCCCGGTCTTGCGGGCGCGTTCGGCTTGCCACGTGCGGCGGGTGCGCTGGTGATCGCCGTCGAGCCTGGCAGCCCGGCTGCTACCAGCCGACTCAAACCGGGCGACGTGATCGTGCAGATCGGCGACAGGCCGGTCGAGCACGGCGCGGACCTCGCCGATCAGGATGACGCGGTGCCGATGGGCACGAAAGTGCCGGTGAAGCTGATTCGCAATCGCAGGCAGATGACGGTGATGGTTAGCGTGACGGCGTCGGGGCAATATGCGAGTAACAGTGTGAGCGACGTGGGTCCGCTCGATCATCTTGGTTTGAGCATGCATGCTCTGACTGACGAGGAGCGACGTACGACGGGTTTAGCCGAGGGCTTGATGGTCGACGATGTGTCAGGGACGGCGGGGCACGCGGGCATCAAACCGGGCGATGTGGTGTTATCGTTGAATGGGACGCTGGTCGCGTCGCAGGATGAGCTTGCTGCGCTTGCCGGGAAGGCTGGGAGGAAGGCTGCGTTGTTGATTCAGCGGGATCATGTGAGGAGTTTTGTTACTGTTGAGTTGAGGTAGGTGTTTTGTTTTCTGGCTTTTGGGCTTTTATTTTGTGGTGGCGTCCGCTCTTTGTTAGTGGTCCGCCTGGGTTGCCCCTGTGCGGGGCAGCACCTACTTTTCTTTGCCGCGGCAAAGAAAAGTAGGCAAAAGAAAGCCGCTGAACACCACCCGCTACGGTCCTTGCCTGCGGGTCCCCAGCCGGTCCTATCCCTCATGCGGCATCGATTCTCTTGATGCCCGCCGCCAGCGCTCTTTAAGAGCGCCTCACCCGCTTTACACTCCCGCGTCTCAGCGGGCTTTACCAGTGAGTCCCAAGCCGCCCAGGTGGCAAACGGTGTGTTGGCCGTCGCGCCTTATACGCTCCACTCCGGACTGAAAAGCAAAGGCGGTGTCTCTTGTAGGATCGCCGACGCATAAGGTACGACAACCTACACACCGTTTGCCACCTAGGCTGCAGTGACGGGTCGCTGCCGCTGGTTGCGCTACGGGTGATTGAAGCGGGGGAGGCGCTTACTCGAAGCGTCAGCAACGAGGATGAAGAAGGGAGATGTCGTGTGAGGGATAGGACCGGTTGGGGGCCCGCAGGCAGCAACTAGCATTGGCGGTGTTAGCCCGCTTTCTTTTGCCTACTTTTCTTTGCGGCGGCAAAGAAAAGTAGGTGCCGCCCCGCACAGGGGCGACGCCTGAAGCACGAAGGCAAATCGCGGATGCCAGCAAACGAAAGAAGAAAAACCAAAAAACCAAAAAACCAAAACCAAAAAACCAAAAAACCAAAACCTCAAAACGAAGTCCCAATCTGAAACTGAAAAACCTGATACTTATCATCCGCATGTCGAACAATCGGAAACCCAACCGACAACTTCAACGGCCCGATCGGCGAAATCCATTCAAGCCCAGCCCCATAGCTATACCGCAACCCATTAGCCCCGGTACTACTTCCTTCATTCCCCCAAACATTCCCCGCATCGACAAACGTAAACACCCGCAACGTACGATCCCACCCAGTCCCCGGCAACGGGAAAGTCATCTCCACATTCGCCACAACCATCTTCGATCCACCGATCGAATCCCCCGTCGACGAATCTCGCGGACCCAGCGAACTCGACTCATAGCCGCGCACCGATCCAATCCCGCCCGCGTAGTAGTTCTTGAAGATCGGATATGCCTTGCCCGCAAAGCCATTACCGTAACCCGCCTGCAGGTTCATCCCGAGAATGAAGCCGCGCGCGAACGAATAGTAGTACTGGCTCTGCACGTCGGTCTTGTAGTACTCGGTTTCACCCGCAGGCGTGCCCACTTC
Organism: Paraburkholderia sp. C35; assembly: GCF_003121405.1. Taxonomy (GTDB): domain Bacteria; phylum Pseudomonadota; class Gammaproteobacteria; order Burkholderiales; family Burkholderiaceae; genus Paraburkholderia. Next base: position 48,393 of record NZ_QBUY01000050.1, on the reverse strand, counting down.
ACCATTCACCTGCAACATATAACCACGGCTCGGCACGAGTGCACTGTCACGCGCATCGCGTGACCAGGCCGCTGTCAACGGCACGTTGTTGACGACACGGCCAAACTCGCTGACATAGTCGAGATAGGCTTGCGGCGTCGATGAATCGGTATTGAAACGGTCCTGCTCGATGCCAAGACCAAAGTACACCGTATCGACTTCAGAAAACGGAATGCCGAACTTCAGATCCGCACCAAGCGAGACAATGCGAAAGCTCTCGTCATTGCTGTAGTACAGCGGATAGTTGGTGCGGTAATAGACATCGGAAATGCGCTTGATGCCATCCACCGTGAAATACGGGTCCGTCTGCGTGACGGACAACGTGCGATACGTTTTCGCCGTGTTCACGTTGACGCCGAGACTCGTGCCTGAACCGAATACATTGTCCTGCGTGACACCCGCCGACAACACCACCTTGTCCGATGAAGAAAAGCCCGCGCCAAGCGTGATCGCGCCCGTCGGCTTTTCCGTGACCTTGACATCGACATCCACCTGATCGTTCGAACCAGGCACGGGCACGGTCGTCACGTCCACATCGGTGAAATAGCCGAGACGGTTCACGCGCTCCTTCGACAGCGCAAGCCGGTTCGAGTCGAACCACGCGCTTTCCAGCTGGCGCATCTCTCGCCGTATCACTTCGTCGCGCGTGCGCGTGTTGCCTTCCACATTCACCTGGCGCACATACACGCGCCGGCCGGGATCGACTTGCAGCGTGAGATCGACGGTGTGTTTGTCCGAATCGATTTGCGGCACGGCATTTACCGTCGCGAACGCGTAACCATATTCGCCGAGCCGGTCCACCACTGCTTTTGTCGTTGCGCGCAGTTTGTCTTCGGAGAACTTGTCGCCGGGCTTGATGCCGACCAGTGGTTTCAATTCCGCTTCGCGATCGAGCAGATTGCCCGCGAGCCGGATGCCCGTAATCGTATAAGGCTCGCCCTCGTGCACGTTGAGCGTCAGATACATCTCCTTCTTGTCGGGCGTCAGCGAAACCTGTGTCGAGTCGATCCTGAACTCCAGATAACCGCGATTCAGGTAGTACGAACGCAAGCGGTCGAGATCGGCACCCAGCTTCTCTTTCGAATACAGATCGTTCTTCGTGTACCAGGAAAACCAGTTCGGCGTCGACAATTCCATTTCGTCGCGCAGCGTGCTTTCCGAAAACACGTGATTGCCGATGAAATTGATCTGCCTGATCTTCGCATTCGGACCTTCAATGACGGAGAAGAGTACCGATACGCGTCCGCTATCCACAGGCGTGGTCGTGGTTTGTACTTCTGCAGCGTAATAGCCGCGCGTCAGGTACTGACGCTTGAGTTCCTGTTCGGCCTTGTCGATCAGCGCCTTGTCGAAAGGGCGGCCGCGCGAGAGGCCGACTGCTTTCAGCGCCTTGACGAGGGTGTCTTTCTCGAACTCGTGAATACCGGCGAAATCGATGTCCGCAATCGCAGGCCGCTCGATGACGTGCACGACTACGACATCGCCATCCAGCGATACCTTCACGTCATTGAAAAGGCCCGTATCGTAGACCGCGCGCACGGCCTGCGAGGCCTTGTCGTCCGTGAACACATCGCCGCGTTTGATCGGCAGATTCGCGAGCAGCGTTCCCGCTTCAATGCGCTTCAGGCCGTCGAGCCGGATGTCCTTGACGATCACGGAATCGTCCGCATGCGCGATCGATGGCGTCAGCGTCGTCGCGCACAGGGTGAGTGCGCTGGCGAGACAGATAGTTGATGCTCTTTGTTTCATCGAAGATCTTGTTGGAGGCGGAACGCGACTGACTACGAAAAGCCGCGAGTATAGGAATGCGCCTCTTGCTCAGGGTTACTTCAAACTTTCTGAATATTTGTTGCCGCTTGAAAGGAACAGCATGGCAATGCGCAGCGGCGCGTGCTGCCGTGGCGACAGCGCGAAAGGCGGGAAAGGTGCAGCTAAGAATCGGTAGGGCTGTGGTAACGCGTCGAGAGCGAAGGTGGCGTTATCGTGCCGACTCCAACTACCTGAGTCCTCCGCCATGCTCGAACATATCGATCCCGTCGTACTGGTTGCTGTGTTGCGCGCCAGTTCCTCGCCGCTCTTCTCCGGCTGGCTCGCCAGAGCGTCTTCCTATGAACCGTGGGTCGAAGACACGCGAGTGCATCGTCTGAGCGAGACGGGCGTGAAGATTGGGACGCATGCAGGCACGGGCGAGGTGCGCCATGTCTGAGCCGACAACCCATGTGGTCAATTCGATCGCCGATCTGCAGATGACGGAAGACGGCATGTATCTGCTGATACATGGCAATCAGCCCGCGACAGCCATTCACCGTTCCGTGCTCGATCAGTTGCTGGTCGCACTGCCGAATGCGATCGAGCACTCGGATCGCATTATCAATGGCAACGCGCATACGGCGTTTGCGTATCAGAGTTACGGCTGGGAGATCGGACGGTTGAACGGTACGCAGACGGCTGTGATCCGTTTCAGGCTCGCGGGCAACATGGGCATTTCTTTCTCGCTGCCATGTGAGCAGATTGCTCCGCTAATCGAGGCCTTGAACGGTGTGGCCGCCTCTGTGGGCGCCACCGTTGCGCCAGTCAGAAGCGACGCCGTGACGTTGCAGTAAGACGCTCTGGACGCATCTTCATTCGGGCCGGCGTCCGCCCGTCAATCAGACGCCACGATTCCGCTTTGATATTCCGTCGAGAAGTCCAGGGCCTTGTTATCAGGCCCATTGCTGCATGGGTGCTTTGCCTGCTCGCGCCGATGCACGCGTACGCACAGCTTGCAGGCGATGCCGCTAACGCCGAACGTCTCACCGATGCATGGAGCTTGCGCCTCGCGCCGCAACTCGCCGAAACATCGAATCCACCTGACACCAGACCCGCGACCATTGCACTGGGGAACGCCGTCACAGGCACCGTCGATACCGACATCTCGCTCAAGGGCGCAGCCGAGTTGCGCCGCTATGGTTTCGTAGTGAAAGGCGACGCACTGCATTACGACGTCGATAGCGATATGGCAGATGCTTATGGCCGCGTGGTGATCATTTCGAAAGGCGATGTATTTACCGGGCCTTTCAGCCAGTTGCGCGTGAATGCGAACGAGGGCTTCATTGCACAGCCCAAATACCGGTTCTATCTGAACGGCGGATGGGGCAGCGGCAAGCGCGCAGATCTGCTCGATAACGAGCGTTCGAAGATCGTGGACGGCACGTACAGTACCTGCGCATGCGAGACGAACCCCGCTTGGTATATCCGCGCATCGCAGTTCACGATGGACAGTGGCGCAGACGAAGGCGTTGCGCACAATGGCGTGCTGTACTTTCAGAACATTCCATTGCTCGCAAGCCCGTGGCTGTCGTTTCCACTTGACGGCGCACGACGCAGCGGCCTGCTGTCGCCGACGTGGTCGATAAGTTCGAAGAACGGCGTGGACATCACGGTCCCTTACTACTTCAACATCGCGCCTAACTACGATCTGACCATTGCACCGCGTTACATGTCGAAGCGCGGTGAAATGCTGAGCGCGGACTACCGGTATCTGACCGACAACTCATCCGGTTCGCTGTCGGTTGCTTACCTGCCTGACGACATCACGACCCACGAGCGCCGTTATTCGATCGATTTCGATCATACGTGGCGTATCGGTTCGGGCTTTGCTGCGTATGTGAACTACAACCGGGTATCGGATGCGAATGTATCCACCGACCTCGGCTCGGGTAGCGCATTTCCGACCAGTTCGACCACGCTGTACCAGCAGGAAGCGGGGCTCACGTACAACGACGGCCCGTGGTCCGTGCTCGCGCGCGAGCAGCACTGGCAGTCGTTTTCCAGCGACACGACGTATAACCGCGAGCCGCAGGTCAACGTGCGCTACAACCGCTACAACGTCGGCGGGTTCGATTACGGTTTCGAAGCGGACGCGACACGCTTTACGCTTTCATCTGAAGATGCGACGCAAGGTACGCGTTTTGTTTTCAATCCTTTTGTCAGCTATCCGATCGTGCGGCCAGGCTGGTTCTTCACGCCGAAGATCAAATGGCATTTCGCTTCGTACGATCTCACGTCGATTGCATCCGATGCGCCCGCTGGACAGCCGCGCAACGTGAATGTCAACGTGCCGACCTTGAGTCTCGACTCGGGCATGACGTTCGAGCGCGCGGTGCGTCTCTGGGGCGGATCGTATATCCAGACGCTCGAGCCACGGCTCTATTACGTCTATACGCCTTATCGCAATCAGACTTACGCACCGCTCTTCGATACGACAGAAGCCGATTTCGGCCTCGGTGAGCTGTTCACCGATAACGCGTTTGCAGGTAACGACCGTGTATCGGATGAAAGCCGCGTGACGGCTGCACTGACGTCGCGGCTGATCGACGCTGCAACGGGTGACGAGCGCGCGCGCTTCGTGATTGCGCAGCGTTACGATTTCGTGCAACCGCGTGTCACGCTCTACGACACGGAAAGCACGGCCAACGTCGCGCGGACCAGCCTGATAGTGGGCAGCTCGATCAAAGTCGGTCCCGATCTCAATCTGCAGAATGCGCTGCAGTACAGCCAGGCGAACAACTATCTGACGCAAGGCTCGATCGGCTTCGCGTGGTCCCCGGCGAAGGCGCACGTGCTCAATGTTGCGTACCGTTACACGCGTGCCAACACGACGCTGGATTTTGAGCCTGTGAACCAGTTCATCGTGTCGGGGCAATGGCCGCTCGCGAAGAACATTGCCAGCGTCGCACGCATCAATTACGACATGAGCACGCATCGTCTGATTGCGGGCCTGCTCGGGCTGCAATACGACGCGCAATGCTGGTCGCTTGCGCTTGGCATGGAGAAGTACACGAATGCGACGGGCAGCACGTCGCCGAGCACAGGGACACGCGTGTTGATGCAGCTTCAGCTGAAAGGGCTGTCACGCGACGATCGCGGGTTGCTCGATCAGTTCAAGGCGGACGTGCCCGGCTATTCGTCGCCGGGAGAGGAAGAGCCGCCTGTGTCGCGGTTTAGCGAATATCAATAACGGAGCGTGAGCCAGGAAATATCGTGTAAGACACAGCCAAACCGCAAACCCGAAATGCGACCTGAATTTGATGCAGTATGTGACGCTTCGTGAAGACGTCATCCCATCATGCAAGTTGTCGTTTGCCTGACCTCGTTCAATCGCACCGATTGCGCGCGTATTTCGATGGAGATCATCAAGCTGAACTGGCCACGCAAGTGGCCAGTCGTGCATGCGTGCGCGGATTCCGGCTATGCACGTTACATCGAGGACATTCTGGTGAGGCGCGAGCCGAAGCCACTTACGCGTGGCGCGCACGATCTGCTCGCCGCATCGATTGAAGCAGCCGTCTCGCAACTCAACGCGGATTACGTCGTTCACCTCGAAGCCGATACGTGGATTTTTGACCAGAACGTCATCGTGCGATATCTGGAAAGGCTCGAGAAGTCGCCGCATGCGCTCATTGCGGCGTCATCGTGGAGCGCCGATCGCATACCCGAGTGGGCGCGCTCGCATGACCCGCGCAAGCGAATACGGGCGCGCCTCGCGCCGTGGTTGAGGCGTTGCGGATTGCGCTACGGCATACGCGACGGGCACTCGCTATCGACGCAGTTCTTCATTGCGAAGTGCTCGCCCGTGATGATCGACGTGATACGCTCGTTGCGACCTTCTGACGGCGACATCCTCGAGAAACTGCTGTACGAAGGCGTGGTTCGCCGCGTCGGACGCCGGGCTGTACTCGGCATGAACGAGCGCGAACCCGTGCATCCGAATTTCAGGGATGTGTGCGAGCCGTTGAGCCTCGTATGCCATCACTGGCCAAGTGCCGCCGATGCGCCGCACCGCGATCCTTTCGACCGGTTGCAGGGCAAGAAGGAATGGTTGCAAGCCGCGTGTCTGCGCACGCATGGGCCGCACATGAAGCGTCTTTTGACGGAGACCGATTTGAGTTACTACAACGGCGCTGCGAAACGTGCGGGATAAACGTGCACGACGCGCCGATGGACCGCACAGGCTTTCGGATTCTTTATTGCGTAAGGCATTCGTGTGGCGCGAGCGCGCCGATCACGCGCTGCCGGTATCGTCGGGACACGCACTGCTTCCCGCGTAATAGTCGGAAAGATTACGCAAATCCTGCGTGACAAGCCCAAACCTATAATCGCGCTGCGATCGCATAAGTCGGTGCGCGACGCCAGATTCACGTCATTCAGCGAGAGCAACAGACATGCAGCACGCCCAGGAGTCGGCTTTGAACGTAGCGGTGATCACGTCGCCGGCGTTAGGAGACTCGCTGCTGCTGATGACCGTCGCGCGCAATCTGCATTTGAGCGGCAGGACTGTCACGGTGTTCAGCGAGCAGATGCGGGCACTGCGCGAATGGTTTCCAGGCATCGACATTCGTCCCGCACCCTGCGAAGACGAAACGGATGCGCAATTGCGTGCATTCGATACCGTCATCCAGCTTCACGCCAATCGCCCTGTCATGAACGTTGCGCAGCGCCATCCCCATGCGATGGTGCTCGAGCATCTATGTCGTGTACGTTCGACGCAAGCGCTGGCGGGACGTCTTGCACAATTCTGTCGCGAGTCGCTGCAGCTCTCTCATGCTGAAACGGCGAATGGCCTGACTGCGCCCGCAGGGTTGATTCATCGCCGGCATCGTATGCGCGTGGCGATCCATCCAGGTGCGAGCACACCGGACAAGCGCTGGCTCGCCGCGCGTTTTGTGCGCCTCGCGCTGGCGCTGAAAGCAAAGGGCTTCGATCCGCATTTCATCGTCACGGACGAAGAACGCGCCGGCTGGGAGCATGTGCAAAAGCATGGCATTGGCCTGCCGCGTCTCGGCACGCTCGATAACGTCGCTGCGTTTCTGGTCGAAAGCGGCTGGTTTATCGGCAACGATTCGGGCATCGGCCATCTGGCGTCGTGTCTGCGGATTCCCACGTTGTCGCTGTTCATGCGCAACGGCATCGCACGCACGTGGCGTCCGGGCTGGGGCGTGGGCAAGGTGCTGGTCGGCGGCACGTGGCTGCCGACGGGCCGCCTCAAGGAGCGCTGCTGGAAGTACGCGCTCTCGGTGCGCCAGGTGTTGCGTGCATTCGAGCAACTTCAGCGCGAGGCGGCCTGACGTGGACGCGACCTTGCCGGAAAGCGTGCGCGTCGCGTCGATCAGGCGCGTCGCATTCGTGATGTCGAATGCCATCGGCGACTCGCTGATTTCGATGGTGATCGTGCGAAACCTGCGCGCGAGCGGTATCGAGGTATGCGTGTTCGGCACGCCGATCTTCGCGCTGCGGCACTGGTTTCCACACGTGCCGATTTATCCGCTGCCGCGCGAGACGGATTGCGAGTCTCGCTTCGAAGCGTTCGACGCCGTGTTGCAGATGCATCGGCATCAGCCGTTTGCGAATCTCTCAGGTGCACACAGACAGGTGATCGATCTGCACGACGTCGAGTACAGCGACGCATCCGGCTGCATGGCCGAGCGCTTTGCGCAGTTCTGCCGCACGCGCTTTGGTGTCGCAGCGGAGACGATCAGCAACGGCATCACTGCGCCTGCGAATCTGAAGCATCGGCTGCACCGGCATCGCGTCGTGATTCATCCGGAGGCGAGCACCGACGACAAGCGCTGGCCGCGTGCGCGTTTCATCACGCTGGCAAAGCGTCTGCAGGCGCTGGGCTACGAAGTGTGCTTCGTGATCGCGCCGGGTGAGCGTGAGCGCTGGCGCGATCTCGATCAACACGGCATCGCCGCGCCCGCATTCGACGATCTGCATGCGCTTGCTTGCTGGATCTATGAATCTGGCTGGTTCATCGGCAACGATTCGGGCATCGGTCATCTGGCGTCGAATCTGTCGATTCCCACCATCAGCCTGTTTCGCCGCCGCGCATCGGCTGAACGCTGGCGACCGGCGTGGGGCACGGTACGGGTCGTGTTGCCGTGGCAGTGGGTTCCGACTGCGCGGTTGAAGGAAAGGTTCTGGCGTGAGGCGCTGACGTGTCGACGCGTTGTCGCCGAGTTCAGGCAATTGGCGGAGCAGGGCTAAAGAACGCGTGATGTGTCCTGACATCGAAAGCGCGATGACTTGCCAGTGCCGTTTGGTGATCGAATAAAAAGCATGAAAATCGGATTGTCGTGCAATGCACTGAAGTACAGCGGCGGACTCGAACGCTATGCGATCGAAGTGACGCGGGGACTCGTCGCAGCCGGCATCAAGCTGGCTGTGTTCGGCCGCGCGTTCGATCCGAAGCTGCCTGAAAGCCGCCTCGTCGCACCGCACCTGATCAACGTGTCGTTTTTGCCGGGCAAATGGCGGGACGAATGGTTTTCGCGGCGCCTGAGCGCACTGCGGCGCGATGCGAAAGTGGATGTGCTGAGCGGCTGCAATCGCGTCGAGGCCTCGGAAATTGCCATTTGCGGCGGCACGCATCTGGGCTTTCTCAGCGCGACGGGGCGCAAGCCGTCGTTCTTCGACCGTCGTCAGATTGCGCTGGAGCGCCGCCAGTACCGTCGCGCGCGCTTCGTGGTCGCGCATTCGCCGCAAATGCGCGAGGAGTTGCGCTGCCTCTACGGTGTCGACGATGCGAAGATCCGCGTGCTGTATCCGCCCGTCGACAATGGCCGTTTCTCGCCCGTCGCCGATGATGAGCGGCGCGCGTTGCGCAAACGTTTCGGTTTCGCCGATGACGAAGTCGTGCTGCTGTTTCCGTCGAGCAGTCACGAGCGCAAGGGATTGCCGCTGATCGAAGCCGCGTTGCGCGATCTCGATCTTCCTATCGTGGTTGCGGTGGCGGGGCGTCCGCCCGAGCGCACGTCGAAGCGGCTGCGCTACATCGGCTATGTGAATGCGATCGAAGACGGCTACCGCGCGGCGGACTACACGATACTCGCGTCGAGTTACGAGCCGTTCGGTCTGGTCGGCGTGGAATCGGCAATGTGCGGCACGCCGGTGATTCTCTCGCCGAACATCGGCTGCCACGATGTGATCGCGCCGCATGCGAAGCTCGCGTTCGCGCCGAACGATGTCGAGAGCCTGCGCCGTGTGCTCGCGCACGCCGTGCGCGGCGCGCGGGACATGCCGCCGTCGCCGCATGAGGTGGCGAGCGAGGCCGTGCTTTACGATCCCGCCATCGCGCGTCATGTGTCAGACCTGCTCGAACTCGCGGATCAGGTGGGCGCGGCGCGGCCGTAGCGCGCCGCGTCATGCCAGGCGCAGACTCAGCGTGCGTCGGCAACGCGCGGCGCTGGCGCCTTCATGCGCAAGCTGCGCAACGTCAGCACGGCAAGCACGCCCATCACGAGAGCCGTGAACAGATATAACCCGGCAGGCCCGGCGAACGCCATCATCGCGGAGGCCAGCGTCGGGCCGCCGCTCGCACCGAGCGAGAAGATCAGCAGCAGTCCGGCGCTCACGGCGATCCGTTCGTCGGCGGGAATGCAGTCGTTCACGTAGGACGTGACGACGCCATACATCGAGAACGCGACGGCCACATACACGTAGCCGAGTGCTTCGATCAGCGCGCCATCGCGCAGCATGAAAAGCACCACACTCAGCGACCCGGCGATGGCGGCGAGGCACAGCAGTACCTTGCGGCGGTCGAACAGATCGGCGAGCCGCGCGACGGGCCATTGCGGCACCAGCGCCGCGAGCAGCGCGAAGCCCATGAAGTGCGACACGTCCGGCACCGAATAGCCGAAGCGCCGCATGAACACGGGCTGCATCGTGTAGAACGCGCTGTTGAGCAGGCCCGCCGCGAGGCAGGCGGCAACGCCGAGCGGCGCCCATCGGTAGATGGTCTGCAAGCCCGACAGCCCGCGTGCCAGCCGCGAACTGCCTGACGCGCCCGCGTGCGTGTCGTGGGCACTGTGCGCGACGGCGGGGCCGGGCGCCGTGCCCGCCAGTGCGACGGGAATCAGCGACGCACTGAACAGCGCGGCGACGACGCTGAACAGTTCGAAGCTGGCCGGGTCGGCGAGGCCGATCAGAAACTGGCCGGTGCCGACGCCAAGATAGTTGGTGATCAGGTAGGCCGAGAACACACGTCCGCGCTGGGCATTGCTCGCCACTTGATGCAGCCAGCTTTCCACCACGGTAAAGATGCCGACGAGGCAAAAGCCTGTGATGAAGCGTAGCGTGGCCCACACGGCGGCGGCGTTCCACACCGCGTAGCCGAGCGCGCAACACGCGGACGCCGCTGCAAACGTGACGAAGGCGCGGTGATGACCGACGCGCCCGATCAGCGAGCCGCCGTACAGCGCGCCCAGCATGAAGCCGATGTAGTACGACGACTGCACGAAGCCGACCACGATCGAAGGCGCCTGCTGCTGGATCAGCCGCAGCGAGATCAGCGTGCCGAGCAGGCCGTTGCCCGTGATGAGAATGGCGTAACCGAGCAGCAGGATGGCCGTGGCCTGCAGGCTGCTGAAAGGCGGTGGCGGCGCAGGAACGGGCGCGGCGGTGGTGCTGACGGACGGATTAAGCGAAGCAGCGCCGTCGACGAAATCGGCGAGCGGTTGCGGAGTGTGCACAGAAAATACGCCGCACGGCGTGGTCGCCGGATCGTGTGCCTGTTTCATTCGTGCTCGGTGTGGTTCGTCTCTTGCGGCACCCGGATAGCGGCGTTGCGCGGGCTTTGTCTGGTTGAATGTAGCGGGCGGCCGAACGGCTGGCATGGCACGAATGCGACATTGGTTTGCAGTATAGCGACTTTCCTTTCGTCCTCGCATGGCTTGCGTCGCGGGTGCCCAACAGCCTGCGCGATCGGCGGGAGGGCGCTACCATGAATGCCCGATGTTTCCCGAACCTGAGCGAAATATGCGCGCTTGCCGCGCTGCAATCGCTTGTACCAAGGAGCCGTCCGTCATGCTGAAGCACGCGAGCACCGAACTGCTGGACATCGCCTACGAAGAGTCCGGTCATCCCGACGGCTGGCCGGTGGTGTTGCTGCACGGCTTTCCCTATGACATCCACGCCTACGACGAGGTCGCGCCGCTACTCGCTGCGCAAGGCGCGCGCGTGATCGTGCCGTATTTGCGCGGCTACGGGCCGACGCGCTTCCTGTCAGCCGATACGCCGCGCTCCGGCCAGCAGGCCGCACTCGCCGCCGATCTGCTCGCGCTGCTCGATGCGCTGCAGATCCCGCGCGCGCTGCTGGGCGGTTACGACTGGGGCGGCCGGGCCGCGTGCATTGTCGCGGTCCTGTATCCGCAGCGCGTGCAGGGGCTGGTGACGGTCAACGGCTACAACATCCAGAACATCGCCGAGTCGGGCAAGCCGGCGATCCCGGAAAACGAACTGCGCCACTGGTATCAATACTATTTTCATGGCGAGCGCGGCCGGGCCGGGTTGACTGAAAATCGGCGCGCACTGTGCCGTCTGCTGTGGACGCTCTGGTCGCCCACATGGCATTTCGATGACGCGTGCTACGCGCAAACGGCAGCCTCCTTCGATCACCCCGATTTCGTCGATGTCGTAATTCATTCGTATCGTCACCGCTATGCACTGGTGGCGGGCGATCCGCGCTACGACGCGATGGAGCGGCAGCTCGCCGCGCAGCCGCCCATCACCGTGCCGGCGATTTCGCTGGATGGCAGCGCGGACGGCGTGATGGGCATCGGCGGGACGGCGCATCATGCGTCGCATTTCACGGGGCCGTACGAGCACCGCGTGATCGACAACGCGGGCCATAACTTGCCGCAGGAAGCGCCCGCAGCTTTCGCGACTGCGCTGCTCGATGTACGAGCGCATGCGTGACGCGGCTGCCGTCGATCCACCCGCGCGCAGCGTGTGGTAAGTTTTGACGCTTCAACTCCAGACAGAAGAGCGTTGCCTATGAAAGTCGCAGTGATGGGCGCGGGCGCGGTGGGCTGCTACTACGGCGGCATGCTGGCGCGCGCAGGACACGAGGTGGTATTGATCGGCCGATCGCAGCACGTCGAGGCGATCCGGCAGCGCGGCTTGCGCCTCGAAACGCAATCGTTCGATGAGTACATTCCGCTTGCCGCGAGTACCGAAGCCAACGCGGTGCAGGGCGCGCACCTGGTGCTGTTCTGCGTGAAATCGACGGATACGCAAAGCGCGGCGCTGGAAATCAGGCCTTTTCTCGCGCCCGATACGCTGGTGCTGTCGCTGCAGAACGGCGTCGAGAACGCAGATGAAGTGCGCAAGGTGCTGCCACAGCCGGTCGCGGCTGCCGTCGTCTATGTCGCGACGGAGATGGCCGGGCCGGGACATGTGCGTCATCACGGACGCGGCGAACTGGTGATCGAGCCGTCCAGCGCGAGCGCCGAGGTTGCGCAGGCGCTGATCGCAGCGAACGTGCCCACCGAAATCTCCGACAACGTGCGTGGCGCGCTCTGGGCCAAGCTGATCCTCAATTGCGCGTACAACGCGCTGTCGGCGATCACGCAATTGCCTTATGGCCAGCTCGTGAAGGGCGAAGGAGTGACGACTGTCATGCGCGATATCGTCGATGAATGTCTGGCCGTGGCGAAAGCCGATGGCGTGACCATTCCCGGCGACGTCGACAAGTCCGTACGGATGATCGCAGAGACGATGCCCGGACAATTTTCATCCACCGCGCAAGACCTGTCGCGAGGCAAGCGCAGCGAGATCGATCACCTGAACGGGCTGATCGTGCGCCGTGGCGAGGCGCTCGGCATTGCCACGCCATCGAACCGCTTGCTGCATACACTCGTCAAGCTGATCGAAAGCAAGTAGCGCGGAATGGGCGCGCGCCTCGCACGTCCATCGCTTACTGAAGTGCCTGTTCTTCGCGATACAGCGCCATCTCTTCGTTCAATGCTTTCGCCACCTGCGGGCGCTGCGCGATGCGATGGTAGTACGCATCGACGGCAGGCCATTGGGTGAGATCGACGTTGCAGTACTTGGCCCAGTTCAATACGGTGGCGAGATAGGCATCGGCGACGGTAAAGCTGTCCACCAGATAGTTGTGCGCCGATAGATGTGTTTGCAAATAGTCGAGCCGCCGCGCAACCTTTTGACGCGGATATTCATGCGGTGCAGTGGGATCGAGCAATGGCACAAACACGGCCTTGTGCAGTTCCGTGCTGATAAAACCGAGCCATTGCTGAAGCTTCGCGCGCTGTGCCGTACCAACTGGCGGCGCCAGCTTCGCCTCGGGAAACTGATCGGCGACGTACGGCAGGATAGCCGTGTTCTCCGTGAGCAACCAGCCTTCGTCGGTGCGCAATACGGGCACCTGTCCCAGCGCGTTGATCGGATAAAAATCCGAGCCGTCGCGCAGTTGTTTCTTTTTCGTGTCCACCTGTATGAAGCCGGCTTGCGCGCCGGCTTCATACAGCGTGATGCGCGTGGCAAGCGAGCACGCGAGCGGCGAGAAATACAGATCCATGGCGCTTGTCTCCTGATCGCTGGATTGTTTTTGTACTATAGTGAACAAAAATCGGCGATGTCAAATATTTATATGCGAGACAGTACAAAATTGGAAAAGCGTGCACGCGGACGTCCACGCGCATACGACGCAGACGATGCGCTCGATCACGCCACCGATGCATTCTGGCTTTGCGGTTATTCGGGTACGTCGCTCGATGCATTGAGCGATGCGACAGGGATGAACCGTCCAAGCCTCTACGCCGCATTCGGCGACAAGCATGGGTTGTATCTGAGCACACTGGCGCGTTATGTCGAAGGCGGCGTGCAGGCCATGCAGCATGCGTTGCGTGAGGACATACCGCTTGCGCAAGCATTACAACGTGTCTACGACAGTGCGCTCGCGTTGTATTTACCGGCGGGCAGCGAGCCGCGTGGCTGCTTTCTGATCGGCACGGCCGTGGTCGAAGCCAAGACGGATGACGACGTGCGCACCACATTGGCGCAAGGGCTCAAATCATTCGACCGCGCCTTCGAGCAGCGCATGCGCCGCGCGCAGGCAGACGGCGAGCTTTCAGAAGATGTGGATGCGGCGGTGCTCGCGCGCGTTGCATCGGCGATTCTGCACAGCCTTGCGTTGCGCTCGCGTGCCGGTGATTCGCGTGCGTCATTGCGTGCAACCGCGGCAGAAGGCGTCATGCTGATTTGTGGTGCACGCAACGACAGTCCATCAAAAATGGCATCAATGACAGGTGTGCGAAAACAGTCGAAGAAGTAATCGATGAGTGTGTTCTTCATGAAAGCTTTCGGGTACAGCGTTTGCGCTATAGAACGTGTATTACCTACTTCATGGAGGAAGTCATGAAACTGCTCAAGCAAGCTGCCATTCTTGGCGCCGTCATGGGTATCTCGGCGACGGCTTTTGCACAAACGGCTATTCCGCAGAACCAGCCCGCCACGCGCGCCGAAGTGAGACAGGATCTGATGAACGTCGAAAGCGAAGGCTATCGTCCGGGCGATGGTGACCGCACGAATTATCCCGCCAACGTGCAGGCCGCCGAAAGCCGGTTGTCCAGTCAGCAAGGCGAGGGCTATGGTGGCGTGGTGAATGGTACGTCGGCATCGGGCATCGCTGCGCAACAGCCGATGCGAAGCCCTAACGACGGTACGAAGGGTGTCTACTTCGGCCAGTAACACTCGCTGTGTAAAGACGTAGCGCAAGCGTTGTTCGATAGCAGGCGGGGCGCATGCCAGTGCGCCCCGCCTCTTCTGTTGCGCGAACGGCTATGTGGTCAGTTGGCGGGAATCGTCACGACGGGCGCTTTGCTATTCGTGTCCGCTTCGGCGAGTGCCATCAGATTCTGCACAACCGTGAATGCATATTTCGAGTCAAAGTCTGAGCGGTCCACCCAATACGTTGCTGCACCATAACGCACGCTGACGTAGGCATCGGCGGGCGGCTTGCTGCCGTTCTTCACGATGATGGTCGGGCGCGTTTCGCCGCCCACCAGTGTCACGGTAGCTTTGGTGGCGCCATTGCTGATGGTGTCGTCGGGCACTTGCACTTGCGCGCCGAGGTCGGTGAGGATACCCAGCACCGAGCGTGTGAGGATGGCGATCTGATCGCCGCCGCGCGACGATTGTCCATAGACGATTTCGAAGTTACCCGCATTGCCCTTTAGATGAAGGAGCTTGCGCACGCGTATCAGATCGGGTGTGGCCTTGGCTGCGTCCGTCGTGGTTGCTGTGCCGAGGATCAGATAGACATGTTGCTCATTGTTCTCGGTGCGCGACTCGACATTCAGTTCGCCGGCCATTTGCAGACGGCGTAGCGCCTGGATCAGCTCGAAGAACTGCGGAGAGCCTGCGCTGTCTTCACCGCCTAATGCTGTGCCGTTTTGCAGGCCGCCTATCGATTGTGCGGAGATGCGTAAGAGCAGATCGATGGGAATGCCGCCTTCGGCGAGCGGCAGCACGAGTGACGGCGCGAGCGGACGAATATAGGCTTGCGCATACGCTTCGCCTGTAGTCGGCGTGAAGGTGAAAGTGGGATGGTTCGAGTACGACATCGTGCCCGTCGCGGCTGCATAGTTGGGCATGCTGCCCGAGCCTGCATTGAGTGTCGATGATGCAGACGCGTCGACGTTGTAGGCCGCGATGATCTGGCTGACCGTGAGGAAAGAGGGCGAATCGGCATAACGCAGGCCGACGACAGCAGCGAGTATTTCCCGTTTCTTTGCTTCGCCGAGTGCGCGGGCGTAGTCGACCTGATCGGCTTTGAGGCGCGTTGGACCGACGTTCGTGCATCCCGCGAATAGCGTAAGCGCGCAGCAGCAGGCATAGAGGCCAGGAAGTCTTTTCATCGGAGTAGAAAAATGTGCAAGGAGGCAGAGAAGGTTTCTCGGGTCCGGTAAAGATGTTCGTGGCTTGGCAGCAGGATGCGTGCCGCGGTGAGGACCGTTTGCTTTTCTATGCGGCAAGGATAAAAAAAGCCCGCTCGAAAGCGGGCTCAAAATGCGCCTGACGCGGGGATCGCGTCCGGTTTCCTGCAACCGATAACAGCTCAACGCTCGTCGCGCGGCGCCTTCAATCAGGCGGCCTGTGAGCCATTCGACACATGGCGTGTCATCACTTCAACATTCGTCTCGGCGGTTTCAACCGCCTGTCGCACCGTTTTCCAGACACTTTCGTAGAATGCATTGGCGGCCGTGATTGCCGAGTTCATAGCTGTCGCGGCGACGTCTGCGCCGACAGGCGCACGCTGCACAGCTTCGTTCAGATCTGCCTTCACAGCGCCGATCTGCGTCTCGTACTGCGCCGTAGCATGCCTGACGATTGCGGCTTGCGTGCCCGCAACAATATCGAACACCTGCCGGTTGTACAGCGCGGCGCGTTCGATCACGGAAAGATCGCCACTATGTGCAGCCGCAACGCCGGGCACTTCGCCGCGAGCGAGCGTGTCCATTGCGCGCTGCATGCTTTCGCGCATCACGCGCATATTCAGTTGCACCAGCTTCTCGTAGCCGCTTACCGCTTCATTCGTGATGTTGAAAAACGTTTGAACGCTGGCTCTCTGTGTAGCAGTCAGTTCGTCGATGGTCGTGAGCATCGAATGGCCTCTCTCAGGTTGAATGCACGAACGGGCCGGCCTGGCGCGATGCGATCGGAATCGACGCCGGCCGGTCGAATGGAAGCGATGTCTGACGCGTACCTGTTAACAGTGCGCCGCGCCACCCAGACGGGCGAGCAACGCATGGCCACGTTCCGTAAGACGCGGCGGCGTGCTGGCAGGACACAGCGCAACGGTGATGAAGTCGCGGTCGGCAAGCGCGATCAGATCAGCTTTGTCGAAGTCGGACTGAGACGTCGCGTCCTTGATTAGCATGAGCGTCGAAAATTCGTGTGGGCTCAGCACATGTATCTCCTGAAGGGCGCAGCGCAAGCGCCTGCGATCATTAATGAAAGGCAAATGGATTCGCAAGCGGTAAATATATTATGGAAGTCTCCAGCCCAATCAATGCTTATGGCATCGATGGGGCTCCCATCCTAATGCGGTGATTTTTAAATTTCAATCGGAATTAACAGCGCGTTGCAAAGTATTTTTGTCGGAGGGATGCGCGGCAACTATTTCATGCGTGCGGCAGCCGCTTCGGAAAATGCTGCTGCGCCAATCCGACAGCTTTGGCGAAATCGAGCTAGTCCTTTGCTGACAAGGGCTTGCAAGGCTTTCCGGAGACTTTCAGACGTCTAATGAACGTACGATCATGCTTTAAACGAGCTTTAAAAAACCAGGCCTGCCGCGCAAATCATAGATAAAGGCCCGCTTTAATGATGAACGGACAACCGTGCGTTTTGAATAAATAATATTAATCGTACATCGGTCTGAACATATTGGTCCGGTCCATCAATTCGATGCATTTTTGCCCGTTCAAAGAGCGCAATTTCATCGATCGATAGTGGTTGGATTTCGCCCGGATGCGTGGCGAATGTGCTGCTAAAGCCCCGCCGTTCGCGCCCCTTCTCGACCAAAGCGATTTTCTCCGTGCTATTTTCTACCCGTCAGGCCGCGCGGGAGATGCGGCCGGCCGACGGAACGTGCTCGCGCCGTTCCGTTCGACTGGGCAACCTCTGCCACAGCAGAGGTCTTGCCGCCAAACAATGACAGGGCACAGGAAATGGATCGCTTCGAGGCAATGGAGATCTTCACTCGCGTGGTGGACGCGAACAGCTTCTCAAAGGTATCGGAAATGCTCGACTTGCCGCGCGCAAAGGTGAGCAGGACGATTCAGGCATTGGAAGAACATGTCGGCGTGCGCCTTCTGAACCGCTCGACGCGTCAGGTGAGCGTCACGGAAGACGGCGCGCTGTTTTACGAGCGGTGCGTGCGCATTCTCGCGGAAGTCGCCGACGCGGAATCGTCGCTGTCGAACAAACGCGAGAGTCCGGCCGGCACGATTCGCGTCGATACGTCGGGCACGCTTGCACGCGCGCTGTTGCTGCCGTCGCTCGACGGCTTTTATGCGCGCTTCCCGGACATCGACGTGCGTCTCGGCCTCGCGGACCGCAACATCGATCTGATCCAGGACGGCGTGGATTGCGTGATCCGCATGGGCATGCTCGAGGAATCGAGCCTCGTGGCGAAGCGCATTGGCAGCGCCCGTATCGTCACGTGCGCATCGCCCGCTTATCTCGAGCGTCACGGCACGCCGAAGACGCTCGAAGAACTCAGCGAGCACCAGGCCGTGAATTATGTGTCGGCGCGCTCGGGTCGAACCTTTCCGTTCGAGTACAACGTCGGCGGCGAGGTCGTGAAGGTGCAGATGAAAAGCGTGCTGGCCGTCAACGACGGCTCGGTCTATATCAACGCGGGAGCATTGGGGCACGGCATCATCCAGCCGTCGCGCTTCATGGTGTCCGAGCTGATCAGGCAGGGCGCACTGACCGAAATCCTCACCGATTACGACAGCCCGTCGACGCCGTTGTCGGTTGTTTATCCGCATCGGCGCAATCTCAGTTCGCGGCTGCGTGCGTTTGTCGATTGGGTTTCGGAGATCGCGCACGAGAATCCGGACCTGAAGGAGTAAAGCGCGCGCTTGCCTGCTGCGTCATCCACACTGATGCATGCAGCAGGCGCCTGCGTTCAAACGTTTTTCATTGGCTCGGCGGGATGCGGTGCGTCTTCATACGCGCCCCAGATCGACTGGTCGAAGTTCACGACCGAGCCGGTCATCAAGCCCGATTCACTGCTTGCCAGAAACGCGACGGCACGCGCAGCTTCGGCGGGTGCGATCAGACGGCCGAACGGTTGAGAGGCGGCAGCCTGTTGCAGCCAGTCTGCAGCAGCGCCATGAAACTCGCGCTGGATGCGGTCTTCGCCATCCGATGCCATCCAGCCCAGGTTCAGTTGATTCACGCGTATGCGGTTGCGTAGCAGCGCATAGGCGGTGTTTTGCGTCAGCGTGCCGAGTGCGCCCTTGGATGCGCAATACGCGGAGATGAACGGCTGCCCGGCCATCGCCGACATCGAACCAATATTGACGATGGTGCCTTCCGTTTTCTCGCGCAGCATCACGCGTAACGTCTCCTGCATCAGAAAGAACGGGGCGCGCACATTGGTCGCGAACATGCGGTCGAACAGCGCGGGATCGGTGTCGAGTATCGTGCCGCGATCGGTGAGGGCGGCGGCATTCACCAGCACGTCGACGCGCCCAAAGTGCTCATCGGCAGCCGCGACCACCTGACGGCAATCATCGACGTCCGCAAGATCCGCCTGCACGAACACCACCTTCGCGCCGTGTGCTTCACCCAGCCTGCTCAACTCGCGCGCTTTCGCTTCGCCTTTCTCTTTGGCACGCCCGCAAATCACCACGCCATGCGCGCCGCGCTCGACGAACAATGCCGCGATCGCCGCGCCTAGCCCCTGCGATCCGCCCGTGACGATCGCGATCTTCGAATCGAATTGCGCCATGCACTGTCTCCTTCAAGAGTGTGTGTTGCGATGGATAGTGGATATCTCAACTTGCCGCACGCGCGGCGTCGATGCGATGATTGCGCGTATTCCGATCACAATGAAGCCGACCATGTCCGAGACGCGCCGCCGCAAGACGAGCATGACTGACATTGCCCGCGCAGCGGGTGTCAGCGAGGCGACAGTCGATCGGGTATTGAACGGGCGCGGTGGCGTGTCGCGCGACAAGGAAACGCGTGTGCTCGAATGGGCGCGCAAGCTGAAGATCGATCGCGCGCTCGAAGCGGTGTCGGTGCGTTGGCTGCGCATCGCGATCCTGTTGCAGCAGCCTGTTGCGCAGTACTACGTGCATCTGAAGCAAGGCTTCGAGCTTGCGCAAAAGACCTTCGAAACGCAGCGCGTGATCTGTGCCGTCACGTACTTCGACAGCCTCGATCCGCAAGCTGTCGTCGGGGCGATCGAGCGCGCAACGCGCAAGGCCGATGCCCTCGTGATCGTCGCGTATGAGCATCCCGACATCACGGCGGCGCTGCGTCACGTGAGTCATCGCATGCCTGTGGTCACGCTGGCCAGCGATCTGCCCGGCACGGGTCGGCTTGCCTATGTCGGCATCGACAATCGCTGTGCCGGACGCGTGGCGGGCGAACTGATGGGCCGCTTTCTCGGCGACGCGGGCGGCAAGGTGCTCGTGATGACGGGCATGCATGACTTTCTCGGCCATGAAGAACGCGAAAGCGGTTTTCGCTCCGTGCTGCGCCGGCGCTTTCCGAATTGCGACATCGTCGAAACGGTGGAAAGCCGCGAGCAATCGTCGATGACGGAGAGCCTCACGCGCGACGCGTTTCGCCGCTATCCCGATCTGCGCGGCATCTACAACATCTCTGTTGGCGATGAAGGCATCGGCAGCGCGCTGCGTGCGCTCGACCGCGTGCACAAGACGATGCTGATCGGCCATGAATTGAACGACACGTCGCGGCGCCTGCTGATCGAAGGCGTGCTCGATGCCGTGCTCGATCAGAACCCCATCGGCGAAGCGCTGCATTCGATCGAAGTGATCCTGCGTCACTATCATCGCGATCCCGGCGTGACGTTGGCGCAGCAGATTCCCGTGACGGTGTTGCTGCGCGAGAACCTGCCGCTGACGGATTAGTTTGCGAACTAGCTGGCGTCGAGAGCGGCGGCTTCTTCCTGCGCGACGTCATGCCATAGATCGCGTATCCAGTCGCGCATCAGCAGCGATTCCGCCCAGCGGTCCGTTGTATCGTTACCGTCGCGTCCAATGATCGCGTACGGCTTCGGCCCGAGTTCGCAGGTGAAGACGAGTGTGTCGTCGGGGCCGGCGCGCTTGCGCCACGACACGAATCCGTCACGCCACCATTGCAGAAAAAGATCGACCCACATTCGATGCGGCTCGAACGAGATTTCGATCTGCACCTGCTCGCGGCTCGCGACGCGTCCATGGAACGCCCATGAATGCGCAATGATGCGCTGCATGGCCGCTTCGTTCTCTTCATTCACGGGCCACGCGAACTCGCGTCCGACGAGGTAATGCGACAGATCGCCGAGCAGGCGCAGATCGGGCCGGGCATCGAGCAGGTCGAGCGTGAAATGCAGGTCCGTCGTCATGCGGTCACGGTGTGTTTCGATGTAGACGGGAATGTCCACCTGTTCCGCGAGACGTTGCCAGCCGTCGATCAATTCGAGTGCATCGGCAAGACGGCGAGGTCGCACGTCCGGTTGCAGATCGATATGATGTGCGCCGAACTCGACGGCGTGTTCGAGTATCGGGCGCAGATCGTCGACCGTGCGCGGAAAGCATTGCGCCTCTGCCTGCAGGCCGTATTGTCCGAGTACTTGTGAAAGTCGCCGCACGATATCGCGCGATTCGTACGACGTGCTCACACCTTCGAAACCCGCCTGCGCGATCATCGCGACGTTCTCTTCGAGCGGGCGCTCGAATCCATCCGTATGACGCCGCTCCATCGCCCACAGCGACTGATACACCGCCAGCCGTTGCGTCATAGCGCCTCCGCCGCGACGAGTCCCTTCAGCTTCACGTTGCGATCTTCGAGCAAGGCAGGATCGATGCATGCGCGCTGTCCGATCAGGGTCTGCGCAATGCGCACGTCGCGTGCGATCTCACTGACCTTGCCGACGCCGCTGGCGCCGACCAGCACGCCGTCGCGATCGAGTGCAAAGAAAATGCGCGACGTGTCGCCTGTTTCGCGCACGACGCCCTGCACGCCGAACGCGGGCATGCCGGCAATCTGGATTGTCATGTCGTACTGGTTCGACCAGAACCACGGCACTTCGGAATACGTCTCGCCGCGCTCCAGCATGTTGCGTGCGACGATGCGCGCGTGGTCTTCGGCGTTTTTCCAGCATTCGAGCCGCATGCGCCGCCTGAACAGACGATGCGGAAACGAGCATACGTCGCCTGCTGCGAAGATATGCGGGTCGTTGGTGCGCAAGGTGTCGTCGACGGCAATGCCGTCCGCGACGTCGATGCCTGCCGCTTCTGCCAGTTCCGTGCGCGGCTTCACACCGATGCCGACCACGACGCAATCGCAATCGATCTGCGTGCCGTCCTTGAGTTTGATGCCCGTCACATGCGTGCTGCCGAGCAGCCGTTCGATCTGCGCGCCGAAGTGGATGGTCACGCCCATCTGCCGATGCCTGTCGATCAGATAGCCCGCGACCACTTCAGGCACGGCGCGCATCAACGCACGTGCGCCCGCTTCGATCACCGTGACTTCGCAGCCGCGCGTCACGGCAGAGGCCGCGACTTCGAGGCCGATAAAACCCGCACCGACGATCACGATACGCCGTGACGGTTGCAAGGCTTCTGCAAGTGCGTTCGCATCGCTTGCCGTGCGCAGCAGATGCACGCCTGCGAGATGGGCACCAGGCACGTCGAGCCGTCTCGGTTCAGCACCCGTTGCGATCAGTAGACGCTGATAGTCGATCGTGCGGCCATCGTTCAACACGACCTTGCGCGCAGCGCGATCGATCTGCTGCACGCCTGCATCGACGCGCAGGTCGATGCGTTTGTCGTGATAGAAGGCGTCGTCATAGAACGCACATTGTGCAGTGGCGCGCTCGCCGAGCAGCACGGCTTTCGACAATGGCGGCCTGTCATATGGCGCAGCACCTTCATTGCCGAGCAGCGTGATTTCGCCTTCCCAGCCGTTCTCGCGCAGCGCCGCGGCCGTGCGCACACCGCACTGGCCCGCACCGATAATCACCATCGCAGGCTGCGTGCTCATGATGCATCCGCCACAGGAAGGCCGAGCAGCACTTCGCCATTCTCGACTCGTACCGGATAGGTTTTCAGATGCACGCAAACAGGGGCGCTTTTCGCCTTGCCGCTGGGAATGTCGAAACGCCCTTGATGCAACGGACATTCGATTTCACGATTGACGACAAAGCCATCGGCGAGATGCGCATGTTCATGCGTGCACCAGCCATCGGATGCGTAGTAGCCGTCCTCGATCCGGTACACCGCGTAGCTCGCGCCATCGTGATCGAAACGCATCACGTCTTCTTCGTCGATATCGTCGGGTGCGCAGGCGGCTATCCAGTGGATCTTTGCGTTCGTTTCGACGCTCATCGCGTGTCTCCCTGAATGTTCTGTTTCGATCGCTCTGGCGGCACTTAGGCAGTGGGCACGATCCGCTCGATCACATGCGCGGGGTCCGTGCGCTGTTTCCATAGCGCGGGCAGCATCTCGCGGTATGCGGCATAGACGCTCGGATACGCGGGCGGCAACTGATCCTTGATCGCTGCGTGAAGGCGCGGCAGCGCGTAGAACGGCACCATCGGCAGCAGATGATGTTCGAGGTGATAGTTCATGTTCAGATACAGGAAGCGGAACACGAAGTTGGTATGCACGGTGCGCGTATTGAGCCGGTGATCTTTTACGTTCACGGCCAGGCCGGCATGCTGTGTGAGACCAAGCAGCTGATGCAGCCAGCCACCGTAGAAACGCGGCGTCCACACGAACATCAGCGGCAGGAAGCTGTGTATCGCGATAGCGAGTGCAATCGTGCCGATCACGACGGCGAGATAGATGCGGCACGACCAGATCATTTTCGGCTTTTCACTGGCGGGCAGAAATGCATCGGTTGCGGCGTCGACGCGCCCGAATGCATGGCGCACGACCTTGTTGATTTCCAGCGTGCAGCCAACCAGTCCGAGGAAGTCGGCGATGATGGGCAGTACTTTGGTCGGGCGCGTCACCTGAATCTCAGGGTCGCGCGTCTGAAAGTACGTGTGCGTGTGATGACGCGCATGGCTCCAGCGCCACCAGTAGCCTTCGCGGATCGTCATGAACGACGACAGGTGATAGAACGCGTCGTTGATCCAGCGCGTCTTGAAGGGCGTGCCGTGGGACAGTTCATGCCAGCGTGCATCGCTGGATGAATAGATCGTGCCGTACACGAAGAATGCAGGTACGGCCCACCATGTGCCCCACGTGAAGGCCGCGACGGCCCCCGATGCGACCAGCAGCACGAACCACGGAACGAAGTTGCGCAAGCCGGCCGCGTCGTCGCGCTTCATCAGTTCCTTGAGTACCGCGCGCGGAATGCGCGGCTGATACCACTGCTCGGCGATGCGGGCGTCGAAAGCGGGGTCGTTGGGGCGGGGTGCAGAAGTGCTGTCGACGGCCGTGGGCGCGGACATGGAGGTGTCTCCGTATCTTGGTTTGCTTGCGGGATTTCCGTCAGCCAGCGGCTTCAGGAACAGATTCCGTTTGCACAAAGATAGTTGAAGGAGAGCAAACCCTCACGCCGGAAAATGATGGCTTTCCATCAAGCCATGCCGAGCGGGCGGCGGCACATAGCCAAAAGGAAACGTAAAGGGACCTAAGGGCGCAACAGATCGAATCCGCCGAACACCACGACGCCGCTCAAGGCAATGAGCGCGACCGAGTGCTGGCCGAAATAAAGGCGCGCGGCGGCGGACCACGTCGTCAGACAAAAGGCGGCAATGCGTTTCATGCGGGTACTGCTCGACAAAAGAGAACAGCTTTAATTTACGGGTTTTCCCTGTATATCACAGTTGGGCGGAACGCACGTTCCGCGCTGCCGGAAATGAAAAAGGGCGGCATGGCTCGTTGCAGCCTTGCCGCCCGTCAGTGACTATGACGCGCGCTGTAGAGCGCGCATATCGTCAAATCAGAAGATATTGCGGATACCCACCGACACGCCCGTCTGGTTCGACGAACCCGGCAGTTCCACCGTCGCCGCGCCCGTGACCTTGTTGAAGTCGACGGTGCCATACACTTCCGTGCGCTTCGACAGCGAGTATTCCGCCACGGCCACGCCCGTGTAGCGGTTGCCGCTGCCCAGCGCGCCGCCGCCGATCGCAGCGTTCTTCATGTGGTCGTAGTAAAACGCGCCCGTCAGCAGCAGCGCAGGAGTCGCCTGCCACGTCACGCCTGCAAACGGACCGTCGTCCTTACGGCCTGAGCCCTTCAGGATATCGACGCCGAGCGTCAGGTCGCGCTGCGACAGCGTGCTGTCGACAAAGCCCGTGTCATCCTTCGAATGCAGATAGCCGACATAGATCTTTGTCGTGCTGAATGCATAGACGGCATTCGCGTTGTAAATGGTCTGCTTGTGATTCGAGTTGTCGCTGTTCTGCTGCACACCAGCGCCCACGCTCAGCGCGCCGAACGAATACGACGCCGTGAAGCCGTACATATTGCCTGCTCCGAGGTGACCCGGAACCTGGCCGGAGAAGCCGTCTGCACCCGTCGAGGTCGAGTTCGTGCCGAACGAGTACATTGCCTTGACGTTCAACCCGCCGAACTTGCCGTCGTATTTCACGGCATTGTCTGCATAGAGACCTGCGCCAAGCGCGACGGGCAGCCATGCGTTCTCGAAGTAGTTGCCGACGGTCAGAGGATCGTATGTATCGCCGAGCAGCTCGAACAGCGGCGTCTTCTGACGGCCGAGCGTGATCGTGCCGTAGTTGCTCGACAGACCGACATACGCTGCGCGATTGAACAGGCGCTTGCTATCGGATTGCGCGCCGCTTTGCAGATCGATGCCGCTTTCCAATTGGAAGATTGCCTTCAGGCCATTGCCGAGATCTTCCGAACCCTTGATGCCGAAACGGCTATTCGTGATGGCGCCGTTGGTCATGAAGAGCTTGCCATCGTTATTCGCATTCGCATGCGTGAGATAACGAATGCCAACGTCAGCGACGCCGTAAAGCGTCACCGAGCTTTGCGCGAATGCGCTTTGGCAAGCGAGTGCGATGGCCGTTGTGCCGAGCGCGATAACTGTCCGATTGAGTTGCCTGGTCATGGGTATTTGTCTTTTCATGTGTTGAGAACCCTGCACGAGCAAATTATTTTTTATGCGCTGCGGGTGGCGTTAAGGCATACGCTTTTAAGTGTTAAATCAGGCGTACTGCATCACGCTCATTGGAGTCTTTTAAATCCGCGCGCACCTTGTCTCATACAGGCCCGCGGACTTTTATCACATCAATTTCGGCTACGCCTTGAACATGACAAGAGTGTTGCATTCACGCCAAAAGCGAACGTATTGGATTGCAAACAACGAAAAAGGGCGGCCCTAAGGCCGCCCTTTGATCACTTCGTTTGATTGTCGCGTTGATTATGCGCGATCGATCGAGTACTTGCCCGGACCCGTCACGAACAACAACAGCAAGCCACCGATGATGCTGATGTTCTTGTAGAAGTTGATCATGTTGATGTACTGCTCCATCCCCGTTTGCGTCCAGAAGTGATGGCCGATAAACGCGGTGGCGAGCGTATAGAGCGCCAGCAGCAGTGCAAGTGCACGCGTCTTGAAGCCCACGGCAATGACGATGCCGACAACCACTTCCATTACCACCGCAATCACGGCAGCGAGTGCCGGGACAGGCGCGCCCGTCGATGCCATGTACTGCTCGGTGCCCGAGAAACCCGTGAGCTTGCTCCAGCCGAATAGTACGAAAAGCACCACCAGCAGCACGCGTGCGACGAGCAGCAGTGCATCCTTGCGTTGTTCGATAAAGGCGTTCATGTTCAATCCTCTTTCAATCTGATCAGGTCTCTGGCGTCAGCCGATTACGACCACAATTCCGATACTTCGTTATTGCGCAGGTCGAATACGAGTACTTCCGCATCGTTACCTTCCGTGAAGTCGAGGTGGCGCTCATTGCGGATGCGTGCGCCGTCGCCTTCGTTCAGTTCGACGCCATTCAGCTTCACGCTGCCGCGTGCCACGTGCACATACGCATAGCGGTCGGCGGCAATATCGACGCCTGCCGTTTCATTGCCATCGAACAGACCGGCATACACACGCGCGTCCTGGCGCAGTTCGAGCGAGCCATCCGTGCCTTCGGGCGACAAGATCAGACGCAAGGTGCCGCGCTTGTCCTGCGCCGAAAAGTTCTGCTGCTGATAACGCGGCGTTGCGTTCTTCACCGACGGCGCAATCCAGATTTGCAGGAAGTGCACGGGATCGCTCGCCGAGTGATTGAACTCGCTGTGTGCGACACCCGTACCTGCGCTCATCAGTTGCACGTCGCCGGGGACGATGACCGAACCCGTGCCCATCGAATCCTTGTGCTCGAGCGCGCCTTCCAGCACGTACGAGAAGATTTCCATGTCGCGGTGCGGATGCTTGCCGAAGCCGCGGCCGGGTGCGACGCGGTCGTCGTTGATCACCAGCAGGTCGGAGAAGCCGATCTGCTTCGGATCGTAGTAGTTCGCGAAAGAAAACGTATGACGCGAGCTAAGCCAGCCGTGTTCGGCGCGGCCGCGTTCATTGGCGTGTCTGATGTCGATCATTTTCCTTCTCCGTTATCTGATTGCCTTTTGCCTCTCGCGACACCGGCGGCGCCGTTGTCTGAAGCAGTGATGAAAGTGTAGGTCAATCAGAGTGGCTATAATCGACGTCAAAAGAGAATCACTGTCACAATGAAGTGGACAATACTCGCGCAGCCCGACAGGACAAGCCATGCAGCTAGACGATCTGAAGATCTTCGTCGCCACCGTCGACGCGCGCAATTTCACGGCGGCCGCCGTCCGCCTGCAACTGTCGAAGCAGTTCGTTAGCCGCCGGGTAATGGCGCTCGAAGCCAGCCTCGGCGTGCGGCTGCTGGTGCGGAACACGCGCAAGCTCGCCGTGACGGATCTTGGCTACGAGTTCTATCAGCGCGCCGCGCGCATTCTCGGCGAGGTCGAAGATGCCGAACAGGCGATGACGTCGGGCCGCTCCGATCCGCGCGGACTATTGCGCGTCAGTGCGCCGATGTCGTTCGGCATGATCCATCTGTCGCCGCTCGTAGCCGCGTTCCTGCGCGCGAACGCCGACGTGCGCATCGACATGGAACTGAGCGACCGCGTGGTCGATGTGGTCGGCGAAGGGTTCGATATGGCGCTGCGCATCGGCACGCTAGCCGATTCGACGCTGATCGCGCAAAAGCTCGCCGAAATGCGCATGGTTGCGTGCTGCAGCCCGGCGTATCGCAAGTCGCGGCGTCCGCCCGCGACACCGGAAGATCTCGCGCGTCATGCGTGTCTGCTCTATGGACAGGAAGCGCGCAGCGGCTGGGAGTACATCGTCGATGGTGCGACTCGAACCATCGAAGTGCATGGTCCGCTGCGCGTGAACAACGGCGAAGTGGTGCGCGATGCAGCGATTGCCGGACTCGGCATTGCGCGTCTGCCAGAGTTCATCGTGGCTGAGGCATTGGCGAGCGGCAAACTCGTCGAAGTACTCGCCGATTTCGTCTCGCCACCGTTGACGCTATATGCGGTTTATCCGCAGCACCGTCAGGCATCGGTGACGATCCGCGCATTTACACAGTTCTTGCGCGACCGTTTCGACAAGCCCACGCGTAAATAACACCGTGTTTTAAAGGTAATTGAAAGCTTTGCGCGAATTAGATCACTGCTTGTTACGCTGCAAGCAACAATAAAGCTTTTCGCAGATAATGCGCGTACCTTCGCGGGCGCCCGAGTGAATATGCACGCTCTCGTATGTATTTCGGGCGCATCAGCGAGGTGGATTCAATCAGATAGACCAAAGAGGGACATACGTGGAACCTACCGAACCGGCCGGCCGTTCATGGCTCTGGCTCATCTTGCTGATCCCCTATATCGCGCTGTTGTGGCTGCCTTTCTATAACGACACACGCCCTTCATTCGCAGGCTTTCCTTTCTTCTACTGGTATCAGTTTCTGTGGGTTCCGCTCACGTCGCTGCTGATCTATGTCGTGTACCGGGGCATTAAAAAATGAGTGAACTGAACCCTGTGAACCCGGTAGCGATGACCGTCTTCATCGCATTCTTTCTTCTCGTCACGGTACTCGGCTTCGTCGCTGCGCGCTGGAAAGCGGGCGATCTCACGCAATTGCACGAGTGGGGTCTGGGTGGCCGGCAATTCGGCACGATCATTTCGTGGTTCCTCGTAGGCGGCGATTTCTACACGGCCTACACCGTGATCGCCGTGCCCGCGCTGGTCTATTCCGTCGGCGCGTATGGTTTCTTCGCGCTGCCTTATACGATCATCGTGTATCCGTTCGTGTTCGCGGTGATGCCGAAGCTGTGGAAAATCGCGCATGCGAAGAACCACATTACGGCTGCGGACTACGTGCAGGGCGAGTACGGCGGCAAGTGGTTCCCGGCAGCCGTCGCGCTGACGGGCATCGTCGCGACGATGCCGTATATCGCGCTGCAGCTGGTGGGCATGCAGGTCGTGATCAAGGGTCTTGGCGTGTCGGGCGAAGCACCGCTCGTGATTGCGTTCATCATCCTCGCGCTCTATACGTACACCAGCGGCCTGCGCGCGCCGGCGATGATCGCGTTCGTCAAGGACATCATGATCTATATCGTCGTGATTGCGGCGGTCTGGCTGATTCCGGTGAAGCTCGGCGGCTACGCGCACGTGTTCGATGCGGCTGACCAGTTCTTCCAGGCGAAGGGTGGTGCAACGGGCATCATCCTGAAGCCGACGCAATTCACCGCGTATGCATCGCTTGCGCTCGGCTCGGCGCTCGCGGCGTTCATGTATCCGCACACGATGACGGCTGTGCTGTCTTCGTCGTCGATGCAGACCGTGCGCAAGAACGCGATTTTCCTGCCTGCATACACGCTGCTGCTCGGCCTGATCGCCTTGCTCGGCTATATGGCGATTGCTGCTGGCATTCACGTGAAATCGGCATCCGACGTCGTGCCCGCGCTGTTCGGCACGCTGTTCCCGTCGTGGTTCGTCGGCTTCGCAGCGGCGGCCATTGCGATCAGCGCACTCGTGCCCGCAGCCATCATGTCGATTGGCGCCGCGAACCTGTTCACGCGTAACCTGTGGCGCCCGCTGGTGTCGCCGAACATGGCGCCTGCTCAGGAAGCATCGACGGCGAAGATCGTGTCGCTGGTCGTCAAGTTCGGTGCGCTGCTGTTCATCGTGTTCCTGCCGACGCAATACGCCATCGACCTGCAACTGCTGGGTGGCGTATGGATTCTGCAGATCTTCCCAGCGATCGTGTTCTCGCTGTACACGCGCCGCCTCAACACGCCGGGCCTGTTCCTCGGCTGGCTGGTGGGCATCGTGGTCGGCACGGGTCTGGCGATCTCGCAGGGCCTCAAGCCGGTGTTTGCGCTGCATGTCGGCGGTTCGACGTGGCCGCTCTATATCGGCCTGATCGCGCTCGTGCTGAACGTGATCGTGACGTTTATCGTTTCGATGGTGTCGCCTAAGCGCGCTGCTGTCTGATTTAAAAGCGCTAGCTAGATAAAAGCCTCGGCCGGACCCCACTGCGCAAGCGGTGCGGTCCGGCCGATGTCTTTTCCAGCACCGCATCGCGCTGCCAATTCTTGCAAAACGCCTGGACGTTCGCGCTGTTTTGGTAGGATGCAGCCTTTTCAGCCGATGGTGCGTTAGCGTGGGACGGTCGATACTGTCGTTTCTCCGGGAAATATCCGTCTGGGCGTGGGCCCTTGCCAAACCTCTCCTGATGCGTGTGGTGCAACGTTTGCGCCATCCGACATGGCGCGGCGTGGGTTTGACAATTGCCGCCATTCCCGCACTCGTCGTGCTCTATGTGCTGATCCTGATTCCGTTCACGCCCGGCATCGGCGATATTCGCAAGGCAAAGATCGAGCAGCCCGCGCAGATCTATTCCGCCGATGGCAAACTGCTCGCCGAGTTCAAGCCGACCAACCGCGTGTGGATGAGGCTCTCCGACATCTCCCCGCATGTCGTCGATGCCCTGATTACCACCGAAGATCACCGTTTCTACGAACATCACGGCATCGACTTTCGACGCACGGCGGGTGCAGCACTGCATACGTTCTCCGGCGACCGCCAGGGCGGCTCGACCATCACGCAGCAGCTCGCGCGCAATCTCTATCCTGACGACATCGGCCGCGCGCCGACGCTTACGCGCAAGATCAAGGAAGCGATCACCGCCTTCAAGATCGAAGCCGTCTATACAAAGAGCGAGATTCTCGAAACGTATCTGAATACGGTGCCATTCCTGTACAACGCGTACGGCATCGAAATGGCGGCGCGCACCTATTTCGACAAGTCCGCCGACAACCTCACCGTGCTCGAAAGCGCGACGCTGATCGGCATGCTGAAGGGCAACAGCTACTACAACCCGGTGATCAATCCCGAGCGTGCACTGGACCGGCGCAATATCGTGCTGGGTCAGATGGTGAAGTATGGCCGGCTGACCCAGGTGCAATTCAATTCGCTCAAAGGGCGGCCGCTGCGCGTCGATTTCGAGCGTCAGATGGAGGCGCCCGGTCCTGCGCCACATTTCGCGCAGCAATTGAAGAAGTGGTTGATCGCATGGGCTGACGCGAACGACTACAACATCTATTCCGATGGGCTCGTCGTGCGCACGACCATCGATTCGCGTCTGCAGACCATGGCGACCCAGGCGTTGACCTTCCAGGGCAACCGGCTGCAATCGATCGCTAACGCAGCGTGGAATGCGCGCGGCACGTGCACGGGCCATAAAGATGTGTTCGACGCGTTCATCCGTGAGACGCCGGAATATCACAGCGCGAAAGACTCAGGCATGAGCGATGACGATGCGCTCAAGCATCTGTCGGCGGATCGCACGTTCATGAAGGCCCTGTGCGACAGCAAGACGCGCGTGCAGGCCGCCTTCATCGCGATGGACCCGCGTACGGGCGAGATCAAGGCATGGGTGGGCAGCCGCGACTTCACGCAGGATCAGTACGATCACGTTTCGCAGGCGCGCCGTCAGCCGGGTTCGACGTTCAAGCCGTTCGTGTACGGCGCGGCCTTCGAGCAAGGCGCGAAGCCCGACGATACGTATCCTGATCAGGCCGTCGAAATTCCGCTGGCAGGCGGCGAAATCTGGCGTCCAAGCGACGAAGACGCGCCGAGCGGCCGACCCATCACATTGCGCGACGGTCTCGCGTATTCGCGCAACCGCATTACAGCGCAACTGATGGAATCGGTCGGTCCTGCGAAGGTGGCGCGGCTCGCGCGCGCAATGGGTGTGCGCGACAGCCAGCTCGACGCGGTGCCGTCTTTGGCATTGGGCACGAGCCCAGTCACGCTGAAGGAAATGGTGTCGGCGTACGGCACGATTGCCAATGAAGGCGCGTATGTCGCGCCGATGATGGTCACGCGCATCGAAGATCGCAAGGGCGAAGTACTTGCCGAATTCCAGCCGTCGCGCGCCGATCGTGTGATGCCGCTCGCGAGCGCGCAGACCTTGATCGACGTGATGCGCTCGGTCGTCAACAAGGGCACGGGTTCGGCAATTCGCACGCGCTTCGGCATTCGCGCCGATGTCGCGGGCAAGACGGGGACGACGCAGGACAACGCGGACGGCTGGTTCATCCTGATGAATCCGCAGCTTGTTGCGGGCGCATGGGTTGGCTTCAACGATAGCCGCGTGACGCTGCGCAGCGATTACTGGGGGCAGGGCGCGCATAGCGCGTTGCCGATCGTCGGAGATTTTTTCCAGCGCTCGCTGCGCTCACGTTTGATCGATCCGCGTGCGAAGTTTGCTGAAGAGCCGCCGCCTGGAATCTTCGATACCTTCCGCATGAAACTGCATGCGTGGATGCAGTATCTGTTTTCCTCTTCGTCATCCGCGAAGACGGAGACGACTGCGCCTGCGGCACGGCCGAAACCTCGTCCGGCGCCCGCTGCGCCTGTGGTGCAGAATGCGTCGCCTGTGGTCGAGGCTTCTGCGCCGACGGATATCGAGCCGCCGCAGATCATCTCGCCTGCTGCATCCCAGCCGCCTATTTTGCCGTCGCCGGGTGAAGCGAGTGGGGCGGTGGCGGCTTCTGGCGCGGCTGCTGGTGTGAACGGCGCTGCGCAGGCGCCTGCGTTTGCGTCGACGCCTGCTGCAAGCCCTGCCAGCGCAGCGGTGTCGCAGCCTTAAGCCAACGATTGCCTTCGACGCGACGTGGGGGAATGTCGTGTTTAACGGCGCCCAATTCACGAAAATGGTTTTTTCAGGTTTGCAGAGAGCAAGCTGACGGTCGCAAAGACCGCCACTTCGATTGACGCAGCTCAGAACTTTTGCTGCAGACCTGCCATCACGCCAAGCTGATTCATACCTGTTCCCACAGTGCCGCCAGCGGCAACTGCGTTGGCTGCCTGTGCGCTGTTGAACATATATCCAACCGATGTGTACACCATCGTTCGCTTCGAAAGCAGATAGTTCGCGCGTCCGATGAGTAGCGTCGAGTTCGCATCCTTCTTACCATCCGATCCGCGCTGCAGGAAGCGGACGCCTTGCCCATCGAAGAACAGCGCCGGTGTAGCGTAGTACGTCGCTCCTGCGAAGAAGATATCGGTCTGCAGATGCGTTGCCGTTGCCAGATTGTTTCTGATCCAGCCAAAGCCGATCTTTGTCGAACCCAACACTACATAGCCGTCCACGATGTTATGTGTATCGGTGTAGTTGCTGCTGTTGAGAGGCTGTGTGGCGCCCGGCCCGCCACGCAGCACATCGTAAGACGCTGCGACGCCGAAGATCGCCGAGTCATAAGCCAGCAGCGCGGTATATTGCCGGCATGCAAGCATGTTGCCTGGTACTTGCCCCGGACAATTGGTCGCCCCTGGGCCTGCCGGACCCGCAGCATCCCGTCCGAAACTGTACGTGCCGCCAATCGTGAAGCCGCGGAATTTCCCCATATAGCCAATTGCGTTGTCGCTGCGCGCGTTCGGAAGATACGAATCGAAGACGCTGAGCGAATGTATCGACGGGCCGATCACGTCAGCGTTGAACAACGCATACATCGTCATGCCCATTTGCCGGCCGAGCGTAATGGCACCGTAGTCACTGCTGATTCCGACATTGGACTGAATGCCGAAAAGACGGCCACCGTAATTTAGCAAGCCATTGCTGGGTTGAAAGCCGTTTTCCAGCACGAAGAACGTTTTAAAGCCGTTACCGAGATCTTCGCTGCCTTTCAGACCCCATCGGGACGGCAGCCGTCCCGTCAGTGAAGCCATGCCGACTGACGTTCCCCCGTTTGCAGTAGCGTGGTTGTAATACGATATTCCCGTGTCGACGATCCCATATAGCGTAACGCTGCTCTGGCTGTGGGCGAGCTGCGTCGCAGCGACGAGCAATGCCGCGCTCCATCTCATCTTCATGACGAACTTGTCTCCGTGACTTGCGGGACGATGCCTGATTGATTGAATTCTTCTTTTCGGCTTCGCATGAAGCGCCAGGCACAGCACCCAATTCGACTGGTGGTGATGCTTTGTCTCTTTCGATACCTATCGGCCTTTACGCTTCTGATTCCGCGTCGCTCGTCGCGACATGGATCAGATCGGCGAAATGCATCGTCAGCCGTTGCGTGCTGTCGAATGTTGGCCAGCACGGCAAGTCATCTCCGTTCGGATTTCCCGACTCGACGAAATTGAGGACATACTCCTGAATGCGTGTCGACAGACCGCGAGCCGCTGTCATGTCGAGTCCGTCCAGCATGGGTGCCTCGACCCATTTTTCGAAGTTGCCGAACAGGAATGGCAATTCGAAGCAGTGACATGCACCAACTGCATCCTGAGGTGATGGATAGTCGAACTGATAAGCAAACACGCTACTTCCCGCTGCCTGCATCTTCTTTGCAAACTCAACCGAAGGTAGCCTGATGAGCTTGTCCGAACCCAGATCGACGAGTGCCGTATAAGGTCGACCGTCGATGCGACGCTTGAGCGCCCGTTCATAACGTTGCTTGCCGGATTCGCCAAATTCGTCGATGTATTTATTCAACGCCTGTTCTTCTGTCGCTTCGAGTAGCGCGGCGTTGCTGGCAAAGAAACTGCCTGATTCTTCTCGCGTCCAGCCGATCATGAGCGGCTTGCCCGCGAAGCGATCCTTCGCCTGAGCGCCTGGATTGGCGGGAACATCAGCGTCACACACGGAGCGGAACAACACCGGCACCTCTGCATACACGCTTTGCGCGCGCAACATCGCAGACTGCAGTTCCAGAATGCGTTCGACAGGCATCGTTAGCAATGCTTCGCCGGATGGATCGATCTCCGCCATCTGGCAGAACTGCCCTGCGAGCGTCTGCGCGGCGTCCGGTTCGAGTGGCAAAACACCGGGATAGCTGAGCATGATGCCCGCTTTGACCAGTCCACTCGTCGATTCCATTGCCGCCAGCAATTGCGTGAACCACGCGCCCGCAGACTGCCCAGCGAGAACAATGGAATCCGGGTCGCCGCCGAAGTTCGCGATGTTCGACTTGACCCAACGCAGTGCCATTTCCAGATCACGGACGGCCAGGTTTCCGGGCGAGAGTCCCTTCATGTAGAGATTGCCGAGCAGGCCTAGCCGATAGTTCACGGTCACGACGACGGCCCGCCCTGTCCTGGCGAGTTCGTCGCCAAAGTAGCATTGAAGCGCGCCTCCACCTGTCAAGAATCCGCCGCCGTGAATCCAGAAAATGACAGGCAGTTTTCCTGATAGCGTGGGCGTGAAGACATTCACGCGAAAGGCGTCCTCCGACATTTCCGCCCCTCGGCACGTCGGCCCCATCACAAAGTCGAGCCGGCTCGGCAACTGCGGAAAGATCGGCCCGGGGCGCGTGCAATCGCGCTCGCCATCCCACGCGGGCGCAGCAACTGCCGCGCGAAATCGACCTGCGTCGCTGGCATAAGGAATATCGAAGAAGGTATGGACGCCGTCGTCCAGATTTCCTTTGAGGATGCCTTGCGCGCAACGCGTAAAGGTTGTCATGTTCATTGTTGTCGACTCGTTGAGGGTTTCCAGAAATCAGTATTACGATTACGCGCTATGGAGGCTCAGCGCTTCCTGCAACGCGTTTTCTTCACGCTGCACCTCGCTCTGCCTGTTTTTCCCGATACTCACGGTTCTTCAAGCCAGGTATGGTGTGCCGTGTCGGGATCGATGTTCGCGTAGGTGCTGTGGAAACAAAACGGAAAGTTTCGACGTCCCCCCTTGAACAAATTTCATGTGCTAACGACCATGACTTCACTACAGCAGCGCCTGAAGCTTCGTCACGTTTCTGTCGTGCTGGAAATCGCGCGGTGCGGAAGTTTGCAGAAGGCAGCGGAGACACTCATGGTGAGTCAATCCGCGATATCGAAGGCGTTGGCGGAAGTGGAGTCGATCGCAGAAGCGCAGCTGTTCGAACGGACTCCGTCAGGCATGCGCCCGACTATCTACGGCGAAGCGCTCGTGCGTCATGGCCATTTGATCGCCAGCGACGTGCAGCGTGCTGAAGCGGAACTCGACGCCTTGCGTATCGGCGAGATCGGAACTTTGTCGATTGGGGTTTTTTTTCCACTCAACTGGTGGGACGTGCTTGCCGATAGCGTGGTGGAATTCCGGTCGCAGTCGCCGAAGATTCGCCTGGCCGTGCGCGAGGATTCAATGGAGACGCTTCTTGAACTGCTCGATCACGATCTGCTCGATATCGTCATCGGACGCCTTGCGAGCGGCTATGGCAGCGACCATTACTCACAACAGCTGCTTCGTGAAGATCATCCAGTTTTCGTCGCCAGGCAGGGACATCCGCTGACGCAGAAGCCGGTCACGCTGGAAGATCTCCTGGGCTTCACCTGGGTCTTGCCTGAACAACCTAATATCATCAGGCAGCAACTGGAGTTTGCCGTGCGCGATATGGGCTTGCGCTTTGGCGCGGAAGTCATTTCATCGCAGGTTTCACCGTTGACGTTCAGGCTCGCGAGCGGAAGCGATACGCTTGTGCTTGCGTCACAGTGCATTGTGGAAGAATTGCACGCGTTGTATCGACTGCAACCGGTTCTCTGCGACTTGCCGCTTCATCTCGGCCCGCTTGTCGCCGTTACGCGCAGCGACAAGGCGCTTGGCAAGGCTGCCACTGCGTTTCTGGATCAACTAACAGGTGCGATCAGCGCGCGTTGACGTGTTGCGTTATCGAGCGTCAAGCGGCGCGCCTGCGTCCCCATACGGCAATATTGGCGCCGCCGAAAGCCCAGAGATCTGGCGATTTCAGCAACTGCAGCGCCTCTTCGAGCAGGGGCTGCGCCAACGCGGACGACGCGATCATCTGATCGCGCATCTGCACGGCAGTCAGTTCAAAGAACTCCGCCGCTGGCGAACCGCCCTGTATCACGGGAAACTCGCCTTCACCGCCAACCTGCTCCAGTCCCATTGCCGCCACGATCTCGGGAAGGATGCGAGCCCAGAAGCAGTCACGACCTGACGCTTTTACGACGGTGTTGACGAGGGCCACCATAAATTCGCGAAACAACGCGGACGATGATGCATGCACTGGGAAGAAGTCGACTTCCTCCAGCAACAGCCATCCGGAAGGGCGAAGTGCGCCGATCATCCGGTGAATCGCGCGTTCGGGTTCGCGCAGATGGTGGAGTATCCATCGTGCGTGGACGAAATCGAATGCCGAATCTGGAAGCTCGGAGTTGAGGATGTCATGTTGCTGGACCTCGAGGTTCGGAAGATGAATCTGATCGAGCAATGTGGTGTTGATGTCGGTTGCCGCTACGCTGCCGGTTTGCCCCACCTGCTCGCAAAGCCATTTTGCAATCGATCCGCTACCTGCCGCGACCTCAAGACAACGCGCCCCTTGACCGACGCCAAGCATATTGAAGCGGCGCTGGGTCATCGGATCGAGCATCTGTTCCAGCAATGCCAGACGGCGATTGGCATGCTTCCAGGAGTTATCCAATGCGTAGTTAGACATGAGTACCTCGCACGTCGTATAGCAGTGTGATGCAAGCTCTTGGGCGCGACCATACTGGCCCGACTCCGAAGATAATTTATTGTAGGCCAGCGATGAATCATGCGAGACGGCATTTGCTTCTGGCCTTTTTGTACATTCCGATTATTTAGTGCTTCAACGCCTTGATCGATTCAGCGAGATTCGAGAACGAGAATAGATCGTGCGCCTCAGAGACAACGAGATCTTATTAAGCCTTTGATAACACGTTCGCTTCCGACTGTAGCGTTTCATTACCGTAGTGCTTTCGGGCTTGCAGTGGATCACGATGACGTCGTGCTTGCGGGCGGCTTGCATTTATATGCATTCCGTCTATGCTGAATCGTGTCGTGACTCAGCCCACGATCAATAACGAAAAACGTGGTTGCGTCAGACACACTTTCGGGAAGGCAGCAGCCTTTTCGAATTTCAATAGCGCGAAGCCAGATCAGGCGCGGCTACTTATTGTCTTTTATTTTTATTGTTGGAGCGTGTGCTCCTGCGATGTAGTTGTGTGCGCCTCAACTTAATGAAATTTCAGGCGTCAGAGTTTTCTTCTCCTAATGCCGCAGTTATCTCGTTGCAATCAAAGCTACATAAATGAGTATGTGAGTCGTGTTCGAGTTTTATGCTAATGGACCATCTCGCGCGCACGCTCGGAGCCGAACCAAAGACGTATAACCCGATGGAGACAGGCGATGACTTCAGAAAGGTATTCACGCATCGACGAAGAACGACGCGCAAGGTGTACGCGGGATCTGACCAGAGCGATGCTAGCGGGCATCGCTATTGTGATCAGTGTTGTTCTGACGGTTCCAGTTGCCCGGGCAGATGACATTTTCATCGGCGACGCTGGCGATAACACCGTCAAGCGGGTTGACGCAACAACAGGTGCATATCGAGGGACATTCGCCGTGCAGCAGGGTCTCAACGGTCCGGTCGGAATGATTTTTACCGATGGAGAACTGTTGGTCGTCAATCAGAACAAGTCGGAGGGGATTAACCAGCCCAACGGAGAAGTTTTCCGCTTTGACGAAAGAACGGGACTGTTCCTTGGCAAGCTCTTTTCTTCAACAGACCGTGGTGCAGCATTCGCACCGCAAGGGATAGTTCTCGGAGACGAAGACGATAAGTTCTACGTTGCAGATCTAGGCGTTCGCGATGATGACTGCGTCAATCAGGGTGACATCAAGGTGTACAGCCATCGGGGCGCCTTCCTTGGTAATCTGGACCGGCGAGGTTTCAAGCCAGCATTCTATCCACGCGGTGTTGTCTTTGGACCCGACGGATTGTTGTATGTGTCGGCCAGAGGTTGTCCTCTGAACGCTGGTGACTCGCAAATTGCCTACGTCCTGCGCTTCAACCCGCACTCGAGAAAGTTTGTTGATGTGTTCGCATCCGACGCGACCGTCGCCGGTTTCCATCGGCCAGAAGGCCTGGTGTTCGACGACAGAGGTAATCTTTGGATTACGAGCTTCCGGGATAACACCAAAGACGGCGACGTAGACAGGATCCTGAAACTGGACGGAAGAACCGGCCGGCTTCTCGACTCGCTGCCGCTTTGGACAGCGGGACATCCCAGAGCTTTCGCGCAGACGATCCTGTTCGGTCCAGACGGCAAACTTTTTGTTCCTATTTTTGGTGATGCGGATGAAACGACCGGCCAGCTTCGACGCTGCGATACGAAAACAAAGCATTGCGTCAATCTGGTGGAAGCAGGGGGACCGCTCCAGATGCCTTTGTTCGTGATTTTTCGCCGCAGCGACCCTTCGACATTGCGCTATCGAGGACGATAGATAGTGCGGACCACACGATGGTTAAAGCGCGCAAGGCACTTCCGGCGGCAGGACGACTGCATTAACGCGACTTCTATGCAAACCGCTCCTGCTGCAAAATCCTGATCATCGAATGTGCATTTCGTTGCGCCGCATCTTCAAAGCAGTTGTTGAAGATCACATGTGTCCGGCCAGCGCGTTTTGCAATCTCTCGCACAGGCACCGCGATTTCCTCCAGTTCCTGCTCCGTATAGTCGTAATTGAAGCGTCCCGCCGCTGTCGTGCTGCCGCTCCAGGTTTCTGCATTGCGCCCATGCAGCCGCACGATCGCCAGTTCCGGCGACGTCGCTTCCCACACGGTATGCGCACGGTTCGACACGCCTTCGGGCGCATCCATGATCACATGCACGAGACCATGCTCGCGTTCGAACGCGAGCGTCGATTCGCGGTGCCGCTCGTCGAGCCAGCTGGCATTGCGAAATTCGAATGCGGTCAGATACGGCGTCATCCGGTCCGCGCAGTGCCGCACGTGCGCGACATCGCGCGGCGCACTCGAAATCCACGGCGCGAACTGGAACAGCACTGCGCCGAGTTTGCCGCTGAGACGCAGCGGTTCGAGTGCCTCGAAAAAGCGCCGCCACATTTCATCGACGATATCGGGCGGCACGTCGCGGTAGTAGAGATTGCGTTTATCGTTTTGTGGCAACAGCGGCTGGATATCCGATGGGAAAAACTTGCGCTCCGTCTGATGCCCGGTAAATAGCCGGAACGCCTTCACATTGAACGTAAAGTGCTGCGGCGTGCGCTCGGCCCATAGCGTGCTGGTGGCGGCATTGGGCATCGCGTAGTACGACGCGTCCACTTCAACCATTGGAAACTGGCTCGAATAGAAGCGCAGGCGCGCCTCGGCGCTCGTGCAGCCCTTCGGGTAGAAGCGGCCGGACTTGATGAGCGTGGCGTCCGTCCATGACGCCGTCCCGACTTCGATCGACATGGTGTGTCTTCCGTGCAGGTCATTGCGGCCATCGTACTGCATGTGCGCTTGCGCGATAGGCAGACGCTTATGCAGCACAGATCTCCCGGTGCGGCGCGCCGCATTGGTGCAAACCCGCGTTCAGAACAATTTGCGCACGACCGTTATACAAACTGGAAGCCATTCGAAGATGCAGTCATTCCGTGCACTGAGGCTGTCACGCGGCGGTCGGCGCCGCAGAGTACATCCGGGCAGTAGCCGTGACACGGGACGTTTGCCTTCGAATGGGTCCATTCCGCACGAAAGCCACGGTGACGCGTGCGTGCTTCGTCTGGCCAGACATAAGTGCTACGATGCCTGGGTGACGACGATGGAGGTGGAAATGGCAACCTATGCTATCGATGCCGTACGCATTAACCCTACGACTGACCGCGTCACCCACGTCCGTTGGGCTCTCGTCAATCCAAAAACCAATGAATGGCTGTCGCCGCATGAAATCGTCGAAGTCGCGGACGTCGTGACGGCGATCCACGCCGGCAACGCCGTATGGTCGCTCTTCACGCTGGGCGGCATGAATCTGCTGGGCCCCAAGATCAAAACGGTTGCACACACCGATGGCCACGACGGCATCGATACCGACGTGCCGGACGGCCACGTCGAAAAATTCATCGACGATTTACCACGCGTCTGAGTCCTTCGGCGCCTGATGCAAACAGGGCGCCAGCCTGATTCCGTTTTGCCTGACTTAGCCGCGTTCTGGCGCGGCTAATGCGCGTGCCGCTTCGCATTGCGGCTTTGCACAAACGCCGCGTTCCGGCACTACATTCCCATACGGCGCCCAATACCCTACGATGCGTATTGGGCTGATGCCGTTCAGATCAAATCGCGGTATCCATTTCCAGAAAATAATTGAATCGACGCACACGCACGCTGCGCAGGAGACACAGCCATGACGCATATGTATGACGCGGGACTCGAACGCCGCGAGGCCAACCATGTTCCGTTGACGCCCATCGATTTCATCGCGCGTGCCGGCGAGGTCTACGGCGACCGGCTCGCCGTCGTGCATGGCGACATACGCCGCACATGGCGCGAAACCTATGAGCGCACACGGCGGCTCGCGAGCGCGCTGCAACGCGCCGGCATCGCGCGCGGCGATACCGTCGCTGCGCTGCTGCCCAATATTCCGCCGATGATCGAAGCGCATTTCGGCGTGCCGATGGCGGGCGCAGTGCTTAACACGCTGAATACACGGCTCGATATCGCATCGATTCTCTACATGCTGCGACATGGGGAGGCGAAGGCGCTGATCGTCGATAGCGAATATGGCGAGCTGGCGCTGCGCGCGGCGCGCGAGTTGCCGCAACTGCGCATCATCAGCGTCAGCGATGCGATGCCTGCCGAGCCGCATCATTTTCCGAACGCGACCGATTACGAAGCGTTCCTGCAGGAAGGCGATCCGCAATTCATGTGGACGCCGCCCGCCGACGAGTGGGACGCGATCGCCCTCAACTACACTTCGGGCACGACGGGTGAGCCGAAGGGCGTGGTCTACCATCATCGCGGTGCGTATCTGAATGCGCTGAGCAATATCCTCGAGTGGGATATGCCGAAGCATGCCGTGTATCTATGGACCTTGCCGCTTTTTCACTGCAATGGCTGGTGTTTTCCATGGACGGTTGCGGCGCGTGCGGGCGTCAACGTATGTCTGCGCAAATTCGATCCGAAGCTTGTATTCGAGCTGATTCGCCGCGAGCGCATTACGCACTATTGCGGCGCACCGATCGTGCAAAGCGCGCTGGCGAATGCGCCTGCCGAATGGCGCGAAGGCATCGGGCATCGCGTGTCGACGATGGTGGCCGGCGCGGCGCCGTCGCCGGCGGTGATCGCGCGCATGAAGTCGATTGGTTTCGACCTGACGCACGTGTATGGACTCACCGAGGTGTACGGCCCGGCATCCGTGTGCGCGAAGCAGGACGCCTGGGACGCACTCGACGATGACGAACGGGCGCGGCTCAACGCGCGCCAGGGCGTGCGTTATCACCTGCAGGCGGCCGTCGACGTGCGCGATCCGGATACGCTCGAAGCCGTGCCGCGCGACGGCGAAACCATCGGCGAACTCATGTTTCGCGGCAATATCTGCATGAAGGGCTATCTGAAGAACGAACGCGCGACGCTGGCCGCATTCCGCGGCGGCTGGTTTCACACGGGCGATCTCGGCGTCATCACGGAAGATGGCTATGTGCGCATCAAGGACCGCAGCAAGGACATCATCATTTCGGGCGGTGAGAACATTTCGAGCATCGAGATCGAAGATGCGCTGTACCGCCATCCTGCAGTTTCTGTGGCCGCGGTGGTGGCGATGCCGGATGCGAAATGGGGTGAAGTGCGTTGCGCATTCGTCGAACTGAAAGAGGGCGCGGAGGCGAGCGCCGATGAAATCATCGCGCATTGCCGGCAATTGCTCGCTGCATTCAAATTGCCTAAAGCAGTCTTCTTCGGCGAATTACCAAAAACATCGACGGGTAAGATCCAGAAATTCGAATTGCGCGCGCGCGTGAAGTCGTCGAGCGCGATCGATCAGGAGCAGCAAAAAACCTAGCATGCTTACGATGTGCCTGTCGCAAACGTAGAGCCAGTGCCGCTTTCCGCACATATCAGAGCACGGCCTCTGACGCGCGAACGCGGCAATGGATGCTAGAATCAAAGGAAATCAGGGAAGCGACCTTGGTTCTCAAAGTTCATGGCGATATTCCAGTACGCATCGTACGGGTTTTCGCCACCATTCAATCTGTCGAATCGCGCTGACATCTTCCGTCGGCAGAACCGGGTGGGTTCGTATTTAGGCTTCGCTGCAAGTGCGAAGCCTTTAATCTATTTAACGCGCGCTAATTGGCCGCGTAATTCGCAATTCGATACGATATCGACACGTTATGAAAGAGCGAGAGGAACATCGGACGCTCGACCTCGACGGTCAAGCGCGTGAGCGGCTGATCATGTGGATCCGCCGCCGTATGGAGGAATTCGGCATTACGCTGGAAGCGCTCGAAGAAGCGCTGATCGCCGACGCCGCCATGCCGAAGTACCGCGACGCTTTCGGGCACGAATGGGACGGCACGGGCGATCGTCCGGACTGGCTCACGCGTGCGATCAACGCCGGTCAGGATATCGAGCACTTCCGCGTCTGAGTGCTGGAATCGCGGGCGTTTTCACTAACGTCAGTCGTCGCTGCAAGTCGCTTTAACGATTTCATTCCGGCTTTCCATTCAGGCGCAGTGCGACGCTTTTCATGGAGTTTCCGCCATGTCCGGCACGACCTCACTACAGGTTGAATACAGCAGCGAAGAATGGACTACGCGTTGCGAGCTTGCCGCGTTGTATCGGCTGGCCGCGCATTTCCGCATGACCGATCTGATCGACACGCATATCACCGCGCGCGTGCCCGGTCCCGAACATCACTTCCTGATCAACCGCTATGGCGTGCTCTTTCACGAGATGCGTGCGTCGGATCTTGTGAAGATCGACCGCGATGGGCGCGTCGTCGAGGCGGCCGATAAAGTCGCGGCCGATCCGAAACGTTATCGGGTGAATGCGGCGGGCTTTACGATCCATTCCGCCGTGCATACCGCGCGTCCCGATCTGCGCTTCGTGATTCATACGCATACCTCGGCGGGTTCGGCCGTGTCGGCGCAAAAGCAGGGCTTGTTGCCTATCAGCCAGCACGCGTTGAAGTTCTATGGCGTGCTCGCGTATCACGACTATGAAGGCATTGCGCTCGATCTTGGCGAACGTGAACGGCTGGTTGCCGATCTGGGATCGTGCAACGCGATGATCCTGCGCAATCATGGTCTGCTCGCGGGCGGCAAGTCGGCGGCGACGGCGTTTCAGGAGATCTATTTTCTCGAGCGTGCGTGCCAGATTCAGATCGATGCGCTAGCGGGCAATGCGGAGTTGACGCTGCCGCCCGAACACGTGCGCAAGCTCACGGCCAGCCAGTTTGCGCGCGATGATGAAGAGGGCATTGCGGAACTGGCGTGGGAAGCGGCGTTGCGGCTGATCGATAATCCGGTTTCGGATTACCGCAGTTAATCAGGCACGGCATGCGCGCACGACGAAAAAAAGCCCGCATCAAAGCGGGCATCTAAAACTGCTC
Source organism: Paraburkholderia sp. C35 (assembly GCF_003121405.1). GTDB lineage: Bacteria > Pseudomonadota > Gammaproteobacteria > Burkholderiales > Burkholderiaceae > Paraburkholderia. The sequence continues at coordinate 3,960 of NZ_QBUY01000050.1, read as the reverse complement.
GGAGTTTCGTGCGCGATTGGACTCGCGCACAACGAATCTTAGCGATCATTTATGAACAGGCGATGAACCTTGCATCAAATGCATTCAGGGTTCTGTAGCCGTGCATCGCATCACAGATCACAGATCGAAGAACACCGTTTCGTTCGCGCCTTGCATGCGGATGTCGAAGCGATAGACCGCCTTGCCACCTTGCGACTCACGCTTTGCAACCAGCGTCGCACGGCGTTCGGCGGGCACGCTTGCCAGCACTGGGTCTTTCTCGTTGGCAGCCGCTTCGTCGTCGAAATAGACGCGTGTGAACGTATGCAGCAGCATGCCGCGCATCGTCACGATCACGTTCAGATGCGGCGCTTCATCGGGCGATGCGCGGCCCGGCTTCACGGTTTCGATGATGAAACGCTTCTGCGGGTCCGTGCCCGTGCCGAAGCGCGCAAAACCACGAAAGCCCGTCTTCGCGACTTCTTCACGCGATGCCGGATAGCGGCCTTCGCTGTCCACCTGCTGTACTTCGATCATCGCGTCGCCGATCACCGCGCCGTCGCCGTCGAACACCTGGCCGACCAGCGTGATGTGCTCGCCTGCCGCTTCGCGGTCCGCGAGAACGTTCGTGAAGAGGCTCTTCAGGTCGAAGTTGTACTGCTCGGGGCACAGGCCATAGGCGAAGTACGGTCCGACGGTCTGCGAAGGGGTTTGCTTAAGCGTCGTCATGATCAGCGCTCCATCGGGGTTTCGTTCGGGCCGCGCAGCACGATGTCGAATTCATAGCCGAGCGCGTAGTTTTCTTGCGTGACATCGAGCGTAAAGCGCGAGACCAGACGGTCGCGGGCGCCTTCCGGCGTGCCCTGGAAGATCGGGTCGTACTGCAGCAGCGGATCGCCGGGGAAGTACATCTGCGTGACCAGACGCGAGCCGAAATAGTCGCCGAACAGCGAGAAGTGGATGTGGTTCGGGCGCCATGCGTTCGGGTGATTGCCCCAGGGATAGGCACCCGGCTTGATCGTCATGAAGCGATAACGGCCTTCGTTGTCGGTCAGGCAACGGCCTGCGCCGAGGAAGTTCGGATCGAGCGGCGCGTCGTGCTGGTCGTTCTTGTGCACGTAGCGGCCAGCGGCGTTCGCCTGCCACACTTCGACGAGCGTATTGCGCACCGGGCGGCCGCCTTCGTCGAGCACGCGGCCCGTGACGATGATGCGCTCGCCGAGCGGTTCGCCATTGCGTGCCGCGTTGCGCGTCAGGTCGTTATCGAGCGCGCCGAGATCTTCCGCGCCGTACACGGGCACGCGCTGGTCGCGCAGGCGTTCCTTCAGCGGAATCAGCGGACGCGTCGGGCCGCGCTTGACGGACGAACCATACGGCGAGTGGACGTAGGCGGGATGCGAAGGGAAGTCGCGCGGACTCAGAATGGAATCGTCCATCAGATGTCTCCTTGGGGGATTCGTTTTGGCTAGTGGATGACGTGACTTTATAGAAGCCAAGAAGTTATGCAAAATGACGTTTTTTCCCATCTCGTATAACGAACCGTTATGCAACGCAGCCTCGCGGACAGTCGCGTCAAATTCCGGCACCTGCAATGCTTTCTTGCCGTCGCGCAGTTCGGCGGCGTGCAGAAGGCGGCCGAGAGCCTGTCGATCACGCAGCCGGCCGTGTCGAAAACGGTGGCCGAGCTGGAGGAGATTCTCGGTGTGCGCCTGTTCGAGCGCGGCAGGCATGGCGCGGTGCCGACGCGCGAAGGACAGCTTTTCATGCCACACGCGAGCGCCTGCGTGAGCGCGCTGCGGCAGGGCGTCGATCTGCTCGCGCGGGCCGAAGGCGAGGCCGCCGCGACGCTCGATATCGGCGTGCTGCCGACTGTTGCCACCTCGCTGGTGCCGCCTGTGATGCGCCAGTTCGCCGAGCAATGGCCGAACGCGATCGTGCGGCTGAAGACGGGATCGAACACCGAGTTGCTGGAGCAGTTGAAAGCGGGCGCAATCGAATTCGCCGTCGGCAGGCTGGCCGATCCCGAGCGCATGGTCGGACTCACATTCGAACAGTTGTATAGCGAACCGCTGATTGCCGTGGTCCGTACCGGACACGTGCTGGCGTCGGGCGCGTTATCGTCGGCGACGCGGCTGCTGGAGTTTCCTGTCGTGGTGCCGCCGTATGGGACGTTGATCCGGCAATCGGCGGAAAGCCTGTTGCGCGCGTGGGCCGTGCCGCCGCTGTCGTCGTTCGTCGAGGTGCTGTCGGTGTCGGTGGGGCGCGCGCTCGCGCTGGAAAACGATGCGGTCTGGTTCGTGCCGCGCAGCGCCATCGAATTCGAACTGGCGCATGGCTTGCTGGTCCCAATACCATTGCCCGTCGCGGGTACGGAAGAACCCGTCGGCCTGATTCTGCGCTCGGATACCCAGCCGACCCCCGTCGGCCGCACGCTCATCGATGCCGTGCGCAAGGTGGCGCGCGAGCGGCTCGCACGCGACGTGCAGGCGCGCGGCGAAGAGGGGCAGGGTCGGCCGCCCGCACAGCGCCGTGCGAAGCCGCAAGCCAGCAAGGCTGCCGTAACGTCGCGCAAGAAAGCCCGTCTTTGAACTGATTAGTACAAAATCGAGGTTGCACGGAAGGCGCTGTGCGGTGTAAAACACGGTGCGCGGCGCCCTGATCAGACGGGATGATCCGCCTGCAACGACGAACCCGCACGATTCATGGAGATGCACATGCCCAGCGACCTGCCGACCCCTACCGACGCGCTCCAGGCCGTCGCGGACCCGGAGCACAATCCGCTCGGCACGGCCGGCATCGAATTTGTCGAATTTGCCGCGCGCCATCCACAGATTCTCGCCGATACCTTCGTGAAGCTCGGCTTCAAGCCGATAGCGCGTCACATCAGCAAGGACGTGACGCTGTTCCGCCAGGCCGACATGAATTTTCTGCTCAATGCCGAGCCGGATTCGTTCGCCGAGCGTTATGCGGAGGAATATGGCGTGGGCATCTGCGCGATCGGCATTCGCGTTGCGGATGCGCAGCGTGCTTATGATCGCGCAACCGAACTGGGCGCGTGGTCGTTCGAAGGCGAGCGCGTGGGCAAGGGCGAACTGACGATTCCCGCGATTCAGGGCATTGGCGATTCACACATCTATTTCGTCGACCGCTGGCGGGGACGTGGCGGCCAGCAGGGCGGCCTCGGCGACATCTCGATCTTCGACATCGACTTTCGTCCCATCGAGCCAAGCACGGCGCAAGCGGATCTGAGCCATGCGGGCACGGGCCTGATTGCCGTCGATCATCTGACGCAAACGGTCGGTGCGGGGCGCATGCAGGAGTGGATCGATTTTTATCGCGAGTTGCTCAACTTCCGCGAGATTCACGAGTTGCATGCGAACTGGCATGTGTCGGCGGAGTCGCGGGTGATGGTGTCGCCGTGTGGTGCGATCCGGATTCCGTTGTATGAGGAAGGCACGCGGCGTACCAGTTTGATGCATGAGTATCTGCCTGATCATCCGGGTGAAGGTGTGCAGCACATCGCGCTGGCTACTGACGATATTTTTGGCTGCGTCGAGCAGTTGCTGGCGAATGGTATTGAACTGGTTGAGCCGCCGCTTGCTTATTATGATCAGATCGATGCGCGGTTACCGGGGCATGGATTGGATATCGAGCGGCTGAAACGCGGCAGGATTCTTGTTGATGGCGAGATCGGGGCTGATGGTGTGCCGCTGCTGTTTTTTCAGACTTTCGTGCGGCGGCGTGAAGGGGAGATCTTCTTCGAGATCGTGCAGAGGAAGGGGCATCATGGGTTTGGGGAAGGGAATTTGGGTGCGCTGGCGCAGGCTAGAGGGTGATTGAGGGGCGTTGTTGTGGAGGGTTTGGGTTTTGCTTTTGTTGGCATCCGCGTTTTCGTGTCGGTCCGCATGCGTCGCCCCTGTGCGGGGCAGCACCTACTTTTCTTTGCCGCGGCAAAGAAAAGTAGGCAAAAGAAAGCCGCTG
>NZ_QBUY01000004.1 GCF_003121405.1 Paraburkholderia sp. C35 | reverse complement strand
CAGCCCAGGTGGCAAACGGTGTGTAGGTTGTCGCGCATTCTGCGTCGGCGATCCTACAAGACACACCGCCTTTGCTTTTCAGTCCGGAGTGATGCGTATAAGGCGCGATAGCCGACACACCGTTTGCCACCTGGGCGGCCTGGGCCGAACTGGTAAGGCCCGCTGAGACGCGGATGCTTGAAGAGGGTGATGCGCCCTTTAAGAGCGTGGGCAGCGGGCATCAAGAAGAGTGATGCCGTGTGAAGGATAGGACCGGCTGCGGGCCCGCAGGCAAGGACCGTAGTGGGTGGTGTTCAGCGGCTTTCTTTTGCCTACTTTTCTTTGCCGCGGCAAAGAAAAGTAGGTGCTGCCCCGCACAGGGGCGACGCATGAAGTACCAGTAAGAAATCGCGGACGCCAGCGAAAGCAAAACCAAAACCAAAACCAAACCCTAACTCTCTTCAAACTCCCGCCACATCCCCTCCAGCGCGTCCTCAAAATTCCGCGCAAACCTCTGCGCATCACACATCGGCGACACCATCACCTGCTCCCGTAATCCAGCCCGCAGCGCAGCAAGCGCATCGACATCACTCACCAGCTCGCAAACCTTACGCACATACCCATCCTGATCACCGCAAATCCACTCACCAAACCCGGCCGAATGCAAAACGCTCTCGCAGATATGCCCAAGAAACCGGTCACCCTTCATCGCCACGACAGGCACCCCCATCCACAAGGCTTCCGCCGTCGTCGTCCCGCCAGGATACGGAAAAGGACTCAACACCACATCCACGCGATGGTACGACTTGAAGTACTCGTCACGCTTGGCTCCACCCTCAAACACAAGCTGCGAAGCACCAACCCCACGTGCCGCGAAACGCTGCAGCGTCGCGTCAACAGCATGCTTGCGGTCGAGTTCGTGCGCCTTCACGAGCAGTCGTGAGCCGGGCACCGCGCGCAACACGCGCGCCCACAGATCGAGCACGTCGTCCGTCATCTTGGCGAGCTTGCCCAGATAACCAAAGGTCACGCAACCATTCGACTGCATCGGCAGCGGCCCGACCTCAACATCATGCGCAGGCGGCGTCATGCACAGATAGCCGTCAGGCAGACGCCACGGCTTTTCGATGAAGTGATGCGCCTCGTCAGGCGGCAACACATAACGATCGCCGAGCACGTAATCCATCGCGGCAATGCCCGTCGAGGCGAAAAAGCCCAGCCACGTCGCCTGCACGGGTGCCGGCTTCATCGCGAACACAGGCAAGCGGTTGAATGCAGTGTGACCCGCCATGTCGAGCAGAATGTCGATGCCGTCATCGAAGATGCGCTGCGCCGCCGCGTCGCGTGAAAGCTTCCACAGCGGTGTCCATGCGTCGAACAACGGCCGGATGCGATGCGTCATCTCATCGACGACTTCGCTGGTCGGATAGGCAATCAGCTCGACCCGCAAAGGATCGATGTGCCGCAGCATGCTCTCGGTGAAAATGCCCACCGGGTGCGTGCGCAAATCGCCTGACACAAACCCGACGCGCAACGGCCGCTTGCCACGCGGCGCACGTCGATGCGTGAAGCGCTTCACGTTTGCCGCGATCCGCTCGCCAAAATAGATGGCGTCGGCCAGATACGCTTCGACCGACCGCTGCGACATGCTCGCTTCGCAGAACAGCAGCGCCGTGTGCGCGGTATCGGCATCCGGCGATCGCTCGATCGCGCTGCGATAACTCGCTGCGGCAGATTCCAGATCGCCTAGCGCACGCAACACGTCGCCGAGATTGATGTGCATCCGCGACGAGCCGTCTTTCAGCGTCAGTGCCTTGCGGGCGTACTGCACGGCTTCACCGGCACGTTCCGTCTTCAGATACGCGACAGCAAGGTTGTGATGCACTTCGGCATCGTCTTCCGCAAGTTCGATGGAACGCAGATAGCTTTCGATCGCTTCGTCATAGCGATAGAGTCCGTACCAGGCGTTGCCGATCGTCGCATACGCTTCGGCAAGCGTCATGCGCGGCTCCGCAGCGCGCGATTGCGCAACCGGCAACGCGCTGTCCGCATCGTACTGGTACGAATCGACGATCGCCTGCGCGAGTTGCAGCGCTTTCCTGTAATGCATCACAGCGCTGTCGCGATCGCCCAGATCGCGCAACGTGTTGGCCAGATTGTTGTGCACGCCAGGGCGCCCGGAATCCAGTTCGATGGCCCGGCGCAGGCTCGCTGCGGCATCCTCGAGTTCACCGCGCGCAAGCAGCAGCGTGCCCAGACTGTTGTGCATCAGCGCGCGGTCAGGGTCGAGTGAAATCGCGCGGCGATAGCTCTCGATGGCCTCGTCGTACTTGCCCTGCTCCATCAGCGCGTTGCCAAGATTGTTGTGTGCGTCCGCGTAGTCGGGCTTGAACGAAATCGCCTTGCGATATGCGAGCACAGCGCTGTCCGCTTCGCCGAGATCTTTCAGCGCATTGCCGAGATTGTTGTACGCCTCGACATATCCGGGACGCAACTCGATCGCCTGTGCGCAGCTTCGCATCGCCGCGTCGGGCTGCCGGTCCTCGCGCAGCGCGTTGCCGAGGTTGTTGTGCGCTTCGGCATAGTCGGGATTGAGCGACACCGCTTCGCGATAACCATCGATCGCCTGCTTCAGTTCGCCATGCTCGCGCAACGCGTTGCCGAGATTGTTGAAGTAGATCGCGTTCGGCAGGATAGCAATCGACTGCCGCATCAGCGTGATGCCAGCCTCGTGCTGCTGGATCTGGCACGCGAGCAATCCGAGAAAATGCAGCGCATCCGAATGCCGCGGATTGGCGCGCAAGATCGTGTCGTATATCGCCTTGGCTTCGGCGAGACGGCCAGCCTGATGAAGCGCGAGCGCCGAGTTGAGAAGATTAGCGTGGTCCACTGTGATCCCTTGATTCTTCAGTCGAAGCGGGCACACGCCCGTTTCGCATCATCGCGTTTGCGGCACGGCGTACTGCGCCCACATGCCTTCGAACGCCGTCTTCAGATTCCGTGCGAAACGCCGCGCGTCGCATAGCGGTGACGCAAGCGTCTGCGCGCGCAAACCCGCGCGCAACGCCGCGAGACGCTCGGGTTGTGCCGCCCATGCGCTCGCCAGCGTGCGATAGCTGTCTTCATCGCGCGCGATCCAGTCGGCCAGTCCCGCCGCGCTCAGCACGCTTTCGCAGATGTGCGTGACGAAGCGGTCGCCCTTGAGCGCGACGACTGGCACGCCCATCCACAGCGCTTCCGCTGTGGTCGTGCCGCCCGGATACGGAAACGGACTCAGCATGATGTCGACGCGGTTGTACGACGCGAGATACTCGTTGCGCGGCGAGCCGCCTTCGAGAATCAGGCGCGATGCATCGATGCCCTGCGCGGCGAATCCCTCCAGCGTCGAGCGGCACGCATGCGCAGCGCCGAGTTCGTGCGACTTCATCATCAGCTTCGCATCAGGCACGGCATGCAGCAGGCGCGACCATTCGACGATCACGTTCGGCGTGATCTTCACCAGCTTGCCGAAATAGCCAAACGTCGCGTAGCCGTTGCGTGCCATCGGCAACGGGCCGACGCGCACGTCATCGCCGGGCGGCGTGAAGCACAGATAGCTGTCGGGCAGGCGCCAGACTTTCTCCACGTAATGCGATTCTTCATCGACGGGCAGCACATGCGGATCGCCCAGCACGTAGTCCATTTCCTCCAGCCCCGTGGTGCCGAAGTAGCCGAGCCAGCTGACCTGCACCGGCGCGGGCTTCCACGCGAATACGGGCAAACGGTTATGCACCGTATGGCCCGACAGGTCGACGAGAATATCGATGCGATCGTCGCGAATCATCTGCACGGCCTGCCCGTCAGGCACGTTCACGAAACTGCGCCACGCGGTGAAGCGTTGCTTCAGACGCGCCGTGATGTCGTCTTCACTGGCGCGAGTCGAATACGCAATCAGATCGAAGCTGCCGTCCGCGAAATGCTCCATCACCGATTCGATGAAAATACCCACGGGATGCAGTTGAAGATCGCCGGATACGAAGCCGATGCGTAGCTTGCGCCCATCGTTTTGAGGCGCCGCATGCGAGCAGCGATGCGCACGCGCAGTCATGCGTGCGCCGAAATCGCGTGCGGCAGCGAGCGTGACGGACGGCGCTGTCGGTGCGTGAGTCGCGAGATCGAACAACAGGCGGTTGTGCGCCAGTTCCATCTCGCCGTCGAACGCGATGCCACGCCGATAGCTGGCAATCGCGCCATCTGCGTCGCCGAGCACGCTGAGCACATCGCCCATGTTCACGTGCAGCACAGCGGAATGCGGTTCCAGCGCAAGCGCCTGTTGCGCGCTCGTGAGCGCTGCGTCGGCACGGCGATGCTTGAGCCATGCGACAGCCAGCCGATGATGCGCATGGGCATCGCGTGGCGTGAGTTCGGTTGCCGTCCGATAGCAGAGAATCGCCGCGTCGTATTTCTCGGCCTGTTCGTATGCATCGCCCAGATCGATGTATGACGACGCATCATTGGGCGCGCGTTCGACTGCACGCGTCAGCACCTGCGCCGCTTCGTCCCAGCGCCGGCGGTCACGCAGCCATTGCACCAGCTTGCGATGACGCGCGACATTGGCAGGTTCGCGCTGTGCAGCGCGTTGCAGCACCTCGATAGCACCATCGACGTCGCCCTTCGCATGCAGCAGCGTCGCGAGACTGTCGTGGCTTTCGACGTGACCGGGATCGAGCGCAACGGCGCGACGGAACGCGGCGATCGATTCATCTGCATTGCCGCGCCCCGCTTCTGCACGCGCAAGATTTCCGAACGCGGCCGCGTAGTCGGGCCGAAACGTCACAGCCTTGCGATACGCGAGCACTGCGTTGTCGAGATCGCCGAGATCCTTCAGCGCGTTGCCGAGATTGTTGTACGCCTCCGCATAGCCGGGCCGCAATTCGATGGCCTGCGCGCAGCTGAGCATCGACGCGTTCGCGTCGCCCGCTTCGCGCAGTGCGTTGCCCAGGTTGTTGTGCGCTTCCGCGTAATCGGGACGCAGCGTGACGGCGTGCCGGTAGCTGTCGATGGCCTCGCCGGGCAGCTTGCGTCCGAGCAGCACATTGCCCAGATTGTTGTAGTAGACGGCATTCGGATTCGCAGCGATCGACGCGCGCATCAGCGCGATGCCCGTGTCCGCCCGATCCGTCTGGCAAGCGAGCAATCCCGAGAAGTGCAGCGCATCCGATTGCGCCGGCTCGCTTTGCAGAATGGCGTCATACAGCGCCTGCGCATCGGCAAGTCTGCCTGCCTGATGATGCGCGAGCGCCGCGTTTAGAAGGCCCGGAATATCGTGCATGTTCGACTGTCCTGCCGCGCTCAATACGGATGCGTTTGCGCGAAGAAATCGACCAGGCCGCCTTCGTGCTCGATCATCACGCTCTTCGTCGCGATGCCTTCACGCGTCATTTCAGCGATGATGTCGCGCGCGCGCCATTGCGTCGGAATCACGATCACATCGACGTCGGTCTGTTTCAGCACGTCGCGGTACTCGATCCGTTGTCCGGTGCCCGGCACGAAGGTGCCGACCTTGCCCAGGTCCGAATCGACCACGAGGGGAAAGCGCTCGGCGTCCGCGCCGAAATGATGAATGAACGCCGCTGCCTTGCCCGTGCCGCCCCAGATCGCAACGCGCTTGCCCGACGCACTCAATTGCGACAGTTGCTGCGCGATCGTTGCGCGGCTTTCGACCGTGCGCGCAGCGAAACGCGTCGCCGCTTCCGCACGCGAACGCGCCTGCGCAGGCACCGCGAGCTTGACGAGCGCGTACACCACTTCGCCGTCGTAGCCGTGATCGAGCGCGACGACATCACCCGCGCGCGACATCAGCGTACGGAACGATTCCGTCGTGAAGTGCGACACGTGTTCATAGAAAAAGTCGGCGAGACGCTGTGTGTCGAACACACGGTCGATGCACGGCACTTCTGCAAACAGCCACGCGTCCTTGCCCGCCGACATCGCGCCCCATGCAAGCGCTTCGAGGAGCCGCGCGGGTTCCGTCAGATGATCGAGCACGTGGCGAATCACCACGGCATCCGGCTGGAACGCCTTCATATCCGCGAGCGGTTCGAACAGGCGGGGATGAAACTCGACACCAAGCCCTGTCTCAGGCGTCGCATTCGGATCGAAGCCGATGAAGCGTCCGCCAGGTTTCGCTTGCGCCAGTCCGCGCACAAAATGCCCTTCACCACAGCCGATCTCGACAACATTGGGTGCATCAGGCAACTGCGACAGCACGAGATCGCGCGTATGCGCGAGATGGCCTTTCCAGATGCTGCCGTTGTTGAACATCCGGTTCGGATTGCTTTGATACGGAATCGCGTCGTATTCGAAGCGGTGATTCCACACGTGCGTGCACGACGGGCACTGCACGAAATCCTGCGCATGACGCGGCAGCGATTGCGCGGCGTGCGCGGAATCGGGCCACGCGAGCGTCGCCAGCGTCTGCTCGCCTGCCGGGAAAAACCGTGCGGCCACCGTGTTCGAGCAAACGGGGCACGTCGCTTCGATCAGATCGCAATTCATTGCTTCACTACCTTTTTGAAGTACGCGATGGTCTCTTTGAGACCATCTTCGAGCATCACGCCCGGCTCCCAGTCGAGATGTTGACGGGCCTTCGCGATGTCGGGACGCCGCTGCACGGGATCGTCCGACGGCAGCGGGCGATATTCGATCCGCGAGCGCGAACCCGTCAGCCGCAACACCGTTTCCGCCAGCTCGCGAATCGTGATCTCGCTCGGATTGCCGATGTTGAACGGTCCCGGCTCGCCTTCGTGATCCATCAGCCGCATCAGCCCTTCGACGAGATCGTCGACGTAGCAGAACGAACGCGTCTGGCTGCCGTCGCCGTACAGCGTGATCGGTTCGCCTTGCAGCGCCTGCATGATGAAGTTGGACACCACGCGGCCGTCGTCGGGACGCATGCGCGGGCCATACGTGTTGAAGATCCGCGCGACGCGAATATCCACACCGTGTTGCCTGTGATAATCGAAGAACAGCGTTTCCGCGCAGCGCTTGCCTTCGTCGTAGCACGCGCGCGGACCGTTCGGGTTCACGTTGCCCCAATAGGTTTCCGGCTGCGGATGCTGCTGCGCGTCGCCATACACTTCACTCGTCGATGCCTGCAGAATGCGCGCGCCGCAGCGCTTGGCGAGCCCGAGCATGTTGATCGCGCCGAGCACGGCCGTCTTCACCGTCGATACAGGATCGCTCTGGTAATGCACCGGGCTGGCCGGACACGCCATGTTGAACACGCGGTCCGCTTCGACGTACAGCGGCAGCCACACGTCATGGCGGATCACTTCGAAATTCACCTTGCCGATCAGGTGATGAATGGTCTGCTTGCTGCCCGTGTGAAAGTTGTCGACGCACATCACGTCGTGACCGGCCGCTACCAGCCGGTCACACAGATGCGAGCCGAGAAAGCCCGCGCCGCCCGTAATCAGGACCGACTGCGCACTCACTTACACGGCCTCCGAAACCTGCGCGACGCGCTGTTCCCACATGCCGTGCAAGGCAGTTTCCAGATTGCGGGCGAAACGCGCCGCATCACACAGCGGCGACGCGAGCAGTTGCGCGCGCAGGCCAGCGCGCAGCGCGGACAGATGCGCCTGGTCTGCGGCGAACGCGACGGCCTTGTCGACGTAAGCCGCGTCGTCTTCGGCGATCCAGTCGGACAGGCCTGCCGTGTGGCACAGCGTTTCCGCGATATGCGTGACGAAGCGCTCACCGTGGCGAACCAGCACGGGCACGCCCATCCAGAACGCTTCCGCTGTGGTGGTGCCACCACCGTACGGGAACGGACTCAGCATCATGTCGACACGTCGATAGGCAGCGAAATACGCATCGCGCGCCGAGCGACCTTCGATGATCAGGCGCGAGGCCGGAATGCCGCGCGTCGCAAAGCGGCGCACGAATGCGTCGCGCACGTGCGCGTCGTCGAACTGACCTGATTTGAGGAACAGCACTGCATTCGGCACTTTCTGCAGCAGCGCCGACCACACGCCAACCACATGATCCGTGACTTTCGTCACGTTGCCGAAGTAGCCGAACGTCACATGACCGTTCGCGAGCATCGGCAGCGTGCCCGTTTCGACGTGCTCGGCGGGCGGTGTGAAGCACAGATAGCTGTCAGGCAGACGCCACGGCTTTTCGATGAAGTGCGATGCTTCGGCTTCCGGCAGCACATGCGCATCGCCGAGGATGTAATCGATCGCGCGCACACCCGTGCTTGCGAAATAGCCCGGCCAGCTGACCTGCACGGGCGCCGGCTTCCACGCGAACAGCGGCAGACGGTTATGCGTGCTGTGGCCGGATGCGTCGATCAGAATATCGATGTTGTCTTCACGGATGCGCTGCGCAGCCGCTTCGTCGCTTACGCCGGCGATGCTGGTCCACGCGGAGAACGACGGCTTGATGCGCGCCGTGAGTTCGTCGGCGATATCGCGTGTCGGATAGGCAACCATTTGCACGCGCGACGCATCGAGATTCGCCAGCACGCTTTCGATGAAGTAACCGACCGGATGCTTCTTCAGATCGCCGGACACGATGCCAACGCGCAGCGGACGGTCGACGCGCGAGCCTGCATCGACCAGCCACGTCGTGAACGGCGTCGCGCGCGCTTCCATCACTTCGCCGTAACGCAGCGCTTCGTCCAGATACGCTTGCGGCGTGGTCTGCTGCTGATAGTTCAGCGCAAACAGCAGATTGCTGCGCGGCTCCGCGAAATCGGGGCGCAGCGCGATCGAGTTACGCCAGGCCTCGATGGCCGCGTCGAGCTCATCGAGCTCCATCAGCGTGTTCGCGAGGTTGTTGTAGGCACGCGCGTCATCCGGCTTCAGGTTGATCGCCTGGCAGAACGACTGCACGGCCGCGTGATGATCCTTCAGCGCGCGCTGGGCGTTGCCGAGGTTGTTGTGCGCATCCACGTATTCCGGCTGCAGTGCGAGCGCCTGGCGGAAACATTCGGCAGCGGCGGCAGGCCGGTTGTTCGCCTGCATCACGTTGCCGAGGTTGTAGAAGTAGAACGCCTGCGGATTGCGCGTGATGGCAGCCATGATCAGATCGCAAGCCGTCGCGTACTGGCCGAATTCATGCGCGATCAGGCCGAGCAGATGCATGGCGTCCGCGTGATTCGGATCGATCGCGAGAATCTGCCGATACAGCGTTTCTGCTTCATCGAAGCGCTCGGCTTCGTGATGCTCGCCGGCCGTTTGCAGCATCGCTGCGATCTGCGCCTGCGCAGTCGCATCCGGTGCCGGTTGCGGCTGCGGTGCCGTGCCGAGGTTGGTGGGCGTCGGCATGCGCTGCCACGAGCCATTCTGATTCTGATTGAAGTCTGTCATGCGATATTGCGCTCCACGCGATGGCGGGCGTCTCCTGATGAAAGTCGATCCGTTTGGGCAGAGCGCCCGTTACTGGCGTGATGACATGCGACGTGGTGCGCCCACATGCCGTGAAATGCGTCTTCGAGATGGCGTGCAAAACGCGGCGCGTCGCACAGCGGCGAAGCAAGCAGGCGTTCGCGCAACGTGCTTCTGAGCGTCGCCAGTTCATTGCGCTGCTCGCTGAAGCGAACCGCTTTGGCGACGTAGTCGTCATCGTCTGCGGCGATCCATCCCGGCAGGCCCGCCGTGCTCACGATGCTTTCGCCGACGTGCGACAGAAAGCGTTCGCCGCGCCGCGTCAGCACGGGCACGCCCATCCACAACGCTTCGACACTCGTCGTGCCGCCTGCATAAGGGAACGGATCGAGTGCGATGTCGACGCGCTGATACGCCGCGAGCAGTTCGTCGCGCGGCGACTGTCCTTCGAGCAACAGGCGCGCAGCGTCGATGCCGTGCGCGTCGAATCGCGCCAGCGTGGCGTGGCGAACGGCGGGATCGTCGAGTTGCCGGGTTTTCAGCAGCAGACGCGAAGCGGGCACGGCGTCGAGCACGCGCGACCATAAAGCGACCACGGCATCGTTGAGCTTCACCAGATGGTTGAAGCAACCGAAAGTGATGGCACCGTGCTCACCAGCGGGCAGCGGGCCGGCATCGATAGCGAACGGCGGCGGCGTGAAGCAAAGATAGCTGTCGGGCAGATGCCACGGCGCTTCGACGAATTGCGATGCTTCTTCGAGCGGCAGCACGTGGCGATCGGCAATCACGTAATCGATCGATGCGAGTCCCGTCGTCGCGAAGTAGCCAAGCCATGTGGCCTGAACGGGTGCGGGCTTACGCGCGAACACGGGCAGACGGTTGTGATTCGTGTGACCCGACAGATCGACGAGCACATCGATCGCGTCGTCGCGGATGCGGCACGCGCACGCTTCGTCGTCGAGCCGCGAGACATCGTGCCACGCGCTGAAGTGCGGCATCAGACGCTGCGATACTGCATCGTCGCGCTTGCGTGTCGCGTAGGCGATGAGTTCGATGCGTTCGCGGTCCAGATGGCCGAGCACGCTTTCGAGGAAAAAGCCGACAGGATGCGAGTTCAGATCGCCGGATACGAAGCCGACGCGCAGGCGCTTGCCTTCAGTCGCGACGTGCGCGGTGTGGTCGATGCGTTGTGCCCTCGCCGATTGCTGTTCACCAAACGCGCGTGCTTCGTCGAACTGCTCTCGCAAGCTCACGTCCGGTCGCGTGTTGACCAGCAGCAGCAGATTGCTGTGCGCCTGCGCGAAGCCGGGGTCGAGTTCGACGGCGCGACGATAGCTCTCTGTCGCTTCCTCCGTAAGCCCCTGATCGCGCAGCACGTTGCCGAGGTTGTTGTGCAGCGACGCGCGCATCGGTTCCAGTGCGAGCGCGCGTTGATAGGCGTCAGCAGCGCCCGCGGCGCGGCCATATTTCTCCAGGATGTTGCCGACGTTGTTGTGGGCGTTCGCGTCATTCGGGTTCAGCGCGATTGCCTTCATGTAGCTGTCGAGCGCGCCTTCGTCGCTGCCCAGATCCAGCAGCGCGTTGCCGAAATTGATCCACGCCTGCGCAAGCCCCGGCTCGAGCCGAATGGCCTGCTCGCAGCTGGCGAGGGCAGCCGTTGGGTCACCCGCCTCGCGCAATGTATGGCCGAGATTGCTGTGCGCCTGCGCATACCCGGGTGCCAGCGACAGCGCCGCGCGATATGCAGCGATCGCGCCCTGCTGGTCGCGCGCGCGGCCGCGCATGTTGCCGAGGTTATTCAGATAGATGGCGTTCGGATGCAACTGGATCGATTTCTCGATCAGATCGATGCCCGCCGGCAGATCGCCGACGTCACACGCGAGCACGCCCAGAAAATGCAATGCATCGGCATGCGTGTCGTCGTGCTGGAGAATCAGCTTGTAAAGCTCGGCCGCTTCGCCCATGCGACCCGTCTGATGATGCGCGAATGCAGCCTGCAATGCGGCGGCGGGATCGAATGCGGGCACGGCCGGCGGCGGCGCGTGCAGCGTCCCGTCCATCCGGACGTCGCCGCTTGTGGTGGATGCGTGATCGGCTGGCGCTTGCATCGGAAACCTTGACGTGACGCGTTGACGACGCGCTCACACGCCCATGTACTTCTGCATGTAGCGCTCGTAACCGCCGCGCCACGACGGACTGCCGAAAGATCCACCGCTTTCGTGGACCACGCTCATCGGCCAGGTTCCCATGCGCAATCCGCGTGATTCGGCCTGGCGGCAGAAATCGAGATCGTAGAAGTGGAAGTCGAAGCGCTCGTCGAAGGTGAGACCGCTGGCGATCAGGCGCTCGCTGTCGGCGGCCAGCAGCAGGCCGTCGAGCAGCTTGCATTCGCGGCCAGGCGGCCCGTAAATCGACATGTTCGAGCACGGGAAGCCACTGCCGTGTCCGACCACGCCGCTTAGATATTGCGGCTCGTCGCGCGTCAGGGATGCATCCTTGAAGAACCACGAAGGCTGTCCCGGCAGACGGCGCGTGTTACCCGCCAGACCGACGATGTCGAACTGCGTGACCGCTTCGCGGATGCGGTCCATCCAGTAGAAGTCGCACAGATGCAGGTCGTCGTGCAGGAACACGAGGATGGCGGGATCGTGGCGCGATTGCTCGATCGCGTAGTTATAGATCGACGAAAGTCCGGCCCGGTTGTTGTCGAACAGCATCAGCTGCGGCGGCGTCGCATGACGGAACAGCGAGAGCGAGCGGCCGAGGGCTGTCTTCAGCGGAAAATCGTCGTAAGAGGCGCGCGTGCCACAAACCAGGCGAATGGGCTTCATGAAAGCGGAAAACAGGAAAAGAGTCGATCGGGCGCGCGGTCGGCGCGGCGCTGCCATACGACGGCGCGACGCAGCCGGACACGCACCGGCTTCAAGGGCAACTCGACACGCAATGAGCTACCGTGACGCTATTCTGTCCGCGAGGGCGATAGGGTGATCGGTGGATCAGATGGAGTTAATGGCCGTATTTCGGCGAACTGTCACAAAGCCGCGGGGAGGGAGTGCGGGCCGTTGCGCGGTGAGACGCGCAAACAGATGGCGTAAAAAAACCCGCTCGGGGCGGGTGCTGGATGGTGGCGGGTGGCAGCTTTGGGTGCCGTTTCGGTTCGGGTTTTGAACCACCACGCTTGATGTATTCTTGGCGCGCCCGGCTGGGATCGAACCAGCAACCCCTGCCTTCGGAGGGCAGTACTCTATCCATTGAGCTACGGGCGCATTCGGCAAAGAATCGGCAAAAGCGCTGCAAAATCACACAGTTGATGCAGATTGCGGCGCCAAAGCGAGACCGAGAGCATACCCGGTTTCGTGATGCCCGTCCACCGCAAGCCCGTCAGCGCGTGCTTCCCCCGCCTTCGCGGTGTTCCCGGCATGCGGGCCATCTCGCACGCCAGGTGCAACAAATCCCACCCAAAGCGCAAAAATGTTCGCGTAAACGCCTACTGAACACCTTCCGGGCCCGCTCGCCCGCGCCGAAACCTTCCGTCTATAATCGTTCGTGGCTGATCAAGAACAAGATGTTGCCGTCGCGCTGTACCGCTCACAATACCCACGGG
This sequence comes from Paraburkholderia sp. C35, assembly GCF_003121405.1. Classification (GTDB taxonomy): domain Bacteria; phylum Pseudomonadota; class Gammaproteobacteria; order Burkholderiales; family Burkholderiaceae; genus Paraburkholderia. The sequence goes on along the minus strand of NZ_QBUY01000004.1, from coordinate 210,848 downwards.
AGACGAGACAAGCATGAGCGAAGCACCACACGGAGCCCCGATCAAGACCCCCGGACAGCTCATCGCCGCAGTCATCGCTGGCTTTGCTGTCCCGATCATCATCATCATTCTGCTCGCGTATTACGTCGACAATTCGACCCGCACGGGCGCAGGCACGGACAGTCTGTCCGACGCCGCCGTCGACGCGCGCACCGCACCGTTTGCCCAGGTCGACATCCGCGACGCCAACGCGCCGCGCGTCTACAAGACAGGCGAAGAGGTCTACAAGGCCGTCTGCTCGGCGTGTCACGCGTCGGGCGCAGCGGGCGCGCCGAAGTTCACCAATACGGGCGACTGGGCGCCGCGCATCGCCGAAGGTTTCGACACGCTCTGGCACAACGCGCTGATGGGCAAGGGCGCGATGCCTGCGCGCGGCGGCACGAGTCCGGACGATTACAGCGATTACGAAATCGGCCGCGCCGTCGCCTATATGGCGAACAATGCGGGCGCGAAATTCGACGATCCGCCGAAGCCCGTGCCGGGTCAGGCAGCCGCCGCTCCAGCGGGCGCTTCGGGCGCAACGGCAGCCGGTGCCGATGCGGCGTCGGGTGCGACGGCAGCAGCAGGCGCCTCCGATGCCGCAGGCGCGCAAGCCGCCGCCGCGATGGCCGCCATGGCCAACGTACCGCAAGCCGCAGCGCCCGCCTCGGGCGCGACGCAAAGCGCGGATGCCTCGCAGGCAGGCAAGGCGCTGTATCAGCAGGTTTGCCAGGCGTGCCACGCAGCAGGCGTGCTGAACGCACCGAAGTTCGGCGACAAGGAAGCCTGGGCGCCGCGCCTCAAAGACCCGATCGACACGATCTACAACTACGCGCTGCACGGCAAGGGCGCGATGCCGCCGAAGGGTGGATCGAATGCATCCGATGCCGACGTGAAAGCCGCCGTCGATTACATGATCAGCGCGGCGAAATAAGCAGCGCGCATTTTTTCAGCGCGCAAAAAAAAATCCCCGCTCCATGCGGGGATTTTTTATGTCGTCAGCATCGACGAATCAAGGCTTCTGCAACAGCGCCTTGAGACTCGCGAGCCGATCTTTCGGCGACATCGGCGCTTCTTCGGGTGTGGGCGGCGGCGCTTCGTCGAGTCCCATTTCGGGGATGAAGCGCGACGGCTCGCACACGACTGTCTCGCGCGCCCGCTTGCGCTTCTTGCACCAGTTCAAATGCAGGCTGCGCTGTGCGCGCGTGATCGCCACATACATCAGGCGGCGCTCTTCCTCGATGCGCTCGTCGTCGATCGGGCCGTCGTCTTCGGTGCCGCCGCGATGCGGCATGATGCCTTCCTCGACGCCCACCAGAAACACGTGCGGATACTCCAGACCCTTCGACGCATGCACCGTCGATAACCGCACCGCATCGGGATCTTCATCCTTGCCTTCGAGCATCGACATCAACGCGACAGTCTGAATCAGTCCGAGCAGATTCTTGCCGGTGTCGGTCAGGCCATCAGCGGTGTCAAAGCCGGTCTGTTCCGCGCCCGCTGCCGGTTCAGGCTTGGTGCCCTTCCGCTTCAGCCATTCCAGGAACTCCAGCACGTTTTGCCATTTCGCCTGAGCCTGACGTTCATCGAATGCGTCGTACAGATAGGCTTCGTAGTGGATCGCTTCCATCAGGTCGTCGAGCACGGTACTGGCAGGATCATGCTCAGCGCGATCCCGCAGACGCTGCATGAAATCGCAGAACATGCGCAACGGCTCGACCTGTCGCGCCGACAGTCGCGCCTCGAGGCCGCCCATGTACACGGCTTCGAACAGCGACACCTTCGCCTGCCCGGCAAACGCGCCGAGCGCTTCGAGCGTCGTGTTGCCGACGCCACGGCGCGGCGTCGTGATCGCACGGATGAACGCGGGATCGTCGTCCGCGTTGGCGATCAGGCGCAGATACGCGCAGAGATCCTTGATCTCAGCCTTATCGAAGAACGACTGGCCACCCGACAGCACATACGGAATCCGCTCGCGGCGCAGCACCTGTTCGAAGATCCGCGCCTGGAAGTTGCCGCGATACAGGATCGCGTAATCGCGGAACTGCGCGCGGCGCTCGAACTTGTGCGCCGACAGCCGAAACACGACGGATTCCGCCTCATGCTCCTCGTCGTTGCAGCCGGTGACGGTGATCGAATCGCCCATGCCGTGTTCGGACCACAGCTTCTTCTCGAACAACTTGGGATTGTTCGCGATCACGTTGTTCGCCGCCGTCAGGATGCGCACCGTCGAGCGATAGTTCTGCTCGAGCTTGATCAGGTGCAGCTTCGGAAAGTCCTTGCCGAGCTGCGCGAGGTTTTCGAGCGTCGCGCCGCGCCAGCCGTAGATCGCCTGATCGTCGTCGCCCACGGCCGTGAACGCCGCGCGCGGACCGGCCAGCAGCTTCACCAGTTCGTACTGGCACGCGTTGGTGTCCTGATACTCGTCGATCAGCAGATAACGCAGCTTGTTCTGCCAGCGGTCGCGCACCTGCTCGTTGTTCTTGAACAGTTCGGCGGGCAGGCGGATCAGATCGTCGAAATCGACGGCCTGATAGGCGTGCAGCGTCGCCACATAGTTGCGGTAGACGATGGCCGCCTGATGCTCGTCCTCGTTCGACGCAATTGCCATCGCCTCGTCCGGCATGATCAGGCCGTTCTTCCACAGGGAGATAGTCGTCTGGATCTTGCGGATAAAGCCTTTATCCGTCGAACCGACCTGCTCCTGGATCATGCCGAAGCAGTCGTCGGAATCCATGATCGAGAATTGCGGCTTCAGGCCGACGTGCTCCGCTTCCTGACGCAGAATCTGCACGCCGAGCGAGTGGAACGTGCTCACCGTCAACTGATTGACGGGCACCTTGCGGCCTTCCTTGCCGGGCGCGCTAAGCGTCTTGCCTTCGAGCAGCTTGCCGACGCGCTCGCGCATTTCCGCCGCGGCCTTATTCGTGAAGGTGACGGCGGCGATATGGCGCGGCTCGAAGCCTTTGTTTTCGATCAGGTGCGCGATCTTCTGCGTGATCACGCGCGTCTTGCCGCTGCCCGCGCCCGCGAGCACGAGACACGGACCGTCGAGATAGCGCACCGCTTCGCTTTGGGCGGAATTCAGGCCTGCGGACATCGTGTGTGGATGAGTAATCGATTGAGGGCGCGATTCACGAGGAATGGCCGGGGAACATGCAGCGAAACGGCGCGAGCCGCGCACCGTGGCGAAATGCGCCACGCAATTGATTCCATGCGCTTTTTGCCGTTCGCGTGAGAGCCGCGATGTTAACACGAATGGCCTTTCCGATGCCTCGTCTTATGCCTTCCGGCCAAAGCGGAAACCATGTCGCGCGGCGAGCCGATCAGGAACCGAAAGGCGTCCGTGTAACAATTATGTCGTTGCGCGCCGCCCCCGCGGCGCGCCGCTATTGCAGGGAACACGCATGTCTTCATCGCTGAAAATTGGCTTGATGGGCTACGGGTTCGCCGGCGCCACGTTTCACGCGCCGGTGATCGAACATTGCGGACGCGCGAGCGTCGCGGCGATCGCGACAGGTCAGCCGGACAAGGCGCGCGCAGATTATCCGGACGCGCAGATCGTCGCCGATATCGACGCACTGCTCGCACTCGCCGACATCGAATGCATCGTGATCGCGACGCCGAACGACACGCACTTCGACCTCGCGCGCCGCACGCTCGAAGCGGGCAAGCACGTCGTGGTCGATAAACCCGTCACGCTCTCAGCCGCCGACGCGCGCACACTCGCCGCTCTCGCGACAAGCAAAGGGCTGCTGTTCGCGCCGTTCCACAACCGGCGCTGGGATGGCGATTTCATGACAGTGCGCGAACTCATCGCGAGCGGCGAACTGGGCCGCATCACGCATTTCGAATCGCACTTCGACCGTTTTCGTCCGGGCATCCGGCAGCGCTGGCGTGAGGAAGCGTCACGCGGCGGCGGCCTGTTATTCGATCTCGGCCCGCATCTGATCGATCAAGCGTTGACGCTGTTCGGCGCGCCCGAAACGGTCTACGCGACGGTGAAGGCGTATCGCGATAACGCGAGTGCACCGGATTACGTGCATCTGCTGCTGGGCTATGCGAATCACGAAGTCGTGCTGCACGCGAGCGCGCTGACGGCGATCGTCGCGCCGCGCTACACGATTCACGGCACGCGCGGCAGCTATGTGAAATTCGGTCTGGATACGCAGGAAGACCAGTTGAAAGCGGGCCTGCGTCCGGGCGAGGCGGGCTTTGGCGGCGGCAACGAGGCAGGCACGCTGCGTGTGCTCGAAGGCGAGCAGGAAACGCAGCGCGCACTGCCGACGCGCGATGGCGCCTATGCCGACTTCTATCGCGCGCTGGCGGCTTCGATTCACGATGGCGTGCCGTTCCCCGTCAGCACGGATGATGCGGTCGATGTGATGGCCATCGTCGAACTGGCCAATCGCAGCGAGCAGGAAGGCGTGCGGCTGCCGTTCCGGCGCGGCGCCTGACGCGGCGGCGGCGTTCGAGCCGCTGTCTCACGTTTGGCCTTCATTGCGCCTTCAGCGGCATTGCATTTCGACGTCCCCTCGCCGCAGATCACCCTGATCAGCAAACATTAGTTACAAACTGTGCCTGCGATGCGTCATCGCGCATTGCGGGCCGACCGTTGCTTCCCATACCTACCGGAAACAACCAGAAAAGGAGAACTTCATGCAACGTATCGTTCGCGCGCTCGCCTGCTGTGCGCTGGTTTCGTCGCTTGCCGCGTGCGTGGTGCCGCCTGCCCAGCAGATCGCCGAGCCGTCACCTCCGCAGAATCCGCATGAAGCGGCTGCGCGCCGCTTCGATCAGGTCAATGGCCGCATCGACAACATGAGCCGCCGCATCGACACACGCGTGAACCAGGGCTATTACCCGCCGCCCGAAGGCGGTGCGCTGCATCGCCGGCTCGATACGATCCGCCAGGAAGCACACGACATGGCCGCACAGCACGGCGGCGGTCTTTCCGGCGACGAACAGCGCGTGCTGAATCAGGAACTGGATACGGCTGCGGCGGCGATCAACCGCTGATCGGCGAGCAGGCTTTTCCGGAGCGCGGTCCCGCGAGGGTCCGCGCTTTTTTTCGCCCGCGTTTTTGCACTCTGTGGGCGCGTAAGCGCAAACCCCCGTTTGCCCGTTTCGGGGTGTCATTTTTGACCACCGGAATACCGCCGCAGCCCTGCAACGCAAGCCAGACACAGCCTCCATGTCGCAATTTGACAACCCTCCCACCCTCGCGTACATTCGCCGCACGCGTCGGGAGAGCGTGCTTTTTGCTGTCGTCTGATGGTTCAGGATCATCCAGCAGCGAGCGCCGCCGAAGGGGCATACCCGCAAACTCTCAGGCAAAAGGACCGACCGCGTCGAAAAACCCGCTTGTTCGAATGAGCGTCCGTTTTTCGCACTCTGGAGAGCGGCAGTAGCGCCGGTGCACTCAACTGCACGCGCAGGCTGCCCACCGAAGGGGCGCGCGCCTCGCCAGTCAGCACTCGCTGACAGCAGCGCAATCTCTCAGGTATCGAGGACAGAGGGGGCATGCAGTTATCGCTCGTTGGCCCGAGATGGATCCGGCCGCGAGGGGTTTCGCCGCATGGCCTTTCCTGTTTAGCGATGCACGAGGCCCCGATGACCGAACTCAAACACACCCCGCTCCACGCCACGCACCGCGCGCTCAATGCCCGCATGGTCGATTTCGGCGGCTGGGACATGCCCGTCAACTACGGCTCGCAGATCGAAGAGCATCGCGCCGTGCGCACCGCCGCCGGCATGTTCGACGTGTCCCATATGTGCGTGGTCGATTTCACCGGTCAACGCGTGCGCGCCTTTTTCGAGCGCGCGCTGGCGAACAACGTCGGCAAGCTGCAAACGCCCGGCAAGGCGCTCTACTCCTGTCTGCTGAACCCGGAAGGCGGTGTGATCGACGATCTGATCGTCTACTACTTCGGCGAAGATCATTTCCGCGTGGTCGTGAATGCCGGTACGGCGGAAAAAGACGTCGCGTGGTTCAACCAGCTCAATGAAAAAGAAGGCTTCGGCCTGACCATCACGCCGCGCCGCGACTACGCGATCGTCGCCGTGCAAGGCCCCAACGCGCGCGAAAAAGTCTGGTCGACGGTGCCGCACGCCCGCGCCGCCAGCGAAGCGCTCAAGCCCTTCAACGCCGCACGCGTCACCGATACGCCGTTCGGCGAACTCACCGTCGCGCGCACCGGCTACACGGGCGAAGACGGTTTCGAAATCATCGTTCCCGCCGCTCACGTCGAAGCACTCTGGAACGCGCTGCAGGCGCAAGGCGTGCGCCCGGCCGGTCTCGGCGCGCGCGACACGCTGCGCCTCGAAGCGGGCATGAACCTGTACGGCCAGGACATGGACGACAACGTCTCGCCGCTCGACGCCGGTCTCGCATGGACCGTCGATCTGTCGGCACCGCGCGATTTCATCGGCCGCGCGAAGCTGGAAGCGGACGGCTCGCAGGCGTCGTTCGTCGGCCTGATCCTGCACAAGGACAACGGCAAGGCAGCGGGCGTGCTGCGCGCGCATCAGAAAGTCGTCACGCCGAACGGCGAAGGCGAAATCACCAGCGGCACGTTCTCGCCGACCATGCAGGAATCGATTGCGTTTGCGCGCGTGCCGAAGGGCGTGCAGCCGGGCGATGTCGTGCACGTTCAGATCCGTGACAAGGCACTTCCCGCCAGCGTGGTTAAACTGCCATTCGTGCGCAACGGCAAAGTGCTCGTCGGCTGATCGTTCATACGATCCGCGTCACGACACCGTCACCAGACAGACACGAAAGCGTCGCGTGCGTCCCACCATTTACATCAACCGAATTACCGCATAGGAGCATCCGATGAGCATCCCGGCCGATCTGAAATACACCGAATCGCACGAATGGGTCCGCACCGAAGCAGACGGCACGCTGACGGTCGGCATCACCGATCACGCGCAGGAAGCGCTCGGCGACATCGTCTTCTTCGAAGTGCAGCAACTGGGCCAGACCGTCTCGGCAGGCGACACCGTTGCCGTCATCGAATCGGTGAAGGCCGCGTCCGATATCTACGCACCCGTTTCGGGCGAGATCATCGAAGCAAACCAGAACGTCGCCGACACGCCGGACGCCGTGAACAGCGCCCCCTACGACAACTGGCTGTTCAAGATCAAGCCGGCTGCAGGCGCATCGGAAGATCGTCTGATGGACGCTGCCGCTTACGGCAAGTCGATCGGCGAATAAGCCCGCGCTCAAGCCACTCACCCACGAAGGGCGCGGCGTTTGCGCATATGAACGCACGCCGCGCCAGCAGGAACACTCAATGAAGCTCGAACACCCGGATCGTCTGATGAACCGCACTCCCCTCTCGCTCGCCGCGCTCGAAGTGCATGACGCCTTCGCTGAACGGCATATCGGCCCGGACGGCGCCGATCAGCAGTCGATGCTCGAAGCCCTTGGCTTCGCATCGCGCGCCGCGTTGATGGACGCGGTGATTCCGAAGGCGATCCGCCGCCAGGACGTGCTGCCGCTCGGCCCCTTCGCGCAGCCGAAGAGCGAAGCCGAAGCGCTCGCCGCCCTGCGCGAACTCGCGGACAAGAACCAGGTGTTCCGCACGTACATCGGCCAGGGCTATTACAACGCCCACACGCCGACGGTGATCCTGCGCAACGTGCTCGAAAACCCCGCCTGGTACACGGCGTACACGCCGTATCAGCCGGAAATCTCGCAAGGCCGTCTGGAAGCGCTGCTGAACTATCAGCAGATGATCGTCGACCTGACGGGTCTCGCAATCTCGAATGCATCGCTGCTCGACGAATCGACGGCCGCCGCCGAAGCGATGACGCTGCTGCAACGCGTCGGCAAGCCGAAGTCGAACATTTTCTATGTGGCAGACGACGTGCTGCCGCAAACCATCGAAGTCGTGAAGACGCGTGCGAAGCCGGTCGGCATCGAGGTCAAGGTCGGCCCGGCTGCCGACGCAGCGACGTCGAATGCATTCGGCGTGCTGCTGCAATATCCGGGCGTAAACGGCGACGTGCGCGACTACCGCGCGCTGGCTGACGCGATCCACGCAGCGGGCGGCCACGTGGTCGCCGCCGCCGATCTGCTCGCGCTGACCATGCTCACGCCGCCGGGCGAATGGGGCGCGGACGTGGCTGTCGGCAACTCGCAGCGCTTCGGCGTGCCGGTTGGCTTCGGTGGCCCGCACGCGGCGTATCTCGCCGTGCGCGACGAATTCAAGCGTCAGATGCCGGGCCGTCTGGTCGGCGTCACCGTCGATGCGCAAGGCAATCCCGCGCTGCGTCTCGCACTGCAAACGCGCGAACAGCATATCCGCCGCGAAAAGGCGACGTCGAATGTGTGTACCGCGCAAGCACTGCTCGCGATCATGGCCAGCATGTACGCCGTCTACCACGGCCCGCGCGGCCTGAAGATGATCGCGCAGCGCGTGAACCGTATCGCTGCATTGCTCGCGGAAGGCGCGAAGCAACTCGGCTATACGCTCGTCAACGAATCGTTCTTCGACACGCTCACGTTCGAAACGGGCGCACGCACGCAAGCGCTGCACGATGCCGCGACGGCTCGCCGCATCAATCTGCGTCGCGTCAGCGACACACGCGTCGGCCTCTCGATCGATGAAACGACTTCGCGCGCCGATCTCGCCGATCTGCTGGCAGCATTCGCACAAGCCGCATTCGTCGAAGCCGTGCCGCAAATCGATGAACTCGACGCGAAGCTCGGCGCATCGAATTCGTTCCCGGCTGCGCTCGAACGCGAAAGCGCGTATCTGACGCATCACGTGTTCAACCGTCACCATTCCGAAACGGAAATGCTGCGCTATCTGCGCAGCCTGTCGGACAAGGATCTCGCGCTCGACCGCTCGATGATCCCGCTCGGCTCGTGCACGATGAAGCTGAACGCGACGTCGGAAATGCTGCCCGTCACGTGGCCCGAGTTCGGCCAGATTCACCCGTTCGCGCCCGCTGAGCAGACCGTCGGCTACCGCGAAATGATCGATCAACTCGAACAGATGCTGGTCGCGGCGACGGGTTATGCAGCTGTGTCGCTGCAACCGAACGCCGGTTCGCAAGGCGAGTACGCTGGCTTGCTGATCATCCACGCGTATCACGAGTCGCGCGGTGAAGGTCATCGCAATGTCTGCCTGATTCCCGCTTCGGCACACGGCACGAACCCGGCGTCGGCGCAGATGGCCGGCATGCAGGTTGTCGTCGTCGCGTGCGATGCGCAAGGCAACGTCGATCTCGAAGACCTGAAGAAGAAGGCCGAACAGCATTCGGACAAACTCGCGGCGATCATGATCACGTATCCGTCGACGCACGGCGTGTTCGAGCAGAACGTCCGTGAAGTCTGCGAGATCGTGCACGCGCACGGAGGCCAGGTGTATGTGGACGGCGCGAACATGAACGCGATGGTCGGCCTCGCAGCGCCGGGTCAGTTCGGCGGCGACGTTTCGCACCTGAACCTGCACAAGACGTTCTGCATTCCGCACGGCGGCGGCGGACCGGGCGTTGGCCCTGTCGCTGTCGGCGCGCATCTGGCGAAGTTCCTGCCGAATCAGACCTCGACGGGTTACGAGCGCGATGCGAACGGCATCGGCGCTGTCTCCGCTGCGCCTTACGGCTCGGCATCGATCCTGCCGATCTCGTGGATGTACATCGCGATGATGGGCGCGAAGAATCTGACGGCCGCCACCGAAACCGCGATCCTCAACGCGAACTACGTCGCGAACAAGCTCGCACCGCACTACCCGGTGCTGTACTCGGGTCCGGGCGGACTGGTCGCACACGAGTGCATTCTCGATCTGCGCCCCATCAAGGAAACGAGCGGCATCTCGGTCGATGACGTCGCCAAGCGCCTGATGGATTACGGCTTCCATGCACCGACGATGAGCTTCCCGGTGCCGGGCACGCTGATGGTCGAGCCGACGGAATCGGAATCGAAGGAAGAGCTGGATCGCTTCATCGAAGCGATGATCGCGATTCGTAACGAAATCCGCGCTGTCGAAGAAGGCCGCAGCGATCGCGAAGATAATCCACTGAAGCACGCGCCGCATACGGCGGCTGTCGTGGTCACGAACGACTGGAAGCACGCATATGCGCGTGAAACCGCGGCGTATCCGTTGCCCTCGCTGATCACGAAGAAGTACTGGCCGCCCGTTGGCCGTGCGGACAACGCGTATGGCGATCGCAATCTGTTCTGCTCGTGCGTGCCTATGGCGGATTACGAGTAACGAACCAGCCTTCGCCCGCCCCAAGGCGGGCGCACCGGAAGCAGACGTAAAAAAGCCCGGCAACGTTTCGTTGCCGGGCTTTTTTGTTTGCAGGCGGGCAATGGCCGTCAGCCTTTCAGCGGATCCTTTTCGATCAGCAGATGGAACTGGATCGTGCACAACTCCATCAACTCGTCGCGCGTCACGTCCTTGAGCTTCATCCGGTCCATGTTGATCTCGGTGAGGCCGGGCTTCGCCTGGTTCTGGTTCCAGAACTCCCTGAGTCTCCCGTCGATCGCATGTTCGGCGCGCACGATGCGGTAGCCCGTCTCCGCGACGAACTTCACGATCTCCGCAAGCGTGAAGAAACGGATATGCGTGATGTCGAGCAGTCCGGCTGCGGCGTAGGTCCAGTTGCCTTTGCTCAGATCGTCCATCAGCATCAGGTTGCGCACGTTGGGGATGCTCAACACCAGCTGACCTTTCGGCGACATGTACGGACGCAGCTTCACCATCACGTCCCACGGGTTGTACATGTGCTCCAGCACGTCGGCGAGCAGCACGCCGTCGAGCGTGCCTTTCGCGATACCTTCGCGCTCGAGATCGAAATCCTCGAACTTGCCGACCAGCACGCGATCGATCCTGCTGCTCGCCACCTCTGCGGCGGCACGGTTCATTTCGATGCCCCAGACGCGGCTCGCGGGAAAGCGCTGCTTGATCAGCGCCGCCGTGCTGCCTGCCGCGCAGCCGATATCGATCACCGTGGCGGGATCGTTCGAATACATCGCGACCAGATTCGGGCGGCCCGGCGTGTGATAACCATCGGCGATCTCACCGGATTCGACATCCAGATACTGCTGCCACACGTGGCGCTGCATGCGCGGCTGGAACCCTTTCGCGGTCGACGCGAGCACCTGCGCGACACGCGTCGACGCCATGCCGTCGCCGTCGTTGTGGTTGTAGTGCGCGGCGCGCTTCTGGCCGAGTTGCAGCAGGCCGGCGCGCAGTTCCGGATTAGTGAGAATCTGGTGGAGCGCCGAAGCCAGCTCATGCGCCTCGACTTCGACGACGCCCGTTTCGGCCTCGAAGCACGGACCCATCAACATGCCGGCCGTGTTCATCAGATTCACGACGGGCGTATGCGCCAGCATGCCTTCGACGAGATAGTTCGAATCCACGGCAACGAGCACGTCGGCACCCGCCGCGAACTGCTCCGTGTCGTCGCTCGCGTAGTAGTACCCTTCGCCCGATGCACCCAGCTTCGCGAGAATTTCAGCGCAACGCTTTTCGCCAAACGCGGTATTCGAGGGACGATCCTTGATGACGGCGTTGATGCGCAAGCCCGCTTTTTTCAGGCTCTCGCACGCGATCAGGAATGCGCGCACCGACTCGTCGTAGATATCTTCGATGCAATGCGCGCTGAGATTCGCGGCCCACGTCGTGCCGAACACGACGAGCGGCCATTCCGGCTTCAAGCCGTACTTCGCGTTGAGTTGCTGACGGCACGCGGGCTTCTGGTTGCGCAGCGCGGCGTAGCCGTCCCACGCGGGATTGCCCGTCGGGATCAGCCGCTCCGGCGCGACACCCAGATCGCGATAACCCTCGACGCCACGCTGACCGTACACAACCAGCTTGTCGGCGACCAGTTCGTTGTGCACGGTGTACGGATCGACCAGCGCAATCGAGTGCGCGAGATGCACGCTCGGAATGCCTTGCGCACGCGCCCACGAGGTCGCCGTCTTGCCGGTGCGCGTCATGTCGTCGTTGGTCGCGAGCAGGGTGATGTCGTACTGCGCAGCCGCGCCTTTCAGGCATTCGAGCAGATGTACGATGGCGGGCAGATCGCTCTTGACGCTCTCGAACACGATGGGCCGCAGCTTGTCCGACGCATCGGCAGCGAAGCCGCAGAATTCCGGCTGCTGCTGGATGTGACGCTCGAACGCGCCCAGCAGATGTTGTGTTTCTGCGCTGATGGTCTGCGCAGCGCTCGCGTCCTGCGCAAAGCTGTCGATCGACACCAGCGTGCATCCCGTCTGCGCAATGGCCGCCTGCATGTGCGACGACAGCGAACCCAGCGACGCGATAACCGTCAGCGGTTCCTGCATCTGCAGGAACTGCAGCAGCGCGTTGAAATGCTTGCCCCAGAGCAGGCTGATAATGGCCTTTTGCTTCATTGCCGGCCCTCGTTAAAAATGCCGAAGTATCGGGACAGCAGTGCCCGAACCAGGTTGTATTCCGCGCCGACGGTCACGTCGGTGCCTGCCTTGAATTTGTCCGCCAGTCCCGCCGACCAGCTGCGTGCGATTTCCGTCGACTTCTGGTCGAGCGCATTGCTGACCAGCCATGTCGACAGTTCGCGCAGCATCGCGGGTGAAACGGCGCCGGCGAACTCGACGTTCGGAAGGCGCGTCAACAGGCACTGGAACAGCAAAAAGAAAAAGTGACGGCTGCGCAGCGGCTTGAGCAGCTTGTCCAGTTCTGCGCTGATGGCCTCGGGCGCCAGCGGCAGCCAAGGCGCGAGCTTCGCGACGTCGAGCGAATCGAGCGCTGCATCGCGCGCGGCCATGTCCGCGGCAAAACGCGCGTTGGCAGCGGGATCGGCCCGGTTATCCATCACCACGAACATGCGGCCCGCGATCTTCGGCGCGAGATGGGCGACGATCGATTCTTCGATGAACAGCCCGAGATCGGCGAGACCCTTGTCGCGCGCGAACCACGACAGCGTGCGCTTCCAGCTCGCCTTCTGTTCCAGCGATTCGTACAGCAGCCAGTTCGTGTTGCCACCGCCGAGAAAGGCGCCGTAAGGCACGACTGTTTCGATTGCAAAGCCTTGCGCGTCGGCGAATTCGACCAGATCGGCGACACTCGCGCGCGACATGTAGAGGCCGAACTTGCCGGCTTCATCGGTGGCGCGCAGCGCGTCGGGCCAGCGGGATTTGTCGGCACCGTAGGCGGCGACGACGTGATCCTGCGTGTGAATGTCGAAAATGATCCGGCCGCCGGGACGCACCACGCGCTTCCATTCGAGCAGCGCTTCACGCCAGTTCGGAAAATGCACCAGCACGTTCAGCGAGACCGCGCAGTCGAACGAAGCGTCGTCGCACGGCAGGCTCGTGACGTCGCCGACCTGCAGCCGGATCGGCGCGCCGTTGGCGAGGCGCCGGGTTTCGTCGAGCATCGCCTGGGAACTGTCCACGCCCATCACGTCATAACCATCGGCGACTAGCGGCAGCGCGGCGCGGCCGGTGCCGACGCCAATGTCGATGATCTTCGGCCCGCGCGCATGACGGCGGATCGTATTGACCTCGACGGCGTTCTTCAGCAGGTTGGTGGTTTCGCTTTGAACCATCCGGCCCGAGTACCAGCTCACCATGCCGGGATCTTTCCAGGCATCGGTTTTCCACTGGATCAACTCTTGCCGGCCTTGCGGCCCAGCGTTGTCGGGTTGTGCGCTCATTTCAGAATGTTCCACGTAAGAGGTGTGCCGCGCTTGATCGGCGCACGCGCCGTCATGCCGATCACCGTATCCAGATGCTTGGGCGCCATGCCGAGTCCGGGCCTGATCGCGCGCACATGGTCGGGCGTGAGCGCTTCACCCGCGCCGACGTCCTTGACCACATACAGCGAGCGCCGGAAGACCATCGACTTGCGTTCCTGTTCGTTGGTGCCGTAGGTGGCCTGTCCGAGCGATTGCCACGCGCGCTCGGTTTCGATCACGAGCGAGCGCATTTCCTCCGGCTCCAGCGAGAACGCCGAATCGACGCCGCCGTCGGCACGCCGCAACGTGAAGTGTTTTTCGACCACGGTCGCGCCGAGCGCGATGGCAGCGACAGCCGCGCCGACACCCATCGTGTGATCCGACAGGCCGACCTGGCAATCGAACAGCTCGCGCATATGCGGAATCGTGCGGATGTTGCTGTGCTCGGGCGGGGCGGGATACGAGCTGGTGCACTTGAGCAGGATCAGGTCATTGCAGCCGGCGCCGCGCGCTGCGCGCACGGCCTCGTCGAGTTCCGCGACGCTCGCCATGCCCGTCGAGATGATCATCGGCTTGCCCGTTGCCGCGACGCGCCTGATCAGCGGCAGATCGGTATTTTCGAAGCTCGCGATCTTGTACGCGGGCACATCGAGCGTTTCCAGAAAGTCGACCGCCGTTTCGTCAAACGGCGTCGAGAAGGCGAGCATGCCCAGTTCGTTCGCACGATCGAACAGCGGCTTGTGCCATTCCCACGGCGTATATGCCTGCTGATACAGCGCGTAGAGCGATTTGCCCGCCCACAGGCTGTTCTCATCGCCGATATGGAACTCGCCTTCGTCGATGTCGAGCGTCATCGTATCGGGCGTATAGGTCTGCAGCTTGAGCGCATGTGCGCCGCTGCGTGCCGCTGCCTCGACGATTTCCAGCGCGCGTTCGAGCGACTGGTTGTGATTGCCGGACATTTCCGCGATCACGAACGGCTGGTGGCCGGGTCCGACGGACCGGTTCGCGATTCTGATTTCTTTCATCGATAGTTTCCTCACGCCTTGCCGTGCGGCCCGTCAGCGGGGCGCGCGGTTCCTCTGTTTTGCGCTTTTGCGCGTCATCCGTTCGATTGCGCGAGCGCCCGCAGCGCCGCGAACATCAGTTCTGCGCGCCGCCAGTCTTCGGGTGTGTCGATGTCCTGCACGAGATGGCGCGGCAGCACGACGGGCATCGACAGCGGCGAAAAGAGCGTGTCGCCGCGCTGCCATGCCTGCGTGCGTCCCCAGTAGAACTGGCCGGCGTCATGCCAGGTTTCCGGCAAGTCCTGCGAACGCGTCAGACGATGCTCGGGATACACGGCATCGAGCCCGCCGTCGGCCGTCAGGCGCAGCGCCCGTTGCACGGGAAACGCGAAAGTCGTCACCGAAAACGCATACGACTTGTCGCGCTGCGCTTCGAGCATCGCGATACCCTCGCGCAGATAGCGCACGTCGATGAACGGCGCGGTAGCGTAAATGCAGCAGGCGTAGTCGTAGGGTTCGCCCAGCGCGCTCAATGCGTGCTGCACGACTTCGAGCGTGCCGGCATGGTCATTGGAGAGTTCGGCAGGACGCATGAACGGCGTCTGCGCGCCGTACTCGCGCGCGACCGCGGCAATGTCTTCACTGTCGGTGCTGACCACGACGCGATCGAACAGCTTGCTGTCGAGCGCTGCGCGGATCGAATGCGCGATGATCGGCACGCCGTCGAACAGGCGAACGTTCTTGTGCGGAATGCGCTTGCTGCCGCCGCGCGCGGGAATGATGGCGACGCGGCTCATCCGAGCACCCGTTTCAGTTGCGCGACCACGCGATCCTGCTGCGCATCGGTCAGCGTCGCGAACAGCGGCAGGCTGAGCGCCTCGCGGTAGTACTGCTCCGCTTGCGGAAAATCGCCGGGCTTGAAACCGAGCCGACGATAGTACGGCTGCAGATGAACAGGGATGTAGTGCACGTTGACGCCGATATCGGCGCTTCGCAACGCATCGAACACTGCGCGGCGATCGGTGTCCTTCACCCGCACCACATAGAGATGCCACGCCGATTCGTCGAGTGCATCGAGTTGCGGCAATTGCAGCGGCAAGTTCTTCAGCAGCGTGTCGTAGCGCTGCACGAGCGCGCGGCGCCGTGCCAGAAACCCGTCCAGCCGCTTGAGTTGCGACAGGCCGAGCACGGCCTGGATATCGGTGATGCGGTAGTTGAAGCCGAGTTCCTGCATCTCGTACGCCCACGCGCCTTCGTCCGGCTCATCCATCTGCGCGGCGTCACGCGTGATGCCGTGACTGCGCAGGCGGCGCAGGCGGTCGCACAGCGCGGCGTCGTTGGTCAGCACCACGCCGCCTTCACCCGTCGTCACGATCTTCACGGGATGAAAGCTGAACACCGTCATGTGCGCAACGTCGCCGCAACCGACAGGGCGCCCTGCGTACGTTGCACCAACGGCATGCGAAGCATCTTCGATCACCGTGAAGCCGTACTCGTCGGACAGACGCTTCACGTGCTTCATGTCGCAACTGCGGCCGGCGAAGGCGACAGGAATCACCACCTTCGGCAAGGTGCCCGTCTGCCGCGCGACCTGCAACTTCGCTTCGAGCGCGGCGGCATCCATGCACCACGTCAGCGGATCGATATCGACGAAATCGACGTCCGCGCCGCAGTAACGGCCGCAATTGGCCGATGCGACAAACGTATTCGGCACGGTCCACAGGCGGTCGCCCGGCCCCAGTCCGGCGGCGGCACACGCAATGTGCAGCGCCGCCGTCGCGTTGCATACGGCCACGGCATGACGCGCAGTCGCGCGGCGCGCCAGTTCTTCCTCGAAGGCGGCGATCGCCGGGCCTTGCGTGAGCCAGTCGGAACGCAGCACCGCTTCGACTGCCGCGATGTCCTCGGCGTCGATCGATTGCCGGCCGTACGGAATGAACTCGCTCATGGATGTTGCTTGTCGAGGGCAGCCAGTTCGTCCACCGTGAGGACCCAGCCGTTGTTATCGGACGTGTACTTGAAGCCTTCCGTGACGCGCTTGCCCGTTTCGCCCATGCCGTTCGTCTCGTACTCGCTTTGCACGACAAAACGGATGGCCGGCGTGATGACGTAGTGATCGTGATATTCGAGCGTGTGCAGGCTGTCGTCGCGCGCGATCATCATCTCGTGCAGTTTCTCGCCGGGACGGATGCCGATCACATGCTGATCCAGTTCGGGCGCCATCGCTTTCGCCAGATCGACGATCTTCACCGACGGAATCTTCGGCACGAAGATTTCGCCGCCCTGCATGCGCTGGAAGTTCTTCAGCACGAAGTCGACGCCGTGATCGAGCGTGATCCAGAAACGCGTCATGCGCTGATCGGTGATCGGCAGGCTCTTCGCTTCTTCGGCAATCAGCTTGCGAAAGAACGGCACCACGGAACCGCGCGAGCCCACCACGTTGCCGTATCGCACGACGGAGAAACGGGTGCGATGCTTGCCGACCAGATTGTTGGCGGCTACGAACAGCTTGTCGGACAGCAGCTTGGTCGCGCCGTACCGGTTGCTCGGGCTTGCGGCCTTGTCGGTGGACAGCGCGATCACTTTTTCGACGCCGTTCTCGATGGCCGCGTTGATCACGTTTTCGGCGCCGGTCACGTTCGTCCGGATGCATTCCGTCGGGTTGTATTCGGCGGCGGGCACCGGCTTGAGCGCGGCGGCGTGAACCACGTAATCGATGCCGCGCATGGCCTGGCGCAGACGCTCCGCGTCGCGCACGTCGCCGAGGAAGTAACGCATGCACGGCGCGTCGAACTTCTGCTGCATTTCGTATTGCTTCAGCTCATCGCGCGAAAACACCACGACGCGCGACGGCTTGTATTGCGCCAGCACAGCCGAAATGAACTTGTGGCCGAAGGAACCCGTGCCACCCGTGATCAAAATTGCCTTGTTGTCCAACATTGTTCGCTTCCTTGATATCGAGCCGTACTTCGCGTGAACCGCGTATGCGTCCTGGTTGCCCGTCTAATCCTTGCCATGCCCTTGCACTGTCTCCGCGAGCAGCGCGCGATGACGCCGCCGCAGAACCGGGATAGGCACGTTCCATCCTTCGTTGCCCAGCAGCGCATCCTTGAGCGCCGCCAATTCGCTCGCGCGGTGAAACGTGCCGCTGCCCGTTTGCGCGCGCGGCGCGATGCGTCCGTCGCGCAGCGAAGACCAGTTCTCCATGAACAGTTCGCCGATCGTCTGCTGCAATTGCGCGTAGCTGCTGCCGAGCGTCTCGCTGTCTTCGTCGAACGACACTTCGCGCTGCAGCAGCAGCGCGCCCGTGTCGATACCTTCATCGATCAGGTGGATCGACACGCCTTTGGGGGTGTCGTCGAGAAACGACCACAGGTTTGGATCGGCGCCCCGGTTGTAGGGCAACAGCGAGATATGGAGATTGATGAACCGGTCCGGCGCGGCAGCCAGCACGTCGCGCTTCAGAATGTGGCGGTATGAGTGACTTACAATCAGGTCCGGCGCGAGCGCTGCGATCTCGTGCGCGCTCACGGGCGTCTCCCGCACGGTCAGCGTCTCGCGTTGGCCGAGCCACCCGGCCAGCGGCCGCGCTGCCTCGCCACTCGTCAAAAACAGTACTTTCATTTGCCTATGCCGAACCTTAAAGATTTCACCGACGCCCGCTACGACGCCGTCGTGGTCCTCGCAAATCTGATGGATGCGGACGGAACCCTGAACGACGAAACCCGCGCACGCGTAGACCTCGGCATCGAGTCGATGCGATCGGCCGAGGCGCCACTGCTGGTGATGTGTGGCTGGGCCTATCGCGAAGACTCGGATATCTGCATCGCCGACGCCATGCGCCGCTACGCACTCGATCACGCCCACCTCGATGCATCGCGCGTGATCGCGGAGACCACTTCGCGCGATACCGTCGGCGACGCCGTCTTTACGCTGCGCAACCTTGCCGCCACCTTCGGCGGGCCGCGCATTCTGGTCGCCACCAGCCGCTATCACGCTGCCCGCACGCTCGAAATCTTTTCCTTTGTCTACGGTCCTACCTTCCACATCGACGTCGTGGGCGCGGGCGATCCGCCGACGCAGGCGCAACTGACCAGCGAGGCGCGTTCGCTCGACGCCTTCCGCACGACTTTTGCGGGCGTCCCGCCGGGCGATGCCGACGCGGTCTTCGAGCGTTTGCGCGAGCGCCATCCGTTCTACAACGGCGACGTTTATCCTCGGGTCTGATGCAGCGTGCTGCCTTGCGGCATCCGTCCACTCAAGACGCAATCCCTGTAACACGGTAGGCAGTATCGGGGACATCCGGAAAAAACGACGCGTGGAAATGCGGGCGAAAAGACCGCTAATTCGGCCTATGAGGCGGCACTGTGCGACGCGCGGGGAACCGGCCAGCAGTGCCGCCGGACGCCTGCCAGGCAAGGGCCACGGTATGCACGGAGCACTCGCAGGCGCCCGTCGGGCTGTCGCTTTGCGCGGCGGACGGTTAACATCTCACCTTGGATCGAACCAGAGGAGCCATGCATGAAACGAAACGGTCAGGCGCCGATGCGCCCCAGCGCGCGCATATCATCGACGCATCCGTTTCTTCCGCGCATTGCCGCCACGTTGCTCGCCACGGGTGTATTCGCGCTGTCAACGAGCGTGGCCCACGCCGCCATGAACCTCTGCGCCGCGCCCGCGCTGCAAACCAGCGAGCGCACGAATTCCGATCCAGGCGTGAAGGCACTGGTCAGCAATGTGCAGGCGCAGCTGAACATGCCCGCGCATGCCGTGCGCCAGTTACATACAGAAGGCACACTGCCGCACGAAGGCATCTACGACCAGAGCAAGGAAGCCGAGAAAGATCTCGATCTGCTGCGCGACGCCGCGCTCGCCTGGCGCGCCACTAGCGACGACCGCTATCTGAAACTGGTCGACCGCCTGCTGTACGCTTGGGTCACGACCTACCAGCCGTCATTCAATCCGATCGACGAAACGCCATTCGAAGGGTTGATCCTCGCCTACGACATGACGGCGAGCGCGCTGCCCGTGAAAACGCGCAATGCGACGATGGCGTTCCTCACGAAGCTCGCGAACGGCTACATCGCGCAGATCGACGCGCAAAAGCGCCCGCTGACCGGCACGTTCCGCAACAACTGGCAGAGTCATCGCGTAAAACTGATCTCGATGGCCGCCTTCACGCTCGATAATCGCAAGATGATCGAAGCCGCGCAGCGTCTGTACGTCGAGCACATCAACGACAACATCGCGCCCGACGGCACGACCGTCGATTTCGGTGAGCGTGACGCGCTGCACTATGTGACGTATGACCTTCAGCCTCTCGTGACGGCCGCGCTGGCGGCGCGCCGCCACAACCGCAACTGGCTCAACGAGCGCGCGCCGAGCGGCGCGACGCTGGCGGCGGCGCTGAACTGGCTGACGCCTTACGCAACAGGCGAGAAAACGCACGACGAATTCGTGCGATCGAGCGTACCTTTCGACGCCAAACGCCGCGAAGCCGGTTTGCCTGGCTATAGTGGTCAGTGGGATCCCAAAAATGCGGCCGAGTTGTATCACCTCGCCGCACGGCTCGACGGACGCTATACGCCCGTCGCGCTGAAACTGGCACCGACGCCGCCCGCGTGGCTCGCCGTGTGTCTGCCCTTGCCGGCGCGTTGATCACGCGCGGCATTTTCTGCTGCCGCGTTACCCGCGCCGTGCAGCACAAACGAATTTCCAGTTAGCAGGAGCAGTGATGGCAGTCAGCGTTTTCGATCTTTTCAAAGTCGGCATTGGCCCGTCGAGTTCGCACACGGTCGGTCCCATGCGCGCGGCGCTGATGTTCGCGCAAGGACTCGAGCGCGATGGATTGCTGGCGAACACGGCATCGGTGAAAGTCGATCTGTATGGCTCGCTCGGTGCAACGGGCAAAGGCCACGGCACCGATCGCGGCGTGATGCTCGGTCTGCTCGGCGATGCGCCCGATACCGTGAATCCCGATACGATCGCGGCCTGTCTCGAAGAAGTCCGCACGTCGCGCAAGCTGTCGCTGCTTGGCACGCATCCGGTGCCGTTCGTGCTGAAGGACAACATTTCGTTCTATCGACAGGCGCTGCCCGAGCATCCGAACGGCCTCAAGCTGCGTGCCTTCGACGCGAACAGCGAGACGCTGCGTGAATCGACCTATCTGGCGGTGGGCGGCGGTTTTGTCGTGACGGCAGGCGCGCCGAATACGAAGGTGCTGTCCGCCGTCGAGCAGTTGCCGTATCCGTTCCGCTCGGGCGCCGAACTGCTGGAGATGTGCAAGACGACGGGCAAAAGCATCGCGCAACTGATGTGGGAAAACGAGCGCGCGTGGCATACGGAAGAAGAACCGCGCACGGGCCTGCAGAAAATCTGGGACGTGATGCAATCGTGCGTCTCGCGTGGCTGTGGCATCAACAATCCGGCCGCGGACGGCAATCTGCCCGGCCCGTTCCAGGTGAAGCGCCGCGCGCCGCAGCTGTATCGCGCGCTGACGGGCAATCCCGAACGCGCGTTGCAAGATCCGCTGTCGATGGTCGACTGGATCAACCTGTACGCGATCGCCGTCAATGAAGAAAACGCGGCGGGCGGCCGCGTGGTGACCGCACCGACCAATGGCGCAGCGGGCATCATCCCCGCGGTGCTGCATTACTACACGCGCTTCATGCCGAACGCGAACCAACAGGGCGTGTTCGACTTCCTGATGACGGCCGCCGCGATCGGCATTCTCTACAAGCTGAACGCGTCCATTTCCGGCGCGGAAGTGGGTTGTCAGGGCGAAGTGGGCGTCGCGTGTTCGATGGCGGCGGGCGCGCTCGCCGCCGTGATGGGCGGCACGCCACTGCAAGTGGAAAATGCCGCGGAAATCGGCATGGAACACAATCTCGGCCTCACGTGCGACCCCGTCGGCGGGATGGTGCAGATTCCGTGCATCGAACGTAACGCGATGGCGTCGGTGAAAGCCGTGAACGCCGCGCGCATGGCGCTGCGCGGCGACGGCAGCCACTACGTCTCGCTCGATTCCGTCATCAAGACGATGCGCGAAACAGGCGCCGACATGAAGACCAAGTACAAGGAAACGTCGCGCGGCGGCCTTGCAGTGAACATCATCGAATGTTGACGCTTTTGCGAATGACATCGGGAAGGCTCTCGGCGTAAGCTGTCGGAGCTCTTCTGACTGGAGGTGTCTTCGCAATGTCGCTGTCTTCCGATGCTTCAAATATGACTACCGGCGCGCGGCTCATGGTCGACGCGCTGGTGACGCATGGCGTCGAGCGCGTGTTCTGCGTGCCCGGTGAAAGTTTTCTGGCAGTACTCGATTCGCTGCACGACGAGACTTCGCAAATCCAGACGGTCGTCTGCCGCCACGAAGCGGCAGCCGCCAACATGGCGGAAGCCGTCGGCAAGTTGACGGGGCGGCCTGGCGTCGCGATCGTCACGCGCGGGCCGGGCGCGACGCACGCATCGATTGGCGTGCACACCGCGTTTCAGGATTCGACGCCGATGATTCTGCTGATCGGCCAGTGCGCGCGCGAGCATCTGGACCGCGAGGCGTTCCAGGAAATCGACTATCGCCGCATGTTCGGCCAGATGGCGAAGTGGGTTGCGCAGATCGACGACGCGCGCCGCATTCCCGAGTACATGAGCCACGCGTTCCACACGGCGACGTCGGGCCGTCCTGGTCCCGTCGTGTTGTCGTTGCCGGAAGACATGTTGAGCGATGCATGCGCGGCGATGCCGGGCGCGCCTGCTTATCAGCGCGTCGCAGCAGCGCCCGCGCCGCAACAGATGGAACGCCTGCGCAGCCTGCTCGAAAGCGCGAAAAAGCCAATGGTGATCGCAGGCGGAAGCGGCTGGACGCCGGAGGCGTGTGAAGACTTGCGCACGTTCGTCGAAAGCTGGCAGTTGCCGATCGGCCTTGCATTCCGCTTCCAGGACACGCTCGATAACGAGCATCCGAACTATGCGGGCGATGTAGGTCTCGGCATCAACCCCGCGCTGGCCAAACGCATCGAAGATGCAGACGTGTTGCTGGCACTTGGCCCGCGTCTGGGCGAAGCGACGACGGGCGGCTACACGCTGCTCGACATCCCGAAGACGAAGCAGACGCTGATCCACGTGCATCAGGGCGCGGAAGAACTCGGCCGCGTCTACGCCGCCGATCTGCCGATCGTCTCGGGTATGCCGGAAATCGCATCGATGCTGGCGCAACTGAAGCCATCGACGAAACTCGCGTGGGAAGGCTCGGCAAAGGAAGCACACGACGCCTACCTCGCATGGCGCAAGCCGCGCGCGATTCCGGGCGACGTGCAGATGGGCGAGATCATGTTGCAACTGCGCGAGCACTTGCCGAAGGACGCGATCCTGACGAACGGCGCGGGCAACTATGCGACGTGGTTGCATCGGCACTTCGCGTACCGCCATTTCCGTTCACAGCTGGCGCCGACGAGCGGCGCGATGGGCTACGGCGTGCCGGCGGCGATTGCAGCGAAATCGATGTATCCGGACAGAACGGTGGTGGCATTCGCGGGTGACGGTTGTTTCATGATGTCGTCATCGGAAATTGCGACGGCGATGCAATACGATCTGCCGGTGATTTTCATCGTCGTGAACAACAGTCAGTACGGCACGATCCGGATGCACCAGGAGCGGCATTATCCAAACCGCGTACACGGCACGGGCCTGACAAACCCGGACTTCGCGGCATTCGCAAGATCGTTCGGCGCGCACGGCGAAACGGTGGAGCGCACAGAAGACTTCATGCCTGCATTCAAGCGTGCGCAGGAATCGAAGAAACCGGCGGTGATCGAAGTGCGCATGATTCAGGAAGCGAGCACACCGGGCGCAACGCTGGAGCAGGTTCGCGAGCAGGGCAAGAAACTGCGAGGCGAATAAGCCAGAAGCACGGTCGCCCACGGCGCCGTGCAGCAGGAGCCACGGGCCGATGGCGGCCTGTGGATAGAGGTCAAGCGGATCGGTGTGAGCGGCTTTCTTTTGCCTACTTTTCTTTGCCGCTGCAAAGAAAAGTAGGTGCCGCCCCGCACAGGGGCAACGCGTGAAGAACCAATACCAAATCGCGGACGCCAGCGACAACCTTCGCAAAAAGAAAAAGCCTCGCAGAGCATTAACCCCACGAGGCTTACATAAAATCAGCAGCGCCCAGCTAAAAAACCAAAGCGCCGCACGGCAAAAAACCCTTACTTGCCACCCACGCTCTGCAGCGTAGTCCACTTCCCATCGACAACCTTATACAGCGTAATACCACCGTTCTTCAGATCACCCTTGCTGTCATAAGCGAGATCCTTGGTCGTCACAGCAGGCATGCTCGTCTTCGCCAGCATCGGCAGATACTTCGCCGGATCCGTCGAATTAGCCTTCTTCATCGCATCGAACAGCGCCATTGCGCCATCGTAAGCGTACGGCGAGTACGTCTGAACGTCTTCACCAAAACGCTTCTTGTACTTCGCGACATAGTCCTTACCGCCAGGCATTTCTTCCAGCGGCAGACCAGCCAGCGAAGCCACCGTACCATTAGCCGCATCACCAGCGACTTGCAGGAACGTCGGCGTGTGGACCATTTCGCCGCCCATCAGCGGCGCCTTGATACCCAGCGTCTTCATCTGCTTGACCATCGGTGCAGCCTGCGAATCGGCGCCACCGTAGTAGATCAGATCCGGCTGCACCGACTTGAGCTTCGTCAGAATTGCCTTGAAGTCGACAGCCTTGTCGTTCGTGAACTCACGATCGACGATCGTGCCGCCCGCTGCCTTCGCTGCCTTTTCGAACTGGTCGGCCAGACCCTGGCCATAAGCCGTGCGGTCATCGACGATTGCGATCTTCTTCACGCCCAGGTTCTTCACAGCGAACGTGCCCGCGACGGAGCCTTGCTGCGTGTCCGACGTCATCATGCGGAAGGTCGTCTTGAAACCTTGCTGCGTGTATTCCGGTGCCGTCGCCATCGCGATCTGCGGAATGCCCGCGTTCGCGTAAATGCGCGATGCCGGGATCGTCGTGCCCGAGTTGAAGTGGCCGAGCATGCCCTTGATGTTGTCGTCGACGAGCTTTTGCGCAACCGTCGTGCCCGTGCGCGGGTCAGCCTGGTCGTCGGCCACGTCCAGCACGAAGCGAACCGGCTTACCGCCGATCGTCGGCTTCGTCGCGTTCATGTCTTCGACTGCGAGCGTGATGCCGTTCTGGAAGTCCTTACCGTAGTGCGCCTGTGCGCCCGTCATCGGGCCGGCGAAGCCGATCTTCACGTCTTCGACCTGCTGTGCATGCGCAGTCCCCGCCAGCGACATGGCAGCGAACAGCGTCGCGCCTGCCAGCTTTTTCATCGTATGTTGCATAGCTTCTCCTTGGTACCAGGTGTGGACGGCGCGGTGATCGGGGTCGCCGTCTCGCGCCATTTTTTTGAATCGATCGAGCGAGGTTCGCTCAGCCGATCGTCATCAAATTCGCATTACCGCCTGCTGCTGCCGTATTCACGCTCACCGAACGCTCGGTCAGCAGACGCTCCAGCGCGTAATCTTCGTCGCCGCTTTCGAGCGCGCGCGCCGCAACGCCCTGCACCGACACGATCGGACCCGCGCGCTTCGCGATGTCCTTCACGAGTGTCAGCAGTTCATCGCTGTCGCCTTCGAAGAGCACGGCATCGAACGATGCTTCGGCGTTCTTCTTCACGCTCGCGTACTGCTTCAGCGATGCGGGCAACGCAGCATACAGCTGCTCGCCTGCCGCGCCTTCGAACAACGCCTTGTTGCCCGTCGCCAGCGCCGCCGCGAACTGCACGCGCGCGCCGCTTGCCGTCGATGCCACGCACAGCACCGTGCCGCGTGCGCCGAGCGTGTACGTGTTGCGCTCGCCCGTCGGACCGGACAGCACCGCCGTCGCGCCCGCCGGAATGTGCGACAGATAGCCGTCGCAACGTGCGGCCAGCATCGGCTCGCGTTCGGCGATCAGCCAGTCGCGCAGCGCGGTCAGCGCAGCGGCAGGATTATCGCTTGCGGCGTTGCCGTTTTGTGCGCCATTCGATGCAGCTTGCGAATTGTCGACCATCAGCGTCTGCGCCAGCGACTTCGGCAAGCCCGCCGGACGCGTCGCCAGCAGACGTTGCAGATACAGCGCGCCGCCTGCCTTCGGACCTGTGCCCGACAGCCCTTCGCCACCGAACGGCTGCACACCGACCACGGCGCCGATCACGTTGCGGTTCACGTAGATGTTGCCCACGTGCGCGCGGCTGATCACATGCGCGATCGTTTCGTCGATACGCGTGTGAATGCCGAGCGTCAGACCGTAACCCGTCGAGCGGATCTGTTCGAGCAGCTTGTCGAGCGCGCTGCGGCGATAACGCACCACATGCAGCACCGGACCAAACACTTCACGCTTCAATTCGTCGATGCTGTCGAGTTCGATCAGCGTCGGCGGCACGAACGTACCGGCATTGCAGCCTTCGGGCATCGGCAGTTGCGTGACCTTGCGGCCCTTTTCGCGCATCGACGCGATGTGCGCATCGATACCGCGCTTCGCTTCCGTGTCGATCACCGGGCCGACGTCCGCCGACAGACGGTCCGGATTGCCGACAGCCAGTTCCTTCATCGCGCCCGTCAGCATTTCCAGCGTACGGTCTGCAACATCGTCCTGAAGACAAAGAACGCGCAGCGCCGAACAACGTTGACCTGCCGAATCGAACGACGACTGCAGTACGTCAGCTACAACCTGTTCAGCAAGTGCCGAAGAATCGACGATCATCGCGTTCTGGCCGCCCGTTTCGGCGATCAGCGGAATCGGCTTGCCGTCCGGATCGAGGCGGTTCGACAACGTCTTGTTGATCAGACGCGCGACTTCCGTCGAGCCGGTGAACATCACGGCACGCGTGCGTGCATCGGCAACCAAAGCGGCGCCGACCGTTTCGCCATCGCCCGGCAGCAATTGCACCGCACCTGCCGGCACGCCGGCTTCGCGCAGAATCCGCACGGCTTGCGCGGCGATCAGCGGCGTCTGCTCCGCGGGCTTCGCGAGCACCGTGTTGCCTGCTGCAAGCGCAGCCGCAACCTGACCCATGAAGATCGCCAGCGGGAAATTCCACGGGCTGATACACACGACAGGACCAAGCGGACGGTGCGTGTCGTTCGAGAATTCGTCGCGGATCTGCGTCGAGTAGTAGCGCAGGAAGTCGATGGCTTCGCGGATTTCGGCAACCGCATTCGGCAGCGACTTGCCCGCTTCACGCACGACGAGACCCATCAGCGTGTGCATCTGCGCTTCGAGCAGATCGGCGGCACGCGCAAGGCAATCGGCGCGCGCTTCGACGGGCGTCGCCTGCCAGATCGGCGCAGCAGCCACTGCATGCGCGAGCGCGGCGCTCACGTGTTCCGGCGTGGCTTCCACAACCGTGCCGACGAGATCGCGATGATCGGCGGGATTGCGCACGTCGCGTGCATTGCCGACGGCGATCTCGTTGTCTTCGAGCATCGGCGCGGCGCGCCACGGATGATTCGCGCTCGCCAGCAACGCCGACGACAGCGACGCGAGACGATGCTCGTTCGACAGATCGAGACCCATCGAGTTGGTACGTTCCGCGCCGAACAGATTGCGCGGCAGCGGAATCTTCGCGTGCGGCGCGCCGAGCGGCACGACCTTCGACGCTTCTTCCACCGGATCAGCAACCAGATCCTTGATCGCAACCGTCTCATCAGCGATGCGATTCACGAACGACGTGTTCGCGCCGTTTTCCAGCAGACGACGCACGAGATACGCGAGCAGCGTTTCATGCGTGCCGACGGGCGCGTACACGCGGCACGGACGGTTCAGTTTCTCGCGGCCCGTGACTTCTTCGTACAGCGGTTCGCCCATGCCGTGCAGGCACTGGAACTCGTACTGGCCGGGATAGTAGTTCTGACCCGCGAGGTGATAGATGGCCGACAGCGTGTGCGCGTTGTGCGTCGCGAACTGCGGATACACAGCATCCGGCGCGCTCAACAGCTTCTTCGCGCACGCGAGGTACGACACGTCCGTGTAGATCTTGCGCGTGTACACCGGATAGCCTTCGAGACCATCCACCTGCGCACGCTTGATTTCCGTATCCCAGTACGCGCCCTTCACGAGACGCACCATGATCCGGTGACGGCTGCGGCGCGCCAGATCGACGATGTAGTCGATCACGAACGGGCAGCGCTTCTGATACGCCTGCACCACGAAACCGATGCCGTTCCAGCCTTGCAGTTCCGGATCGAAACACAGCGCTTCGAGCAGATCGAGCGAGATTTCGAGGCGGTCGGCTTCTTCCGCGTCGATGTTCAGGCCGATGTCGTAACGGCGCGCGAGGATCGCAAGTGCACGCACGCGCGGCAGCAACTCGCTCATCGTGCGTTCCTGCTGCGAACGTGAGTAGCGCGGATGCAGCGCCGCCAGCTTGATCGAGATGCCCGGACCTTCGTAGATGCCACGGCCGCCGGCAGCCTTGCCGATCGCGTGGATCGCCTGTTCGTACGACGCGTAGTAGCGCTGCGCGTCGGCTTCCGTCGTCGCGGCTTCGCCGAGCATGTCGTACGAGTAGCGGAAACCGCGCGCTTCGAACTTGCGGCTGTTCGCCAGCGCTTCGGAAATGGTCTCGCCCGTGACGAACTGCTCGCCCATCAGGCGCATCGCCATGTCGACGCCCTTGCGGATCAGCGGCTCGCCGCCCTTGCCGATCATGCGCGTCAACGCCGACGACAGACCCGTTTCGCTATTCGTCGTCACCAGCTTGCCGGTGATCATCAAGCCCCACGTCGCCGCGTTCACGAACAGCGACGGCGCGTGGCCGACGTGCGAACGCCAGTCGCCCTTGCTGATCTTGTCGCGGATCAGCGCGTCGCGGGTCGCGCGGTCGGGAATGCGCAGCAGCGCTTCGGCCAGACACATCAGCGCGACGCCTTCCTGGCTCGACAGCGAGAACTCGTGGATCAACCCTTCGACGCCGCCGCCGGTGCTCTTGCCGCGCAGCGTTTCGACCAGCTTGCCTGCCAGCGTCTGCACGTCGTTCGCGATGTTTGCGGGCAGACGCGCCTGGCCGAGCAGGAACGGCACGCATTCCGGCTCGGGACGGCGATACGCGGCCGTGATCGCCGCGCGCAGCACCGACTGCGGCTGCACGTTCTGCGCGAATTCGAGGAACGGATGCAGGCCGTCACTTTCGTCGTGATCGGCGCCGTCGGCCAGTTCGGTTGCGCCGTGATGGCCCGACAGTTCGGCGGGAAGCTGGCCGTGTTCGATCTTTTCCAGATACGCGAAGATCGCCTGCTTGATCAGCCAGTGCGGAGTGCGCTCGAGACGTGTGGCGGCAGCTTTCAGCCGGGTACGCAGCAGGTCGTCGACTTTGACGCCAAGGGTGGTGCTCGCCATGGTTCCTTCTTTATGCGCCGGGCGGACGCCGGCCAAAGACTAAAAAGTTGGGCGAATCGTACCCCTCTCAATAAAAAGGTGCAACCAGTTACGAGAATCGGTTGCACCCTTTGCTGAGGCTTGTCACATAAGGGTTTGCGGGCAATGTGCACCGTCTGGAGGCGCGCGGTTGCGCTCGGTGTTTTCCCTGGATCGGTATTTTTTTTGACAACCCTTATCGAAATGGAAAACGCGCCGTTATACCGGTCATGAGATGCGCAATGACGCACGGTACGGGGTTTGAAGTTTCGCTATACGGGGTGACCAAAATGGAAAAATGGCTGGTTGTTGCAGGTGTCTGGATGATGTTCGCGACGTGCATGGTGCTGTTCATTCGCGGCGCGACGGGTATATCGCGGCGTGAATTGATCCCCGTCGAAGTCAGCGACGGCGAGCACGATGCAAAAGCGGAGACGATGCGCAGCTAAGCGCGTCGTCAGCCGAAACGCGGCGCCATACGCGCGCGTTTCGGTGACGCAGGTGCGCTCAACGTAGCGGCGAGAAGCGGCGGCAGCTGTCGCGCGGTGCGACGAGCTGGTCGTGAATCAGACACAGGCGGCTGTCGGCGACACTCGCGCCGAAGCCCGAACTGAAGACAACGAGGCCCGGAATGCTTTGCTCCAGCGAATGCCGATCGTCGGCACGAAACCGGCAATCGGCGCAGCATGGCCGGCGCTCGCCGGGCGTGGCCATGTCGTCGAGAACGGCGGGCGCGCTCATCAGCTTTACCCCAAGCTATTCCAATACGGTGCGAACACGTGCGCGGACAGCGCGTAGCCGATGGCGATATTGACGGCCACGCCCACCGTGAACGCGATGAACGGCTTGATGCCCGTGGCCGCGAGTGAACGCACGCGCGTCGTCAGTCCGATGCTGAAGAAGCAGAAGATGAACGCCCACGTGCGCAGCGCGGTAATCGGTGCGACGAACTCTGGCGTGACGACCTTGCGGTAATCCGCGAGCGAGTAATGGCTCGCGATCCACGTGACCAGCGCCGACGCGATCACGAAGCCAATCACGAACTTCGGAAAACGCGCCCAGATCTCACGCGCGTCGGCCTTTGCAGCGACGCCGCTTTCGCTGGATTCCCAACGCGTCGTCGCGACGATCGCGAGCAGGAACGCCCAGATGCCGATCCAGATGTCGCGGCCCACCACTTTCATCAGCGTGAAGGCTTGCAGCGACGCTTCGGGCGATCCGGCGATCGCGCCGCCGGCGTGCTTCGCGAAGTCTCCGTAGGCTTGCGCGGCGGCGATGCCCGCGGCGTCAGCGAACTCTGACGTGCCGATCCATGCGCCCGCGACGGCAGTCGAAAGACCAAGCGAGCGCGACGCGAACGGCAGCACGAAGATCATCACGATCGCCCACAGAATCACCAGCGTGATCGCCACCGATGCCTGCTCGCGCTTTGCGCGCACAGCACCCGCAATCGCGATGGCCGCCGACACGCCGCACACCGCGCCGCCCACGCCGAGCACGGCAGCGAAGCGTTTGTCCAATCCGAGCGATTTCGCAGCAAAAAAGATCACGAAGAAGGTGACTAGCGAGACGATGGTCGCCTGTCCGACGGCGACCGGGCCTGCCCAGACTAAAAGCGTGAACGGCAGCGTCGCGCCGAGCAGCACGATCCCGACCTTGATGTAAAACTCGACGCGCAATCCTGCCGAAAACCATTCGGGCAACTTGAACACATTCGAAATCAGCAAGCCGAGCGCAAGCGCGACGAGCGGCGGCTCGAGGTTGTACTTCGACGCGTTAGCCCACGCGCCGACTTCGAAGATCAGCACCGACACCACGAACAGGATCGCGAACGACGCCAGGAAGTGGCCGATCCGCTGCCTCAGCACGCTCAGGCTGACGCCGAACAGCACGGCGAACACGACAAACAGCGCGACATAATTCGGCAGATGCCTGACGAGGTCTTGCACGGCCACACCCGGATCGCTCCATTTGGCGGGCGCCGTCGCGAGCCACTTGATGCTGCTGCCGGACGCGAACAGCGCCCACGCCACCACGATCACCAGCAGGCCGACCCACACGGCCCACCAGTCTTCCGTCGAAAACAGCCCACCGCCGCCTGTCGTGCCTGCCCGTCGCGAAAGCTGTGCGCCCGCCGGCAAGGTGTGTCTCGTTTCGCTCATTGCTGTGCCCCGGTCGAAGTTGCGGCGCACGCGCTATCGATTGTTGTGAGTCATGCGCCGATTCGGCGAAATATAGTCGAGCGTCGATGCGAAACGAAACGACCTTTCGTTTGATCGATATGACTTAAAGGGATTTGCACGCAAATGCGCGCGAATTGGCGCTAAAAGCTTGCTTAAATATCGAGAGGATCGACTTCGATGCTCCAGCGCAGCACGCCTTTCAGCGTGCGCAGCAGCAGCTGCCAGTCGCGCAAGGTCGCCTGCAGCGCCACACGCGACGCGCTTTCGAGCAGTAATTGCGCGCGATGCACGTGCATCACCTTGACGATGGTGAGCGGCACGGCGTCGTAGACGGTCACGCGGCTCGCGGCGGGAATCTCGCTGAGCGCGGTCGCTGCCTGTTGTAGGAAGGTCAGCGCGGCATCGAGCGTGCGGCCTTCGGCGCGAAGCATCGCCTGATAGACGAACGGCGGCAGATGCGCGTCGCGCCGTTCCGCGAGCGTCGAATTGGCGAAGCCGATGTAGTCCTGGCGGCCGAGCGCGTGATAGAGCGCATGCGTCGGATAGCGCGTTTGCACCAGCACTTCGCCCGGCAGACCGGCGCGGCCCGCGCGGCCGCTCACCTGCATCAGTTGCGCGAAAAGACGCTCGCTTGCGCGGAAATCGTGGGAAAACAGCGCCGTGTCGGCGTTCAGCACGCCGACCAGCGACACGCGCCGGAAGTCGTGCCCCTTCGCGATGATCTGCGTGCCGACGAGAATGTCCACTTCGCCCGCGTGTACGTCCGAGAACAGCGCCTGGGCGCTGCCTTTGCGGCGCGTGCTGTCGGCGTCGATGCGCAGCACGCGCGCGCCGGGCACGGCGCCCGCCAGCGCTTCCTCGATGCGCTGCGTGCCGCGTCCCATCGGCGCGATATCGACGTTGCCGCATTCCGGACACGAACGCGGAATACGCGCTTCCCAGCCACAGTGATGGCAGCGCAGCGCACGCTCCGGCTTATGCAGCACGACGTAGGCGCTGCAGCGCGGACAGCCGGCGACCCAGCCGCATGCGTCGCAGGCGAGTTGCGGCGCGTAGCCGCGGCGGTTCAGAAACACGAGGCTCTGTTCACCGCGTTCGAGGCGGGTTTTCAGTGCGGCGATCAGCGGTCCCGACAAGCCTTCCACCGAAGCACGCCCACGCCGCCGCTCATCTTCGAGATCGATAAGGCGCACGGTGGGCAGCACGGCGTCGGCAACGGCACGGCGCGACAAGGTAAGCCGCGTATAACGTCCTTGCTCGACCTGCCACCAGCTTTCCAGCGACGGCGTCGCGGAACCAAGCACGACAGGAATGCCGAGTTGCTTCGCCCGCCAGACGGCCAGATCGCGCGCGGAATAACGCAGACCTTCCTGCTGCTTGTAGGCGGGATCGTGCTCTTCATCGACGACGATGATGGCCAGATGCGGCAACGACGCCAGCACGGCCAGGCGTGTGCCGAGCACGATGCGTGCGCGGCCGGTGTGCGCAGCGAACCAGTTGCGGGCGCGTTCGCCTTCGGCGAGTCCGCTGTGCAAGGTCACGATGCCCGTGTCGTCCATCGACGCGAAACGTGCGCGGAACGCGGCTTCGAACTGCGGCGTCAGGTTGATTTCCGGCACCAGTACGAGTGCCTGCGCGTGTGGATTGGCCGCCAGCAATCCCGCCAGCGCACGAAGATAGACCTCGGTCTTGCCGCTGCCCGTCACGCCGTGCAGCAGAAAAGGCGCAAAGCCCTGCGCACTGCCGATCGATTCGACAGCGGCTGCCTGCTCATCGGTGAGAGTTGGCAGGGCTGCGCTTTGCGGCGTGACATCTTGCGCGATGCGAGCCGCTGCGGGATCGATGATGTCGAGCGCCACCCAGCCTTCGGCTTGCCATGTTTCGAGGGTGGCGGTTGCCTTCGCGTGAAGCGCTCGGGCTTCGGTAGCAGGCAGCGACTCGGCGTCGGCAAGTGCAGCCGCGAGGCGGCGCAAAGCAACCGCGCGCACTGGAAGCGCATCGGGCAGCGCGGCACGTCCCGCGGGCAATAGGCGATAGTGTTCTTCAGGCGCAAACAGCCGCGTCCAGCGCGCCGCATCGCGCAAAGCCTGAGGAAGGGCAGGCAACGCAACTTCACCGATACCGCGCTGGTAATACTCGGCGGCAAACTGCGCGAGGTCGAGCCAATGCGCCGACAGTGGCGGGCAAGCGGCACACACGCTATCAACCGATTTCAGACGGTCAGCGGGTACCTCACTGTGAGCGGTCACTTCCATGATGAGGCCCACGACGTGCCGCTTGCCGAAAGGCACGCTGACGAGCATGCCCGGCGCAGGCGCCCGCGCGGCGTCGCAGCGGTAATCGAAAAGCGTCGGCAGCGGGTGATCGAGCGCGACGCGGACGTAGACGCCCGTCAGATCGTCGATCCGCATAAACGCTGTTTGCACGAGAAGTTATCCACAGGTCGGAAGCCGTGGTCGTCACACTTAAAGTAAAACTTCAACTTTGGCGCTAAGTTTTGGTTTTGCATCGACAATTGCGCCCGACCTCGCCTGCCTGTGGATAACTTTGTTGAGAACTTGGCCTGGATAGCCCGTAAGTGGCGCGGGACGGGCCTCTTTGTGGGATAGCGCACATTCGTCTTAGGAACCCGGAAACCCTTGTCGCTCAAGGCAGTGAACAGATTTCCGCGTACTTTTCAAGTTAGTTGCGACGATCCATCCCTCTACCGCGCCGCAGCGTGACAAATGTGCATAAGTCAAGTCTTGACAACGCGAGGAGCGCCTCGGGGCGGCGTCTGGAACGCTATTTTCCCCCTTACGCCGAGAGCCCACGTCGCTGCGCCGCAACAAAAACGTCACACTTCGAAAGACTGCTTCAAGCTTTGGCAACCCCGCCCGATGCCCGCAGCGCACGGCTATGGCGATGCACCTCGTCGACCAGTTCGGCGACATGCTCCGGCGGCGTGAACTGCGAAATACCGTGCCCCAGATTGAAGACGTGGCCGGGGAAGTTGCCGAAGCTTTCCAGTACCGCGCGCGCTTCCATGCGAATGGTCGCAGGCGGAGCGAACAGGACGGACGGATCGATATTGCCCTGGAGGGCAACCTTGCCGCCCACGCGCTCACGCGCCTTGCCCAGATTCACTGTCCAGTCCAGCCCGACGGCATCGACGCCCGTCGCGGCGATTTCTTCGAGCCACAGGCCACCGCCCTTCGTGAACGTGATCACGGGCACGCGGTTGCCGTCGTGCTCGCGCTTTAGCTGACTGACCACTTGCTGGATGTAGTGCAACGAGAAGCGCTGATAGATGCCGTCTGCCAGCGCACCGCCCCACGTGTCGAAAATCATCACGGCTTGTGCGCCCGCTTCGATTTGCGCATTCAGATACGCAGCGACGGCTTTCGCGTTGACGTCGAGAATGCGGTGCATCAGGTCAGGACGTGCGTAGAGCATCGATTTCACGGTGCGGAAATCGTCCGAGCCGCCGCCTTCGACCATGTAGCACGCAAGCGTCCACGGGCTGCCTGAGAAGCCGATCAGCGGAACACGCTGACGGCCTTGCGCGTCGGTCAGCGCGGTGCGGATCTGGCGCACGGCGTCAGTAACGTAGCGCAGCGTGCTGTCGATATCGGGTACGGCGAGGCGCGCGACATCCTCTTCGGTGCGCACCGGCCGCGCGAACTTCGGCCCTTCGCCCGCCTGAAAGTCGAGACCGAGGCCCATCGCGTCGGGAATGGTGAGGATGTCCGAAAACAGGATCGCGGCGTCGAGCGGATAGCGCTCGAGCGGCTGCAACGTGACTTCCGTCGCGTAATCGGGATTCTTCGCGAGTCCGAGGAAACTGCCGGCACGGCTGCGCGTGGCGTTGTACTCAGGCAAGTAACGTCCTGCCTGGCGCATCAGCCAGATCGGCGTGTACTCGGTCGGCTGGCGCAGCAACGCGCGCAGGAAGGTGTCGTTCAGGAGGTTATGGGCCACGTTGCTTGCGACTGAAGGCAAAGGCTTATTTTAACCGCTGAGGGCGCAACGCCGTGTCCGTAATCCTGGCAATTGCTGTTTGTCCTATGCCTTCCAGTCGATAGTCACAGCTAGTTGCGCGGACTATGATCGGTTCCGTTGCATGACGATAAACAACGATAAAGGAGACTCAATGAAGAAAGCTGCTCTGGTCCTTGTGAGCGCGCTGTGCTGTGCCGGCGCGGTCCATGCGCAAAGTGCCGCACCCGCGGCGGCATCGACGTCTGCGTCGCGGCTCGATGACGTTCTGGCACGCGGTACGTTGCGGGCGTGCACGACGGGGGACTACAAGCCGTATTCGTTTTACAGACAAGACGGTCAGTTCGAAGGCATCGATATCGACATGGCCGAGTCGCTGGCCAAATCGCTCGGCGTGAAGGCGGAATTCGTTAAGACGTCCTGGTCGAATCTGATGAACGACTTCGTCGCAAAATGCGATGTGGCCGTGGGTGGCGTATCGACGACCCTCGACCGGCAAAAGCGCGCTTTTTTCACGGACGCTTATCAGATCGATGGAAAGTCGCCTATCGTGCGTTGCGGTGACGTCGACAAATATCAGACGGTCGCGCAGATCGACCATTCGTCTACACGCGTGATCTTCAATCCGGGTGGCACCAACGAGCGTTTCGCCAGGCAGTATTTCCCGCATGCGAATCTCACCGTCTATCCGGACAACGTGACCATCTTCAAGCAGATTCTGGCTGGAAAGGCCGATGTGATGGTGACCGATGCCTCGGAAACGCTCTTGCAGCAGAAACTCAATCCGGGGCTATGCGCCGTGCATCCGGACAAGCCTTTCCAGTATGGCGAGAAGGCGTGGCTGGTGCCGCGCGGTGATGTGGTGTTCCAGCAATACGTCGACCAGTGGTTACATCTCGCTCGCGCAACGGGCGAATATCAGGCAATTTCCGACAAGTGGTTGAAGTGATACCGAGTTTGTGACGATCGGGGCAGTCGCACTTACCGATTGGTCTGAGCGACTGTCTGCGGGTCGGAGGGAGCGTGAATCACGTTAGTCTGATGAATGACCAGTCTCGTCGGGATGGTCGGTTATTGCGGCAGCGCAACAATCCATATGCTCAATGGCAAACGACAGTTTCAAACAGATAGCCGCGCAATCCGTATGAGCATTGGACTTTGCGGATTTGTGCCGATGAGAAAAGTGCTGCGCAAGCAGTCGAATTGTTGATCACGCAGCGCAATATCCAATGCGAACGGTCGCGCGAAAGTTGTCCCGATTGACTCGAAAGGTATCGGTATAAATTGCCGAATAAGCGTATCGGGTTCGCAAAAAATCCCGCAGCGCCTTATCTGGCGGGCGTTACAACCTGAAACACTTTGTTACCGCGCGCGCCGGGTAATTCGCCCACAATGCCTTTCACGGGTTCAGCACGGATGCGGCCGGGTAGTAGTGTCTTTGTACACAACTTCTCTGGCGGTCGGCAAAAATTGGCCGAAGCTCTCCAAAGGGGCATCTCTGCTGGAATCGTGATCGGTGTTAGTAGCACCGATAGTCGGTTCCTCCAATGGTCTCCTCGCGCTAACCCCGTAGCGTGTGGTTTTTAGCGGGCTCCAGGCCCGCTTTTTTTTTGCCTCGCCAAACGTTTGCGCGCTATCTAGCAGCCCTGCGCGAACGGGCGTCTAGTACCAAAAAGGAAACGCCGTGTGCAGTGCACACGGCGTTTTTCTTTTCGTCCGGCGAAGTTGCGTCAGGCCGTCTTGCCTTCCTTCAGATGCAGTTCATCGATCATGCGCTCGCGCATCACGAACTTCTGCACCTTGCCCGTTACCGTCATCGGCAGTTCATCGACGAAGCGGATGTATTTCGGAATCTTGTAGTGAGCAATCTGGCCGCGGCAGAATTCCTGCACGTCTTCCGCCGTGAGTGATTCACCGCCGCGCAAGACGATCCACGCGCACACCTCTTCGCCATACTTGGCGTCCGGCACGCCGAATACCTGCACGCTCTGAATCTTCGGATTGCGGAACAGAAACTCTTCGATCTCGCGCGGATAAATGTTCTCGCCGCCGCGGATCAACATGTCCTTCAGCCGGCCGACGATGTTGCAGTAGCCGTCGGCGTCGATGGTTGCTAGATCGCCGGTGTGCATCCAGCCATCGACGATGCTTTCGCGTGTTTTCGCTTCGTCGCCCCAATAGCCGTTCATCACCGAATAACCACGTGTGCACAGCTCGCCCGTTTCACCGACGGGAACGATATTGCCGAGCGGATCAACCACTTTCACTTCGAGATACGGCTGAATCCGGCCGACGGTTGTCGTGCGCTTGTCCAGCGGATCGGTCGTCGAACTTTGGAACGAGACCGGACTTGTCTCTGTCATTCCATAAGCGATCGTGATTTCAGCGAGATGCATCTGCGACACGACGCGTTTCATCGTCTCGATCGGGCACGGGGAACCCGCCATGATGCCGGTACGAAGGCGCGTCAGATCGAAGCTGGCGAAATCCGGATGATCCAGTTCGGCGATGAACATGGTCGGCACGCCGTGCAACGCCGTGCATTTCTCCTCGGAGACGGCACGCAGCGTCGCGCCCGGATCAAAGGCTTCGCCGGGGAAGACCATCGCGGCGCCCACGGAGACGCACGCCAGCACGGCCAGCACCATTCCGAAGCAGTGATAGAGCGGCACGGGAATGCACAGCGAGTCCTCTTCGGTGAGTCGCATCGCCATCGCGATATAGCGTGCGTTGTTCACCACGTTCCGGTGCGTCAGCGTCGCGCCCTTTGGATTTCCCGTCGTACCGCTCGTGAACTGGATGTTGATCGGATCGTTCGGATTGAGCGTCGCGCCAATCGCATCGAGCCTGGTGGGATCGAAGACCGCACGCCCGCTTTCGATCACGTCGGAGAAAGTCAGCATGCCCGGCGTTTCGGTGTCGCACATGCGAATCACGATACGCAGGTCAGGCAATCGCGCTGCGTGAAGATCGCCGGGAGTGGCTGTCGCGAGCTCGGGAGCGAGCTCCTGCAGCATCTGCAGATACATCGACGTCTTGAACTTCTCGGCGGAGATGATCGCCTTGCAACTCACCTTGTTCAGCGCGTATTCGAGCTCGGCAAGCCGATAGGCGGGGTTGATGTTCACCATGACTGCGCCAATCCGCGCCGTCGCGAACTGCGCCATCAACCATTCGATGCGATTCGGCGACCAGATGCCGACGCGGTCACCCTTCTGGATGCCCAATTCCAGCAAGCCCGTCGCCAAAATGTCGACTTCCTGCTGAAACTCCCGCCAACTCCAGCGAATGTCCTGCTCGCGAAACACCGCGGCCGGGCGTTCCGGGAAGCGCTGAGCCGTCTCGACAAGGAACTGCCCGACGGGCAATTCGCTGAGCGGCACTTCCGTGGAACCGCGCACGTACGACAGCCCATCTTTCGGCTCGATGAGCGCGCCCTCTCCTGCAGCTTGCGTTGCCATGCTGTTGTCTCCAGAGGTGAATCCAGTATTGAAATGCGTTTGCGACCGATTGTGCTCCGGCGACGATTCGTCCGGCATCAAGTCTTACCCGCAGCTTTCTAGCTGTTTCGGGCATCGGTATGATTTTGCTGACCTTTCCGTAAACGTCAAGTAGAAGACGAAAAAAAAAGCAGCCACAAGGGCTGCTTTCGATTGTGCTGCTTACTGCTGTCCGCGCAGCTTGCGCAGACGCTGGATCGCCGCCAGCTGTGCCGTCGCGTACGCCAGTTCTGCTTGCGCAGTCGCGTATTCGAGGTTCGAGCCGGTGTTTTGCAGCGCTTCTTCTGCGCGCTTGCGTGCCTGCTCGGCCTTCGCTTCGTCGAGATCCTTGCCGCGGATTGCCGTGTCGGCCAGAACCGTCACCGCGCCGGGTTGGACTTCGAGAATGCCGCCAGCGACGAACACGAACTCTTCTTCACCGCTTTCCGATTCGATGCGCACCGCACCCGGACGAATCCGCGTGATGAGCGGCGTGTGGCCCGGCAGAATACCGAGCTCGCCCGCTTCGCCCGGAAGCGCAACGAACTTCGCCTGGCCCGAGAAGATCTGCTCTTCCGCGCTGACGACGTCTACCTTGATGGTTGCCATTTATGTCGACTCCTGTCGGCCAGAGTTGACGCCTGAGCGTCCGCCTCTGGGCCTTTGGTTGAGTGTATGTCGAGGCGCCCGCTTTGCCCGGTGGCCGTCTTTCGACAACCACCGTGCGCGAGCCGGCGCCCGCTTCGTTACACCCAGCCTTTACTGGATCTTCTTGGCCTTTTCGAAGGCTTC
The DNA here is from genome assembly GCF_003121405.1 of Paraburkholderia sp. C35. GTDB lineage: Bacteria > Pseudomonadota > Gammaproteobacteria > Burkholderiales > Burkholderiaceae > Paraburkholderia. The sequence goes on along the minus strand of NZ_QBUY01000004.1, from coordinate 171,305 downwards.
GTCGATCGTGCCAACCATGTAGAACGCCTGCTCCGGCAGGTGATCGCACTCGCCTTCAACGATCATCTTGAAGCCACGGATCGTTTCCTTCAGCGGCACGTACTTGCCCGGCGAGCCCGTGAACACTTCAGCAACGTGGAACGGCTGCGACAGGAAACGCTGGATCTTACGAGCGCGCGCGACCGACAGCTTGTCTTCCGGCGACAGTTCGTCCATGCCCAGAATCGCGATAATGTCGCGCAGTTCCTTGTAGCGCTGCAGCGTTTGCTGAACGCCACGCGTGATCGAGTAGTGCTCTTCGCCGATCACGTGCGGGTCGATTTGACGCGAGGTCGAATCGAGCGGATCCACTGCCGGGTAGATACCCAGCGAAGCGATGTCACGCGACAGAACGACGGTTGCGTCCAGGTGGCCGAAGGTCGTAGCCGGCGACGGGTCGGTCAAGTCATCCGCAGGGACGTACACGGCCTGAACCGACGTAATCGAGCCCGTCTTCGTCGACGTAATACGCTCTTGCAGCTTGCCCATTTCTTCAGCCAGCGTAGGCTGATAGCCCACTGCCGACGGCATACGGCCGAGCAGTGCCGACACTTCCGTGCCAGCCAGCGTGAAACGGTAGATGTTGTCGACGAAGAACAGCACGTCGAGGCCTTCGTCACGGAAGTGCTCAGCCATCGTCAGACCCGTCAGCGCGACGCGCAGACGGTTGCCCGGCGGCTCGTTCATCTGGCCGTACACCAGCGCGACCTTGTCGAGAACGTTCGAGTCCTTCATTTCGTGATAGAAGTCGTTCCCTTCACGGGTACGCTCGCCAACACCGGCGAACACGGAGTAACCACCGTGTTCCTTAGCGATGTTGTTGATCAGTTCCATCATGTTGACGGTCTTGCCCACGCCGGCACCACCGAACAGGCCAACCTTACCGCCCTTCGCGAACGGGCAGATCAGGTCGATAACCTTGATACCCGTTTCGAGCAGTTCCGTCGACGGCGACAGTTCGTCGAACGCCGGAGCCTTCTGGTGGATCGAGCGCGTCGTTTCGCTCGAGATCGGGCCAGCTTCGTCGATCGGACGGCCCAGCACGTCCATGATGCGGCCGAGCGTCGGCTTGCCGACGGGCACGCTGATCGGCTTGGCCGTGTTCTTGACGATCACGCCGCGGCGCAGACCATCCGACGAACCCAGACAGATGGTACGGACAACGCCGTCGCCCAGCTGCTGCTGGACTTCGAGCGTCAGTTCCGAACCTTCGAGAATGAGCGCGTCGTAAACCTTCGGCATCGATTCACGCGGGAATTCCACGTCGATCACCGCGCCGATGCACTGTACGATCTTGCCTTCTACCAAAGCAGTAGTACTCATCGCTTTTCCTTTAGATACTCAATTCTTCACTCGCGCAGGGCGCAGTTCCGGTGGACTCGCCTGATGGCGCTTCCGCGTGTCGACGTTAGCGTCAGACTGCCGCGGCGCCACCGACGATTTCCGACAGTTCCTTCGTGATCGCTGCCTGACGGCTCTTGTTGTACACGAGCTGCAGTTCGTTGATGACCGTCTTCGCGTTGTCCGAAGCGGCCTTCATGGCGACCATCCGTGCCGACTGTTCCGACGCCATGTTTTCCGCGACGGCCTGATAGACCAGCGCTTCGACATAACGCACCAGCAGTTCGTCGACGACGGTTTGCGCGTCCGGCTCGTAGATGTAGTCCCACGAGGTAGCCGGCGTCGGGTTGTCCGTATCGTCCTTGCGCTCGAACTGCTCAGCCGACAGCGGCAGCAGCTGCTCGATCACCGCTTCCTGCTTCATCGTGTTGACGAAGCGGGTGTACGCGAGGTACACGGCGGAAACCTTGCCTTCCGAGTACAGGTCGAGCTGAACCTTCACCGCGCCGATCAGCTTCTCGAGGTGCGGCGTGTCGCCCAGTTGCACGACATTCGACGCGACCTTTGCGCGCAGACGGTTCAGGAAACCCAGACCCTTGCCACCGATTGCCGTCGCTTCGACCGTCTTGCCCTGGCCTTCGAGCTCCTTGAACTTCTGGAGCGAAGCGCGCAGCACGTTCGTGTTCATACCGCCGCACAGACCCTTGTCAGTCGTGACAAGGATAAAACCTGCCGACTTCGCGCCTTCGTTCGTCACCATGAACGGGTGACGGTATTCCGGCGTTGCACGGCTCATGTGCGCAGCGATATCGCGGACCTTGTCGGCGTACGGGCGAGCAGCGCGCATGCGCTCCTGAGCGCGGCGCATCTTCGATGCGGCCACCATCTCCATCGCTTTGGTGATCTTGCGCGTGTTTTGCACGCTCTTGATCTTGCCGCGAATTTCCTTCATTCCAGCCATTGCTTGCTCCTTGATCGAAGCAGCACGGACATGCTTTCACGTGCCCACGCTGCTTCAAGGTCCGTTTATGCCTTGCGGATCACTCGCGGATCAATAAGCGCCCGACTTCTTGAAGTCCTTGAGTGCGGCATGCAGCGCGCCCTCGTCGTCCTTCGACAAGTCTTTGTTGTCTTCGATGCGCTTGACCAGGTCAGCATGCTTCGACTTCAGGAATTCGCGCATGCCCTTTTCGAAAGGCAGCACGCGCGACACTTCCAGATCGTCGAGGTAGCCGTTGTTCGCTGCGAACAGCGACACAGCCAGTTCCCACACCTGCAGCGGCTGATACTGCGGCTGCTTCAGCAGTTCCGTCACGCGGCGGCCGCGCTCGAGCTGCTTGCGGGTGGCTTCGTCCAGGTCCGATGCGAACTGCGCGAATGCTGCCAGTTCACGGTACTGTGCGAGGTCGGTACGGATACCGCCCGACAGCTTCTTCACGACCTTCGTCTGAGCCGCACCACCAACGCGCGACACCGACACGCCGGCGTTAATTGCCGGGCGGATACCTGCGTTGAAAAGGTCGGTTTCCAGGAAGATCTGGCCGTCGGTAATCGAGATCACGTTCGTCGGAACGAATGCCGTCACGTCGCCTGCCTGCGTTTCAATGACGGGCAGTGCCGTCAGCGAGCCGCTCTTGCCCTTCACTTCGCCGTTCGTGAACTTCTCGACGTACTCTTCCGAGACGCGAGCAGCACGTTCGAGCAGACGCGAATGCAGATAGAACACGTCACCCGGGTAAGCTTCACGGCCCGGCGGACGGCGCAGCAGCAGCGAGATCTGACGGTATGCCCAAGCCTGCTTGGTCAAGTCGTCATAAACGATCAGCGCGTCCTGGCCGCGGTCGCGGAAGTATTCGCCCATCGTGCAACCGGCGTACGGCGCGAGATATTGCATCGCTGCCGATTCCGAAGCCGAAGCCGCGACGACGATCGTGTATTCCATCGCGCCCGTTTCTTCGAGCTTGCGAACCACGTTCATGATCGACGAAGCCTTCTGACCGATCGCGACGTAGATACAGAAGAGGTCTTTGCCCTTCTGGTTGATGATCGTGTCGACTGCAACTGCGGTCTTGCCGCACTGGCGGTCGCCGATGATCAGCTCGCGCTGGCCACGGCCGATCGGCACCATCGAGTCGATCGACTTCAGACCCGTTTGCACCGGCTGCGACACCGACTTACGCCAGATCACGCCCGGCGCGATCTTTTCGATTGCGTCGGTCTTCTTTGCGTTGATCGGACCCTTGCCGTCGATCGGGTTACCCAGTGCGTCGACCACGCGGCCGATCAGTTCCGGGCCAACCGGCACTTCGAGAATGCGGCCCGTCGTCTTGACGATGTCGCCTTCCGAGATGCTTTCGTACTCGCCCAGAATCACCGCGCCGACCGAGTCACGCTCGAGGTTCAGCGCGAGGCCGTACACGTTGCCCGGGAATTCGAGCATTTCGCCCTGCATCACTTCCGACAGGCCGTGGATACGCACGATACCGTCGGTCACGGAGATCACGGTGCCCTGGTTGCGAACGTCTGCGCTCGCTTCAAGGCCCTGGATCCGGCTCTTGATCAGCTCGCTGATCTCAGAGGGATTGAGTTGCATTATTCGCTCCTGATAGTCAATTCTGTTGCGTGCCAGCCGCCACAGCCACGTGAGGGCTTCAGGCGGTCAGAGCCGTCTGCATGCTGGCGAGCCGCGCGCGGACCGAGGTATCGAGCACTTCGTCGCCGACCGTCACGCGAACGCCGCCGATCAGCGACGAGTCCACCTGGACTGTCGGCTTCAGCTTGCGTTTGAATTTGCGTTCGAGGCTTGCGACGAGGTCGTCCAGCTGCGCACCTTCGAGGGGGAATGCGCTGACGATCAGCACATCGGCCGCACCTTCGCGGGCGTTCTTCAACTCTTCGAACTGCGTGGCGATTTCCGGCAGAAGCGGCAGACGATGATTGTCGACCAGCATCTGAACCAGATTCTTCGCTTGCGCATTGTCCTTGAGCGGCGATTTCACCGCGGCGAGCAGCAGGTCGCTGATCTGTGCACGGCTGACTTTCGGGCTCGAGGAAATCGACAGCACTTCGGGCAGACGCGCAACCTGTGCCAGCTCCTGCACGAGCGTGGACCAGGCGGCGATGTCACCAGCTTCGGCCACGCCAAACAGCGCTTCTGCGTACGGACGGGCGATGGTTGCAAGTTCGGCCATGATCAGAGCTCGGCTTTGAGTTGATTCAGCAGGTCGGCGTGAGCCGCCTGGTCGACTTCGCGCTTCAGGATCTGTTCGGCACCCTTCACAGCGAGCGCTGCGACTTCGCCACGCAGCGTTTCACGCGCCTTGACGATCTGCTGGTCAGCGTCAGCCTTCGCCTGAGCGATGATGCGTGCTGCTTCAGCTTGCGCCTGTGCCTTGATTTCGTCGGCGACCGCGACTGCACGCTTTTCTGCGTCAGCGATGCGTTGCTGGCCTTCGTTACGTGCCGAGGAGAGTTCCTGGTCGACGCGCTTGTGCGCGGCTTCGAGTTCCGCTTTGCCCTTTTCAGCGGCCGAGAGACCGTCGGCGATCTTCTTTGCGCGCTCGTCGAGGGCGTTGATCAGCGGCGGCCACACGAACTTCATCGTGAACCACGCGAGGATCAGGAACACGACCATTTGCGCAAACAGGGTTGCGTTGAGATTCACGGTGTTTCCTTAAACGTTGCTTGATCGGAGGGGGAAACGGCAAGGCGCTCATCGATTCAGTCGATCAGCGCCTTAGTGCCCGTTCCGCTTTGCGCCCTTACCAGTTATAGGTCAGGCGCGCACTTCCGAGGAACCTCAGCCTGCCAGCTTCGACAGCAGCGGGTTCGCGAACGCAAACAGCATTGCCACACCAACGCCAATCAGGAACGCCGCGTCGATCAGACCAGCCAGCAGGAACATCTTGGTTTGCAGCGGGTTCATCAGTTCCGGCTGGCGAGCGCATGCTTCGATGTACTTGCCGCCCATCAGACCGATACCGATACAGGCGCCGATAGCACCCAGGCCGATGATGATGCCGATACCGATGGCGGTCAGACCCTGGATGTTGGCGATGAAAGCTTGCATGATCACTCCTTGTGAAAAGTCTTTTTGGAACTGGGATTTAAAAAACTACGATTCTAGAAACTCTGATTCTTTCTCTACGACGCCACGTTAGTGAGTGTCGTGTGCCTGGCCGATGTACACCAGCGTCAGCATCATGAAAATGAACGCTTGCAGCAGAACGATCAGGATGTGGAAGATCGCCCACACGCTGCCTGCGATCACGTGGCCGATGAAGCCAAGCACCGTCGTGTCCGCGCCGAAGCTCCAGATGCTGCCGAGCAGGGCAATCAGCAGGAACAACAGTTCGCCCGCGTACATGTTGCCGAACAGCCGCATGCCGAGGGAAACCGTCTTCGCGACGAACTCGATGATGTTCAGTGCAAGGTTCGGGATCCACAGCAGCGGATGCGCGCCGAACGGAGCGGACAGCAGTTCGTGAACGAAACCGCCTGCGCCCTTGATCTTGAAGTTGTAGTAAATCATCAGCGCGAACACACCCAGCGCGATACCGAGCGTGCCGTTCAGGTCGGCCGTCGGAACGATGCGGTGGTGCGGGATGACTTCAGACAGACCCAGCCAGCCGATCACGCGGCCCGGCAGGTCGACGGGGAGAAAGTCGAGCGAGTTCATCAGCGCGACCCAGACGAACACGGTCAGCGCGAGCGGCGCGATGAAGGTGCGGTTGCCGTGGATCATCGACTTCGATTGATCTTCGACCATCTCGACCAGCATTTCGATTGCGCACTGGAAACGGCCCGGGACGCCCGGCGTTGCCTTACGCGCTGCGAGACGCAGGATCAGAATGGTGGCGAGACCGCACACGATCGACCAGAAGAGCGTATCGAGATTCCAGACGTGGATGTCGAAAATCGACGTCTGATGAGCGGTGGAAAAATTCTGCAAGTGGTGCGCAATGTACTCGGACGGATCCAGAGCGCGCGTTCCTTCGCTAGCTGCCATATCGTTAATGCCACCCAAATTGTCGAAAATCTTTCCGGGCCGCTCCCGCCGCAATACTGTATTGCGGGAACACGCCAGCGCGAGTCTTTGTCGAACCCGCGCGCCTCGTTGCCGATGTCGCGTTGTGCACGCCGTACACCAGCCTAGTGTCTCGCTTGCTTCAGCGCCAGGCGAGCGCGATCCAGTACGTCTTGAGAGCGATGAGGTACGTGACGAGTAGCGGAATCCACCGTACGTCGTGATACCAGAACGCGATGGCTACGAACATCGCGATCGTTGTCCCCATCTTGAGCGCTTCGCCGATCATCCAGCTCATCGCTGTCTGTGCGCCGCTCAACTTCTTAAGACGTGCCGCGAACAATGCGCTTGGCACCCAGCAAATCGCTCCTCCCAGGAAGGCGGACAGCGCAGCATCGCCCGGCGGCTTGTAGAACAGCCACCACAACAGCGTCGCACCCAGGGACAAAACCATTTGCGCAATCACGACCTTGAACGGTGTGACACGCGATGGACGACTCACGTTTGGACCGAAGAGCTTCTCGGCTTCAGCCCGCGTGAGCGGAACGATATTGTTATCTTGCTGCCCGGCATCCCATGCGTCGTCCTGCATGGCGTGCTGACCCTCAGTTGACTGCGAACCACTGCCATTTTCGCGGTGTTCGTCGTGCCGTTGTTGCGGCGTTTGGTTCGACGCTTTGACCGCCATCGCAGTGTTCCGCAAAGTCCTGTTCAGCCCGCCAGCTTTCGCAGCGCTTACGGGGTTGCCTAGCAAATAAATCCGGGCGATTGTAAGCGATAGTTGCAGGCAATTCAAGACTTTAGCCCGACCAATAACCCGCATGAAACGGTGCTTCACGATACGGGAAAACTCTGATGTTGCGGGTGTCGCACTTCAAATGTAAGGCGGTCGCGGGAGACCGGGAAATGCGGGTCGGGGTGTGGTAAAGCAGCGCGATTGCAAGTGTCATTTTGCCGCGCGCAGGAGTGTCAAAAATGCAACAGGAGCCAGCCGCCGAGCGCACCGCCGACCACCCAGAACGGGATCGAAAATAGGTGGAATTGCGTCCACATTCCACGCTCTCCTGAAAGCCTCATTGCAATCAGATTCGCGAGCGAGCCGATCGCGAATCCAAAGCCGCCGACGCTGACGCCGAACGCGAGCGCACGCCAATCCTTCGAGAACTCGGCGAGCATGATGGCAGCCGGCACATTGCTGATGAATTGCGACAACACGGCGCCCGCCGTGTAGGCACGCAGCGGCGTCGCAAGGTGCAGTTGGCCGACAGCGTGATGCACCCAAGGCAACGCTGCGACGCTTCTCAGCACGATGAACATGAACACGAAGATGAGCAGCAATAGCCAGTCGATCTTCAGAACGATCTTGGGGCGCCAGAAGATAAATCCGACGCCGACACCGATCAGTCCTATCCCTGCCCTGTGCGCATCGGCTAGCAGAACAAACGCTATGAACAGCACAGCGGCGACAGCGAGCAACGGTCGATCGACGGGGTGCGGTTCCGTGTCGTTGGAAAGATCCAATGTGGTGCGCTTGAACGAAAACGTGGCCAACAGGTACAGCATGGCCATCAGCACGATACACAGCGGCGCAAGCGCCACGACGAAACCGCCAAATGAAACGCCGCTCGTCTGCCACAAGAACAGATTCTGTGGATTTCCCAATGGTGTGAGGATCGAGCCCGCATTCACCGCAATCGCGATGAAAATGACGAGGCGCTTGAGCGGCAGCGGCGTCAGCTCATTCAGCGACAACGCGAGCGGCACGACGACGAACAACGCGACATCGTTGGTGAGCAATGTGGACAGTGCTGCTGCAAGCGCAATCAACAGATACGCGAGCGCTCGCTGCGAGCGGATACGATGGACCACGCGATGCGCGAGCCACATCAGGAATCCTGAATATTCGACAGCTTTAGTCAGAACAAGAAGACCGGCAAGCGTCATCACCGTTTGCCAGTCGACCAGCGCCGGCAACGTTCCCCACGGACGTGGATGAAAAACCTGCAGCACGATCAATGCAGCGACGAGCACGGTAAGGACCGGCTCTTTCGCTACATAGTGGATGATCGTGCGGAACAGGTTGCGATGTGGTTTTAGCGCGTGCTCGGCTGCCGGCATCAGTGGGATTTTTATGCAGGCGCCGTGTTGCCGCGCAAGCGGACGAGAATGCCTTCCAGCGCGTCGAGATCGCCGAAATCGACGAGCACCTGCCCTCGCCCGCGGCGTCCGAGCTTGATCTTCACCGTTGCGGCAAGCAGATCGGACAATTCTTCTTCGAGTCGTCGTGTGTCACGGCCGCCGTCGTTGCTTGCTTTCGCCTTGACGGCAGGCACGGCTTTCGTGGTCGCCGTGACCAGCTTCTCGGTTTCACGCACCGACATGCGTTTGTTGACGACCTGATTGGCCAGCGTGATCTGCGTGGCGGCATCGACGGCAAGCAGTGCGCGCGCGTGGCCCATGTCGAGGTCGCCGGCGAGCAGCATCGTTTGCACGGGTGAAGCGAGGTTCAGCAGACGCAGCAGATTGGACACCGCACTACGCGAACGGCCAACCGATTCGGCCGCCTGCTCGTGCGTGAAATTGAATTCGTCGAGCAGGCGCTGGATACCTTGCGCCTCTTCCAGCGGATTCAGATCCTCGCGCTGGATGTTCTCGATGAGCGCCATCGCGGCCGCGGCCTGATCGGGCACGTCGCGCACCAGAACCGGCACTTCTTCGAGGCCCGCAAGACGCGCAGCGCGAAAACGCCGTTCACCAGCAATGATTTCAAACTTCTCCGCGGAAACCGGTCGCACGAGAATCGGCTGCATCAAACCCTGCGCGCGAATGCTGGCCGCGAGTTCCTGCAGCGCGCCCTCGTCCATGCGCGTACGCGGCTGGTACTTGCCCGCCTGCATCTTGTCGAGCGGCAGCGTGTGAGGCGCAGTGTCGATCTTCACTGCTTCCGTGATGTCCGCGCTTCCGCCGAGCAACGCTTCCAGTCCCCTGCCCAACCCTTTCTTCCGTGCTACTGCGTTCATCGTGGTTCCTCGATCCGCTTTGGATGATTGGCGTTGCGTCATAGCGCGCGCACCCGTTCGATCATTTCCGCGCCGAACTGCACATAAGCCTGCGCGCCTCGCGACGCGCTATCGAACACGACGCCAGGCAAGCCATAACTCGGCGCCTCGGCAAGCCGCACGTTACGCGGAATGACGACGTCGAATACCTTGTCGCCGAAGTGCTCTTTCAGTTGTTCCGACACCTGCTGTTGCAGCGTGATGCGCGGATCGAACATCACGCGCAACAGGCCGATCACCTTCAGGTCACGATTCAGGTTAGCGTGCACCTGTTTGATCGTGTTGACCAGGTCCGACAGGCCTTCCAGCGCAAAATATTCGCATTGCATCGGAATGACGACGCCGTGCGCGGCGCACAAGCCGTTCAGCGTCAGCAGAGACAGCGCGGGAGGACAATCGATCAGCACGAAGTCGTAGTCCTGCACGACTTTCGCGAGCGCCTCCTTGAGTTGCCGCTCGCGGTTGTCCATGCTGACGAGTTCGACCTCGGCGCCCGCCAGTTCACGGTTTGCGGGCAATACGTCATATGAAAGTGATTCTGGCTTCACGCGCGCGTCGGCAACCGACACGCCGTCGACCAGCACTTCGTACACCGTGTGTTCGCAAGCCGCCTTGTCGATGCCGCTGCCCATGGTGGCGTTGCCTTGCGGATCGAGATCGATGAGCAGGACTCGTTGTCCCTGCGATGCGAGGCTCGCGGCGAGATTGACCGCGGTCGTCGTTTTGCCGACTCCACCCTTCTGGTTCGCAACGCAGAAGATTTTTGCCATCTTTTAGGTGTCCCTTTGCAGCCTGTTTAATCAAGTTTCGATTGGAAATTCAGTGCACCGTGACTTCGACCAGATGCCGTTCAGCGTCCAATGCCGGCACTTTGAGGCGAATCACCTGCTTCGCCTGCGCGCCGTCGGGCAAACGTTCGATTTCCGCATCGGGTCGCACGCCCTTCATCGCCCAGATCGCGCCATGGTCCGCAACGAGGTGACGGGCCAGTGTAACGAAATCCGCGAGCTCTGCGAATGCGCGTGAGACGATCACATCAAACTTTCCTGACACCTCGACGCCCGGACGCAGCGTTTCGACGCGCCCCGTAACAACCGACAGGTTGCTCAAGCCAAGTTCCGCCTTGGCCTGCGACTGGAAGGCGGATTTTTTGTGAACAATGTCGTTGACGGTGATCGACCAGTCCGGAAAAACAATCGCGAGCACGATGCCAGGCAAACCACCACCCGATCCGACGTCGAGTAATGTCGCCGGGCCGAGCGCGGCCAGGTGCGGAACGATCGAAAGAGAATCGAGGATGTGCTGAATCAACATCTGGCGCGGATCGCGGATCGCCGTCAGGTTGTAGACGGCGTTCCACTTGGCGAGCAGCGCGACGTAGTCGAGCAGCTTGCCCTTCTGATCTGCACTGAGATCAATGCCCAGTTCGCGCAGCCCTTCGTCCAGCAAACTGGCGAGCGCGTCGCGCCCGCCATTCACGTTCGAGCGCGCCGTCATTGAACCACCGGCGGGTTGTCGGAACCTGCAGCAGGCTTTTGTGAGCGCCGTCCAAGACCTCGCTTAAGGTGAACCATCAGCAGTGAGATCGCAGCCGGCGTGATGCCCGAAATACGGGACGCCTGACCGATTGTTTCCGGGCGGAACTGCATCAGCTTCTGACGTGCCTCGAACGACAATCCGCGAACTTCTGCGTAGTCGAGATTCTCGGGCAACCGGGTGCTTTCGTGCGCCTCATTCCGCTCGATTTCACCAGCCTGCCGCTCGATATAACCCTGGTATTTGACGCCGATCTCGATCTGTTCCTTGATCTGTGCGAGCAATACTTCGTCTTCAGCCAGTGGTTCTGCAGGGCCACAAGCGCCCTCTCGCAGACCACAAACGCCGTCGTACGAGACGCCCGGGCGACGCAGCAAATCGGCCAGACTGTATTCGTGGTCGATCGGCTTGCCGAGCAAAGCGGTCGCTTCCTCAAACGAAAGCGTCTTCGGATTCACCCACGTCGTGCGCAGCCGCTCTGTTTCACGTGAAACAGCGTCGCGTTTACGGCTGAATGCGTCCCAGCGCTCGTCATCGACAACGCCAAGCTCGCGACCGATTTCCGTCAAACGCATATCTGCGTTGTCTTCCCGCAGGCTCAGGCGATATTCGGCGCGGCTGGTGAACATCCGGTACGGCTCAGACACGCCACGCGTCACCAGATCGTCTACGAGCACGCCCAGATAAGCCTGATCGCGACGCGGGCACCACGCTTCCTTGCCCTGCACATACAGGCCAGCGTTGATACCGGCCAGCAGACCTTGTGCCGCCGCTTCTTCGTAACCCGTCGTGCCGTTGATCTGGCCGGCAAAGAACAAGCCGTTGATCACCTTCGTTTCCAGCGACGCCTTCAGCCCACGCGGATCGAAGTAGTCGTACTCGATCGCATAGCCCGGACGCAGAATGTGCGCGTGCTCCAGACCGACCATCGAACGCACCAGTTCCAGCTGCACATCAAACGGCAAGCTGGTGGAGATTCCGTTCGGATAGAACTCGTTGGTCGTCAGCCCTTCGGGCTCAAGAAAGATCTGATGCGATTCTTTCGAAGCAAACCGGTGAATCTTGTCTTCAATAGACGGGCAGTACCGCGGTCCCACGCCTTCAATCACGCCCGTGTACATCGGCGAGCGATCGAGACCACTGCGAATAATGTCGTGCGTCTGCGAGTTCGTGTGCGTGACCCAGCACGGAACCTGACGCGGATGCTGCTCGACGCGGCCCAGGAACGAGAACACGGGAATCGGATCGAGATCGCCCGGCTGCTCTTCCAGCTTCGAAAAATCGATCGTGCGGCCGTCGATACGCGGCGGCGTACCCGTCTTCAGCCGGCCTTGCGGCAGCTTCAGCTCTTTCAGCCGCGCCGACAGCGACACGGCAGCAGGATCCCCTGCCCGTCCGCCCGTATAGTTGTTGAGACCGACGTGAATTTTGCCGTCGAGGAACGTGCCCGCCGTCAGCACCACAGCGCGCGAGCGAAAACGCACGCCAACCTGCGTAATAGCGCCGACAACACGGTCACCTTCGACCATCAGATCATCGACCGATTGCTGGAAAAGCCAGAGATTCGGCTGATTTTCCAGGCGGTGACGGATCGCCGCCTTGTACAAAATGCGGTCGGCCTGAGCGCGCGTTGCCCGAACGGCCGGCCCTTTCGACGAATTCAGAATACGGAACTGAATGCCGCCTTCGTCGGTGGCAGCCGCCATGGCGCCGCCGAGCGCATCGACCTCTTTCACCAGATGGCCTTTGCCAATGCCGCCGATCGACGGATTGCAGCTCATCTGGCCGAGGGTTTCGATGTTGTGCGTCAGCAAAAGCGTCTTGTTGCCCATGCGCGCGGACGCCAAAGCGGCTTCCGTGCCGGCATGACCGCCGCCAACGACGATTACGTCAAACTCTGTGGGATAAAGCATCGCGGATCTCACGCAGGACGTCGCGCGAGCCTAAAAAAGAAAGGTATGGGCGAAATTATAGCGGTTTCGCTTTTGGCCCGAATTCAGTCGAAAGCAATAGGACAAAAAAAGCGGTGTGTTTCACGTGAAACACACCGCTCATTTGACAGCCCAACAGCCAAAAATTCCGTCGGCTACGCGACTTTCTTCGTCAGACCCAGATACGTTTCGATCACGCGCGGGTTTTGGGCCAGCGCACTTGCCTCACCTTCCAGCGCAAGCTCGCCCGTTTCGAGAACATAGCCGTAGTCGGAAATCTGCAACGCTGCGCGTGCGTTCTGCTCGATCAGCAGCGTGGCCACGCCCGTCTGACGCAACGCGCTAATGATGTGGAAAATCTCCTTCACGATCAGCGGCGCCAGCCCCAAACTCGGCTCATCCAGCATCAACAGATCCGGCTTGCCCATCAACGCGCGGCCGACCGCAAGCATCTGCCGCTCGCCACCGGACAACGTCCCCGCCGCCTGCTTGCGCCGCTCCTTCAGGCGCGGGAAAAGCGTGAACACAGGTTCGAGCTGATCCAGAAAATTGCGCTCGCCGGCGCGCTTACGTCGATAGGCACCCAGCACGAGGTTGTCCTCGACCGTCATCGCGGAGAACAGCTCCCGCTTCTCCGGGACGAGGCACATGCCGCGTGCGACGCGCTTCTCGACAGGCACATGGCTCACGTCCTCGCCGCGATACATGACGGCGCCCTTTGCGTGCCCGGTCACGGGCAGCGCGCCCATGATGGCATTGAGCAAGGTCGACTTCCCTGCGCCGTTCGGACCGATCACCGAGACGATCTGCCCCGGACGAACCGAGATCTTCGCGCCATGCAACGCTTCGACCTTTCCATAACGCACGGAAAGATCGCCCACCTCGAGAATCGGCGCAGCAGTCGTTGTCTGATTCACCATCACTCCACCCCACCCAGATAGGCTTCCAGCACCGCCGGATCGTTCTGCACATCCTGCGGCAGGCCTTCCGCAATCCGCGTCCCAAACTCCATCACGACGAGCCGATCCGTCAGATTCATCACGAAATCCATGTCGTGCTCAACCAGCAGCACACTCATGCCCTCTTCGCGCAGCTTGCGCAGCAAGGTCGCGAGTTGCTGCTTCTCCTGATAGCGCAGACCCGCCGCCGGTTCGTCCAGCAACAGCAGCGTCGGATCGCAGCACAGCGCACGTGCGATCTCCAGAATCCGTTGCTTGCCGAGCGCGAGGCTGCCCGCTTCGTCGTACATATGCTCTTCGAGACCGACGCGGCGAATCTGGCGAGCCGCTTCCGCCATCAGGCGCGCCTCTTCCCCGGCATTCAGCCGCGCCACGCTGCGCCAAACGCCCGCATGCCCGCGCAGATGCGCACCGATTGCGACGTTCTCAAGCACCGTCATGCCCGGGAGCAATTTGACGTGCTGAAACGTGCGCCCGATTCCCCGTTTAACGATTTCACGTGAATTGAGTGCATCGATACGCTCGCCCCGGAACGTGATCGCGCCGCTCGTCGGCTGCAGAACGCCTGTGACCAGATTGAACGTCGTCGACTTGCCCGCGCCGTTGGGGCCGATCAGGCCGATGATCTGCCCTGCCTTCACCTCGAAGCTCACGTCGTTGACAGCAACCAGACCGCCGAACTGCTTGCGAGCCTTCTCAACAGTGAGCAGCGATTCCCCCGCCGTCGGCTTGCTGCGCTGCGGTAACGCTTCCGCGTGATCCGGAACGTGTGCACGCGGGCCGCGTGGGAACAGTCGCGCGACGAACGGCCAGACGCCTTGACGCGCGTATTGCAGCAACAGCACCATCAGGATGCCGAAAACGATAATTTCGAAGTTGCCGTTCTCGCCGAGCAGTTTCGGCAGTAGCGTCTGCAGATAGTCCTGGAGGATCGTCAGGATCGCTGCGCCGAGCACCGCGCCCCAGACGTGCGCGACGCCACCGACCACCGCCATGAACAGAAACTCGATGCCGTGATTCAGCCCGAATGGCGTCGGATTCACCGCACGCTGCAGATGCGCGTACAGAAAGCCCGAAATCGACGCCAGCACCGCCGCGTAGACGAAGATCGTCACACGCATCCACGCCGTGTTGACGCCCATCGCTTCAGCCATCAGGCCGCCGCCACGCAGTGCACGAATCGCGCGTCCCGGACGGCTATTAAGCAGATTCTGAACAGAGATAACTGCGCCGAGCACGACGACCCAGATCAGGTAATAGATATGGCGGCCCGATTCCAGGTTGATACCGAGCACGTTCAGCACGGGAATTCCGTTGATGCCGTCGTACTTGCCAAGGATCTCCATATTGCCGAACAGGAAGAACAGCGCGAGACCCCACGCGATCGTGCCAAGCGGCAGGAAGTGACCCGACAGCCGCATCGTGACGGCGCCCAGCAGCAGCGCGATCAACGCAGTCAAGACGACGCCGACGATCAGCGCGAGCCACGGCGACACGCCGAACTGCGTCGTCAGATACGCCGTCGTGTAGGCGCCGACGCCCACGAACGCAGCCTGCCCAAAGCTTGTCATGCCGCCGATCCCCGTCAGCAGCACGAGACCAATCGCGACGATCGAATACAGCCCGATGTAGTTGAGCAGCGTCACCCAGTACTCAGGCACGCGGATCGGCTGCGGCAGCACCGGCAGCGCGAACATGACGATGAGGAACAGCCAGAAGAACCTGTTTTTCATGATCCGATTCATCGCGTCACTCCTCCTCTTCTTCCGCATGCGGGCTGGCGAGACTCCGCCAGAGCAGCACGGGGATGATCAGCGTGAACACGATCACTTCCTTATACGAGCTGGCCCAGAACGACGAATACGACTCCAGCAGGCCGACGAGAATCGAACCCGCAGCCGCGAGCGGATAACTGACCAACCCGCCGATAATCGCCCCGACGAAGCCCTTCAGACCAATCAGGAAGCCCGAGTCGTAGTAGATGGTGGTCAGCGGTGCGACGAGGATCCCGCACAACACGCCGAGGCCCGCTGCAAGCGTGAACGCCAGACGCCCCGCCTGCGTCGTGCCGATGCCGACAAGCCGCGCTCCAAGCCGGTTCACCGACGTCGCACGCAAGGCCTTGCCCGAAATCGAGCGATCGAAATAGACATACAGCACGCCGATCATCACGAGCGCCACGCCGATCACCCAGATGCTCTGCCCCGAGATCGCCATGCTGCCGATGTTGAACGTGGAATCGGTGAACGCGTTGGTACGCGAGCCTTCCGCACCGAACATCACCAGCCCGAGTCCGACCATCGCGAAGTGCACAGCAACGGACACGATCAGCAGCAGCAGCGTCGTTGCTTCCGCAACCGGTTCATAGGCAAGCCGATACACGAACGGCCCCATCGGCACGACGATCAGCAATGTGAGCGCAATCTGCGCCAGCATCGGCAGCGGCTGCATGAACACGCCGCGCGTGACGGCATAGACGGCAACGGGAAACAGCAGATACTTGCCGACCAGCATCACCAGCGTGCGCGCCGCGTGACGCCGCCGCTCCGCGTGCCGCGCCATGCCGATGATCTCGACGACAAAGCACGCCAGCCCCATCGCCATCAGCAGCCAGCAGGTCGCGGGAAACTTCTGCGTCTGCAATGCAGCCAGCGTCAGCGCGCCGTACGAAACGAACTCCCCTTGCGGGATGAAAATGGCGCGCGTCACGGAGAACACGAGCACCAACGCGAGCGCGAGCAATGCGTAGATCGCGCCGGTCGTGATGCCGTCCTGCGCGAGGATCGCCGCAATTGATAGATCCATACTTCCTCGTCCTGGAACGTCGATATCGAAACAGAGAAACAATGAGAGCCGGCTTAACGACCACCAGCCACGAAGCGAAGCAGCAACACATAAAACAACTGCCGCGCCTGAGATACGGCGCGGCAGAGCTTGCCATTGTTATCGATCAGAATTGGCTACGTGGCATAAGAGCCGTCTCATATGCTCGTCACCACGTCTTGCGCGAGAGGCGCGTACCTTCTTGGTCGTTTAGTCGTTCTGGAGTTTCCACTTGCCGTCAGCAATCTCGACGATCACGCGAGCGCGTTTGTCGAGACCATTGTGGTCAGCGGGTGTCGTATTCATGATGCCGTGCGAGAGTGGCAAGTCCTTGACGTTCTCGAGCGCATCACGCAGTGCGACGCGGAATGCTTCCGTACCCGGCTGGCCCTTCTTCAGAGCCTCTGGAATGGCTCGCTGGAGCATCTGGCCAGCATCCCATGCATGACCGCCGAACGTCGCCACAGAACCCACGCCATAGGCCTTCTCGTACGCCTCCTTGTACGCGAGCGACGACTTCTTCACCGGATTCGAATCGGGCAGCTGATCGGCGACGAGAATCGGGCCTGCGGGCAGCAATTCGCCTTCGCAGTCCTTGCCGCAAACGCGCAGGAAGTCGTTGTTGGCGACGCCGTGCGTCTGATAGATCTTGCCCTTGTAGCCGCGCTCCTTGAGCGCCTTCGCAGGCAGCGCGGACGGCGTACCCGCGCCGGCGATCAGCACCGCATCCGCGTTCGACGCAACGATCTTCAGCACCTGACCCGTCACCGAAGCATCGGTGCGGTTATAGCGTTCGTTCACGACGAGCTTCAGATGATGCGCGTCGGCCGCCTTGCTGAAGACGTTGTACCAGCCCTCGCCATACGCGTCTGCGAAGCCGATGAAGGCCACCGTCTTCACGCCGTGCTTCTCCATGTACTCGGCGATCGCGTCGGCCATCAGGCTGTCGTTCTGCGGCGTCTTGAAGGCCCACGTGCGCTTCGCATCCATCGGCGCGATGATCGCCGCCGATGCCGCGAGCGAGATCATTGGCGTCTTGCCTTCGGAAACGGGATCGAGCATCGCGAGCGAATTCGGCGTGACGGTCGAACCGATAATCGCGTCGACGTGATCTTCGTCGATCAGCTTGCGTGTGTTCTGCACGGCGCGGCTCGTATCCGATGCATCGTCCAGCACGATGTATTGCACGCTCTTGCCAGCGATCTCCTTCGGCAGCAGCGCAATCGTGTTCTTCTCAGGAATACCGAGCGATGCCGCCGGCCCCGTGGTGGAGAGCGTGACCCCGATCTTCACCTGCGCCATGGCGGCGCTTGCACCGCAAACGAGCGCCATCGCGATCGCATTGCGGACCCACTGCTTTGTCGTTTTCATTGCTTGTCTCCAAACGCTTTAAATGCGTGTCGTAATCCAGTTCGAGAACCGGGTAACTGAATCTAGTTATCGGGTATAAGCCTGCCAAGCATGGTTTTCCCTGCTCGTTGCAATTGCGTCAAACGTGAAACGCAGGCCTTACCGCTTTAGTCTTCTCCCCTCTCCATGCACGTGTTTTTTATTTAAACATCTCGCGTGCAATAAAAAAGACGCGTCAACTGCTCGCGTCTTTTTGTTCATTCGAGTTCGTTAATTCGCCTCGCTTAGTCGGAAGCAAGCTTCCACTTGCCATCGACGATCTGCACCATTACGCGCGCCCGTTGATCGAGGCCCGAGTGATCGTTCGTGCTCATGTTGAAGATGCCGTGCGAGCCCGGCAAATCTTTCGTGTCTTCGAGTGCTGCACGCAGTGCTTCGCGGAATTGCGGCGTGCCCGGCTGGCCCTTCTTCAACGCGATAGGAATTGCATGTTGCAGCAGCAAGCCTGCGTCCCATGCGTGACCGCCGAACGTCGAGATCGAACCCGCGCCATTTGCGCCTTCATAAGCGTGCTTGTACGCGAGCGATGCCTTCTTCACCGGGTTCGAATCGGGCAGTTGATCCGCGACGAGCAGCGGGCCGGCGGGCAGATACGTGCCTTCGCAATCCTTGCCGCACACGCGCAGGAAGTCATTATTGGCAACGCCGTGCGTCTGGTAGTACTTGCCCTTGAAGCCGCGCTCGCGCAGCGTCTTTTCCGGCAATGCGGCTGGCGTGCCCGCACCGGCGATCAGCACGGCATCCGGATTCTGCGACATCATCTTGAGCACCTGGCCCGTCACCGACGCATCGTTGCGCGCGAAACGTTCATTCGCGACGATCTTGATCTTCTTGAGATCGGCGGCCTTGGTGAATTCCTTGAACCAGCTCTCGCCGTACGCATCCGAGAACCCGATGAAGGCCACCGTCTTCACGCCGTGGTTCGACATGTGCTGCGCAATCGCCGTGGCCATCAGAATGTCGTTCTGAGGCGTCTTGAAGACCCACGCGCGCTTCGCATCCATCGGCTCGACGATCGACGCTGCCGCCGCCATCGAGATCATCGGCGTTTGCGTTTCATTGGCGATGTCGATCATCGCGAGCGAGTTCGGCACGACGGTCGAACCGATCAATGCATCGACGTGATCTTCGCTGGTGAGCTTGCGTGCGTTCTTCACGGCTTGCGTCGAATCCGTCGCATCGTCGAGCACGATGTAGTCGATCTTCTGGCCCGCGATTTCCTTCGGCAGAAGCGCGCTGGTGTTCTTCTCCGGAATGCCGAGCGAGGCGGCCGGCCCCGTTGCCGACACCGTCATGCCGATTTTCACATCGGCGCTCGCTGCGCCGCTATACGTTGCACACACGCCTGCCGCGACGAGCGCCGCGCTGATCCACCGCAATGCCGACTTCATTCCGCTCCTCTACGCCCCGATGTTCGAATTGATTCGAGTGTTCCAAAGGCCGACCCGATGGTCGGCGAATGGCGAGTGTAGCGGACGCATAGCGCACGCGGCAAGCGGTTTGAAGGCTTTGAATCTTTGGGGAAAATTGCCGGACGCGGCGGACAGGAAAGCGCCAGATTTACAACACGGCGCGACGCGCGAAAGCGCAGAGAAGCAAATGGAATTCAGAGCTTAAAAAGTAAAAAGCGCTGTTGGATTCCGTCCAACAGCGCTTTTGTATGGGCACTTATGCGCCTCATGTCTCCTCGTTCTCCACCTGCAAAATTCGGTGCATCAGAACTGTGTGAAGATTAAACGGGGACCGTTTCATGAGCAACTAGCATTTACCCTAGTGGTGCAGTGCCGCACAGAAATGGGGCGCATTCTTGTAGTTTTGCTCCATATTCGCGTCAATTAGTACCAGCAAGCCGTTATTTCGGATCGCAAACCAATTTCACCGATGCATCACGCACGCAGTGGTTTGACCCTCTCCACTATCTCACCGACGATACCGCGCCGGAACGCCAGCACGCACGCGATGAAAATCAGGCCCGTCACGATCGTCGCGGATTCGCCCAGAGAGCGGAACCACTCCACGCCAGTCATCGACGCCAGGCCGGTGCCGATATCGCCGAGCCGGTCTTCGAGCGACACGATCAGCGCTGCACCCACCAGCGGCCCGAACAGCGTACCCATGCCGCCTACCAGCGTCATCAGCACGACGAGGCCGGACATGGTCCAGTACGCATCGCCGAGTGTTTCGAAGCCCAGCACGACCACTTTCAGCGCACCGGCCAGACCCGCAAGACCCGCCGACAGAATGAACGCGAGCAGCTTGAAGCGGTTCGTGTCGTAGCCAAGCGAAATCGCACGCGGCTCATTTTCCTTGATCGCGATCAGCACCTGCCCGAACGGCGAATGCACGATACGCACGATCAGCAGGAACGCGAGCACCATCACGGCGAGCACGATGAAGTACAACGTCAGGTCCGACGATAGGCTCAGCGCACCGAACAGCTTGCCGCGCGGCACGCCTTGCAGCCCGTCTTCGCCATGCGTGAACGGCGCCTGCAAATAGACGAAATACACCATCTGCGCGAGCGCGAGCGTAACCATCGCGAAGTAGATACCCTGTCTGCGAATCGCGAACAGACCGACTATGAGGCCGAGCAGCGTCGCAGCGGCGGCGCCCGCCAACACACCCAGTTCAGGCGACAACCCGAGCGTCTGGATTCCATAACCGCAGATGTAGCCAGCCGTCGCGAGAAACATCGCGTGACCGAACGACAGCAAACCCGTATAGCCGATCAACAGATTGAACGCGGCCGCAAACAGCGCAAAGCACAGCACCTTCATCACGAACAACGGATATGCGCCGACAAACGGTGCGACGATCAGTCCGATCAGCAGCAGCAGGTAAAGCGCTTTTCTCTGCATCATTTTTCCTTGCCGAAGAGACCCGCCGGACGCACCAGCAACACGAGCGCCATGATCACGAAGACCACCGTCGCCGAGGCTTCCGGATAGAACACACGCGTGAACCCTTCGATCACGCCCAGCAGCAAACCCGTGAGGATCGAACCCATGATCGACCCCATCCCGCCGATCACGACGACAGCGAACACGGTGATGATCATCGGTTGGCCCATCAGCGGCGAGACCTGGATCACGGGCGCGGCGAGCACGCCTGCAAATGCGGCCAGCGCAACGCCGAAGCCGTAGGTGAGCGTGACCATCATCGGCACGTTCACGCCGAATGCTTCCACGAGCTTCGGGTTTTCCGTGCCCGCACGCAGATAGGCACCAAGACGCGTCTTCTCGATCACGAACCACGTCGCGAAGCACACGGCCAGCGACGCAACCACGACCCACGCGCGATAGTTCGGCAGAAACATGAAGCCGAGATTGGTCGCGCCCGACAGCGCCGACGGCACGTCGTACGGCTGACCTGACGAACCGTAGATCGAATGAAACACGCCTTCTACAACGAGCGTCAAACCAAAGGTGAGCAGCAAACCATAGAGGTGATCGAGCTTGTACAGCCAGCGCAGCATCGAGCGTTCGATCACGATGCCGAACAGGCCGACGAGCACAGGCGCGAGCACCAGCATCACCCAGTACGGCAGATTGAAATACGACAGACCCATCCATGTGAGCATCGCGCCCAGCATGAACAACGCGCCGTGCGCGAAGTTGATCACGTTGAGCAGACCGAAGATCACGGCTAGTCCCAGACTCAGGATCGCGTAGAACGATCCATTCACGAGTCCGAGCAGCAACTGGCTGAGCATCGCCGGTAGCGGAATGCCAAAGATTTCCATTGAACCCGCCGTCAGAATAATATCGACGCAGCCTGCTCCTGATACATAACGGGCGACGCGTACGCCGCCCATTCATCACAGTTGCAAACCGCTTACTTCCACAGCGCGCAGCGCGATTCCGCCTTGGTCCCGAAGGCCTGTTCGCCAGGAATCGTTGCCGTGATCTTGTAGTAGTCCCACGGCTCTTTCGATTCCGACGGCTTCTTCACTTCCATCAGATACATGTCGTGAATCATGCTGCCGTCCTGACGGATGTAGCCCTTCGCATAGAAGTCGTCGATCTTCATCTTGTGAAGCTGTTCCATCACCTTGTCGCTGTCGGTCGTGCCTGCTGCCTGCACGGCCTTCAGATACGTCGTAACGGCCGAGTAGTCTGCTGCGTGCAGGCTGGTCGGCATCTTCTTCATCTTGTCGAAGTAGCGTTGCGCCCACTTGCGGGTATTGGCGTCCTTGTTCCAGTACCAGCTATCCGTTGCGACGAGGCCTTGCGTCGTTTCGAGTCCCAGGCTGTGGATGTCCGTCAGGAAGATCAGCAGCGCCGCGATCTTCATCGACTTGGTGATGCCGAATTCCTTTGCCGCCTTGATCGAGTTGATGGTGTCGCCGCCTGCATTCGCGAGACCCAGCACTTGTGCCTTCGATCCTTGCGCCTGCAACAGGAACGATGAGAAATCCGATGCCGACAGCGGATGACGCACTGCGCCGAGCACCTGGCCGCCGTTTGCCTTCACGACATCCGACGTGTTCTTTTCAAGCGCCTTGCCGAACGCATAGTCCGCCGTCAGGAAGTACCACGTCTTGCCGCCCTGCTTCGTCACGGCGGAACCCGTGCCCTTGGCGAGCGCCATCGTGTCGTACGCGTAGTGCACCGTGTACGGCGTGCATTGCTCGTTCGTGAGGTTATCCGCGCCCGCGCCGATGTTGATGTACGGAATCTTCTTTTCGCCTGCGACCTGATTGGTCGACAGCGCAGTGGCCGAATTCGTGCCGCCGATAATCACGTTCACGCCATCGCGGTCGATCCACTCACGTGCACGCGATGCCGCGATATCCGCCTTGTTCTGGTGATCCGCGTAGACGAGTTCGATCGGCTTGCCATTTACCTTGCCACCGAAATCGGCAATCGCCATACGGATCGACTCGAGGCCGCCCTGGCCGTCGATGTCCGCGTACAGGCCGGAAAGATCGGTGATGTAGCCGATCTTCACGGTCTGGCCATCGGCGGCCTGCGCGCTACCCGTTGCGAACATGGCGCCCGCAGCCGCGAAACAGACGGCCGACAATCTGGCGAAAGTCTTCAGTTTCATGCGTGTCTCCTGTTTTTCATGCTTGTGGTTATCAGAGGCATCTGGGTGTGTCGTGCGTCGCTGTTCCCATGACGACCCCGCTTCCAGTCCGGGATTCGTCCACCCCGTTTAGACGCCGAGCAAATCGTGCAGCACCGGCATTTTGCTTTCGAGCTCCTTCGCCCCGAAGTGCTCGACGATGCGCCCATGCTCCATCACATAGAAACGGTCGGCGAGCGGCGCGGCAAAGCGGAAGTTCTGCTCGACCATAACGATCGTGTAGCCGCGTGCTTTCAATGTGATGATCATGCGCGCGAGCGCCTGCACGATCACGGGCGCGAGGCCTTCGGAAATTTCATCGAGCAACAGCAGGTTCGCACCCGTGCGCAGAATCCGCGCGACAGCGAGCATCTGTTGCTCGCCGCCCGACAGACGCGTGCCCTGACTCATGCGCCGTTCCTGGAGATTGGGAAACATCTGGTAGATCTCGTCGATCGACATCATCAACGACTTGTCGCCGACGGGCGGCGGCAGCAGCAGATTTTCCTCGCACGAGAGACTCGAAAAGATGCCGCGCTCTTCCGGGCAATAACCGACGCCGCAATGCGCGACCCGATGCGTCGGCATCGAAATGGTTTCGCGTCCACCGACGCGGATCGACCCCGTGCGGCGGCCCGTCAG
This sequence comes from Paraburkholderia sp. C35, assembly GCF_003121405.1. GTDB lineage: Bacteria > Pseudomonadota > Gammaproteobacteria > Burkholderiales > Burkholderiaceae > Paraburkholderia. The sequence continues at coordinate 147,472 of NZ_QBUY01000004.1, read as the reverse complement.
GCCCATGATCGCGCGCAAGGTGGTGGTACGGCCCGCGCCATTGCGGCCAAGCAGCGTGACCACTTCGCCGCGGCTCACGTTCAGATCGACGCCATGCAGGATGTGCGATTCGCCATACCAGGCCTGCAGCCCGGCGATCTCCAGCGCCGGCTCGCCGCTCACCACACTCACCGCTGCGTTTTCCCGTTCGCTCACTGTGCTCATGCATGCGCTCCGGCAAGCGCTGCGTCCGCACTGCCCATATAGGCCTGCATGACGAGCGGGTTCTTCGAGACTTCCGCGTACGTGCCTTCGGCGAGCACCTCGCCGCGTTGCAGGACGGTAATCGTGTCGGAGATGCCGGCAATCACATTCATGTTGTGTTCGACCATCAGGATCGTGCGACCCGCCGATACCTTCTTGATCAGCGCCGTCACACGGTCGACGTCTTCGTGACCCATGCCTTGCGTCGGTTCATCGAGCAGCATCAGTTCGGGTTCCATGCCGAGTGTCGTGGCGATTTCCAGCGCACGCTTGCGGCCGTATGAAAGCTCGACGGCGGGAACATCGGCGAAATCGGTCAGACCCACTTGTGTGAGCAGATCGATCGCGCGGTCATTAAGCTGGCGCAACGTGCGCTCGCTTCTCCAGAAATGAAACGCCGTGCCCAGCTGACGCTGCAAACCGATACGTACGTTCTGCAATGCTGTCAGATGCGGAAATACAGCGGAAATCTGAAAGGAGCGAATGATGCCGCGGCGCGCGATCTGCGCGGGGCGCTCACCCGTAATGTCGATACCGTTAAAGACGATCTGACCCGCAGTGGGCACGAGAAATTTGGTGAGCAGATTGAAGCAGGTGGTCTTGCCTGCACCGTTCGGACCGATGAGCGCATGGATCGAACCGCGCTTCACGCGCAGGTTCACGCCATTGACTGCGGTAAAACCCTTGAACTCACGAGTGAGCCCGCGCGTCTCGAGTATCGTATCGCCGAGAATCATGTTCCCTTCCATGCCGAAGTAAGGCGAAGCACTACCGCGTTTTATTCCGCGCTGATCCGGCGCGACTGTTATTGGCGATGAAACCCCCGAGCCAATCGTGGCGTGGTGCACCAATGCGGACGGTAATCCATGCCGCACCACGCAGCATGGATGCCATTGTCGCGCCAATGATGCAGCGCAATCATTGGGATTTGCACTTAGTGTTTAATGCGACCTTTAGCGCTCGAAACGTTAAACGTTGCGTGTCATGCAACCGACATCGGTGACACAGTCTGTGTCTCGATCTTGAGATTTTCGGTTCGCGCACGACGGTCGGCGCGAATCATGTCACTCGCGCGTTCGGCAATCATCAGCGTTGGCGAATTCGTGTTGCCCGACGTGATGTTGGGCATCACCGACGCATCGACCACACGCAAACCTTCGACACCAATCACACGCAGGCGGCTATCGACCACCGCGCCGGGATCGTCCAGCGTGCCCATGCGGCATGTGCCGACAGGATGAAAGATGGTCGTGCCCACGTTGCCCGCTGCAATCTGCAACTCTTCTTCCGTCTGAAACTGGATGCCAGGCAGAATCTCTTCAGGACGATAAGGCTGCAACGCCGGCGCAGCAGCAATGCGCCGCGTGAGACGCAACGCGTTTGCTGCCACGTGACGGTCATGATCAGTGGACAGATAATTCGGCGCGATCAACGGCGCCGTATGCGGATCGCGCGAATCGACATGCACACTGCCGCGCGATGTCGGACGCAAATGACAAACCGATGCCGTGAATGCATTGAAGCGATGCAACGGCTCACCGAACTTTTCAAGTGAAAGCGGCTGCACGTGATACTCGAGATCGGGACGCGTCAGCGATTTATCGTTCACGTCCGACTTCGCAAACGCGCCAAGCTGCGATGGCGACATCGACATCGGTCCGCTCTGCGTCAGCAGATATTGCAGGCCGATCATCATCTTGCCCCACCAATGCGCGGACGCCGTATTCAACGTGCGCACACCGTGCACCTTATACGCCATGCGCAGCTGCAAATGGTCCTGCAAATTCTCGCCGACGCCGCGCAGATCCTTCACAACGTCAATGCCGAGTTTTTGCAGACGCGCGCCATTGCCGATGCCGGAAAGCTCGAGTAATTGCGGTGAGTTCACCGCACCCGAACTCATGATCACTTCGATGCGCGCCTTCGCGAAGTACTCGACATCAGCACCGCGATAGTCGACACCGACACAACGCTTGCCTTCGAAGACGACGCGCTGCGTATGCGCTCCCGTGATCACGGTGAGATTCGGCCTTTGCATGGCAGGTCGCAAAAAAGCCTTCGACGCATTCCACCGAATGCCGCGCTTCTGGTTCACATCGAAATAGCCGACACCTGTGTTGTCGCCGCGATTGAAATCGTCGGTGGCGGGAATGCCGGCTTCCTGTGCGGCTTCGGAGAACTTCTCGAGAACCTTCCATTTGAGGCGCTGCTTTTCCACACGCCATTGACCACCCGCACCATGAAAATCATTCGCACCGCCATGATGATCTTCGCTGCGTTTGAAGATGGGCAGCACGGCATCCCATGACCACGCTGAATCGTTCGTCACGCGTGCCCACTCGTCGTAATCTTCGCGCTGCCCGCGCATATAGATCATGCCGTTGATCGACGAACAGCCGCCCAATACACGGCCGCGCGGATACGACAGCGCGCGTCCGTTGAGGCCCGCTTCCGCCTGCGTTTTATAGAGCCAGTCGGTGCGCGGATTGCCAATGCAATAGAGGTAGCCAACGGGCACGTGAATCCAGTGGTAATCGTCCTTGCCGCCCGCTTCGAGCAGCAGCACTGTCACGTCGGGATCTTCAGTCAGGCGATTCGCGAGCACGCAACCTGCCGTGCCCGCACCAATGATGATGTAGTCGAATTCGCCTTCGAGTTTTCTTGCGGTCGTGCTCACCGTTGTCTCCTTCGCATCGTTATTGCGGCGTCACTTCGCAACGGGCATCGTGAATTCCGCGCCCTTCGCGATGCTGTCCGGCCAGCGCTGCATCACGCTCTTGTAGCGCGTGTAGAAACGCACGCCTTCTTCACCATATGCATGGTGATCGCCGAATAGCGATTTCTTCCAGCCGCCAAACGAGTGCCACGCCATCGGCACAGGAATCGGCACGTTGATGCCGACCATGCCGATCTGGATCTGCCGCGAGAACGCGCGCGCCACGCCGCCATCCGATGTGAACAGCGATACGCCATTCGCAAACTCGTTCTTGTTGATCAGGTCAACAGCAGCCGCAAAATCCGGCACACGCACCACGCACAGCACCGGTCCGAAAATCTCTTCGCGATAGATCTTCATATCGGTCTTCACGTCGTCGAACAGACTGCCGCCGAGGAAGAATCCCTTCTCGTGTCCGGCCACCTTGTGCCCACGTCCATCGACCACGAGCTTCGCGCCCGCGTTGACGCCTGCATCGATATAACCCGACACCTTCTCGCGATGCGCCGCCGTCACGAGCGGCCCCATTTCAGCTTCGCCTTCCATGCCGTTCATGATCTTCAGCGACTTCACGCGCGGCGTGAGACGTTCGATCAGTTCGTCAGCGATATGACCGACTGCGACGGCAACCGAGATCGCCATGCAGCGCTCGCCAGCCGAACCGTACGCTGCGCCGATCAACGCATCGACAGCCTGATCGAGATCGGCATCGGGCATCACGACGAGATGGTTCTTCGCACCGCCCAGCGCCTGCACGCGTTTGCCGTGCTTCGTGCCTTCCGTGTAGATGTATTCGGCAATCGGCGTCGAGCCGACGAACGACAACGCCGTGACATCGGGATGCGCAAGCAGTGCGTCGACAGCGACCTTGTCGCCATGCACGACGTTGAACACGCCATCGGGCAGACCCGCTTCCTTCAGCAATTCGGCAAGCCGCACCGATGCCGACGGATCGCGTTCCGACGGCTTCAACACAAACGTATTGCCGCACGCGATCGCAACAGGGAACATCCAGCACGGCACCATCATCGGGAAGTTGAATGGCGTGATGCCCGCAACGACGCCCAGCGGCTGACGCAGGTTCCAGTTGTCGATGCCGCCGCCAATCTGATCGGTGAAATCGGTCTTCAACAGATTCGGAATGCCGCAAGCGAACTCGACGATCTCGATGCCGCGCATCACCTCGCCCTTCGCATCCGAGAACACCTTGCCATGCTCGCGCGTGATCAGTTCGGCGAGTTCATCGTGATGACGGTCTAGCAGTTCCTTGAACTTGAACAGCACGCGTGCGCGCTTGATCGGCGCCGTTTCGCTCCATGCGGGAAACGCGGCCTTCGCGGCAGCGACTGCGGCATCCACTTCCGCGACGCTCGCGAGCGGCACGCGCGAACTCACTTCGCCCGTGGCGGGATTGAACACGTCGCCGAAACGCTGGCTCGTGCCATCGACGGGATGGCCATTGATCACGTGCGTCAGCGCGCGCACCTTGCCTTGATCTGTCTCGCTCATGGTGTCTCCTGGGTAGGCTTTGTGATGGTCGATGCTGCAGCGCAACGCGTCGCGCCTCTGCATGCGATTGAAAAGCGTAACCGCGAAGCGATCCCCGAATCCAATGAGTAATGCTCAAATGCGATATAAGGCGCGTTAATATCAATGGATGGACCTCACCCTGCTCCGCGCCTTCGCGACGGTAGCGCGCGAAGGCAATCTGACGCGCGCGGCCACGCAACTGCATCTGACCCAGCCTGCCGTCAGTCTGCAGATCAAGAATCTGCAAGCCATGCTCGGCGTAACGCTGTTCACGCGCACGTCGCATGGCCTCGCGCTCACGCGCGACGGTCAGGCCTTGTTGCCGCACGCCGAACGCGCGCTGGCCGCCGCGAGCGATGTCGAACGCGCCGCGGCCACGCTGCGTCATGAAGTACACGGACGCCTGCGCATCGGCACGATTCTCGATCCGGCGTTCCTGCGGCTTGGCGGCTTTCTGAAGCAACTGGTCGAAACCTGGCCGCACATCGAAACGCAGTTACGGCACGGCATGTCCGGCTGGGTGCGCGATCAGGTGCGCGCGGGCGAACTGGACGTGGGCTATTACATCGGCCAGCCGGACGATGAAGAACCGCGCGAAGCCGCGATTTTCCACGCCGTCACGCTGACGCATTTCCAGTATCGGGTGCTCGCGCCGCCCGGCTGGAAGGATCGTGTAAAGGGTGTGCGCGATTGGCGTGCGCTCGCCGCGCTGCCGTGGATCTGGACGCCGCCCGCGTCCGCGCACAACCGGCTGCTGACACGCCGTTTCGCCGAAGCCGGTGTCAAGCCGATCAAGGTCGCGGAAGTCGATCAGGAACCGTCGATGCTCGATCTCGTCAAATCGGGCGTTGGCCTGACGCTCGCGCGCGATTCGACCGCGCTGGCGGAAGCGCACGCGCATGCACTCACCATCGTCGAAGGGATCACCGTGCCGACCGAGCTGACCTTCATCACGCTCGCTGCGCACAGGGAAGAACCGGCCATCGCTGCGGCGCTGAAACTGATCGAACAGCAGTGGTCCGCGTGAGCGGACTGTCACGCAGCGATATGAGCCGGCCTCATGACGCAGCAGCGTGTCCCGCGCATGCTCTTGCATCCTTCAGACGCCGTGGCCTTTAACCACATCGTCATGAGCTTTTTGCTAGATTGACGTTTTGCCCGATCAAGCCTGCAGTTTTCATCCGGCTTTCCGTTTCCCGCTGTTCGTCTCTCAGGTCTCTGCCGTCCGGTTTGCGCATTCAGGTAACCGGCGTGAACCGGTCGTCGTCAGAAGCCGTCTACGTTCATCTTCCGACAGGAGCTTCACATGGCACGCAACATCGAAATCAAAGCCCGCGCCCAGCAGTTCGAGCAGCTTCGCGAGCGCGCCGCCGCGCTGTCGCCTGACGCTCCGATGATCTTCCGCCAGCAGGATTTCTTCTACGACGTGCCGCGAGGCCGTCTGAAGCTGCGCCAGTTCGACGACGGCACGCCCGCCGAGCTGATCTTCTATCAGCGCGACGACCGCGACGGCCCGAAGGCGTCGTACTACACGCGCAGCCCGGTGACGAACCCCGAAGCGATGCACTCGCTGCTCGCCACCGCGCTGACGACGCGCGGCATCGTGTCGAAGGAACGGCACGTGTATATCGTGGGCCGCACGCGGATTCATCTCGATCGTGTGGATGGTCTGGGGGATTTCGTCGAACTCGAAGTCGTGCTCGCGCAGGATGACGACGAAGAAGGCGGCGAGAAGGAAGCGCACGCCGTATTCGCGAAGCTCGGCGTGCCGGAATCGGACCTCGTGGCCGTCGCATACGTGGATATGCTGAATCAGGAGCCTTTGAAGGCTGCGTGAGCGCCAGCACGCCTGCCGGCTGAACCAGTCAAGTCAGTCGGCGGCGGCGCCCGGCGCCAGATGACCGAGTGGCAGCGGGCCATTACGCTTGAACGTCGTCAGCACGATGTTCGAGCGCACGCTGTCCACACCCGGCACGCGCATCAGCTTCTTCATCACGAATGAAGACAGCGCGTTGAGATCCGGCGCGACGATACGCAACAGATAATCCGCGTCACCGACCACGGCGTGACACTCCAGCACTTCGGGCAACACGTCGATCTGCTGCTGGAACTGCTCGATGATGGAATCGCCGTGGTGCTTCAGTTTCAGGCTGGTGAAAGCCGTCACGCCGAGCCCGAGCTTTTCCGGCCGCAGCACGACACGGTAGCCGTCCACCACGCCAATCGATTCGAGCCGCTGCAGACGCCGCCCGATCTGCGACGGCGACAGCGGCACCTGCTCGCCGAGCTGCTGGTGCGTCGCGCGGCCGAAGCGTTGCAGGACGTCGAGCAGCGCGAGATCGAAGTGATCCAGTTCCAGCATGTTAATTCTCCGCACGGATTCGCGTTTTGATGCACGATTATCGCATCATCACCGGGCAATCTGGAAAACTTGCGCCCTTTCCGCACGTTACCCGCACTAGACTTGCACGATTCCCGTTACTGCGCGATCCGCGCCGCAAGTCATGTCAGTCCCGAACACCGCGAAGCTCAAGGAGCAATTCGACGCCGGCCTCGAAACCCGCGCCGACTTCACCATCGATCAGCCGATGCATCGCTACGGCGCAGTCGATCACGCGGTGTGGAAGCAGCTTTATACGCGGCAGACAGCGCTGCTCAAGGGACGCGTGTGCGATGAGTTTCTGGAAGGCGTCGAGCGGCTGAATCTGTCGCCGGAAAGCGTGCCTTCGTTCGAAGCTATCAATCAGCAACTGATGCCCGCAACCGGCTGGCGAATCGTCGCCGTGCCTGGTCTCGTGCCCGATCAGGTCTTTTTCGAGCATCTGGCGAACCGGCGCTTTCCCGTGACCTGGTGGATGCGCCGTCCGGATCAGCTCGATTATCTGCAGGAGCCGGACTGCTTCCATGATCTGTATGGGCACGTGCCGCTGCTGATCAACCCGGTTTTCGCCGATTACGTGCAGGCATATGGACGCGCCGCACTTGCCGCACACGATGCCGATGCGTTGCCGCTGCTCGCGCGCCTCTATTGGTACACAACCGAGTTCGGTCTGATCCGCGACGCCGCGAGTCCGAACGGCGTGAAGATCTACGGCGCGGGCATCGTGTCAAGCAAGGGTGAGACGCTTTATAGCCAGCTGAGCGACGCACCCAATCGCATCGGCTTCGATCTCGAGCGCGTGATGCAGACGCAATACCGGATCGATACGTTCCAGAAGACCTACTTCGTGATCGACGATTTTGCTCAACTGTTCGATGTCGCGAATACCGATTTCGCACCGCTGCTGGCAAGGCTCGCGAACACGAAGCCGTTCCCGGCTGGTGAAGTGCGCTCAACCGATACCGTGATCACACGCGGCACAGGCGAAGGCTGGGCAACTGACGCCGACGTTTGAAGCGACGCGCAACGTCGCACCCTCAACCGTGGAAGAATAGAACCGCCGCCGATGCGCTCGCTATGTCGATGCGCATGGCATTAAAGGGGAAACACCATGATCCAGAAACTTTCTTCAGAAGAACGCGCGTCGCAGATTGCTCAACTCGACGGCTGGCAGAACGTCGAAGGCCGCGACGCGATCAAACGGCAGTTCAAATTCGCGGACTTCAATGAAGCATTCGGCTTCATGACGCGCGTCGCGATCAAGGCTCAGGAGATGGACCATCACCCCGAATGGTTCAACGTCTACAGCAATGTCGAGATCACGCTATCGACGCATGATGCAAACGGAATCACCGAACGCGATATTCAACTTGCAAGGTTTATCGATGGGATTGCGGCGGGCAAGTAATACGCGGTAAAGAGAAGTGATGCGGCGTGCGAACCCTCCAAAACCCTTATAAAACCCCGTAATGAAAGCGTTTTGCAGGTAATCAGGCCACCAATCCTTCACTTTCTTAGGCCATTTTTAATGGACACGTAAGAATCCCACGCGGCGCGGGCAATCTCGTCCAATCCGTCCTGCGGCAGCGTGGTCTGTCGCTGTACAATCATCAGCGCATACGGCTTGGAGAGCGCGCTTGCCTCCTTGCACAGAACAAGTTCGTCACCGCTCGAAGGCGAGCGGGAACGCCAGAAATTGATCGCGGCTTCCAGTTCGTAGATCGTAATATTGGACATGGCTGGCTGATCCGTTGAAGGCCGCATCGAACGGAACATCGCACGGCATTCTGTGCAGCAGGCGCCCCGGCGAACCGCGTGCCTCTGGCCCAACCCATTGTACTTGAGTGAAACCCATGCGACTCCTTCTGATCGAAGACGACCGCCCTATCGCGCGCGGCATCCAAAGCAGTCTCGAACAAGCCGGCTTCACGGTCGACATGGTCCATGACGGCATCTTTGCCGAACAGGCCCTCACGCAAAACCGCCACGAACTCGTGATCCTCGATCTGGGCTTGCCCGGCATCGACGGTATGACGCTGCTCTCGCGTTTTCGCCAGAGCAACCGTCACACGCCCGTGATCGTTCTGACGGCACGCGACGAACTGAACGACCGCGTGCAAGGCCTGAATTCCGGCGCAGACGACTACATGCTGAAGCCGTTCGAACCGGCTGAACTCGAAGCCCGCATTCGCGCCGTGATGCGCCGCAGCGGACCGCATGGCGACATGCCGCGTCCGGAAGTGTCGCTCGGCGGCGTGCGTCTGTCGGGCGTCGACCGCCGCATCTTCAACGACGACAAGCCGCTCGAACTGTCGCCGCGCGAATTCGCGGTGCTCGAAATGCTGCTGCTGCGTCATGGCCGAGTGGTCAGCAAGGCGCAACTGCAGGATCACCTCACGCACTTCGGCGGCGATCTCGGCGATACGGCCATCGAAGTCTACGTGCACCGCGTGCGCAAGAAGCTCGAAAACTGCCGCGTCGAAATCGTCACGGTGCGTGGTTTCGGCTATCTGCTCCAGGAAATCCGCCAGGCGTCATAATGGTCGACAAGACCGTTGTGGTCTGACGGCGTCCGGGTTGTCCGACGGGCGGCCGCAAGCGCATTTTGTATGCGCGGCGGCCGCCTGTGTCATTCAGCCCGCCGTCTGAACCACAGTTTGTACCCATGACGGGCGCTCACTGCGCCGTCCTTTACCGCGGGTTCGATCATGACCTACCCCGCCGCGAATAGCCTGCGCCGCCAGTTGCTGCGCCGGCTCGCCGCCCCTCTCTCGCTGCTCGCACTGATGAGCGGCCTCATCGCGTACTGGCTGGCGTGGCAATACACGCAGCATGTGGTCGACCGCTCGCTTGCGGATCTCGCCACGGCCATCTCGAAGCAGATCCAGATTGCCGGCCCCGACGCGCCGATCACCGTGCCACCGCTCGCGCAGGCGATGTTCTCCGATCCCGTCGAGCAGCTGGTGTACCGCATCAGCAACGGCGAAACCGAAATCGCCGGTGATCCGAAACTGCCGCTGCAAGGCACCAACGTGCGCCGCATGCACTATGCGTATGTGTTCGAGACGCAGCATGAGGGCACGGCTGTGCGCGTCGCGCAGGTTCGCGTCGATCAGCCGACGGGCAATCCCGTCGTCATCGAAGTCGGCCAGCCTGTGCATCATCGATTCCGCATCGCTGCCGAGTTCCTCGTGGCGATCATGATGCCGCTGCTGCTATTGCTGCTCGCCGGCTGGGTGATCGTGTGGCGAGTGGTGAACCAGCAGTTGAATCCGCTGACCGATCTCGCCGATTCACTCAACCGTCAGACGCACACGTCGCTGGAACCCGTCGACGAAACCTTCGTCCCCGTCGAAATCCGTCCGCTGACGGGCGCGCTGAACGGCCTGCTCGACCGCCTGAAAGCCGCGCTCGATGCGCAGCGCAAATTCATCGCCGATGCCGCGCATCAGCTGCGCACGCCGCTCACGGCCATCAAGCTGCATGCGGAACAGGCGGCCATCGCGCGTGATCCGCATCAGACCATCGCCGCCGTGAAGGAACTGCGCGCCGCCGCCGACCGCGCGGTGCGTCTGTCGAATCAGTTGCTGTCGCTGGCACGCGCCGAACCGGGCGAACAGGCTGCGCGCTTCGTGAATCTGGATGTCGCGTCGCTCGCATTCGATACGGGCGCCGAATGGGTGCCGCGCGCACTCGCCGTGCACGTGGATCTGGGTTTCCAGCGTCTCGACGATCCATCGAACGATCATCCGCTGATCGCGCGCGGCAATCCCGTGCTGCTGCGTGAAGTGATCGCCAATCTGCTGGATAACGCGCTGAAATATGTGCCGCCGTCGCGCATCAACGGCGCGCGGATCACGATGACGGTCGCGCAAACCATCGTCGATGGCGTCGCAATGGCCGAAGTCGCCGTCGAAGACAATGGCCCCGGTGTGCCGCCCAAACAGCAACCCGAACTCTTCAAGCGCTTCTTCCGCGGCGACGGCCAGGGACAAGCCGACAGCAGTGTCGACGGCGGCGCGGGGCTGGGTCTTGCCATCGTGCACGACATCATGGCGCTGCATCGCGGCAGCGTGCATTACGAAGATGCTGCCGATGGCGGCGCACGCTTCATCGTGCGAGTGCCGGTGGTGACGGGTGTGGTGCTGCGCGAACCGGAGCCGCCGCGCGAAACAAAAAAACCGGCGCATGCGCCGGTTGATCTCTGACGTGTGACGCACAACCTGCGCTGCGTTCGAACCGAACCGCAGCGCACGCTGGTCACTTTTTCTTCTTCGCTTTCTTCTCGTCTTTCTTGTCCGGCGCCGCGAGCATCGTGCCACGGCACTTGCGCGCGCCGCAACGGCACTCGTATTCCTTCTTGAGCTTCTTCGTCTGACGCGCGTCGATCACGAGGCCGTAGTCGTAGAACAGCTCTTCGCCGGCTTCGATGTCGCGCAACGCGTCGATAAAGACGTGACCGTCGATCTCTTCCGCTTCGCAATTCGGCGCGCATGAATGATTGATCCAGCGCGCGCTATTGCCCTTCACCTTGCCGTCGATCACGTCGCCGCTATCGAGCGCGAAATAAAACGTGTGATTCGGTTCGTCCGGATTATGCGGATGCCGGCGCAACGCTTCCTTCCACGAAATCCGTTCGCCCTTGTATTCGATCAGCCGCTCGCCGGCTCCGATCGCTTCGAGCGCAAACACGCCTTTGCCGTGCACGCCCGATTGACGCACAGCGATCCTGCGTGAACTCATTGAATCAATCCTTTGTAGAACGGTGGATGAGCAAACTCTTGTTCGCCGATGCCTCCGCGTTCGACACGCCATCACAGACGCTCGGCTTTTCTGACGCGAATAGCAAACGCGGCGCCTTGCTGGCGCCGCGTCGACATGCAACGCACAAGGCGTCACAACCGAAATCGTACACGGATGATGTGGCTTCGTTCAACCGTCTTACGTACAGATCCGCATCGCATCACTGCACGATGCGGATTTTGCACGACGGATTGAACGCGCCAGTCAGCGCTGACCGAACGAAATGTCACCAAACAGTGCCTTTTGCTCACGCGGTTGCGAGCGCCAGTACTGCGGCGGAGCATCGACGGACGCGCCGAGTTTCGCTGCCGCATGCCACGGCCAGCGCGGATCGTAGAGCATGGCGCGCGCCATCGCGATGAGATCGGCGTCACCTTCTTCGATCAGGCTGTTGGCGTGATCGGGATCGGTGATCAGGCCGACGGCCATCGTCGTCATGCCCGTTGCTTCCTTCACCGCTTTCGCGAACGGCACCTGATAACCGGGCTCGAGCGGGATCTTCTGCAACGGCGATACACCACCCGTCGATACATCGACCCAATCGCAGCCACGCTTCTTCAGCTCTTGCGCGAAGGCGATGGTGTCTTCGATGGTGATGCCGCCCTCGACCCAGTCGACAGCCGACACGCGCACGCCAACGGGTTTGTCGGCAGGAAATGCCGCGCGCACGATGTCGAAGATTTCCAGCGGAAAACGCATGCGGTTTTCACGCGAACCGCCGTATTCGTCGCTGCGCTGATTGGCGAGCGGCGACAGGAACTGATGCAGCAGATAGCCGTGCGCGGCATGCACTTCGACTGCGTCGATGCCAAGACGTGCCGCGCGGCGCGCCGAAGCGGCGAACGCTTCACGGATACGGTTCAGGCCCGCGTTATCGAGCGCGAGCGGCGGTTCTTCGCCGGCCTTGTGCGGCAGCGCAGACGGCGCGTGCGGCAGCCAGCCACCTTCGGCGACGGGAATCAGCTGGCCGCCTTCCCACGGTACGTGGCTCGATGCCTTGCGCCCAGCATGCGACAACTGCATCGCAACGTGTACCTTCGAGTGCTTGCGGATCGCCGCGAGCGCGGGCTTCAGCGCTTCTTCCGTCACGTCGTCCCACAGGCCGAGGTCGCCGGGTGTGATGCGGCCATCGGGTTCGACAGCCGTTGCCTCGATGCACAACATGCCCGCGCCGGATAGCGCGAGAGAACCGAGGTGAATCATGTGCCATGCCGTGGCTTCGCCGCGCTCGGCGGAGTATTGACACATCGGTGACACGACGATGCGATTGGGCAGCGTCACGCTACGCAGCGTGAGCGGTGTAAAGAGTGCGCTCATGGTGGTGGGATAACCCATCGAAACTCAAGAGCGGTCGAGGATAGCATCCGGTCCGATTTGCTGCAGACGGGCTCGCGCATGCTTGCCACCGAACGGCGCGATCTTGCCCGTCAGCACGGCATCGACAATAAAACCCTCTGGTCCACAGCAGTCACGCTATGCGTTCAGGGCTGCGCGGCCAGTTGATCGAGCCACTCGCCGAACATGTTCGTCGCGGACATTTCCAGCTTCGGGCCATGCTTTGCTGTGTCGGCGCGCAGCGCGCGCACGTCGATACCATGGCTCGCGATTTCGCCGGCATTGCCGATCAGCCAGGGTTCGAAACGATCCGTGCGGATCTCAGGATGACATTGCAGTGCGAGCACATGCTTGCCCCACGCAAACGCCTGGTTCTGACAGGCGGGTGTGGACGCGAGATGCACGGCCCCTTGCGGAAGATCGAAGGTATCGCCGTGCCAATGCAGCATCGACGTATGCGCTGCGTCCAGATGACGCAGCGGCGACTGCTTGCCGGCGTCAGTGAGCGTGAGCGGTGTCCAGCCGATTTCAGTCTGCCCGGACGGATACACGCGTGAGCCGAGCACCCGCGCGATCAGTTGTGCGCCGAGACAGATGCCAAGCGTGGGCAATCCGGCCGCAATGCGCTTTTCGATCATCGCCACGAGCGGCGCGATGGTTGGATAGAGATCGTCGTCGTACGCGCTGATCGGGCCGCCGAGAATCACCATCAGCGACGGCCGGACAGGATCGGGTGCCTCGATGCGCGCCACGCCGACATCCAGATAGCGCACGGGCCGCCCGCGTTCACCGAGTACCCGTTCGAGACTGCCCAGATCCTCGAAGTGCACATGGCGTATGGCCAGAACTTCGTGATGCATCGGCAAATCCCACCATCAGGTTGACTGGGCGCGCATAAAGACGCGCTGGAAGACACGCCGTCTGCGCGCACACGACTGCATGACGAAGACGGCGACACTCACCCGCCCCGCTCGCGTCATATCCGCGAGCGGCGGCCGGCTCCGCAGTTTAGCCGACTCAGGCTTGCTGCGCGAAGATCTTCCAGGTCTTTTTCTGCGTCGCTGCGTCGGCTGTTTCGTGCACCGAGCAATCCAGACGCAGATCGGTGTCCGACATCGACAGATCGAGCAGCACGCAGCGATGCGGCGTCTTCTTCGGGTTCTTGCTCGGCTCGAAATGCGCGCACGTCACGCACATGCGGTGCGGCGGAATGTGGCCTTGCACTTCCAGCTGACGCACCGTCTTCAACAGCGTGCGATAGAAGATCGACTGTTCTTCGTCACGCAGCGTGCCGACCGCCTTGGCCAGAAAATCAGGCCATTGCGCAGCGCGCTTGGCCGCCGTGCGGCCGCGTGCCGTCAAACGCACAGCCAGTGCGCGGCCGTCGTCGAGTGCGCGGCGCTTTTCCACCAGACCCTTGCCTTCCAGCGTGCTCACGGCATCGCTGGTGGTTGCGGCTGTCAGCGCGGTTTCGCGTGCGATCTCACCGAGTCGCATCGGCCCCTTGCGCTGCATCAGCAACACGAGGATTTCACCTTGGGTAGGCGTCAGACCTGCGCCTTCCGCCCATTCCCATGCCTGGCTCCGCATGGCCGTGCTGAGTCGCAGCAGGCTGTGGGTCACCCGCCCGGTTGCCTGCTCTCCGTATACGCCTTCGCTCATAGGCTTTCGTTCGTTGTTGACAGCATGCCGTTGCCCGTCGACATCCGATTTTCCGATGCCGGCGCGCCGACAGTCTGTGGGGGGAAGCTTCGCCGGTCAACCCGGCTCGCCGAATCCTACTATCTCAAAAAATTCCTGCGATGCTGGCCTTATCCTGGCTGCTTACACAGGCATTGCAAACACTCTGTGCCGTGCTGCGATCCCTGTTCGTGAAACACGCTTTCACGTGATTCCCGCAGGCCGCAGCGACGAAAAACGACATTCTATGCGAGAGCGGCAAATCGTACAGCTAAGTTATCCAATGCAATCTGTGGATAACCTCGGGATAAGGCAGGGGACGACATGTGCGCCGATTCTTGATAACTCACGCGACGGCAGCAACCCTGAGTATCGTTCTCCCAGGTTACGGCTCGGGATTCATGTCCGATCCGCCCGGTTATCGTTTACGCAGCCTGTTGAGTTTGCAGGAAATTATTCGGTTGTCCACAGGCAAACGCAATGCTTGTTAACTACTACTACGTTTGTATACGTAAACTTTGAGAAAAGCTTGAGGATCCCTCATCGGATTTCGAAAAAAATAAAAAAACCCGCAAAAAGCGGGTTTCTTCACGGTTAGCTCATTCTCGAGGCAGGTGCCCGAGCGAGCAAAACGTCTCGTGTGGCGTTGATTCAGTCAGGCACGCCACTGCAGACACTGCTGCCGTACGGCTTCGTGCAGCGATTTTTCCTGTTCGACCACATTGCGCAGCCACGTCGCGTCGTTCACCTGCCCGCGCGCAATCGTGCCGATTTCTTCGAGCGCCTTGCCCGAACCCAGCGCGTCCGCATGCGGCGCGATCTGTTCCAGCGTGTGAATGATGTCTTCGGAAATCGTGCGGCGCTCGCCTGTCTGCGGATCGATGCAGGTGCCTGCAAGACCGAAGCGGCAGGCCTCGAAGCGGTTGAACGTATAGACGAGATAGTCGTCTTCCTTCGGCATCAAAGGCTTGTCGAGCAGCAGATGGCGCGCGAGCGTCTGGATGTAGCACGCAATCGCCGCGGCGCGATCGACGGAAAGCGGCGTGTCCATCACCCGGACTTCGATGGTGCCGAAGCCCGGCTTCGGCCGGATGTCCCAGTAGAAGTCCTTCATGCTGTTCACGACACCCGTGTGAACCATCTTCGAAAAATACTCTTCGAAGCTGTCCCACGTCAGCACGAACGGCGCACGGCCGGACAGCGGGAACGCGAACACGGAATTCAGGCGTGCCGAGTGAAAACCGGTATCGACGCCCTGCACGAACGGCGACGAGGCCGACAACGCGATGAAGTGCGGAATGTAGCGCGACATCGAATGCAGCAGGAACAGCGCGCTATCGGCATCCGGACAGCCGATATGCACGTGCTGGCCAAACACGGTGAACTGCTTGGCCAGGTAGCCGTAGAGTTCCGAAAGGTATTGAAAGCGTGGGGTGTCGACGATCTGCCGCTCGCTCCATTGCTGGAACGCGTGCGTGCCGCCGCCGCACAGGCCGACGTTCAGGTGATCGGCCGCATCGACCAGTACGTCGCGGATCGTGCGCAGATCGGCAACCGCCTGTTCGTGCGTCGTGCAGATGCCCGTCGACAGTTCGATCATGCTCTCGGTGATTTCCGGCGTGATGTTGCCGGGGATCTTTTCGTCCTTGATGAGCCGGAGCAGGTCTGTCCCTGCTTTGGTCAGATCATAGTCATGGGTGTTGACGATCTGCATCTCGAGTTCGACACCGAAGGTGAACGGTTTCGAATCGACGAAGGCTTCGAGTGACATGGCGTTTCCTGATTCATGTCGGCACGGGCGCCCGTGACGGGCGGCGCCGGCCAGATTAACTGTCGAATGCTGCAGCTAACGCTGAAGCTGCATGGAAAAACGTTGCGTCGGCAAATTGTGTCCGCTTGCTGTGCCCAATGGCCTCGCCCGGATTCACTCGCGGCGTTCGCCCACCAGCGCGAGCGAGCGATAGACCAGCCACGGCCCGACCAGCTGCAGCACGACGATCGAGCACATGATCACCGCGCGCAACATCGGGTCGGAATTCGGATAAAGCTCGTACGTGTCGTCGACGAGCAGATACGCAAGCGCGGACATCGGCGACAGCGACAAACCGAGCGCCATGCCCTGCTTCATATTCAACCCGCTTGGCTTCGCAAACGCCAGCACGCCGATCAGCTTGGCGACCAGCCGCGCAACGATCAGGCCAATCGCGGCGACGCCGCCCATCGCGACATCGCGCCATTCGAAGGTGGTCAACGTGAGCACGAACAGGATCACCGTGAGTAGCCAGCCCGCCGTACCGAAATGCTCCGGCCACAATTGCGGACGCGCCTCCAGATTCTTCACGATGATGCCGGCAGCGAGCAGGCTGAGAATGGTCGACAGCTTGAAGATGTGCGCAATCGCAATCGCGAGCAGCACGAGACCGAACAGCGCGACGAACGAATGCTCATCCTGCAGGTTCACGCGCTTGTAAAAGAACGTGATGGTGCGGGCGAGCAGATACGCGAGAATCAGCGAGCCAACCAGCAGATAGAGCGGCTGGACGATGGTCGCGAGCAGGTTGCCGTAGGCTTCCTGATGCAGCCAGCCCGACGCGAGCTTTTCGATCACCACCGCGTACATGCTGTTGAGCGCCGTCAAGGTCATCAGACGCTGCGTGACCTGTCCTTCTGCGCGCAACTCGGTTTTCAGCTGGATCACCATCGCCGGCGACGTCGCCATGGCGATAGCGGCAAGCACGAGCGCCGTCACCGTCGAAACCTTCAGGAACAGCAATACCAGCAGCACCAGCACGAAGGTGAGCGTCGATTCCGCGAGGCTCGACACGATGAGCCACGTATTGCGGCGAATCCAGCGCAGATCCAGCCGGCTCCCAAGCTCGAACAGCAGCAGGCCGAGCGCGACATCGAGGAGCGGCCGCGCAGCACTGGCGGATTCCGCATCGATCACGCCCGATCCTGCCGCGCCTGCGATCAGTCCGATCACCGCATAGCCGGTAATGCGCGGCAGATGCCACGCGCGATAGCACAGCTCGCCAACGAGACCTGCGGCGAGCAGCGCAAGGCCTGCCCAGAAGATCGCATCGGGCGTGAGCGGCCAGGCTGGAAAAAATGAAAACGCCGACTTCATCGTGGTGGCTTCTCCTTTGCAGCAACGGCGGGCAACGCGAACGGACAGACGCCATCGGCACGCAAGGCGCGCGCCGCGTCCGTTGCCGCGATCGGTTCGCGTCGGCCGGCGTTGCGGTTGTCAACGATCGGGTGAAAAACTGAAACGACCACGCCGATGCTGCGACTACGGGCAGCCCGACGTGTGTGAAAAGAGCGCCGTCGACTTTTGAATCAGATTCTGTGGGTCCGGCAACCGTTCCATTGGCGCGTCGGTTGCGGGGGCAAAACACGACGCGGAAGAACGGCGATTGTGCCATAGCTTTTTTACACTTGACGGAAAAGCGTCGAACAAGCGCTCAAAGCGGTAAAACGTACGCTAACTTAATGACATCAGGAAAAAGCGACCGGCAAACCCGCAGACTTTCGAGAAAAATGGCCTTACGACAGGTGTTTTTGTAGCGCCTGGACCGTGGCGTTGCGCTTGTTTGAGGGTGCTTGCGTTTGAGTCTTGCCGTGCGCTCGCGTTCCTGTTGTGAACGAGGAACAGCGAAGAAATGCAGCAGGTCGTCACCATGCCGCATGGCTCCTGTTATCAGACGAAAACACGGGACTGCCGCGCTTCGCTCGACCCCGGGCTTTTCATCTATAGGTTTACCGTATGTATACGTAGTAGAAGTTAACAAGCATCGCGCTTTTCTGTGGATAACTACGGTTTACCGAATCGAATCAGCACTTTGCCGAACGCATAACCGGATGCACTTGATGTGCGCGTCCGATGGGCATCGAAGGATAACTTTTGGCCTCGCGTTAACGTCTGTCGAGTTACCCCGTTTACGTCCACATCGATTCCACACGAGTTTCGCCTGCAATTTCCCCGGTTATCCACAGACCGGCGTGGATAACTTTTCCACAGGCTGGTGGTCAGCTGGCTGTTCCCTGGCGTAACGCGCGCAAGAGAAAACGCGCCGGGTCGAGGGCTTCGGCGAGATCGCGCTCGATCGGCCAAGGCTCCCCTTCTATTTGCGACGCGATCAGTTCCGCTCCGAGCGACGCCCACACCAATCCGCGAGATCCGAAGGCAAACGCGCCGTATACGCCATGCGTGCGTGGAAGATCGAGTGGCCATGCGCCGCCCAATCTGCCGGCATCGCGGATT
Source organism: Paraburkholderia sp. C35 (assembly GCF_003121405.1). Taxonomy (GTDB): domain Bacteria; phylum Pseudomonadota; class Gammaproteobacteria; order Burkholderiales; family Burkholderiaceae; genus Paraburkholderia. The sequence goes on along the minus strand of NZ_QBUY01000004.1, from coordinate 128,521 downwards.
GCGGCGGCTTCGTCCGCGAATGCGCCGATCATCGGCAGACGGTCGCTCGTGACGCAGCGAAACGCGACGCGTCCTGTCAGCGATGCAGGTATCTGTCTGTCGAGTGTTTCGCGCATGTCGGGCAGCATCTGCGCGAGCCGCTCGATGTTTTCGACGTGACCGTCTTCGCGGATATGAGCATCAGGATCATCGATGTCATAAGTGGCGCCCGTCAGCGTGATGCCATCGGGCAGCGGCACTGCGTACCCTTCACCGATTACGGGGACGAGCGGCGCGTATTCAGGACCGTCGCGCAGCAGTGTCAGTTGACCGCGCACGCTGCGGGTCGGCGCGTAGCGCAACCCGGCGATGCGCGCCGCTTCATGCGCATTGGCGAAGATCACGACAGGCGCGCTGGCAATCGCAACGCCTTGTGCGTCGAACACAATCCACTGATTTTCAAGGCGTTCGATCTTCGTGGCTTCGACATTGAAGCGGCGTTGGAGCAGACCGCCTGCCGCTTCGCACTGCGCCGCACATAGCGATGCAGGATCGATCCAGCCGCCATGCGGAAAGAACCAGCCGCCGCGCGCAACGCGCAGGTTTGCGATGTGTTCGGCTTCGTCGCGCGTGACAGGTGTCACGTAGTCCTGCGGATAAGCGAATGCAGCGAAAGACTTTGCCATCGCCGTGGCTTCGTGTTCGTCGGCGGCAATCTGCAGCAGTCCTTCCGCGCCGCGCAACGGACGATATCCGCGCCGCTCGAGCGCGGACCACTGCTGTAATGCATAAAGAAAGCCAGCGCGCGTGATGCGCGAGCCGACGCTATCGTCGCGGGACATCATCGGGTGAAACACGCCGGCTGGGTTTCCCGATGCATCGCGCGCCACACCGGCATGCCGTTCAAGCGACGTGACACGCCAGCCGCGTGCAGTCAGACGCTCGATTGCCGCGCATCCCGCCAGTCCCGTGCCGATCACAATGGCATGCCGTTCATCGACAGCGAGTGGAAGCGGCGGTTCATGACGCCGCACGCGATAGCGCGGCGCAAAGCGGCCGACCAGCATTGCGCGCTTCCATCCAAAGCCATCGATTTTTCTGTACTCGAAGCCTGCTTGCTGCAAGCCGCGTTTCACATCCCCGGCACTCGTGTATGTCGCGAAAGTCGCGCCATCACCAGCGATGCGTGCGAGTGCCTTGAAGATGGCAGGCGTCCACAGTTCGGGGTTTTTCGACGGCGTGAAGCCGTCCAGATAGAACGCGTCGGCGCGTAGCCAGAGCGAGTGCAGTGTTTGTGCTGCGTCGCCGAATACGAGCGTGAGTGTCACGCGCCCTGCCTCGAACTCCAGCCGATGCGTGCCCGGCACGAGTGTTGGCCATGCGTCGGCGAGTTGTTGGGCGAGCGGCGCGATCGATGTGTCCGCAACGGCCGACGCGCTCGCGACGATCAGATCGTCGCGTGAGAACGGATGTTTTTCCGTCGATACGAAGTGCAGCCGCTCGCAACGATCCGGATCCGCGCGCCATGCTGCCCAGGTCATGAGGAAGTTGATACCCATGCCGAAACCCGTCTCCAGCACGGTGAATACGCGCCGCTTCTGCCAGCGCGAAGGCAGCTCGTTACCCTTCAGAAAGACATATTCCGCCTGTGCGAGTGCGCCGACTGCACTGTGATAGATGTCCTCATGACGCGGCGAATAAGGCGTGCCGTTATCGCGGAACGCAAGGATGGCGGGAACGAGCGGGTCGGTCATGCGCGATGAAATGCTGTGCAAGGAAGAGAGCCGGACGGCGGCGACCATACGCTGACTGAGGCAACGACCAGGCAACCGATGGCAGCGAATTCACACCCGCTTCGCCCTGCCGACACCCGCTGCAGCCCGTCCAGACGGCCTCTGCAGCCTGTCCTGGCGGTCCTGAACGTTGGCAAAAACCAACGTTGACGGGGCTTTGCGCGACTCGGATAGCATCTATTCGATGCCCTGCATGACAAAAATGCTGTTTTCCATGCTGTATCAGGCGTTGCAGCGTGTAATTCTTCGAAACCCTTATCCAGATTGGGTTTGCGCTGCGCTATGATAGCAAGCGCCGCGAGGGAAGCGGCAGCACGGTGCATTGCGCGGTGCCTGGCGCGCCGCGGGAGTCGGGGGTATTCCCGAGCCGTCGCTGCTCGACGGCGCGGCGCGCGCACGTATAATCGGCGCGTTCGCGCTGTTCGTGTCAACCTAAACCAGAAAGGAACCTTAATGAACAAACAGGAACTGATCGACGCCGTCGCAGGTCAGACGGGCGCCAGCAAGGCTCAAACCGGCGAAACGCTGGACACGCTGCTTGAAGTTATCAAGAAGGCTGTGGCGAAGGGTGATGCAGTCCAGTTGATCGGCTTCGGCAGCTTCGGTTCGGGCAAGCGCGCAGCACGTACGGGCCGCAACCCGAAGACGGGCGAAACCATCAAGATTCCGGCCGCAAAGACCGTCAAGTTCACGGCTGGCAAGGCGTTCAAGGACGCAGTCAACAAGCGCTAAGCATCAGCGCTGAGTTGTTGACACCCGCCATAGGCGGGTTTTTTTTCGTCTGCGTTTTCTGTGGCGAGTGTCAGTCCGTATGTCACTCGCCTCATGCAGCCATCATGTTCAATGATGGTGATGATGATGTCCGTCATCGTCGTGATGATGATGATGGCCGTGATCGTGGTCATGATCGTGATTATGGTCATCGTCTTCGAGATCCCATGCAGGAAACGGATCGGCCAGTTCGAGCCAGCCTTGCGCACCCGATGCATATTCATCGTCGGTCAGAAGACATGCATTGAACTTCGCGCGCCAATGCGCGGGATCGAGACCGATACCGATCAGCACCAGCTCCTGCCGGCGATCACCGATCGTGAAGTCGTCGGCATCGCCGTACCAGTCCGCAGCGATCTCTTCCAGCAGTTCTTCATCGCCTTCGGGCCATTCGCTGCGATCCTGCGCGGCCCACCATGTGCCTGCGGGCGCTGGCCGGCATGCGCCTCCCGCCTGCGACAACGAACCGCCGATCTCGTTGCGCGTCGCCAGCCAGAAGAAGCCCTTGCCGCGCAACACGCCCTTCCACTCTTCGTGCAGCAGCGCCCATAGACGCTCGGGATGAAACGGCCGCCGCGCGCGATACACCACATGGCCGACGCCTTGCCCGCTGCCCGCATGCTCATGGCTCGAAGCGTCGTGCAGCAGCGCAAGCCAGCCAGCCGCGTTCGACGTCAGGTCGTAATCGAAACGCGCCGTGCCGACCACTTCCTCGACGGGCGCGTTGCCGTAACTGCTGACGATTTGCGCCGCGCGCGGATTGAGCGCCGCGAGCACCGTCTGCAGATGAACAAGATCGTCGGCGGAAACAAGATCAGCCTTGTTGATGACGAACACATCGCAGAACTCGACCTGCTCGATCAGCACTTCGACGACGTTGCGATCGTCGTCTTCATAGGCTGCGATGTCGCGCTCGGACAAGGAATCCGTCGATGCGAAATCGCGCAGGAAGCCTGCCGCATCGATGACGGTGAGCGCGGTATCGACGCGTACCAGCGTCGCAAGCGATTCGTCTTCGAGGATCGATTCGGCGATGTTAATCGGTTCGTCGGTGGCGGCTGCCTCGACGACGATGGCATCGAAGCGGCCAGCCGATGCCAGTTCGGCGATCTGTTCGAGCAGATCGTCATCTGCCTGCACGCACAGACAGCCATTCGGCAAATCGATCTGCGCAGCCGTTGAAGATGCGGGCGCCGCATTATCGACATCGAGCCGCACAGCACTGAGATCGGTGACGATCACAGCGATACGCGGGCTTAGCCGGTTCGACAGAATCTGATCGACGAGCGTGGTCTTGCCAGCGCCCACAAAACCGGAGATCACGGTGACGGGCAAAAGCGGCTGGTTCATCGCGGTTCAGAAAACTTGAAGGTGAAAAACGCATGTGCCGGGCGGACGTTCGAATAAACGCGTGCGCGAACCGGCAGCAGCACGAAGCCGCATTGTGCATCAACTGGAGCAAGGAGACGCCGCTCAGTGGCGCGGCAGTGATGTGGATTCAACGACTGCGTTGCCCAACTATCGGGCAAAACCAGGCAATTACCGCGCAGGCATCAGATTCCACTTGCGGAGAATGGCAACGATCTGACGCGCATATTCGTCGCGCAGCGTCGGCGTTTCCGAGTGATAGGCACCAACGGCCGCCCATGTGTTGCCGTACTTATTCATCTTCTGGCGCAGATGCCACGCGGCGATGTACACGTTCTTGCACGGTTCCATCAGCGTGCCTTGCGAGATGCCGTATTGCGCCAGCACGGGCAGATGCACGGAGTTGATCTGCATGACGCCGTAATCGGTCGAACCGTTGGCGTTCTTGTGCACGGCGGTGGGACGGTTATGCGATTCCTGCCAGGCAATGGCGCGCAGGATAAGGGGATTGACCTTCTGATAATTAGCCGCCTCGTCGAAGCAGTCGGCGCGTGCGGACCCGGCGCTCAGCAGCGCGGCAAGTCCAGCGGCGACAGTGACGGCAATCGGATTCATCGGTCAAGATGACGAACTATGTTCGATTCCTAAGCAATGGAACGGTAAAGAAGACCCGGAACCCAAATTCGGGTGGGCCTGCACTCGGGAAAACCCGCTATTTTGACAATACGCGGAAGCTCGATCCGCCCGTATGATACCGGCAGGACATGACGCCTCAAAGTTGGCCAACCGACATAAGCCAGTAACTTGCGGCCAAAGACGTCAATCAATGCGTGCGAGCTCAGGGCGCAGAACTTTCAAGAACTTAACAGAATACGCAATTCGACGAGCGTCGGACAGCAATCGTTAGAGGAAACGCACGGGACCGCGCTGTTTTGTGACATTTCCGACATGAAAAGCTGTTACTGTTCGTTGTTTTCGGTTACAGGGAGGAAAGGCATTCTTGGCACTGGCTGCCATGGAGCGCCTGTCAGACCGAGGACGGCTGGGTGTCGGCCGGTCGTCCACTGTGCATGACCGTCGGCGGATCACAACGTCGGCTTCGAAATCACATCCATGAGAAGAAATCGTATGGCATTGCGTCGCGTCGCGACGGCGCTGCTGGTCGCTGGCATGATCACAACGCAGATCGCCCACGCCCAGGTGACGCTCAATTTCGTCAACGCCGACATCGATCAGGTGGCGCGAGCCATTGGCGCGGCGACGGGTAAAACGATCATCGTCGATCCGCGTGTGAAAGGGCAATTGAACCTCGTCTCCGAGAACCCCGTTCCGGAAGATCAGGCGCTCAAGACACTGCAGTCCGCGCTGAGAATGCAGGGCTTTTCACTTGTTCAGGATCATGGTGTCCTGAAGGTGGTGCCCGAAGCCGATGCGAAGCTGCAAGGCGTGCCGACCTATGTCGGCAACGCACCGGCGGCGCGCGGCGATCAGGTGGTCACGCAGGTCTTCCAGCTGAGGAACGAATCGGCCAACAACCTGTTGCCTGTGCTGCGTCCGCTGATTTCGCCGAACAATACAGTGGCGGCCTATCCGGGTAACAACACCATCGTCGTGACCGATTACGCGGATAACGTGCGCCGTATCGCGCAGATCATCGCGGGTATCGACACGGCGGCGGGCCAGCAGGTGCAGGTCGTGCCGCTGAAGAACGCGAACGCCATCGACGTCGCGCAACAGATGTCGAAGATGCTGGACCCCGGCACGATCGGCAATACCGACGCGACGCTCAAGGTTTCCGTGCAGGCCGATCCGCGCACCAATTCGCTGCTGCTGCGTGCGTCGAATGCCGGACGTCTGGCGGCTGCAAGAAACCTCGCGAAGCAACTCGATGCTGCAACCGGCCAACCCGGCAACATGCACGTCGTGGCACTGCGCAACGCCGACGCCGTGCGTCTCGCGAAGACGCTGCGCGGCATGCTCGGCAAGGGCGGCGGCGGCAATGACTCGGGGTCGTCGGGCGGCAGCAATGCTGCTAACTCGTTCAACCAGAACAACTCGCCGACATCGACAGGTTCTTCGGGCAGCCCGCCGCTGCCTTCGGGTTCGTTGGGCGGATCGTCGTCCTCGTCGTTAGGCAGCAATCCGCTTGGCGGCGGAACAGGCGGCGGTTACGGCGGCCAGGGCAACAACGGCTCGGACTTCCTGGGCGAGAAAGAAGGCGGCAACAACGACGACAATCAGCCGGGCGGCATGATCCAGGCCGATGCAGCGACGAACTCGCTGATCATCACCGCGTCCGATCCCGTCTATCGCAACCTGCGCACGGTGATCGATCAACTCGACATACGCCGTCCGCAGGTCTATATCGAAGCGCTGATCGTCGAGTTGACCGCGAACACAAACGCGAACCTCGGTATTCAGTGGCAGATCGGCAATGGCAACGTGCTGGCGGGCACCAACCTGACAGCCGGAAGCGCCGGCAACAGCATCATCAATCTGACGGCGGCGGCCGCCACGGGCGGTACGGCAGGTGCGCTGGCCGGCCTTTCGCAAGGCTTGAATCTCGGCTACGTGAGCAATGTGTTCGGCGTGCGCGGACTTGGCGCATTGCTGCAGGCACTGTCGCAGTCCAACGACGCCAACGTGTTGTCTACGCCTAACCTCATCACGCTGGACAACCAGGAAGCGAAGATCGTCGTCGGCACGAACGTGCCGATCCAGACGGGCTCGTATTCGAATCTCACGAGCAGCACGACGAGCTCGGCATTCAACACGTTCGATCGCATCGACGTCGGTCTGACGCTGCATATCAAGCCGCAGATCACCGACGGCGGCATCCTGAAGCTGCAGTTGTACACGGAAGATTCAGCGATCGTGCCGGGTACGACCAACGTGACGAGCAATCCTGCCGGCCCCGAGTTCACCAAGCGCTCGATCCAGTCGACGGTGCTGGCCGACAACGGCGAGATCATCGTGCTGGGCGGCCTGATGCAGGACAACTATCAGACCAGCAACAGCAAGGTGCCGCTGCTCGGCGACATCCCGTGGATCGGCCAGTTGTTCCGCTCGGAAAGCAAGATTCGCTCAAAGACCAATCTGCTGGTGTTCCTTCGCCCCGTGATCATCAATGACCGTGAGACGGCGCAAGCGGTGACGGCGAACCGCTACGACTATATTCAGGGCGTGACGGGTGCGTACAAGTCCGATAACAACCTGATCAAGGACAAGGACGACCCGGTCGTGCCGCCGATGCCGGCCGGCCCGAGCCAGGGCGGATCGGCGTTGAACCTGTTCGATCTCGACAACATGCGGCGTCAACAGATTATGGGTGTGCCGCAGCAGCCACAGGTGCAGCCTCAGCCGCAAGTTCAACCGCAGACGGTGGTTCCCGCGCAACCCGGCACGGGCACCACGGGAGTCCAGCCGTGAGCACGCCCCACGCGCCCGGCAGTGCGCCGCTCGATGCAGCGGCGACGGGCGTTGCGCATCGCGAGCCGCCCTCCGCGCTCGCCGCACGGCTCGTGCCGTATGGCTTTGCGAAGAGCGGCCAGATCCTCGTCGCGCATCAGCATGCCGATTCCGTCGAAGTCTGGATCAGCGATCGCACGACGCAGGCTGCCCTCGCGGAAGTCGCGCGCAATTTCGGCGCGGTATCGGTGGTTCGGCTCGATGCGACTGAGCTTTCGAACGCGATCAACCAGGCGTATTCGCGCCAGGACGGCAGCGCGGCGCAAGTGGTCGGCGAAGTGGAAGGCGAAGTCGATCTGTCGCGTCTGATGCAGGACATTCCCGAAGTGGAAGACCTGCTGGAATCGGAAGACGACGCGCCGATCATCCGTATGATCAACGCGCTGCTTACGCAAGCGGCGCGCGAACAGGCATCGGATATTCATATCGAGCCGTTCGAGAATGCATCGGTGGTGCGTTTCCGTGTCGATGGCACGCTGCGCGATGTCGTGCGGCCGAAGAAAGCGCTGCACGGCGCGCTGATCTCGCGGATCAAGATCATGGCGCAGCTCGATATTGCCGAGAAGCGTTTGCCGCAGGACGGCCGCATTACGCTGCGTGTCGGCGGAAGACCCGTCGACGTGCGCGTCTCGACCTTGCCGACAGGTCACGGCGAACGTGCCGTGTTGCGTCTGCTCGAAAAGGATGCACAGCGCCTGAATCTCGAAGCGCTCGGCATGGCATCCGACACGCTCGGCCAGTTCGACAAACTGATCTCGCGTCCGCACGGCATCGTGCTCGTCACGGGCCCAACGGGTTCGGGCAAGACGACCACGCTGTATGCGTCGATGTCGCGGCTCGAAACGGCCACGACGAACATCATGACCGTCGAAGACCCGATCGAATACGATCTGTCGGGCATCGGGCAGACGCAGGTCAACGAGCGGATCGGCATGACCTTCGCCCGCGCGCTGCGCTCCATTCTGCGGCAGGATCCCGACATCATCATGATCGGTGAAATCCGCGATCTGGAAACGGCGCAGATTGCCGTGCAGGCGTCGCTGACGGGCCACCTCGTGCTCGCCACGCTGCACACCAACGACGCCGCTTCCGCCGTGACGCGTCTGACGGATATGGGCGTCGAACCGTATCTGCTGGCGTCATCGCTGCTCGGCGTGCTGGCGCAGCGCCTCGTGCGCCGTCTGTGTCCCGTTTGCAAGGAAGAGCGCGAAGAGGAAGGCGGCCGCAAGGTGTGGCATCCCGTCGGTTGCGACAAGTGCGGGCATTCGGGCTATGCGGGACGACGCGGCGTGTATGAACTGCTCAATGTCGACGAACCGATTCGCGCGCTGATCCACCGCAACGCCGCCGATGCTGAAATCGCCGAAGCCGGCCGTCAGCAAGGCATGCGCACCTTGCGCGAGGACGGCGACCGCTGGCTCGCGTCTGGCATGACGTCGCTGGAAGAAGTGATACGCGTGACGGGCGGGGTCTGACGGCATGCCGGCATTCCGTTTCGAAGCGATCGATGCCACCGGCAAGGCGCAAAAAGGCGTGCTCGACGCCGACAGCGCGCGTGGTGCACGCACGCAGTTGCGCACGCAAGGACTCACGCCGCTGGTCGTCGAACCCGCCGCGACGCGCACGCGCGGCGAGCGTAGTCAGCGTCTGTCGCTGGGGCGCAAACTCTCGCAGCGCGAACAGGCGATTCTCACGCGCCAGCTCGCGAGTCTGCTGATCGCGGGTTTGCCGCTCGACGAAGCACTGTCGGTGCTCACCGAGCAATCGGAGCGCGATTACATCCGCGAACTGATGGCTGCGATCCGCGCGGAGGTGCTGGGCGGCCATTCGCTGGCGAACGCGCTGTCGCAGCATCCGAAGGATTTCCCCGAGATCTATCGCGCGCTCGTCGCCGCCGGCGAGCACACGGGCAAGCTCGGTCTCGTGCTGTCGCGACTCGCCGATTACATCGAGCAGCGCAACGCACTCAAGCAGAAGATCGTGCTGGCGTTCACCTACCCCACCATCGTCACGATCATCGCATTCGGCATCGTCACGTTTCTGTTGAGCTACGTGGTGCCGCAGGTCGTCAACGTGTTCGCAAGCACGAAACAGCAGCTGCCGATCCTCACGATCATGATGATGGCGTTGTCCGGCTTCGTGCGTCACTGGTGGTGGGCGGTGCTGATCGCGCTGGTGATCGTCGTGTATGTGGTGCGCGGGATTCTTTCGCAGCCTGGTCCGCGTCTCGCATTCGACCGCTGGACGCTCACCGCACCGCTGATCGGCAAGCTCGTGCGCGGCTACAACACGGTGCGTTTTGCCAGCACGCTCGGCATTCTGACGGCGGCGGGCGTGCCGATTTTGCGCGCCTTGCAGGCCGCCAGCGAAACGCTCAGCAACAAGGCGATGCGAGGCAATATCGAAGATGCCATCGTGCGCGTGCGCGAAGGCACGTCGCTATCGCGCGCGCTCGGCAATACGAAGACGTTTCCGCCCGTACTAGTGCATCTGATCCGTTCAGGCGAAGCGACGGGCGACGTGACGACCATGCTCGACCGTGCCGCCGATGGCGAAGCACGCGAACTGGAACGGCGCACGATGTTCCTGACGAGTCTGCTGGAACCGCTGCTGATTCTGGCGATGGGCGGCGTGGTGCTGGTGATCGTGCTGGCCGTGATGCTGCCGATCATCGAGTTGAACAACCTCGTGCAGTGACGTCGGTAACGATCGCGAGGTAAACGCAGGAAAGAATTGCAAGCCGCACCGATGCTTTCTGCTTGCATCGACGCGGCACAGAATCAGATCAGCGCACGTAGATGGTCGGACCGGGTGCGTTGGCGGGAAGGAAGATTTCGGAGTGGGAGCCGTTGCGGTCGATGATGATCGAACGGGGCCGCACTTCGGACAGTTTGGCGCCTTGCATGATCATGCTGCCGAGCGATACGGCGTGCGCCGGTTCACCGCCCGTGCTGATGATGGCAGCCGCACCGTGGCTCAAGGCAAGGATGCCGAACAGATGAATATCCTGATTGGCCGTGCGCGTGAGCTGACCGCCGAACAGCGTGGCAGCCTGGTCCGTCGAAACGGGCGCGCGTACGGCAGCGGCAGGAACGGGAGCGCCTGGATGCGACGTGAGCGTGACGATCCAGTAAGTAAGGGTCGCGCAGAACACGGCGAAAACGGCGAGCGAAATCAGGCGGATCTGGAGTGCGTTCATGCGTGTAATTGTACGGACTATTGTGAATTTTGCGGCATACGGAACGGCAATTCGGAAGCCTTCAACTGCATGACATTAAAATGACCGACCGGACGTGCAGAGTGCTGAATTCTCAACGCATTGCGTGACGTCCGATCGATCGACAACTTATCCAGAAGAGGTAGCAAGCTATGCAAATGTGGACCAGTCGCCGCAACGAGGTTGAAGGCATGCGCGCGGGCCTGCGCGCCCGCCGTCAACGCGGGTTCACGCTGATCGAAATCATGGTCGTGATTGCGATTCTCGGCATTCTGGCTGCGTTGATCGTGCCGAAGATCATGAGCCGCCCCGACGAAGCGCGCCGCGTGGCCGCGAAGCAGGACATCGGCACGATCATGCAGTCGCTCAAGCTTTATCGTCTCGACAATGGCCGCTATCCGACGCAGGAACAAGGCCTGCGCGCGCTGATCGAAAAGCCGAGTACCGACCCCGTGCCGAACAACTGGAAGGACGGCGGTTATCTTGAGCGTCTGCCGAACGATCCGTGGGGCAATGCGTATCAGTATCTGAACCCAGGCGTGCATGGCGAGATCGACGTATTCAGTTATGGCGCGGACGGCAAGGCGGGCGGCGAAGGCAACGATGCCGACGTCGGCTCGTGGCAGTAAGCGGCGCTGATCCTTCTGACGCTTTTCAGATCGACATCGATCATCACCGGCCCCATGCGCTTTTCCGACAGCGTTCTTCCTGAAGCCAGACGGGCGCATGCGCGCCAGCGCGGCTTCACGCTGCTGGAAATGCTGGTCGTGCTGGTGATTGCCGGCCTGCTGGTGTCGCTGGCTTCGTTGTCGCTGACGCGCAATCCGCGCACCGATCTGAACGAAGAAGCGCAGCGGCTGGCGCTGCTGTTCGAATCGGCGGGTGATGAAGCGCAGGTGCGCGCGCGCCCTATTTCGTGGCTGCCGCTCGACGGCGGCTTTCGTTTCGATATCCATACGAACGACGGCTGGCGTCCGTTGCGTGACGATCTGCTCGGGCCGCGTCGCTGGGAAGGCGGCGTGACGGGCGTGGCAATCGACTATCCGGGCTCGGATACGCATTCGGACCGCATCGTATTCGGCACGGAAGCCATCGATACGCCCGTGCAGGTGACGCTTTTTTCGGCAGTCGGGCGCGTGACGATCATCGGCACGGGCAACGGCCGCTACGAGGTGCGCTGATGCAGCGTGCGCTCAGGTTTCGCCGCGTGCGCGGTGCAGCAGATAACGCGCCGCTTGCGCGCAGCAAGGGTTTTACGATGATCGAAGTGCTGGTCGCGCTGACGATCATCGCGGTCGCGCTGGCGGCGTCGCTACGTGCTGTCGGCAGTCTCGCGACGGGTGAAGCCGATCTGCATCGCCGGCTGCTGGCTGGCTGGAGTGCGGACAACGCGCTCGCCCAATTGCATCTGGCGCATGCGTGGCCCGATGTCGGTTCGCAAAGCTTCGACTGTTCGCAGGGCAACCTGCAACTGATTTGCACGGAAAACGTGAGCGCAACGCCGAACCCGGTGTTTCGACGCGTCGAGGTATCGGTGACGTCGCCCGGCAGGTCGGGCAACCTCGCGCAGATGGTGACGGTGATCGCGAATGAAACGAACCGGTCGCTCTGAGGGCCAGGTGCCGCGCGTGCGCCGTTCGCCGCTCTTCAGGAAGACGGCGGGCGGCTTCACGCTGATCGAACTGCTGGTCGCGATTGCGATTCTGGCCGTGATCGCGGTGTTGTCGTGGCGAGGGCTCGACCAGATCATCCGTGGCCGCCAGACGATCACGAACGCGATGGAAGACGAGCGCGTGTTCGCGCAGTTCTTCGATCAGATGCGTATCGACGTGCGCAACGCCGCCTCCGACGACGAAGCAGGCGAACCCGCCGTCGCGGTGAACGGCAATGCGTTGCAGATCGTGCGTTACATGCGCTCGCCTGGGACGGCGCCGCGGCTGGTCGTGGTGCGATATCGGATTACCGAGGGACGCATCATTCGTTACGCTTCGCCGCCGCTCGCGAACATCGGCGAGGTGCATCGCGCGCTCGGCGGTGGCGAGAACGAAAACTGGAGCAGCGTGCCATTGATGGGCGGCGTTGGCGCGATCACGGCGCGGCTGTATGTGCCGAAAGTCGGCTGGACGACGCAGATGAAAGACGTGCAGTCGGCAATCACCGAGAACGACAACAATCTGAAAGTGCCTCAGCTCGGCAATGCGCCGCTGCCGAGGTCGGTGACGGGGCTGGAGGTGAGCATCGGCGCGAATTCGCTCGCGCGGCCCATCACCCGTGTGTTTCTCGTTGGGGAGTGAGTTCTGGTCATGCGCATGCGCCCTGCCCGTCCGAAACCGTCGACACGTCCGACACGCTCGACTCAGCGCGGCGCTGCCATCATCAGCGCGCTGCTGGTCGTGGCGCTGTCGGCGATTCTCGTGTCGGGCATGCTGTGGCGCGAGCAGGTGCAGATCCGGCGCATCGAAAACCAGCGGCTGCTGGCGCAGGCGCAATGGGTGTCGCGCGGCGCGCTCGACTGGACGCGCCTGATTCTGCGGTCCGAAGGCGATACGTCGGCGGGCATCACTTATCTGGGCGGCGTCTGGGGCGTGCCGATCGCGCGCACGAAGCTGTCGGATTTTCTCGGGCAGATCGGCGAAGTGCGCGCGGAGGAAGGCTCGGCTACGTACATTTCGGGTTCCATCGAAGACGCGCAGGCCAAATTCAATCTGCGCAATCTCGTCTCGACGGCGGTGCCTGGCGCGCTGACGTTGAACATATCGGAAGTGCAGGCGTTCCAGCGTCTGTTGCAGCTGCTCGGCATTAACGGCGCGCTGGCGAAGAACACGGCGTTGCAATTGCGCGCGGGGCTGCGGCAATCGGCGACGCGCTTTCAGACGGCGACCAACGGCGCGCCCGTCGATCCCACGCAGGTACAAGGCGGCGCTGTAGGCGGCGGCAATTACACGGATCAACCCGGACTGGAAGACGCCGACGAGAACGCGCCCGTCGCGCCGCTCCAGATGACGGGTGTCGATTCGCTGCTCGACGTGCCCGGTTTCACGCCGGAGATGGTGGCGCGGCTGCGCCCGTTCGTGACCGTGCTGCCCACGGCCACGCCCGTCAACATGAACACCGCGCCCGCCGAAGTGGTCGCGGCGATGGTGCCGGGGATGAACCTGTCGAATGCGCAGGCGTTCGTCGCGCGGCGCGATACCGTGTTCTTCCGCAATGTCGGCGATGTGCAGAACGCGCTGCGCGGCGCGGGCGTCCAGCAACTCGTGTTCGATCCGAACCAGATGGACGTGAACACCAGCTACTTCCTGATTCACGGGCGCGTCGAGCATGAACGCGCCGAAGTCGATCGCACGAGCCTCGTCTATCGCGACCCGCTGACGCATACGACGCGTATCGTATGGGGACGAGACCAACTATGAACAACGCAATTTCCCGAGAGAGTGGCCTTTGAGCACGCTGATCGTTCTTCTGCCGCCGCGTGATCCGGCGGTGCCGTCGCAGGAATGGCAACTGCCGGAGCTGCCGTTTCTGCTGCTCGACAAATCGGGCCGCACGCAGCGCGCCGGACGTTCGGCCGTGGGTCTGTTGCCGCGCGCCAGTTCGACCGTGCTGATGCTGGCCGCGCGCGATTGCCTGATGCTCGCGGCAACGGTGCCGCCGCTGAAAGGTCCGCGTTTGCGTCAGGCGCTGCCGAATGTGGTCGAAGATCAACTGATCCAGGATGCGCAGACCACGCACATCGCGCTCGATCCGCAGGCGCTCGATGGCAATCGCCATGTGCTTGCAGTCGTCGATCGCGGCTGGTTCCGTTTTGTGCTGGAGACGTTCGCGGCGGCGGGACATCGCAATGTGAAGGCGGTGCCTGTCGCGCGTTGTCTGCCGCAGCCGGTCGCGGCGGCAACGGCAGCAACCGAAGTGCGCGTGGAAGAGGCAGTGGCTGCGGGCGCCGATGCGGCGTCGCCGGGCGAAGCGCCCGCCGTGGCCAACGTCACACCGCTGGTCGCCGCCGTGTTGGGCCGCGTCGTGCCGTCGACGGCTGCCGTGCTCGGCGAAGGTGCCATCGATGCCGCCCCGCCCCGCGTCGAACTCGCGCTTTCACGCGGGCCGCTCGGTGAAGGGCTGGCCGTGCCTGAAGCGACTGTTGGAGCGACGGTGGCCGCGCTCGCGGGTCATGCGCCCGTGACGCTGTACACGCTGGTCGATCTGCCCGGCAACGAGCCGCGCCTTGCATCGGTTGCGCAAGCGGGGCGCGGCGCGCAGATTGCGGGCGCCCTGCCGCTGTCGTTCGAAACGCTGGCGCGCAACGCGATTCAATGTCGCTTCGATCTTGCCCAGTTCGAGTTCGCTGTGCAGCCGTGGCGACTCGACCGCGCGACGCTGCGTCGTCTGCGTCTGCCGCTATGGTTGCTGGTGGGCACGGTGCTGGTGGCGATCATCGGCGCGAACGTGCAGTGGTTGATGCTGTCGCGTCAGCGCGATGCGCTCAACACGCAGATGACGGAGCTGCTGCTCAACACCTTCCCGAAGACGACGGTCGTGCTCGACGCGCCCGATCAGATGGCGCGTCAGTTGCAGCAGTTGCGCGTCGCCGCGGGTGAGTTGTCGCCGGACGATTTCCTCTCGCTGGCAGACGGACTGGCGCGTTCGCTCGGGCCGATTCCCGTCAACGGACTCGCGTCGCTCGATTATCAGGACCGGCGCCTCTCGGTGACGTTCAAGCCCGAGGTCAAGGTCGATCCGGACTTCCAGCAGCGTTTGACGCGCAACGGGCTGAACGGCGCGATCGACAGCAACACCGGCAAGTGGACGATCAGGAACGGACAATGAAAGCAGAACTGTTGAACGCATGGGCGGGGTTCTGGGAGGCGCGCACGGCGCGCGAGAAAGGCCTGATTACGTGGGGCGGCGCGGTGCTGGCGGTGGTCATCGTCTGGTCGATGTTGTGGGCGCCCGCGCAGGAAGGCCGCGCGCGCTTGCGTGAGTCGATTCCGGGCCTGCAGCGCCAGCTTTCGCAGATGACGGCGCAGGCGAACGAGGCGCGTGCGCTGTCGGCAGCAGCGCAAGGCGTTGCGCCGACTGGCGGCGCATTGAAGGACGCGCTGACGGCGTCGCTGAACGATCACGGCCTCGTGCCGGTGCAGGTCCAGGTGCTTGGCAATGCCGTGCAGATCCAGTTGAAGAACGCGTCGTTCCCCGCCTGGACGGAGTGGCTCGACGATGCACGCAAGCAGTTCAAGGTGCAGGTGTCCGAGGCGCACGTGACCGGCCTGAAGCAGGACGGACAGGTCGATCTGACGGCATCGCTGCAGCCGTCTTCGATCAAATGACGGCGCTGCCACGGGATTACGCATGAGTTTCTGGATGCGGCGCTTGCGCGCCGCGCTGCCCTGGATCGCCGTCGCGCTGGTCGCGAATATCGTCGTGCTGCTCGTGATGGCGCCCGCCGCGTGGGTGACGCCGCAGTTCTCGAAGGCCACGCAGGGGCACGTCAATCTGGTCGATCCGTCGGGTTCGCTGTGGCATGGTTCGGCTTCGTTGATGCTGGCCGCCGGACCCGGCGCGGAGAGCGCGACGCTGCTGCCTGGCCGTATCGAATGGCGCACCTCGTTCTGGCCGCTTTTCACGGGCCGCGTGCTGATGCAGATGCGGCAGAGCGAAGCGATGCCCGACCCCGTCAACGTCGATGCGACCTTGCGCAGCGCGACGCTGTCGGGTGGCACGATTGCGGTGCCTGCGTCGTTGCTCGCGGGGCTGGGCGCGCCGTTCAACACACTCGATCTGCAGGGCGACGTGCGGCTCACGTGGACCGACTGGCGCAGTTTCAACCGCCAGGCATTCGGACAGTTGATCGTGACGCTAAACGACATGAGTTCGCGTGTGTCGCGTGTGAAGCCGCTTGGGTCGTATCGCGTGGTGTTTCAGGCGCAAGGCGGTTCGGGCACGCTCGATCTTTCGACGACCAAAGGACCGTTGCTGCTGAACGGTCACGGCACGCTCAGCGAGGCGTCGACGTCGTTCATGGGCACCGCGAGCACGACGCCCGATGCCGCCGACAATCTCGCCGGGCTGCTGAATCTGCTTGGACGGCCGGTGGGACCCGGACAGGTTGCGCTGAGCTTCGTGCACTGAACGTCGCTCGCGCATTTCTACGCGTAAAAACAAGACGGCCGCCATGTTTTCACATGGCGGCCGTTTGCGTTGTGCTTCGCGTGCAGTGAGCGGCGAGTGATGCCCGACAAGCGCTCAGCCAGCCGCCGCCGATGTTTTCGCCACGGGCGCTGGTGCCGAGGCAGGTACGGGCGCCGCGACATCGCCCGTTTCGTTGTTCATCTGCGCGGTATCCCAGCCGCCGCCCAGCGCCTTCACCAGACCGACCGACGAGACCATGCGTTGACCCGCGATGCTCGCCAGTTTCTGCTCGGCGGTGAACGCCGTGGTCTGCGCGGTAAGCACGTTCAGATAATCGACGGTGCCGGATTTGTACTGGTTCGTGACGATATCGAGCGCTTGTTGTGCAGACTGGACGGCCTGCTGCTGCACCGTGATTTCCTGCTCGAGAATGCGCAACGACGCGAGGTTATCCTCGACGTCCTGGAACGCGGTCAGCACCGTCTGCCGGTACGTGGCGACGTCCTGATCGTAAGCGGCGCGCGCGGCGTCCGTCTGTGCCTTGCGCAAACCGGCGTCGAAAATGGTTTCTGCGAGCGACGGGCCGAGTGTCCAGAAACGCGACGGCATCTGCAGCAATTGCGAGAACACCGAGCTTTCGAAGCCACCGCTCGCAGACAGTGTCAGGGTCGGGAAAAACGCCGAAATGGCGACGCCGATCTGCTCGTTCGCTGCCGCCGCCTTGCGCTCTGCCGACGCGATATCCGGGCGCCGCTCCAGCAGTGCTGACGGCAACTGGCCGGGCATCGCGGGCGGCACGGCGTCGAGCGGTGCGGGCGCCAGCGCGAACGTGGAAGCCGGCTCGCCGATCAGCACGGCGATCGCGTGCTCGTTCTGCGCGCGCGCCACGCCGTTGTCGATGGCGGCGGCTTGCGCCGATTGCAGCTGCGTTTGCGCCTGGATCACGTCGGAGCGGGCCGCGACGCCCTGCGCGTAACGGTTCTGCGTGAGCGTGAGCGAGCGCTGGTAGGCGGCCACGGTATCGTCGAGCAGCTTTTGCTGCGCGTCGAGCGAGCGGATGTTGAAGTAGGTTTGCGCGAGCGTCGCCTGTGCGGACAGGCGCGCGTTCGCGAGATCGGCGGCGGCGGCTTGCTGTCCGGCCTGCTGACTCGCGACAGTGCGGCTCACCTTGCCCCAGAGATCGGGTTCCCAGGTGGCGTCGAGCGACAGGTTGTAGCTGTTGCTGATCGTGCCCGAACTGCTCAGCGACGATGTCGTGCCGCCGCCTCCGCCCGTGACCGATCCGCTGAAGCTACGGCTCGGCGTGCGCGAGCGGGATCCGCTGGCGCCGGCGCTGATCACCGGGAAGTATGCCGCACGTGCCTCGCCGACCAGCGCGCGCGCCTGCCGGTAAGCGGCGGCGAACTGCGCGACGGTCTGGTTCGACGTGTTGAGCTTGTCTTCGAGCGCGTTCAGCTGCGGATCGTTATAGATGGACCACCACGCGCCCCGATCCTGCTGGTCGGCGGGTTGCGCGACTTTCCAGCCTTCGGCGGCTTCCTTGTACGAAGCGGGAATGTCGACGGACGGCCGCTTGTAGTCGGGACCGACCGCGCAGCCAGCTAGCGCAAAAGCCAGCGCGGCGCATACGCCGATGCTCAGAACACGTTGCCCCGTGACGTTCGCGACTGCGGCGCGTGCGCGCGAAGTTCGATCAAACTGCATGCAAATGAATTCCTGTCGATTCGGATGGCGCCGTGCGCCGGACAACTCGCCGAGCGGGCGCTCGCGCGGCGGCTGGCGTGATTTCGCGCTGGCTCGAATGGTAGCTTACGCGTCGGCCGCAATGAAATCGAAAGAGTAATGCCGGTTGCACGCAATGTGTGTTACCGACGGTGAGGTGACGGTTACGCGCTGTTACGGCGCGATTTACGCGTGGTCGGAATGAGCGCGATAAAAACAAAAAAGCCGCCCTTTGGGCGGCTCTTTTGCGGAGATGGCGTTCAGATGCTCAGGCGCGCTCAGCATTGGTCTGCCGCGCCTGTTTGCCAGCAGCGGCGCGGCATGCCGGCGCATCGGGACGCGTCTGGCAAACCGTACTGGCCGGTGCGATCGCCTGATGGTTACCGGTGGAGCGTGCCTTGAGCGGCGACGCCAGCAGCGCGACCGGCTTGACGGCGCGCGCCCTGGCGCTGCGCGAGCGCCGATGTTCGAACCACGCGAAGAGAAGCACCCCGATCGATCCGCCCGGCAGGACGAAGATCACCGCATACAGAGCCACTTTCCACCAGCGGTTGGCTCCTTGAAATGTTTGCAGCGCAGAATCGGTTAATGAGCGGCTCCAGCCGCCAAGGGTGTTTTTCAGGTACAGCATCGCGGGAATCCTCTGTGCGCCGGCAAAAGAAGGCGCACGCAAGTGCGGTCAGAACATGTGTCTCGATTGACGCGGGTCGCGTAACTCGTTGACTGACATAATATTGACCATGCAATCAATTTTCAAGATACTGTGCATCGCAACATGGTCTTGTGTTGTTTTTTGGCGTGGTCCTTATCCAGGCAGTAGTAGCGATTGACTTCGCTGCTTAGGCAGATAGAATCCGCGAGATTCGCACCTGTCACGCTGCGACAGTTCCCAGAAGAGCATCTATGACGGACGGTCCTTATCAGCCGGATTCGATTCATCTTGAGTCGAGCCTTGGCTATTACCTGACGAAAGCGCGCAACGTGCTGGTCGAGCGCACGGATCGCGCGGTCGAGCATCTCGGGCTGACCACGCAGCAGATCGGTGTGATTTTGCTGCTTTCATGTGGCCGCGCGACGACACCGTTCGAACTGTCGCGCGCGATGTCCTATGACAGCGGTTCGATGACGCGAATGCTCGATCGGCTTGAAAAGAAAGGACTGATCGCCCGGTCGCGCAGTGACAAGGATCGGCGCATCGTGAAACTGGAACTGACTGCACAAGGCCAGAATGCCGCGTCGCAGTTGCCGGAGATCGGCGCAGATGTGCTCAACGAGCAACTGCGTGGGTTTTCATCGGCGGATCTGGCGACGTTGATCGACCTGTTGAGCCGATTTATCGCGAACGGTATCGATGGCGGCAGCAATGCGGGTGGATGCGCGGCTACGGATGCATCTGAACAGGACGTGAGCGGCACGGCTTCATCGGAAGACGCTTACTAGAAAGCCGGTCTTTCGGACGGCATTTTTCCAACTATTTATCTGTCTGGGCAGAGAGTGTCAGGACATGAAAGTGCATATCTCGTAGTTGAGCATATTCATGTCACGGCAAGTTTTTGCAGGTGATCAGGAGACGGACTTATGAGCGCTTCGGCTTCCCTTCCCGCTTCGGATGCGACTCCGGCCGACCAGCCTGCATCTGAGCGCCCCGCCGCTCCTGCGCCATTCACAGGCGGCAGGCTCGCGCTGCTGACGGTCGGACTCGCGCTCGGCACGTTCATGGAAGTGCTCGATACGTCGATCGCCAATGTCGCCGTGCCGACCATTTCGGGCAGTCTCGGTGTCTCGACCAGCGAGGGCACCTGGGTGATCTCGTCGTATTCGGTGGCATCGGCAATTGCTGTGCCTTTGACAGGCTGGCTCGCGCGGCGGGTCGGCGAGGTGCGCCTGTTCACGCTGTCGGTGCTGCTTTTCACGATTGCGTCGGCAGCATGTGGATTCGCGCATAACTTCGAGTCGCTGATCGGATTCCGTCTGCTTCAAGGCCTGGTATCCGGCCCGATGGTGCCGCTTTCGCAGACGATTCTCATGCGTTCCTATCCGCTCGAAAAGCGCGGGCTAGCCCTCGGCTTATGGGCGATGACGGTGATCGTCGCGCCGATCTTCGGTCCCGTGATGGGCGGCTGGATCACTGACAACTACACCTGGCCGTGGATCTTCTACATCAATCTGCCTATCGGCCTGTTTTCGGCGGCGTGCGCGTACTTTCTGCTGCGCGGCCGCGAGACGCAGACGACGAAGCAGCGTATCGATGGAATCGGTCTTGGGCTTCTGGTGATCGGCGTGTCGTGCCTGCAGATGATGCTGGATCTCGGCAAGGATCGCGACTGGTTCAGTTCGACCTTCATCGTCGCGCTCGCGATCATCGCGGTAACGTCGCTGGCGTTCATGATCGTGTGGGAGACGACGGAGAAGGAACCCATCGTCGACCTGTCGCTATTCAAGGACCGCAATTTCGCGATGGGCGCGCTGATCATCTCGTTTGGCTTTATGGCCTTCTTTGGTTCGGTGGTGATCTTTCCGCTGTGGCTGCAGACCGTGATGGGCTACACGGCGGGTAAAGCCGGCCTCGCGACGGCGCCCGTCGGACTGCTTGCGCTCGTGCTTTCGCCGATGATCGGGCGCAACATGCACCGGCTCAATCTGCGCATCGTTGCGAGCTTTGCATTCGTCGTGTTTGCGCTGGTGTCGTTGTGGAACTCGACGTTCACGCTCGACGTGCCGTTCAATCACGTGATCCTGCCGCGTCTCGTGCAGGGGATTGGCGTTGCCTGTTTTTTCGTGCCGATGACGACCATCACGCTGTCCAGCATTTCCGATGAGCGACTGGCGAGCGCATCCGGCCTGTCGAATTTTCTGCGCACGCTGTCGGGCGCAATCGGCACGGCAATCAGCACGACCTATTGGGAAAACGACGCGATCTATCATCACGCAGTGCTATCCGAATCGGTGAATGCCTACTCGGCGAACACGAACTCTTATAGCGATCTGCTGACGTCGCTGGGACTCAAGGGACAGGCGGTGACTGCGCAACTGAACGAAATCGTCACGCAACAGGGCTACATGATGGCGACCAACGATTTCTTCCGCATTTCGTGCGCGGGCTTCGTGGTGCTGGCGTGCCTCGTATGGATTACGAAGCCCAGAAAAGGCGCGGCGGCGTCGATGGGACATTGATACCGTCGCGTTCGTGTCCACCGGCGATGCACAGCCGTCACCCCAATCGAGAAGTCTCGAACGAATGTTGCCGTTCCCTGCTTCGTCTTATTGAGAGGTGGGTTCACCCGTTGGCGATGACACTGATTGACCACTCGCGCCTGTCGATTGAGTAGACGACGAAGGCATTGCCGGATTCGCTCCGTTGCCGCGCACGAATTGCTTGAAGTCTGCGCCTGCTTCCCACGGGTTCGGCTTGCATCCCAATGAACTGTCGCAATGCGCAGCGAAGCCGATCGTCGACGTACCGTCGTTGTTCGGCGTTTGGGTGATTTCGAATGAGAGATCGCGCTTGCCGCCATCCGGACCCGCCGTCTGAATTAGCGTATCTGTCGATGCAGCAACGTCATAGCGTGAGTGCGTAGAAACCCACGTGCGCGCGCGTTGCCACCATGCATCGCATTGGCTCTTGCTGGTGCAGGTCAGCGGCGCGGTGGCGATCTGCATCACATCGGGATTGACCTGCCCTTGCGTCGAGCATCCGCTCGCGGCGACGACGGAGAGCGCGACGCAAAGCGCGGCTATCAGACCTTTGTTCATGACCCGGACTCCTCGCTTGCGCATGTTCGAGCGGCAAAGCGCTGCGTTTTTCAGGGTTGGACCTCGAGCGTACCCACGCGTTTCATACCCGGCGCATGAAGTCGGGGTGACATCCGAGCAGCTCAAGTTCTGCTGCAGCAATTTTCGGCCCCGCCCATCCGGCGATGCAGCATGAAAAAAGGGCAGCGCAAAGCTGCCCTTCATGACATCGGCGCGCGAGACGCGCCGTGAATGTTCGCGAGACTACACGCTAAAGCGATTCAACGTATAAGCGCGATATGCGGCGACGAAAGCGTCGAACGAACCCACTTCTTCGCGCTCCAGTTTCGACTGCTCGGCAAGCGATTGCACTGCGAGCGCAGCGAATTCCTTCGATTGGGCTTCATCGAGCGGACGCGCGCGGAAGTGCTCCGCGTGCGCGATGCTTTGTGCAAGGCCGAAATCGAGGAAGCTTTGCTGTTTGTCGCGCATGATCTGCAGCACGCGAGCCGACGGCGTCAACGACGCATCCGTGAGCTTCGCGCGCTGCGTCGCGACCGAACGTGCGTGGCTGTCGTCGCCGCGAATCGCGTCGAGCGCGGCGGCGGCGTGATCGATTTTCGCGAGCAGTTCGTTGGCCCAGTCGATCATCGTGATGGACTTGCCATCGCGGATCAGTTCGAGACCGGGCTTGCGCCCTTCCATCGTCACACGGCCGAAGTTCTGGTTCGCTTCGCAATAGGCCGGTGGCGGCAGCGGCGCGCTTTCATCGAGCGCGCATACGAGCAGGTAGGCGTCGAGAAAACGCGCGGTTTCGAGCGAAATGCCGGTCGGCTCGAACGGATCGATGTCCATGCAGCGCACCTCGACGTACTGCACGCCGCGCGCCGCGAGCGCATGCAGCGGACGCTCGCCCGGATACGTGACGCGCTTCGGGCGGATCGTCGAGTAGAACTCGTTTTCGATCTGCAGCACGTTGGTGTTGATCTGCACCCATTCGCCGTCGCGCTGCGTGCCGATGGCTTCGTATTGCGGATACGGCTGGCTGACGGCTTTCGCCAGTGCATCGAGATAGCCGGGCAGCGTGTCGTAGTCGGCATGCAACGCGGCCTGCGCCGTCGTGTTCGAATAGCCGAGATCGCTCATGCGCAGGCTGGTTGCGTACGGGCGATACAGCGTGTCGGCGTCGAACGTTTCGAGTGTATGCGGACGGCCGCGCAAAAAGCGCCGGTCGAGCGCCGGCGACGCGCCGAACAGATACATCAGCAGCCAGCTCGTGCGGCGGAAGTTGCGGATCAGCGCGAGATAGCGGTCGGACTGAAAATCGACGGCATTGGCCGTGGAATGCTGGTCCGCGTGCAGCAGCCGCCACACTTCTTCGTTCAACGAATAGTTGTAGTGGATGCCGGCGATGCATTGCATCGTGCGCCCGTAGCGCAACGCGAGGCCCACGCGATACACGTACTTCAGCTTGCCGATGTTCGACGTGCCGTAGTTCGCGATGGGGATTTCATCGTCTTCGGGCAGCAGGCCCGGCATCGAATTGTTCCACAGCACCTCGTCGCCGATGGTCGAATAGACAAAGCGATGCAGCGTGTCGAGCCGCTCGAGCGTGATAGAGGGATCGTGATCGGCAGGCGTGATCAGTTCGAGCAGCGCTTCCGAATAGTCCGTGGTCAACGATGGATGCGTGAGCGCCGAGCCGAGCGTTTGCGGATGCGGCGTCATCGCGAGATGGCCGTCGGCCAGGACGCGCAGGCTTTCCTTTTCGATGCCGCGCAAACCAGCCGTCAGCGCGTCGCGCTGCGGGCCGGATGTCAGCACGGACAGGCGATGCAACAGCGCGTCGGTCGTGCGGGAGGATGTCGTGTTTGGCATTGATGCGGGTCGAACAGGGTCGGCCGCCATGCGCCGCACGGGTGCTGCTCAGGCGCGGTCGACAACGTTCGGCGGAATTTTCAGTAGCGGGCACTTTAACATCTCGCCAGAACCCCTGCTTGGCGTTGCTTCAGGCTGCTTCCGAACGGCTTGTGACCGTGTTCGCGGCGGGGTTTGCGCCGGATCGTCGTCGGGTTTGCAATGGGTTTTCGATGCCGGGCGCGCGCGTATCCCCACTCTACGCCGCGCGGTACTGCAAAGTCGATTGGCGACCTTCGATCCTGTGTGCGGAAGGCCGCTAGCCGCCGCGCGCCCCGCCTGCCCGATCGGCCACTTCATTCCACAGATGCATTGCGGCGTACGCGCGCCAGGGGCGCCACGCGTCGGTCCGCGCACGCTGCTGGTTGGGGCGCACGAGAGCGGGATCGCGTGCCGCGATGGCCTGCATCAGCACGAGATCGGCGGCCGGCCATGCGTCGGCGTCGCGCCAGGCACGCATCGCGACGTATTCGACCGTCCACGGGCCGATGCCCGGTAGCGCAAGCAGCGAAGCGCGCAACTGCGCCAGATCGAAAGAAGTGCTGCCGACGCTGTCGATTGGCACGTCGCCGTCCGCCACGGCGCGGGCGAAGCCTTGCAGAGCCTGGATGCGCTTGCCCGGCATGCCGATCTGCGCAAGATCGACGGCGGCGAGGGCAGCGGGCGTCGGGAAACGCCATGCGGTGCTCTCGTGTGGGTGACCTTCGATGCGCTCGCCCGCGCGCTGGACGATCCGTCCGATGATCGTCGTGGCGGCCTTGACGCTGACCTGCTGTCCGACGATCGCCCGTACAACGAGTTCGAACCCGGACCACGCGCCCGGCACCCGCAAGCCGGGCACGGCTTCGACGAGGGGCGCGAGCCATGGGTCGGTCGCGAGGCTCGCGCCGATGGCCTTCGGATTGGCGTGCAGATCGAACATGCGCGCGATGGGCGCGGCGAGCGCGTCGGCATGGCGGCTCACGGTGCCGTCGATAGTGGCAACGATGCAATGCTTGCGTGGATGCCTGCTGACGGCGAGCGTGCCGCTATCGCCGTTCCAGCCGATCGCGCGACGCCAGACGCCGTCTTCCACGGCTTCGACGCCCGGCGTGGCGCGTCCGCCAAAGAAGCGCAGGACGCGCGGCCAGTCATAAGGTGCTTTGAATGGAAGTTCGAGTGTGGCAACTGGCGTGGTGGTCAAGCGGCGTGGTCCATGTCGGCGATGGGATGGGCGGCATTGTCGGTCTGGCGTGCCTCGGTGTCGAGTATCACCGACTTGCGTGCCGTGCCCCATCGATAACCTGCCAACGCGCCGTCCTTATGCACGACGCGATGGCACGGTATTGCCAGTGCGACCGGGTTGGACGCGCACGCATTGGCGACGGCGCGCACCGCACGGGGCGAACCGACTGCTTCGGCGATCTGCGAGTAGCTGCGCGTCTCGCCATACGGAATGCGGCGCAGCGCTTCCCACACGCGCTGCTGGAACGCCGTGGCGGCAATGTCGAGCGGCAGGTCGAAACGCTGCCGCTTGCCGCGCAGATAGCCGTCGATCTGTTCAATGAACGGTGCCAGCCGCTCGGGATCGTCGATCAGCTCGGCGCTTGCGAATTCCGCGCGCAGATCGTCGATGAGCGCGGCCGGTTCGTCACCGAAGGCGATCTTGCAGATGCCTTTTTCGGTCGTGGCGACCAGCACGAGACCGAGCGAAGTCTGCGCGCTGGCGTAATGGACGCGCAGCCCTGCGCCTTTGCGCCGGTACTGGGAGGGCGCCATGCCGAGTTCCGCGGCCGCCGTGTCGTACATGCGTGACGGCGAGCCGAAGCCGGCATCGACGGTTGCGCGCGTCACATCGACGCCGTTTTGCAGCGCGTTGCGCAAGGCCGCGCCGCGCTGGGCCGCCTGATATTGCCTCGGCGACACACCGACTACGCGCTTGAACAGCCGCTGCAGATGAAACGGGCTGACGTGCACGGCTTCGCTCAGTTGCGCGAGCGTGAGGCGTTGCTGCGGATCGGCGTCGAGCGCGGCGCACGCGCGATTGACGATTTCGAGCTCGCGCGGCAATCCGCCCGGCTGGCAGCGTTTGCAATCCCGATAGCCTGCGGTGCGAGCGGCATCGGCGGACGCGAAGAAGTCGACGTTTTCGCGGCGCGGCAACCGCGACGCGCACGATGGGCGGCAGAACACGCCTGTCGTGCGGACGCCGTAGAAGAAGGCGCCATCGGCGGACATGTCGCGTTTCAGGACGGCGTTCCAGCGCTCGTCTTCACTGGCGAAGGCGGCGGGCGCGGCTTGGGTTAAGGCTGAGTTCATCATTTGCCCCGGGGGACGGTTTTGATGCTGACCACTTTAGCGAGCACGCCCACACACTACGCTCCGCTTCTTGCGGTGTCATTTAGGCTGCACGTCGACGGTCGTTTTCGCACCTTTTTCCCATATATCGGGAGAATCTGCCCCTGAAAAAAGTTGGGGTTTTCCCTTAAAAAGTTATTGCGTCGCATCAAGGTGGCGTGTATAGTGGTTCTTGTCTCCTCCATGTCTCCTCCTGATATGGATTCAGCCCGCTCCAAGTTGAGCGGGCTTTTTTTCGCCTGTACGCCTCGTTTTCCCCGCCCGGCGCTCGTCATAGCGCATCTCTGCACGCATTTCCCTCTAGACTGGATTCTTCGTCGGAAGCTCACCAACGGGGACGCCGCGCCATGCAATTCCACATTCTCGAGATTGACCACGTCGTGATACGCGCCGCGAATCTCGACGTGATGACGCGCTTCTATCGCGATGTCCTCGGCTGCGCGGTGGAGAGAGAGCAACGGGATATCGGCTTGACCCAGTTGCGGGCGGGGCGTTCGCTGATCGACCTGTTGCAGGTCGGGGCGCGGATTGATCGTCCGGAAAGTGGTGTGCCGGGCGCCGGACGCAACATGGATCACCTTTGCCTGCGGGTCGAGCCGTTCGACGCGCCCGCAATGGCAGCATGGCTCACGTCGCTCGACGTACGCCTCGGTGAGCAGGCCATGCGCTTTGGTGCGGATGGTTACGGTCCATCGCTCTATCTGTTCGATCCGGAGGGCAATATGGTCGAATTAAAAGGCCCGCCGGTCGAGCAACACTAACGTTTCGTCCGGTTCTTTGGTACACAGACCGTAAATCGCAGGCCGATCAACGCCCGCCGTGAGCCGCCGGGCGCGCGTTCGCCGCAGCCTTCAAAACCGTCCAGTCGATGGAAACGGCGTCGGCCGTTTCGCTGCCCAGCCATGCTGCGTTGTCCTGCACCGTGCATTGCAGACGCATCGTCCGTTCGGCCAGTGCCGCGAGCGCCGGCGCAACCTCTTCGCCGAGCGACCACACCGTCACGTTCCGCAGACGTTCGACCTTGTTCCGAACGCCCTGCCACCAGATATCGGACGTCCGGCCGCCATACGCGATCACGATCACTTCATTCGCGCGGCCGCTCGCCTTCGCGATCCGGCGTTCATCGGGCTGACCGACTTCGATCCAGGTGTCGATCGCGCCAGTCAGATCCTTGGCCCACAGATCCGGTTCGTCGATGTCCGACAGACCTTTGCAGAATTCGAGGCGTTCCTGCGCAAATAGCGCGAACGCCGCCACGCGAACCATCATCCGCTCGTTGGTTTCGGACGGATGCAGTGCAATCGTCAGCGAATGGTCCGCATAGTAATGCCGGTCCATGTCCGCGATCTGAAGTTCAGCCTTAAAAATTGTCGATTTGAGCGCCATGCTGCAACCTGGTCCTGCAAATGCGGACCGGATAGTGAATAGAGAGTCGGCGTACCTGGCCATGATCGTCCCCTGCCTTGCAGCGCTCACGCCTGGGTCGCGCGTCTCGCCGTTGATACACATTTGTCGGATTGCCGCGGACGTTGGGCCGCTGACCCTTGTCGCATCGACATTCCCGCTTTCGCCTGAGTTGAAAGCAGCAACATATGTGCCGGACCTGCGTCGCGAACCTTGGCGCGCGTATCGCGCGGGTACTGCAAGGTGGGACCGTGATGATACCGAATATGCGGGGACGGTATGACAGCCAGATGAGGCCGCCGTGGCGGGGCTGATGAGCGGATGGAATGAGCAGACGGATCTGGCGCGCCAGTCTAGTCGGTGGACGCGCAGACAAAGCCCAGCCGGAAAATGAAAATGGCCAGGTTAAAACCTGGCCATTCCAGAGCGCGAAAGGCGCACTTTCGTCCGGATGTCTGTATTCACCCGACATTCGCTGTCGGATGAAAACCAACGTTAAATGCTTATTGCTTGATAAACCGGTCGTTGGTCCAAAGACCCTGCGTATCGCTATTGCCGGCATTCACGAATTCGACATCATGCCCCACCACGCGAACGACGCGGAAATCCGAATTTTCGGGCGTCGAGATGCATTCGTAACCCGAGAAGAATTCCTGCATTTTCTGCTGCTCACCGGCTTGCGCGTGCTGCGTGACGGCGTCGAGTTTGTCCTTCGACAGGCAGCCATATGCATTCGCCTTGAACTGCACTGTCTGCTGGGGTTTGATCACGACATCCTGCGCCTGCGCGGCTGCCGCGGCCATTAAACCAGTCAGCGCGAAAAGAACGGCGACTCGCTTGTTCATGGATACCTCCGTGCGCGTATTGCTCGGGTTAGCTATGTGTTTAACTTCTGATAAACAGAAACGCTTTTAAATTTAGGAGAACCGTTTTGAAGGGCAAGCACATCTTGTGTGCGCTCGCAACAGTGGCGAATTGTCGCAGTGAGTAAATCGGACGACTGACGATGTGGCGATGACGCAATCTGGCTGATATCGGGCGCTTTTCGAACACCCGAGTACGGTGGACAGGCTTGCTGGATAAACTCATGCGAGCGTGATTAGCGTTAACGCGTAAATGGTTTTAAGCCGTTTGCGATAAATGCTTTTATGCGTTGATGCGTCGCACACAAAGTCATTCGTGTGACTCATGAAAAGTCTCGACGCTGTGGAGCGTTTGCAGAATAAAAAAGATGCCTGAGGCGACAGGCGGCACGGCAGCAGGCATTTCATCGACGCTCTTGCGCGAACGCAATCTTCATGGATAAATCGAGCGGCCCAATACAACCCGTTCGCGTGATTTCGAGCAGCGCGCAGCCCACATCGGACGCGCCCGCCCGAATCCCAAGGAGACACATGATGACGCTTGCCCACTGGCTACCCTTCGCGATTGCATCCGCGATACTCGTTGCCATTCCCGGTCCTACCGTATTGCTTGTAATTTCGTACGCGCTTGGTCACGGCCGGCGCTTCGCGCTGGTCACGACCGCGGGCGTCGCACTCGGCGATCTGACGTCGATGACGGCGTCGATGCTCGGCCTCGGCGTGATACTCGCCGCCTCCGCGACACTGTTCACGGCGCTCAAGTGGGTCGGTGCGGCGTATCTGATCTATCTCGGCATCAAGCTGTGGCGTGCCCCCACGTCGTCGGGCGATGCGCCGCCGACGGGCGAAACCCGCACCAGCCGGATCTTCGCGCACGCATACGCGGTGACCGCGCTCAATCCAAAGAGCATCGTGTTCTTCGTGGCCTTCGTTCCGCAGTTCATCGACACCCAGGTCGCCACGTGGTCGCAGATTGCCATTTTCGAAGCGACTTTCGTTCTGCTCGGCACCTTTAATGCGCTTGGATACGCGGTGCTCGCATCGGCGGCACGGCGCGCGATCCGTAGCCCACGCGTGCAGCGCGGCGTCAACCGCACCGGCGGCACCTTGCTGATCGGAGCGGGACTGCTGGCGGCTGCGTGGAGAAAATCGACGGCCTAAACCCGCCCTGACGACCGGACACGACGAAGCAGGCGCGCCGTTTGCATCATCTCCACCGCGCACAGGGTGTGCGCGGTGGATCACATGCAGTGACTTCCATCACGCCTACAATGAAATCGTCGTTGTTCCATCGATCAGGAGGTTGTTGTGATCGAGCATCTGATTCTTGGCGCGTTTCTGATCGTGCCGCTTCTCATCGTCGCGTTTCTGTTTTCC
This sequence comes from Paraburkholderia sp. C35, assembly GCF_003121405.1. GTDB lineage: Bacteria > Pseudomonadota > Gammaproteobacteria > Burkholderiales > Burkholderiaceae > Paraburkholderia. The sequence continues at coordinate 98,450 of NZ_QBUY01000004.1, read as the reverse complement.
GACGAGCTTTGGCAGGAACATCGCCAGGCTCTGCACGAAGATGATCACCACAGACGGATGGACTGGCGGCACCCGATTCGCAGCTTGATGCATCATTGAGCGCGCCGCTCGTGTGACCCGGCGTGATGAGAGGCTGCCGTGCTGGCCTACTCTTTCTCATGGACGGAATACTGGCTGTTCATGCTGGCGCTGATGCTGATCAGCGTCGCGCTGACGTCGCTGTGCGGTTCGGTGCCGCGCCCGCCCGAACCGCCGCCGGAGGATGATGCGTAGCGTTCCTCCGCGCACTCTCGCTACATGTATGCGGCGATTTCACTCCGTTTGTGTGCGCCCGCAAAATGACGCCCAAACGTCTTTCTGTTCCCCCGATTGCCCTGACGCCCGTTTGCGTACGCTTGAGTCATTGCGATGCCTTGCGTCTTTCGCAAGGCATCGTGCGGATACCTATTTGTTTGCATAGGTATTGGCCCGCAAAAATCCGGCTAAAGTGAATTATCAGATGTAAACAAACTTTGGCCTTGTCGAGACGTCACGGGGAACACCATGAACCGGTTAATCGATCAGGAGATTGCGCATATTTCGCGCGTCATGTGGCCATCGCTGCTCGCGGATGCAGGTGGCCCGATTCTCTCTTCCGAGTATTGGCGCATGCGCCTGCATGCACTGCTCGACGCTCCTTCCCTCACCAGAATGCAGTTGTGCGCGATCGACAGCCTGTTGCTCAGGCTCGATCAGTACGATCGGCATGGACCTGGTTTCTACTCGACACCCGCTGCTGAGACATCGGCAAACCATCACTCCGAGGCTGGCGTGGAACCGGTGGCGTTGCACGGGTGACTGTGATTGGGCAAATCGGCGGCTGTAACCTCGATTTGTTGAGTGAAAGTACGGGTGGCCGTATCTGCGAGCGTTTGAGTAAAGCGTTGTGTACCTTAAAGCGTCTATGGATCATGCGTGGAATTTCTTCGCAAAACCACGCATGGATTTCTCTATTCGTTGCCAGACAAGCGCAGATGAAGAAGCACAATGGTACTGTGTACCCAAAACTTGACGTGCGTGACTAACGCGGCGCGCGTTAAGTGCCGCTGCGCTCACCCAACTGCGCTTCGACGAAGTCAGCCCAGCGTTGCATCTGAGTAGCGGTGTCGGCGCTTTCGGAGTCTGGCAAAGCGCCGTCTGCAGTATCGAGCGTAGGCCGAAGATCGAGCAGATAAGCCATCCCCGTGCGGCGAAAGTCATTCAACACAAAGTGTTCGCCGTCCAGCCCAAGTGTCTTGAGCGCCTGGTTGAGCGTCCCCTTCGCAATCGGACGATCCTCGCCGCCGCGCGTCGACGGAAAGACGTACGTGCGGCTATTCTTGCCGCTTCTCAACTCGCGCAGTATCGATACAGCCTGGCCCGACAGACAGACCTGTCGATCGCGGCCATTGCCGGCACGAACAGCGGGAATCGTCCAGACGCCTGCGTCGAGATCGAATTCCCGCCACGTTGCCTCGATCAATTCGGATTTGCCTGCCATGGTCAGCACGAGCAGATGCAGCGCGTATTTCAGCGGCCGTCTGATCTGCGATGTGTAGACCGCGCGCAGTAACGTGCCGATTTCGTGTGCCGCGAGAACGCGCGAGCGCGCATCGTGCGATGCAATAGTGCTCGCCGCGATGGCCTCGGCGGGATTGACGGTTGCGAGGCCTCGCGCGATCAGGAATGCGAACAGACGCTTCGCGACGTTGCGTGTATGCAGCGCCATCTGCGGCGCGCCACGGGTTTTGATCGCGTCGCTGATCGACTGGATGTCCTGCGTCGAGATCTGTGCAATGGGCTTGTGCCCGATGGCGGGAAGAATGTCCTTGTCGAGCGCACGCAGCGTCGTGCGTCGATATTCGTCGGATTTGCGCGCCATTTCTGCCGCAAGGTACAGTTCGGCCCCGTCGCGCAGCACGTCGACACGCTTCTCCACGCCCCGATCCTGCCTGGCGACGGAAACGGGCGACAGGCCTTGTGCGACGATGTCCGCGTATTTCTGCGCCCGCGCTCGCGCGACCCGCAATGACATGAGCTGATAGTCGCCGATCGTGACCATGGGTTGCCGCTGCCCGTCGAGCGTGTAACGGAAACGCCAGACCTTCTTGCCCGTCGGCATGACTTCGAGGACGAGACCTTTGCCATCGGCGACGCTGTAGCGCGTCGCGCGCGGCTGCAAGGTTCGTATGTGTGATTCGCTGAGCGGTGTTGCGAGCTTTGGCATTTGACCGGTTTGGGTACACAGTGCGCGACAAAAGCGCAGTCTACAGGATTGTGTACCTAAATCGGCTTTATCAGAATGCTCGATATGTCGGTTTGCAAAGGGATATGACGCTCGACTATTTACCTATACAGAACCTGCTGAAGATTACGCCAAGCAGATCGTCGGAGGTAAATTCACCCGTGATCGAGTTGAGCTGATCCTGCGCCAGTCGCAGTTCTTCAGCGAAGAGGTCGAGCGCCTGCGCGTTCTGATCGGCATGTGCGGCAGCGAGTCCGAGATGGTCTTGTGCTGCCCGAAGTGCTATCAGATGGCGCTCGCGAGCCAGATAGACGCTTTCCGCGCCGGCCTGCCATCCGGCGATACGCAGCAGTTCGCCCCGCAGCAGGGCGATTCCATCGCCCGTCTTGGCCGACAGGCGAACCTCGCACGAATCGCCCTCGCCCGCCCCGTTCAAACCGCTGACGACGGGTGCGACGCCCGTGAGATCCGTCTTGTTCATCACGCGCACGACAGGTACGCCGGATGGAAAACGGGCGGCGATCGAATCATCATCGGGGGTCATGCCTGAGCGGGCGTCGAGCAGATGCAACACCACGTCGGCGCGTTCAATCTCGCCCCAGGTTCGCTCGATACCGATCTTTTCGACTTCATCTTCGGTTTCGCGCAGCCCCGCTGTGTCGATCACATGCAGCGGAATGCCCTCGATCTGGATTGTCTGTGCGACCTTGTCGCGTGTCGTGCCTGCAATCGGCGTGACGATCGCGAGCTCCGCGCCGGCGAGCGCGTTGAGCAGCGACGACTTACCGACGTTCGGCTGCCCCGCCAGCACCACCGACAGACCTTCGCGCAGCAGCGCGCCCTGGCGCGCCTCGCTCAGTACCAGCGCAAGACGTTCGCGGATACGCGCGAGTTTGCCGCGTGCGTCGGCGGCTTCGAGAAAATCGATCTCTTCTTCGGGGAAATCGAGCGTCGCCTCGACCAGCATCCGCAACGTGATCACCTCTTCGACCAGCGCGTGGATGTCGCGCGAGAACGCACCGTCCAGCGAGCGTCCCGCCGAGCGCGCGGCGGCTTCCGTGCTGGCCTCGATCAGATCGGCCACCGCTTCGGCCTGCGCGAGATCGAGCTTGTCGTTGAGAAATGCGCGGCGCGTGAATTCGCCCGGCTCCGCGAGACGCAAACCGAACGCGCGGCCGGCATCGATGCAGCGCTGCAAAACCAGCTGAAGCACGATCGGGCCGCCGTGGCCCTGCAATTCGAGGACGTGCTCGCCGGTGTAGGAATGCGGCGCCGGAAAATACAGCGCGATGCCGCGATCCAGCGCATTACCCTCGCTGTCGAGAAACGGCACGTAACTCGCGTGGCGTGGCGCGAGCGCCTGGCCGGTGAGCGCCTGCATCATCGGTTGCGCGGCAGTTTCGCCTGCACGCCCGAACGAAATCCGCACCACGCCTATGCCGCCTCGGCCGGGCGCGGTTGCAATGGCGACGATCGGATCGGAATCGGTGGCGAGCATGACGGGCGGGCGGGAACAAGGTGGAAAGGGCGCGCACGGCAGTGCGCTGAACGCGTGGCATTGTAACGCGCGTGTCAACGGCGCTATGCAGGCCATCCCTCGCGACGGGTGAATGCGTGCCACGGAATTTATCTTAGTTGAGATAAAGCACGATCAGGCTGCGTGTGGGAAAATCCGAAGGTGTCGTGTAAGCAAATCCCTACACGACAAGGCTAACGAGACCTTTTCGTCTTGCAAGGAATTGTTCTGATCTATTGCCGTGCCGAGATAGGCAAACCTCAGACACGCGAAATGTAGCGTGTACAGTTGTCTACCCGAGGCGTGACGGACTGCACAATCTGTGGATGCCAACCGTCGAAGAAAAAACGGCTTTTGCCGAGCGACTCAAGTTCGCGATGAGACGCGCCCCGGAAAGACTCAAGGGCGGGACCGATCTCGCATTGCATTTCAATCTACGCCATCACGGCGACCAGCCTGTGTCGCCGCAGACGGTGCACAAGTGGCTGAGCGGCCGCACGATTCCCACTGACGACAAGCTGCGCACGCTCGCCGCGTGGTTCGAAGTCGATCCGCACTGGCTGCATTACGGGCCGTCGCCGAATGGATCGACGCGGAATGTGCCGAAGCCACTGGAGCGAGGCGAGAAATACCCGCTCTCGCAGGAGACGCTGGAACTGGCGTCGAAGATCGAATCATTGACGCCGCATCATCGCTATCTGGTGCAGGAGTTGATCGCCCAGTTTTACGGCGACGCAGACAACATTTAACCGAAACCTCGCAGACATAAAAAAACCGCCCGGCTCAACACCGGGCGGTTTTTTGTCGCTTCTTCTGCGCGGATCGAACGACCACGCGCTCGATCCAGCCACTCGCCGATCAGGCAGCCTTCTTTTTCTGCCCCATCATGCGCGTGATGTAGTACTGCTGCGCGATCGACAGCACGTTGTTCACGACGTAGTACAGCACGAGACCCGCCGGGAAGAAGAAGAACATGACCGAGAAGGCGATCGGCATGAACATCATCATCTTGGCCTGGACGGGGTCCGGCGGCGTCGGGTTGAGCTTCGTCTGAACGAACATCGAGACGGCCATCAGAACCGGCAGGATGAAGTACGGATCTTGTTGCGACAGATCGTGAATCCAGAGAATCCACGGCGCACCGCGCATTTCCACCGACGACAGCAGCACCCAGTACAGCGAGATAAACACCGGGATCTGAATCACAACCGGCAGACAACCGCCGAACGGATTCACTTTCTCAGTCTTGTACAGCTCCATCAGAGCCGCATTCATCTTTTGCGGATCGCCCTTGAAGCGTTCACGCAGTGCCTGCATGCGCGGCGTGATTTCCTTCATGCGCGCCATCGACTTGTAGCTTGCAGCCGACAGCGGGAAGAACCCCGCCTTGATCAGCAGCGTCAGCAGCACGATCGCCCAGCCCCAGTTGCCGACATAGCTGTGGATCTTCTCGAGCAGCCAGAACAGCGGCTTCGCGATGATCGTCACCCAGCCGTAGTCCTTCACCAGTTCGAGACCCGGCGCGATGCCTTCGAGCATGCGCTCTTCTTCCGGACCGGCGAACAGACGCGCGGATACGTCGATGGTTTGACCCGGATTGATGGTCTGCAGCGGCTCCTTGACACCCACGCGATACAGCGACGGATCGATCTTCTCGACGTAGATATCGCGCTTCACGCCCTGCTGCGGAATCCACGCCGACGCGAAGTAATGCTGCACCATCGCGATCCAGCCGTTGTCAGCCGAGGTCGCGTAGTCCTGCTTGTTCTTGTCGATGTCGCCGAAGGTCAGCTTCTGGAAGTGATGCTGTTCCGTGTAGACAGCCGGTCCGATGAACGTATGCGAGAAACGCGGCGTTTCGACAGGCTGGCTGTCGCGCACGAGTTCCATGTACGCCGTCGGCTTGACGGGCGTCGTGCCGACGTTCTGGATCTTCGTGTCGACGTTGATCACGTAGCTGCCACGCGTGAACGTGTAGGTCTTCACGACCTTCAGGCCGCCCTTTTCCGGCGAATCGAACGACAGCGTCAGCGTGTTGCCCGTCATGTCGGTCGCCTGACCGGGAACGGGTGTGAAGACGTCGGTGTGATTCGGGAAATCGCCGCCGAGCAGGCCCGTGCGCGCGAGATAGGTGTGGTCGGCCGTGTGGTCGAACAGCGTGATGACCTGCTCAGGCTGCTTGCCCTCGCCCGGTTTGATCAGCGTCAGCTTCGACAGCGTGCCGCCACGCGTATCGATCTGGCCACGATAAACGTCGGTGCTGAACGAAACCAGCTGCGCCTGTTGCGTGGCGGGTGCCGTCGAGCCAGGTGCGGCGGCGTTCGTCTGCGGCAGGTCGGCCGGTTGGCTTCCCGCCGGCGACGAACCCGGTGCAGCGGGGCTCGCCGTCTTGGTCTGCGTCGCGCTCGGGAAGAACATCGACGGGCGTCCATGGTCGCGCTGCCAGTTGTCGAACAGCATGACAGCTGACATGAAGAAGATGACCCATAGGACGGTGCGTTTGATATCCATGCGTTGTCTCAGTGTCGATGGCACAGCGCGTCAGCGCTTCTTAGGAGTTGGAGGCGGGACAAGATCGATGCCGCCCGCCGAAAACGGGTGACAGCGGCACAGGCGCCTTGCGGCGAGATAAGTACCACGCGCGGCGCCATGATACTGGATTGCTTCGCGCGCGTAATCCGAACAGGAGGGATAAAAACGGCACCGGTTGCCGAGCATGGGACTCACGGCAATCTTGTAAAAACGCAGCAAGGCGAATAGTACCGTTTGCATGACTAGTGCGGCCCGACTGCGCCGCTCGATGAGAGGCTGAAGCGCCGCAAGACGGCCGCGCGTGCAGGTTGCGCGGGTTTCATGGCGCAGCGGGCGGCGTTTGCGCCGCCTGTCCTGCTGATGCTGCCGGCATTTCGCGTCGGGCGATTTCGCGCGCTACCTTGTCGAGCAGCACGTCGATTTCGCCACGGCACAGCGCGTTCAACGGCGGCGACGATCCGCTGGGCATCGCCTTCCTGTCGAATTTGGTGTGCAAACGCAGCAGCACATCCCAACCGCCGAATTCCGTACGACGCAGACGAAACGCTTCCCGCGCGAGGCGTTTCACCAGATTGCGCGTGACGGCGCGCGGCGCATACTTCTTGCCGATAACGAGGCCAAGGCGTGCTTCATTGCCAGTCGGCCGTGCGTAGACGACGAAGTGAGCAGTTCGGCGCCACGGGCGCAAACGAAAAACGGATGAAAATTCATCCGTTTTTAGCAGCCTTGCGGCTTTGGGAAAGGCTGCGGACGCCTGCAACGGAACAGGGTTCTGATGCGGCGCGTCTGCCGTTCCCGCAGCGTCGCGGGTGTCGGACACAGCGCGCACTCGGCTAGACCGCGTGTCGCCTGCCTTAGATGGCGAGGCGCTTGCGGCCCTTTGCGCGGCGTGCGTTGATGACCTTGCGGCCGCCTGCGGTCTTCATGCGAACACGGAAGCCATGGGTGCGCTTACGGCGCGTCACGGAAGGTTGGTAAGTACGTTTCATGTTGCTCTCACTTGTTTGAGAAATAACCGCGCGAGCATCGCTGAAAGTGCAATGGCCGGAGGTTCGAAAATTGGTTTTCGCGGAACCCGCTATTTAAACCGGTTTTCTCTGAGTCGTCAATAGTTTAGGGCAATGATCCACAGGCGGCGGTTGCAGGCACTGTTTGATCGGACCCTGTGGATAACTCACTTTGCACGACGTTTTGGCGTTAGAATCTCGCCTTACTTCCCAAGAATCCTGCACGCCGCCCCGGCCCGCTTGACCCCGCAAACCCTTGTGGCACAAGCGTCTGGGGCTTTTCCGCCTGGCAGCTTCGGGCCTCGTCGCGTATCCCGCGACCAGAGCGCCGGCGGAATCGCGTCGCAACCATAACGATAGCAACTTGATGAACGAATTCTGGCAACACTGTTCCGCATTGCTGGAGCGTGAATTGACGCCCCAGCAGTACGTGACGTGGATCAAACCGTTGGCCCCGGTCGCCTTCGACGCCGATGCGAATACCCTGAGCATCGCCGCGCCGAACCGTTTCAAGCTGGATTGGGTCAAGAGCCAGTTTTCGGGCCGCATCACTGATCTGGCGCGCGATTTCTGGCATTCGCCCGTCGACGTCCAGTTCGTCCTCGATCCTAAAGCCGGCATGCGCGCAGCGCCTGCCGCTGCGCCGTCGCGTCCTGCGCCGATGGGCGTGAATAAAGCCGTAGCCGCCGTCGATGCGGCCGTTGGCGCTGTTCAGGCCGCCCAATCCGCGCGCATGGGCGGCATGGGCGCGGGCGGCGCGATGGCGGGCCTCGGCGCGTCGTCGAACGCCGCGCAACTCACCGACGATGCCGCTGACCTCGATCTCCCCAGCCTCGACGCGAACGAAGCTGCGGCTGCACGCCGCACGTGGCGTCCGGGCGCGGCTACGCAAGCCGCTAGTGGTGAAAACGACTCGATGTACGAGCGCTCGAAGCTGAACCCCGTGCTCACCTTCGACAATTTCGTGACCGGTAAGGCGAACCAGCTGGCGCGCGCGGCCGCGATCCAGGTCGCCGACAATCCCGGCATCTCGTACAACCCGCTGTTTCTGTACGGCGGCGTGGGCCTCGGCAAGACTCACCTGATCCACGCGATCGGCAACCAGTTGTTGATGGACAAAGCCGGCGCGCGAATCCGCTACATCCACGCCGAGCAGTACGTGTCGGACGTGGTGAAGGCGTACCAGCGCAAGGCATTCGACGATTTCAAGCGCTACTACCATTCGCTCGATCTGCTGCTTATCGACGATATTCAGTTCTTCTCGGGCAAATCGCGTACGCAGGAAGAGTTCTTCTACGCGTTCGAAGCGCTGGTCGCGAACAAGGCGCAGGTGATCATCACCAGCGATACCTATCCGAAGGAAATCTCAGGCATCGACGATCGTCTGATTTCGCGCTTCGATTCCGGCCTGACAGTCGCAATCGAGCCGCCCGAACTTGAGATGCGCGTCGCAATTCTGATGCGCAAGGCGCAATCGGAAGGCGTGAGTCTGAATGAAGACGTGGCGTTTTTCGTCGCGAAGCATCTGCGGTCGAACGTCCGCGAACTGGAAGGCGCGCTGCGCAAGATCCTCGCGTACTCGAAGTTCCACGGCCGCGAAATCACGATCGAACTGACGAAGGAAGCGCTGAAAGACCTGCTGACGGTGCAGAACCGGCAGATTTCGGTGGAAAACATCCAGAAAACGGTCGCCGACTTCTACAGCATCAAGGTCGCCGACATGTACTCGAAGAAGCGCCCGGCCAATATCGCGCGGCCGCGCCAGATCGCGATGTATCTGGCCAAGGAGCTGACGCAGAAGAGCCTGCCGGAAATCGGCGAGCTGTTCGGCGGGCGCGATCACACGACGGTGCTGCACGCGGTGCGCAAGATCGCCGACGAGCGCGGCAAGGACGCCCAGCTGAACCACGAGCTACACGTGCTGGAGCAGACGCTGAAAGGCTGAAGCAGGGCTAAAGCGGGGTGATGGGGCGCGGTCAGGTCGAAGGTTTCCTCGAAACGGTCGGAAAATTCGATCTGTTTATTGCGCAAGCCACCCCCAATTTAGGGAAGTGCTTCCATTTTCAGGCACAATACAGGTTTAACCGCCCAGCGATCGCGGGCGGGATTCAAAACGCCGTGACCGGCGCAGCACGGCGCCGGCGGGGGGCCGGGGCCGCGCGCTACAACATTGCCGGGTAAGGCGCGCAGGCCGTCACATCAACGAAGGAACTCTATGCAACTGGTCAAGACCGAACGCGATAACCTCCTCAGGCCGCTGCAAACCGTGAGCGGCATTGTCGAACGCCGTCATACGTTGCCGATCCTCGCCAATTTGCTGATTACCAAGAACGGCCCGGACGTCTCGTTCCTGTCCACCGACCTCGAACTGCAAATCACCACGCGCGCCGATTTCGGCGTCGGTGGCGAATCGGTGGCCACGACCGTGGCGGCACGCAAGCTGCTCGACATTCTGCGCGCCATGCCCGACGGGCAAGTCACGCTGACCCTGAACGACAAGCGTCTGACGGTCCAGTCCGGCAAGAGCCGTTTCGCATTGCAGACCCTGGCGGCCGACGAGTTCCCGACCGTCGCTCAGGCTAAAGACTTCGGCGCCAATCTCGCAGTTCCCCAGAAGACGTTCCGCCAGCTGCTCGGCATGGTGCACTTCGCCATGGCGCAGCAGGACATCCGTTACTACCTGAACGGCATGCTGCTGGTGGTCGACGGCGATCAGCTGATGGCCGTCGCAACGGACGGTCACCGTCTGGCGTTCTCGTCGATGAAGATCGAAGGCTCGTTTGCGCGCCAGGAAGTCATCATCCCGCGTAAGACGATTCTCGAACTGCAACGTCTGCTCGAAGATATCGACGACGTTCTGAAGATCGACATCGCGCCGACGCAGGTCAAGTTCACGTTCGGCGGCGTCGAGCTGGTCTCGAAGCTGGTCGAGGGCAAGTTCCCCGACTTCCAGCGCGTGATTCCGAAGTCGCATAAGAACACCTTCGTGATCGGCCGCGAAGAACTGCAGCGCTCGCTGCAACGCGCGGCCATTCTGACGTCGGACAAGTTCAAGGGCGTGCGCTGCATCATTGAGCCGGGCCAGCTGAAGATCATGTCCACCAACGCGGACCAGGAAGAGGCGCAGGAAGAACTCGAAATCCCGTACCAGGGCGACAGCATCGACATCGGTTTCAACGTCACGTACCTGCTCGACGTGCTCGCGAACCTGAAGGTCGACATGCTGGAAGTGAGCCTTGGCGACGCCAGCTCGAGCGCGCTGATCACGATTCCCGAGAACGACGAGTTCAAATACGTGGTGATGCCGATGCGCATCTGACGCATCCGACACGAAGAACACACCAAGGGGCGCAGCGCCCCTTTGGTGTTTTTATGGTGTTTTGAAAAGCTCCGAGCAGTAACGAAGCAGCAACGCAGATCCGGAAGAAATCCATGACTGATACGAACAATTCGCAACCCGATAACAGCTACGGCGCCTCGTCCATTCAGATCCTCGAAGGTCTGGAGGCCGTGCGCAAGCGGCCGGGTATGTACATCGGCGATACGTCGGACGGGACCGGTCTGCATCACCTCGTGTTCGAGGTGCTCGACAATTCGATCGACGAGGCCCTCGCCGGTCATTGCGACGACATTCAGGTCATCATCCACGCCGACAACTCGATTTCCGTGACCGACAACGGCCGCGGCATCCCGACGGGCATCAAGCGTGACGACAAGCACGATCCGAAGCGCAGCGCCGCTGAAATCGTGATGACGGAACTGCACGCGGGCGGCAAGTTCGACCAGAACAGCTACAAGGTGTCGGGCGGTCTGCATGGCGTGGGTGTGTCGTGCGTGAACGCGCTGTCGTCGTGGCTGCGTCTGACGGTGCGCCGTGACGGCAAGAAGCACTTCATGGAGTTTCACCGTGGCGTCGTGCAGAACCGCACGATCGAGGAAGTGGACGGAGAACGTCTGTCGCCGATTCCTGTTGTCGGTGATACGGAAAATCGTGGCACCGAAGTGCACTTCATGGCCGATGAGACGATCTTCGGCAATGTCGAGTATCACTACGACATTCTCGCGAAGCGCATTCGCGAACTCTCGTTCCTGAACAACGGCGTGCGGATTCGTCTCACCGATCAGCGTTCGGGCAAGGAAGACGATTTCGCGTTTGTCGGTGGCGTGAAGGGCTTTGTCGAGTACATCAACAAGACGAAGGCCGTGCTGCATCCGACCATTTTCCACATCGTCGGCGAAAAGGACGGCGTGGGCGTCGAAGTGGCGATGCAGTGGAACGATAGCTACAACGAAAACGTGCTGTGCTTCACGAATAACATTCCGCAGCGCGACGGCGGCTCGCACTTGACGGGCCTGCGCGCGGCGATGACGCGCGTGATCAACAAGTACATCGTTGATCACGAAATCGCGAAGAAGGCGAAGGTCGAAACGACTGGCGATGATATGCGTGAAGGGCTGTCGTGCGTGCTGTCGGTGAAGGTGCCGGAACCGAAGTTCAGCTCGCAGACGAAGGACAAGCTGGTTTCGTCGGAAGTGCGCGCGCCGGTGGAAGAAGGGGTGGCGAAGGCGCTCGAAGAATTCCTGCTGGAAACGCCGAACGACGCGAAGATTATCTGCGGCAAGATTGTCGATGCTGCGCGTGCGCGTGATGCAGCGCGTAAGGCGCGTGAGATGACCCGTCGGAAGGGTGTTCTCGATGGCGTTGGTTTGCCTGGAAAGCTTGCGGACTGCCAGGAGAAAGATCCTGCGAAGTCTGAGATTTACATCGTCGAGGGTGACTCGGCAGGCGGCTCGGCGAAGCAGGGCCGTGACAGAAAATTCCAGGCCATTCTGCCGCTGCGCGGCAAGGTGCTGAATGTCGAGAAGGCGCGTTACGACAAGCTGCTGTCTTCTGAGCAGATCGTTACGCTGATTACGGCGCTCGGTTGCGGGATCGGCAAGGAAGACTACAACCTCGAGAAGCTGCGTTATCACCGGATCATCATCATGACTGATGCTGACGTTGATGGTGCGCACATCCGGACGCTGTTGCTGACGTTCTTCTATCGTCAGATGCCGGAGATGATCGAGCGTGGCTATATCTATATCGCGCAGCCGCCTTTGTATAAGGTGAAGGCGGGTAAGGATGAGCGGTATCTTAAGGATACTGCTGAGTTGAACGCGCATATGCTGCGGTTGGCTCTGAATGGGTCTGAGCTCGTTACGTCTGAAGGTGCGACGCCGATTGCGGGTGATGCGCTTGGTGAGCTGGCTCGTTCTTATCTGCTGGCGCAGGCTGTTGTGGATCGTCTTAGCCGGTTGTATGACGAAGCGGCGCTTGGCGCGGTGATGGATGGCGTGACGATCGATCTGTCGAGCGAGCAGTCGACTGAGGCGTCGGCTCGTGCAGTTGAGGCCAAGCTGCGGGATGATCCGCTGAAGCCTGAGATTAGTGTGTTTTCGATGTATGACCCGGTGCGCGAACTGCGTTCGCTGCGCGTCGAGCGTCGTCATCATGGCAACGTGAAGGTCTCGGTTATCGATGAAGAGTTCCAGCTGACGGCGGATTATCAGCAACTGGTGAACACGGCGAATACGTTCAAGGGCTTGATCGGCGAGGGCGCTGTGATCAAGCGCGGTGAGCGGAGTATGGCTGTCGGTGATTTCAAGAGCGCTATGAAGTGGCTGATTGCTGATGCTGAACGCAATGTTTCGAAGCAGCGGTATAAGGGGCTTGGGGAGATGAATCCTGAGCAGCTGTGGGAAACGACGATGGATCCGAATGTTCGGCGTTTGTTGCGTGTGCAGATTGAGGACGCGATTGCTGCGGATGGGATCTTTACGACGCTGATGGGTGACGAGGTGGAACCGCGTCGGGCGTTTATTGAGAGCAATGCGCTGCGGGCTGGGAATATTGATGTTTGATTTTTGAGTTGTGAACGTCGGGCGCCACCGTGTAAATACCACACGGCGTCCGACGTTGTCAGCGATCCGCGAATCACCGGTGGTTTGATGGTGATTCCTCGAGCGAGGCGTTCACGATGAACTCTGCCTCAGATGAACTCGAGCAGCTACGCGCAGAAAACGCGCGACTTCGAGCGTTACTCGACGCACATGGGATCGACTCCCGGCCGCCGCTTCCCACGCCGTCGATTCCACTACAGGCCGAACCTTCACGCCTGAACACCGATGAAAAGGTAGCGTTGTTTCGTCGGCTCTTTCAAGGCCGTATCGACAGTTTTCCGATCAGATGGGAGAGCAAGGCCGGCAAGTCGGGCTACTCTCCGGCCTGCGCCAACGAATGGCGACCAGGCGTATGCGAAAAACCTCGTATTAAATGCTCGGATTGCGGCAATCGGCTTCTTATATCGCTGTCTGATCAGACGATCTACGATCATCTTGCGGGTAGACACACGATTGGCGTCTATCCCTTGCTTCCAGACGATACCTGTCGCTTCCTCGCGGTCGATTTCGATGACGCCGACTGGCAGGAAGACGCTCGAGCCTTTCGCTTTTCGTGCCTCGAACTGGGCGTGCCGGCCGCGCTGGAGATCTCGCGTTCGGGCAACGGTGCCCATGTATGGATTTTCTTCCAGTCAGCTGTGTCGGCCCGCGATGCGAGGCGCCTGGGTACCGCAATCATCAGCCAAACATGTGCGAGAACGCGGCAACTGCAGCTCGCCTCGTATGATCGGCTATTTCCCAACCAGGATACGGTACCAAAAGGCGGATTCGGAAATCTGATAGCTCTGCCGCTACAGAAAATCCCGAGGGAACGTGGCTGCAGTGTTTTCGTCGATGAAGAATTCCAACCTTACGCGGACCAATGGGCGTATCTAGCTTCCCTTCAGCTACTTGCCCCCGACGTTATCGAGACGGCCATTTCAACTGCAACGGGTGGGGCGCACCCGCTCGATGTCACGTTCATTGAGAACGAGGACCAGCATGAGCCGTGGAAATCCTCGAAGTCCGGAAACAGGTTGTCGGGACCGATGCCGGAGTCGCTGTCTGTCACTTTGGCAAACCTGATTTACTTCGAGAAAAGACGGCTTCCTCAGCCGCTGCTCAACCGTCTGATACGGCTCGCCGCGTTTCCAAATCCCGAGTTCTACAAGGCGCAGAAGATGCGCTTTCCTGTTTGGGATAAGCCACGCATTATTGGTTGTGCTGAAAACTATCCCGTGCACCTGGCGCTTCCACGCGGATGTTTTGACGACGCGCGTAATCTGCTTCGTGAAAACAATATTCGTTGCGATTTCGAGGACGCACGATTCGAAGGTGAGCCCCTCGATGTTGCATTCGCAGGGACGCTGCGGCCGGATCAGGAGACTGCGGTAACGTCGATGCTCGGCTATGACACCGGGGTGTTGTGCGCGCCCACCGCGTTTGGCAAGACAGTCAGCGCAGCTGCAATGATCGCGCGACGCGGCGTAAATACGCTCATCCTCGTACATCGAACCGAGTTGCTCAAACAATGGCAAGAACGACTTCAGTCGCTCCTCGACGTTGGCAAGGGAGTGATTGGCACGATTGGCGGCGGCAAGTCTAAACGTAGTGGGAAAATCGATATTGCAGTGATGCAGTCGTTGACGCGCAAGGGCGAATTGAGCGAGCTGGTTGAGCACTATGGACACGTGATCGTGGACGAGTGTCATCACGTATCAGCATTTTCATTCGAAGCGTTGCTCAAGCGTGCCAAGGCGAAATACGTGTTGGGACTCACGGCGACTCCGATTCGTCGCGATGGTCAACATCCAATCATATTCATGCAATGCGGCCCAATCCGGCATACGGCCGTGCGTGCAACGACGGCGCCTCACGACCTGGAGGTCATACCGAGGTTCTGGTCGGGTGAAACTCACTTACCTGTCGATGCTGAAATCCAGGACGTGTTCCGACAAGTCGCCAACGATGCTTCGCGGACAATCGCTATTGCTGATGAAGTCGAGAGTGCTTTTTCCCTTGGGCGGAAGGTTCTCGTGCTGACCGAGCGCACCGATCATATTGTCGCTATCGAGGCAGCTTTGGCTCAACGGATCGAAAAGGTTTTTACGTTGCATGGCCGGATGTCGAAGAGGCAACGCAAGCTCGTGATAGCGGAGCTCGACGCGTTGGACGCCGATGCGCCTCGTGTACTTCTGGCGACCGGTAAGCTGGTGGGAGAGGGATTCGATCATCCACCACTCGACACGCTCGTGCTCGCGATGCCGATTTCGTGGAGAGGCACGCTGCAGCAGTATGCGGGACGGTTGCATAGAGAGCATGCGACGAAGGTCGATGTGCGGATTATTGATTTTGTTGATACGGCGCATCCAGCGTTGGGGAGGATGTGGGAGAAAAGGCAGGCGGGGTATCGGGCGATGGGGTATCGGGTGGAAACGAGGGGGCGCGTGCGGCAGTTGTTTTGATGGATGGCGGTTTCGGTGTGCTCACTTGCTGAGGGTTTTGTGTGAGGAACGTGTAGTCGATTGATGCCCTCGGATTTTTAGCAATTTCTGACCGATCATTGCTGGAAATTGCCTATGAGATGAGTGTTGTTCCCATTTGGCGGTGCGCACGCGCACAATCTGTGACGGAGTTCGCGGTTTCGCAAACTAAAATCCCGCTGTGCTAGAATCGATTCGTCGTGGGGGCGGTAGCTCAGCTGGGAGAGCGTCGCGTTCGCAATGCGAAGGTCGGGAGTTCGATCCTCCTCCGCTCCACCAACTTAATGTCTCACAACATCACAGAACATCTCGAAAGCCGCGAATCTATTGGGTTCGCGGCTTTTTCTTTGTCTCTGATTGTCTCATGGCATCTCTTGTCATCTGGGGGCAACTGGGGGCAACATTGAGGGCAACGGAAAAGTACGCAAAGGAGTTGCCCCCAAAATGTCTCTCACAGACGTCGAAATCAAGCAGGCGAAGCCACGGGAGAAGCTTTATAAGATTTTCGACGAGCGAGGGCTCTATATCGAGGTCAGTCCGACCGGCGGCAAGTGGTGGCGGTTCAAGTACCGAATCGACGGGAAGGAGAAGCGTCTCTCCTTGGGTGTCTATCCAGATGTCAGCCTTTCGAAGGCGCGGGAGAAACGCGACGCCGCACGAAAGCTGGTTGCCGATGGTGTCGACCCGAGCGTTCAACGCAAAGCTCAGAAGCAAGCAAAGGCTGACGCCAATGCGAACAGTTTCGAAGTCGTGACACGTGAATTTCTTCAAAAGCGAAAAGGCGTCTGGGAAGCCAGCCACCACCACAAGGTGCTCCGTCGCTTCGAGAAGGACGTCTTTCCTTGGGTTGGCAAGCGACCGATAGCAGATATCACAGCCTTCGAGCTGCTGAAAGTGCTGCAGAGAATTGAGCGCCGAGTAGTTGAGACGGCGCATAGGGCTAAGCAGAACTGTGGTCAGGTGTTCCGATATGCAGTAGCGACAGGTCGAGCAGAGCGCGATATCACGGTCGACCTCAAAGACGCGCTGACGCCGTGGAAGGAGGAGCACTTCGCCAGCATCACTGACCCCGAGGAAATTGGCCCGCTCCTTCGCGACATGTATGCCTATAGGGGCACCTTCGAAGTCCAGTGTTGTTTGCGTATTGCCCCTCATGTTTTTCTGAGGCCAGTGGAGCTCCGGCTTGCTGAATGGAAAGAGTTCGACTTGGACGATGCCAGGTGGGACATTCCTCCCGAACGGATGAAGATGAAAAAGCCACACGTTGTCCCGCTCTCGGGTCAGGTCGTTGAAATCTTGCGCGAACTTCAGGCAGTGACCGGGGATGGGGTGTTTTTATTTAGGGGCCGCAATCCGCACGGCGCGATATCCAACAATACGGTGAACAAGGCGCTTCGTAGTATGGGCTACTCGACTCAAGACGACATCACGGGTCATGGGTTCAGAGCAATGGCTCGTACAGTGCTCGACGAACGGCTGGGTTATCGAATCGACTGGATTGAGCACCAGCTTGCGCACAAGGTCCGTGACGCCAATGGACGTGCATATAACAGAACCGCGCACCTCGAAGGTCGACGGGAAATGATGCAGGCGTGGTCAGATTATCTCGATAAACTCAGAGTGTCAGCGGAGGACGTGAATTCTGCGGATTAGCAGGCTATCAGTTGTTTTTTTTGATAGAAAAAAATCATCGTTAAATGGTCTAAAAGCGGCCGAAATCGTTTCACCTAGTTCCTACACGTTGAACCGAAACTCACCAACGGTTCTACGATGAATTATGAAATCCCAAGCCTCCTCGAGAAGACGGCCTTTCTGCGGGAGAAGCAGCTCGTCGGCGACGCGAAAAAACAAATCCCCGGACTGCTTCCATTTTCGCGCGCGACCCTCTGGCGACGAGTGAAAGAAGGCAGCTTTCCCGCGCCGATTAAGCTTTCAGAGCGGACCACAGCGTGGTCAACTGCTGACATTCGGAAGTGGATAGTCGACCCGACAGGCTATAAGGCAAGCTGAATGCAAATCGGGTTTTGACTGTCCTCGGACATCGCGACGAGTATCCTCGCGGATTGCTCTTTCGGACGCGAGCAGGGTATTTCAATCGCGCAAAGACGGACGCTACCTCACTGGCCGGCGCGCATCCGGGGAGCCGGGCGACGTTCAAGGCGATTTGGCAGCGTACGGATGCCTGAACAAGAGGTTGATAATTCAAAGAACGCCTCACGCGAAACGGCCGGGTCGTGCAAGTAGGAGTTAGCGAGGCGTCTACGAAGGATGGCGCGCGACTGTCGGGTAACGATGACGTTTGATGCGCAGTCAACCTGAGGTGGACGAAGGCATTGAGCCTTTCTGTTCGGCGATTGATATCGAAGCCCCGGGGCGACCGTCTTCGATTTCAGTGCGGCTCGATATAAAATCGCTCCTCTGTCGTCAGGCTAGGAGTTTTAATGTTCCAAGAAGAGCGATGCAAAGCCGCCTTAAGAGAGCTTCAGCGGCAGTTCGTATCACAGGTGACGCAAGCCTATGAAGCGGCAGGCTTGAATTTCTCAGTCGCGGCACTCGGACTTCAGAAGGCAGGCATAAACCCGAAACAGCACTGGCCGGACGAGAATACAGGATGGTGGCTTAATGAAGGTTTCTCTTCTGGGAAGCCGGCACGCTGGCTTTTGAATGCGCAGATGGGCGAAGGCAAACTGCGCGTCACACTCGCAGAGGGAGTCGGACCGGACGGGAATATTGTGCGGCGGAGACGTGCTGACTGCATTGCGTCTTTAAACTCGTCATCTAGAGACCCGTCCGCCGGGGTGTGCACACCGGTGTGGCTTGCTCTCAGACAGACTCCCGATAGCTACGTCGTGCCGGAAGACTGGGGATGGCTTTTGGCGGTTGGCTTCGAGCAGGGTATCATAACGGCTTCAGCGAACCAGGTGCTGCGCTACGATATGGATGCCAATACAATTTCCACGCTCGGAAAAAGTCCGGTTACCGTTCAGGTATCGGTCAAACATTTGTTGCATCTCCCCGACATAAACTCAAGCTACAAGTGCGACGGCAGCAATGTAACTTACGAGGACGCAACCCGCGCGTTGCATCGCTTTCTCGGCACTTCCATGCCGGAGCCTAAACAATAATGGCACTCCCTCCTTATACCAGCGTGTTGGCAGAAGCCGTTCGGGACTTCGTTACCACTCCGCCCGCCATTGCCACAGAAATGCCGCCGTCGGTCGTGGTTACGCGCAATCAAACGTTGGAAAATGTACCTGAGGTGCCGACGCTGTTCGGTTTATCTCCGCGTGTCTACAGGAACTTGAATGCGCTGTTGAAGGCGGGCAAACGACATCTGATTTTCTTTGGACCTCCGGGTACTGGGAAAACTACCTTGGCCGAACATGTGGCAGCGTATCTCTCCACAAACGAGGAATACGAGTTCATCACTGGCTCTTCGAATATTACTGCAGACTATCTAATTGGTGGCTATCAACCAATTGGTGACGGTAAGGTCGAGTTTCGCGCCGGCGTCATTCTTCGGAACGGTAACAGCCCAGTAATTATCGATGAACTGAACAGATGTGACATCGATAGCGCCCTTGGCCCCCTCTTCTCCGTTCTGAATGACTCGTCCACGACCTTGCCCATGCTGGCCGTACCCTCTGATGAGCAGTCTGCGTTTGTGAAGGTGGAATTGGGCGCGGAGTCGGATGCGAAGCTTGGGATATACGGACTAGGAGACGACTGGCGGCTTATCGCTACGATGAACACGATTGACCGGGTCCAGCTGAATCAATTGAGTTACGCACTAAGCCGAAGGTTTGGCTGGGTGTATGTTGAAGAGCCGACGGACTTGCCGGGCTTTATTCGCCATTTTGCCGGTATTAACGGCTTGCCAGTACCTGCGGAGGTGCAGTCATGTCCGTTGGCAGTAATTTGGGCGGCGGTGAACACGGTGAGGCCGCTTGGCGGCGCACCGTTCAAAGATTTGATTGCGCTGGTGAAAGCCAGCATTACAGACGCCGACCTGTTCGCAGCTCCAGAACCTGAGCTTGCTGAGGTCCTCGCTGAAGGTATCGTGTCGTTAGTCGCTCCATTGCTGGGCGGCATCGCGTTCGAGCAGGTGGAAGCGATTGTGCACGCAATTTCATCGGAGGTCCGGCTTCCTGAAACGCACAGCGCGATACAAGTACTTATAAGAGTGCTACGCGAAGGCGCGATTTGACCTAAACATGGAACTTCGGGAGCAATTAGTTCGCGATTGCGGCGCGCTGCTGGTTCGGCATTTCTACGGACCGTTGGGTGAGGCAGACTGGGCAATCGACGCTAACACTGGCCTAAGGCAAAGTGAAGACCGGAAAGTAATGCTTCTGCTTTGGGCATTGTCCGATGAAGTGGATAGCTACCTGGGCTTTCTTTCCGCTAACGCTCGCCACTTGGTCGAGGCGCGCCGAGAAGCTACTGTTCTTTCAAACGGCGGAAGTGGGCTTCTCGCACGAGAATCGCTGCTCTTACAAATGAGGACAGGAAATCCGGCTGCCTTCTTGGCGCGGCGTAATATCTCGACACCGGCTGGCGGACCCAACCATTGTCTAGCATGGCTTATCGAGTGCATTGATGATGCAATCTTGGCTTTCCCACGCGTCGCTGCGGGACCGTGGGGCGATGTCGTCAAAAGAAGAGTCGAACAGATATCTCGCGCCAGAACGATACCTGCTATAGCCGGATGCTTTAACGTTGGCTTGCATCGGGTCAGGCCGTCTTTGGGCGCAATGCGTGCGGCTGCCACACTTCGAAATCCAGTATATAGCCGCACGCTGGAACTGATGAAACGTCGAGATTCCTTTCAACGGTTGCCCCTACAATTCAGTGCTGCTCGTGCCATTGCGACATCTGCTCTCGCGAGCCTGAAGACATGGCAGCATATGGAGTTATTAGCGGCCTTGCTCGCGGCGCAAGCGCTCGTGGAGCAATCTGCGATATTAGGGGCGAAGGTTGAGCTACGCTTGCATCTACTCGTTGGTGGAGCGCAACCGCTGGCGACCTGTGGAGACTTGACGCTTGAATGGCAATTCGCGACGGGCGCGTTGGCTTCTCATCGACGCGCACATCACGAAGCAATCTCCGATACCTTCTTGGAGATGGTGGGGCTTAAGGCCGGCTCGGACCGCGCAGACATAGCAGTGTTTCTACGCGGCAACCGAATACCGGTGGCAATTGGGGAAAGCAAGTACTTCGAAAAGGAAAACAACGCTAGAAACCAGCTCAGCTTGGCTATCTGGCAAATTGTCAAATATGCAGACCAAGTTCACTCGGATAGTGCCTTGACTAAGGCGCTAAGCCGGCTCAGCTTTATTTTCCTGCCGGAGACAGCGGCAGTAGCTCAGGCTGCCGCTATTGCCGCGCAGTCCGATGAGATGCCGATAATTGTTCCCTACGGCTCGACCCACCAGTCTACATATTTTGAGCAGTGGGCAAGACGGCTTCTGAGCAGCGTTACTGCGGCACCTGCGGTTTCGGTCTAGCTCTCCCGCCATCCACAATGAGCGGGACCTCGGGGGCGTCCTTGGCATTCGCACAAGGGACCGAAATGCTGTAGCTCACCTCGCGTCCGTTTATGGGCTGAACGTTTGATATAAATCGACCCTTTGCGCCTTGCAAGTATTCTTCTTCAAGCTCGACGCATGTCCAGTGCCGCCCGAGGCTTTCGGCGACATAACCAGTCATGCATGAGCCGCCAAAAGGGTCAAGAATGTTATCGCCTGGGTCTGTTAGCATCCGGATGAAGTATTCGGGCAACTGGGCCGGAAAGCGCGCAGGATGGATGGCGATATTGTTCTTCCGACAGTACTCTTGATACGAGCTGTTCGAATCTGTGTTGGCGATGGCTAGCAGATTCGGTGGAACAGCTCCGCCATTGTCTTTTTGGAACTTGTCCGATATATCATGTCCTGATGGTCGCAACCTTGCCTGATATCCGTTCTTCAAGAGTGACTGCATCGAATCGCTGTATTTAGCCAAGACACGTCGGTTGCTTGCTTTGGGCCAAGGAGTCTTGGAAAGCCACCATACACAATTAACCGCGTCCTTTACTCGAACGCGTCGTACATTTACCCATTCAGCGGGGGTCGGTAGCTTTGCCGGATTCCACCAGAAATGTTCTAGGCAGAGATGAAAGCCGAATTCTCGGCAGAGCATAACGAGAAGCTCATAGTGATACAACGACCGCGTGGGCGTTCCGGGTTTCCAGGCACCACCAATGTCTATTACGAGGCTTCCCTCGTCCTTCAACACTCGTTTGAAACCCTCGGCGAATGGGCGAAACCATTCACAGTACTGGTCGGCATCCTCGTTCCCGTACGTCTTCTTTCTGACCAAGCCAAAAGGTGGCGAGGTCATGATAAGGTCCACACTCGCGGGCTTTGCCTTATCCAAGGTATAGCGCAGCGAGTTGCCCAGATACATCGAACCGTATCGCGTCTTATGAAAGAGGGTTAAATCCCCTACTGGTTCGTACGTCCTCGAAACCGACGCCTCTTGAGCCAACATTGACTGTTGGTGCAGATGACGGATGTAGTCGCTAATGCTCTTGAAGCCGTTGCTTGCGGCCTGCGCTTCTAACTCTTCATGCTCAGCAGCGGTGAATCGGATGTTAGCGAACTGGGAGCGTGGTTGGTCGGACTTGGGTCTTGGCATGCATGTTCTCTCGTGAATCGAGTAAGTTTACACCTCACAGGTTTTTGTGTCACAAAAATCGAGGATTTGACGGACCATTGGCCGATGTTCGGCCCTAGGGCGGGCGACGGGGTTCAATGCAGCGGACGTATCTGAGCGCCGCCCAGCCGCCGCCGCACATCGGCCTTCTGCCTGAACGGTGCGGTCTCGTAGTGGCCCTCGGCCCCACGGCATTCGTGCTAGAAATGCCTCTAACTGGCACATGCAGCGAAGTCTGGTTCCCTCTATTCTCGGCCCATGCGAGGCTCCCTTCTTGCGATGGCTAATCCGCCGTGCAAGCGTCCGTCAGCGGGGCGTACCTTGCCATACGTTTAGCTTCAAGGCGCTTCTACATTTTTTGTCGCGCCAGCGCCGAGATAGACTGAGCTTGCGCCGGAAGTTGGGCTGGACTGAACGGTCTTGCCAAGCACTTGAGTAGCGATGCGACGTGAGAACAAGTGAAAGGCGATGTGTATTTTCACGATTTGCGCTTTGTCGTTTGTTTGACAGCACCGCTCCCAATCTGGGCGTCGCTAGTAGCTGAGTAAACTACCTGCTGGGACATCAGCATAAGTGACTAAAACGCATCCATCTTCGAAGCGTCCGCAGCCTATATCAAGTCGAGTCCCATCTCGCTTAAAAAGCGCGACGGCATCTTTGACCAACCGTTGTACTTCGCGGCGTAGCTCATAGTCAGGGTTTGCAGCGTGCGCGTTACCGCGACGAAGCAGTTTCGTCGTTCCTCCTGCATTTCCCTACTGGTGTCGCCGGCCTTTATCGCTTGGAAAGATGGCAACTGGTCTTCGGCTAGTCCGACCAGGTACACGTGCCCGAACTCCATGCCTTTAGATGCATGCACGGTGAGACAGCGAACGGCATCGGAGGGCGGTTCAGGGGTTTTGTTGGCGAGGGTCAACTCCTGCAAGAATTGACTGAGGGTCATCGCGTATGCTTCTGATTCACCACCTAACTCGTTAATTACTGCACGCCAAACTTGCCTTTCGGAAGGATATTCGGTGAACTGCTCGGTGCCGTCAGGGCTCTTTTGTTCTCGGTCGTCGAAATATTTGAAGCCCCTCCGGAGAAATTCTTCGAAACTTCCCGCTGCCAGACTACCAATCGCGTCGCATAGTTCAAGGGGAACCCGTCCTGAATTTTCAGTCGCAAGAGTAGACAGCGCGAGGAGGTGGTCGCCATTTGCTTGACTTGCAAGCGCAATCACCTCTCCGGTACCGATTTCGGTATCAATGGAGTCAGAAAGCGCCTTGGTAACATTTGATACCAGCTCTTCGTCGGAACGCACTGCCGCGAGCTTCAAGCAACTGACAATAAAGCGCATTGGCCCGCTCTCGAACTGTGACTTGCGTTGCTGAATGTGCGCCTTGACGTTGACGCTGCCCAACGCACGTTGCACCCGCATAAGGAGCCTCGAGTTTCTGGCGAGCACAGCTATATCTCGTGGGGTACTTCCTGTTTGTAACCGCCTTGCAATATGCTGTGCTACCGTCCGAGCCTCGTCTTCTTCGGTAGACGTAGCAATGACGTTAATAACATTCCCCCGCGTCGTTGGGGGTTTCATTGGGGTGAGGGGCCGCTTTCCGGGGGAGCGGTCGCTATTGTGCTGAATGAGCGAATTTGCGAGCTGGACAACATCGGGTGGACAGCGATAGTTCTCAGGAAGTTGAATACTAGTCAGGTCGTAGTGGTTAGCGAGCTCATTGACACGTGACGGGCTTGCGCCGTTCCATTGATAAATTACTTGGTCGTCGTCGCCAACGATGAACAGGTTCGCATCTCGCTCTGGCGCTAAGGCCCGAAGCAAACGATATTGAACCGGATTGGTATCTTGGAACTCATCCACGCACACGTATTTGTAGACCGTTCGCAGTTGCTTAGCCAAACGCGGGCGAGTGCGCAACAGTTCCTCGCAAAAATAGAGAATTGCTCCGTAGTCGACGCAATTCTCGGTTTTCAAGAATTGCTTGTAGTCGGCGAACAAGCGTCGAAGTTGTGCCGCAGCATCCGGGTCGTGCATCAGCTTGGGGATATCAGCGTCTTCGATGCCGCGCTGGAACAAGTGGTCTAGTGCCGCGAGCGCTTTCTCAGCAGAAAGGATTTTCGTGTAGAAGGATGGCGCGACAGCAAGAAGGTCGCGTACCGCTCGCACACGTTCGGGGTCTTCAATGATTTCAAAGTTAGGACTTAGGCCAAAATGGCTACCATGCTGTCGCAGGATATCTGTTCCAAAGGAGTGAAAGGTAGTCAGCTGCACCCGACCGCCCGAAGTCGGACACATGGCGAGCAAACGCTCTCTCATTTCGGCGGCAGCTTTGCGTGTGAAGGTCAAACAAAGAATGCGAAATGACTCGCTCTCACTGTTTCGCACAAGCCTAGCTACACGAGTCGTCAGCGTGGCTGTCTTGCCGGAGCCGGGGCCGGCAAGGACAAGCAACGGGCCCTCGTCCCATAGGGCTGCCGCCCGTTGGTTGGAGTTAAGTCTGTCGAGGAAATCGTCAATCATTTGCCCTGCCTTGCGAGTGCAGTCGCCTTGAATATTGCCAGTTTAAGTGCCTTCGGGACTGAATCCCGGCCGCGTTGTCGCATGGCGTCCACGACAGCATGAGCTGCTGTGGGCTTACTATTGTTCGGAAGGGAACTTGTAATCTGTGGCACGTAGTCCGCGTCACCTGGCTTGGCTGTCATTTTCTTCAGCTTTTGGGCGCTAGCAAGTTCCTCGTAGATGTCCAGAAAGCCGTTTTCAGCCATATACGGTTCCACTGACGGCGCATTGAGCATAGTTGTGATGTGCCATTTCGACTTAGCCCCAGCGGGCAACTTGGTTTTCGCCTTTTCGACGTCTCCCATGCCCTGTTCGTCACCGTCTGTGAAACAGTGCCACGGGATGCCCAAGGCGTTGGCCGCATCGAGGAAATACGCTATGTCTCCTTGACGATACTCAACGCATCTAACGCCAGCCTGCTCAAGGTTAACTCCAAGTACCTCTGCAGCGCCGGCAAATAGGATAGCTTCTGTCTCTCCTTCCCCTAATAGCCAGCATCGTGCAAAAAAAAGTTCACCCCTGGTTCTCCGCACGAGAAAGTCGAACTTTTGGCGTTCCCTGTCTCGGAACAGGCCGGGGGGTATACGGCCAACCTTAACGACCCCGCCGGAGCGGTATATCCGCCGCACAGACGTCATTTCCACCTCCGACAGAAGGTCGCCAGAGTGAGTCGCGACGAGTTTCTGGCCGTCGATTCCCTTTATTGTTTGCCACAGGGCTCTTACAGCGCTCGGATGCAGATGAGCTTCAGGTTCTTCAAGGGCTACAATTGCCTGTGTTCCCCTGACGCCCTGCTTTCGAGAAAGCTCCGATTTTAGAAACGCGTCAAACAGCATAAGAACGGCGAGGCTTTGTGTACCTTCTCCGTGACGGTTTATCGGCAGACGCGCGCCCGTCGCCGATGCGATGCTGACCTGCGTACGATTCAGCATGTCGAAGACGCGTGCAGGGATTGCGTCCACGCTAACGACATCGTTCTTTCCGACACTTACTAAATCTCGCATCTTGGCCAAATACTCTTGCACACCCTTGAACGTGCCGTGTGCTTCAATTATCTCGCTATTTACTGCTTGAAGTTGTGCTTCAATCTCCGCCTTTCTCTCCGGCGCAATCTGCGAATTTTTAACGAATGGTGCCCAAAACTGTGAGGTTTTCGAAAACTCACGTGCCGCGTCGCGGAGTGCAGAAAGATAGAACAGCGGTCGGATAAGCTGGAGGGCTGCGAGCTTCCCTCTGTTCTTTGCGGGTAGAGCGTTCCCTGCGGCATCGAGGAAATCATAAGTGTGTTCGATTTCCTGCGTTAGTGGCGAATATTGGGCAGTGACGCGCAGTTGCACGCGGCTACGGTCATCTGGGGGAACGAGGACGACGATGCCTCCGTCTCCGCCTAGAGATTGTTCAATCTCCTCGGGCCATTCACCTGCAACCTCTTCCTCAAAGGTGAGGGTGATTGAAAGCGCGGGTGCGCTCGTCGGGTCGGCAGATGCTCCGTCGAAATGAAGGTCGAAATCGTCGAATGGTATGACACGGCCACCGGACCGAAGCGTGTTGAGGCAGGCGCGGAGTGCGTGCAGAACCGTGGTCTTTCCGCTGTTATTCTCGCCGACAAGAACCGTCGTCTTGTCCAGGTCAAGGGCAAGATGCTTAATGCCGCGATAATTTTCGATTTCGATACGGCGTAACAACATCAGTAGTCCCCAAACGGTGAATGGAAACCTGTCTCAGCTTTGAACGCCGTCGCTAACGTGCAAAGAAGAGTTGCAAAAGTCGCGACACGGTTTGTTTCCGCCGTTCGCCTACTTTGGTAGCCGAGACAGGTATGCGATTTGAGTCCGACTAAAAAGTGGCTGCGTTGGGGTCAGCCCCAGAACCCACCGGAAAATCAAACCTATACCGTCATTTTATCGTGACAGGCGACGAGGAGAGAGCAGTTCCCATCTTCTGACATTCGCCAGGTCATACCACCGCGCAGCCGGTACCGCATCGGCCTTCCGAAGGAAGATGCTCGACGAGGACATATCGCAGTCGTCTGGACCGACTGGGCAATCGGAAAAGTCCACTCAAATCGATTTCATAAGAAACTGTCCCGACGCGCCCGGGGAGCCCTTGGAGAAAGGAAGCAGGAACTAGCCGTGGTAACCGGCAAGTGACGAGGAATATCCGTTGGTCAATTCCCCGCGACTTCCGCGACAAGTAGTTCGCCTCGGCCACATGCGTGCAACCGGCGCGGTACATGGCGTTTTCGAAGCGGCTCAAAACTGCTCGGGAAAGGCCTTTGCCACAATGTGGACGTCGATATCCTTTGCCGCACGCGCTGCTGCCGCCAATCGACGACCAGCCGCAATCTGCTAGAAATTGACCAGCCCGCGCTTAATGTGTAATCTAGCGCCCGCGTGCAATCCCCTCACTCGCTTCGGGACAGATGACGCCCTGTGCGGCGAGAGTCTCCGCAATCAAGCGTCAGTGCGAAGTCCTCGAGGGGGCACGCGCCCACCTATCTTATGACCGTCTGCCGTACCCACCATGAAGCCAAGGTCGCTTTTTGCGCAATATCGCGGGCTGAAAGCAGGTACTTGTGCCAATTCGACGGGTAGGTAACCTCCTCTCGTATTCTAAGAATCAGAGTGTGCCTAACGCCATCAATGTTGAGCGCGTCTCGGTACCAAAGTAGAATATTTCGCCTTTCAATTGTTTGCGAGCCAAGCTTCTCTATTTGGGGTTCCTGCGCTTGGTACCGGTCAGGGTCTTCGCCAATAAATGCCTTTAGGTATGGGACAACGCGGAGTGCAGAAACGCGAGGTGTAGAGCGCTTGGACTTGCGGGTGACATGTCTCCATGCCAACCGCGTTATGGCCACTTCACCGGTAATCGGGTTTCTAAACTTCGTGGTTTGCAATTCCTTATACGCTGCCTTGGCCGCTTGCTGCACCCGTTCAATGGCTAGGGACTTTACAGAAAGCATCGGCAGACCTTTGCGATATTGCCCATGTGCCGCAACTCGGCTCAGATGGTAGCGCAGGTAAGGTGTGATGTATTGATGGTCTGGGATGTAAATCGTCTTTTTTACTGGCACGCGAGGCTCGGGGACGTACCAGTACACGCGCGACGAGGGAGCCGGAGGCACCCAAGCGAGCAGCGCCGGG
Organism: Paraburkholderia sp. C35; assembly: GCF_003121405.1. Classification (GTDB taxonomy): domain Bacteria; phylum Pseudomonadota; class Gammaproteobacteria; order Burkholderiales; family Burkholderiaceae; genus Paraburkholderia. The sequence continues at coordinate 70,328 of NZ_QBUY01000004.1, read as the reverse complement.
GGACTCGCAACCGCGAGAGCATGCTTCGTTTCGTCGTTGAGACGCATTGTGCGGCGACCCTTCGCACGAGTACTGACGAACGATGGTCCTGCCTTAACTTGGCAATGCACCTGAAGCAATCGCTCCGGTGCAAATGCATCGACGAACGAGACTCTGAGGTCGACCTTCTTGTAATCCTCGTTTAGGGACGCCGCTCTGGCTTCAGCGCAAACTGCGACGCCGAGCAGAGCCGTCGCTCGTCTTGCACCGGCGTCTCCATCCGTCCTATCAACGTTCGACAACTGCAACTCCTTTATTTCGTTATTGGTAATGTTCGCATCGAAAAATCCGTAGCTAGTCCATCGCCCTCAGATGGACAGATGGCAAAATCGCCGATTTTTTTGCGCGGATTGTCGCGTGCCAGATAGGGACTTGGCTGCAGCCTTGGGACTGCTCGAAGACAAGAATGATAGTGTCGCGGCAGCCGAATCGGAACCTTCGAAGAAACTTGAGCCTCAATCTTGATGTCTGACGTAACCAAGCTGTGTTAAAAAAGGAACACGGGATGGCACCACTATACTTGCTTAAAAGATTGCACACCACGGGATTGCCGCTCATCGTCTGCTTGACGAGCGTCAGCGCGAAGAAGGAGAGCATTTTGAAAGCGATGACGCTAGCGCTATAGCATTCGACGCCGCTGATTTCGTTGTGAGCTTTCTCGCACTTTTCGGGGACGAGTAGTCTGGAAAACGCGAGAACTTCGCAACAATTGTCCGGCCTATTGGCACTGCGATTCGACAACACAAGACTCAACAACAGAACGAAGAGGTCGCAATCGTTCGATAACGATGGAAGCCTTTTCGCGCCGGGTCAGCACGACGTGATGCAATATGTCCTGAAGGAGGACGACGACAAACGCGCGTCAAAAAATGCACAGATTGAAGCATACATCCGCGATGCCGGACGTGGGAGATTGCCTGTCTGTGCACACGGAGGAGAACCCTTCGGCGGACCTTTACCGCCTGCATGCATTCAAAAGCGAGTTCAACCCAAGCTGGTTCGGCTCGTCGCTCGCTCTGGAGTTGAGGCTCCAGCTCGAATGGCTAACCGACAGTAGGCAACGGGCTGCCGCCGAGCGTCGGGCGGAGAACCTACACGGCCGTGTGCCGCTTGACGCATCAAGTTTACCCATTTCGATGAGCGACTGGGCAACTGAACGTTCGAAGGAGATGCTTGGATAACGATGTTCGGCCGGTTAATCGCGGCGAGAGTTTCGTCCGGATGCCTCTTGACGGGCGACACCCGGTTGACGTCGAAGGTAAGCCTCGACGCCTTCTATGTGAAATGCGCGCGACACCGAAGTCTCCGAAGATGGAATCTTGCGTCATCTGAAGTGCTGACCTTTGCGAAGGTCGAGAGCGGCCACGGCCACGCGTTGGCATGGCGTTCAAAAAAGTTTCGGCGCTGAAACTTTGTCGAAACTAACAAAGATGTTCACGTGAGCTACTGCCCCATAAACATCTTCTTTCTTTGGTCTCGGTAAGAGCCAATTGCATCGCAAGACTGTTGCGGAAGAGCGTCTTGCGCGACCGCCGCTGCCCCTCTATAAGCGGTGTATGCCCAAGACCTCTCGTGCCCTCCAGCAGATGACTCCCGCCACGATTGCCGCTATCGAGCAGTTGGGGGCGGACCTAGCTGTTGCCCGCCTACGTCGCAAGGAATCACTGGTCTCCTGGGCGTCACGCCTTGGTGTATCGGTACCCACCCTTATGCGACTCGAAGCCGGTGACCCGGGCGTTGGTATCGGCATCTACGCAACAGCGCTCTGGATGATTGGTCAAGATGGAGGCCTTGCCGCGCTGGCCTCTCCGGAGAAAGACCGTGGAGCGTTAGCCATGGATGTGAGAGCGGCGGTTGCTCTCGGTAAGCGGCGAGCGCGAGCATCTGCGGACGCGAAACTCAGGCGAAAAGAACAGGGCGAGTGAGCGGACGCTGCGAGCAGATTGCGGCGCTTTTATCGCGTCTCTATACCAATGGAGTCGTGAAAACGACTGCAGCTGGGACACGAGCTACTTCTGACCCGTTGAGTCACCGAGGTCATCTGACTTTCGGCATCGGACAAGACTGTCCCCGACAGTTCGCGACTCGGTCAACGATTGCAATACCAACGTTCGATACAAAGCGCTGAACCGCACGCAACGCGGATGCATGGACCACCGCATCATCCGAACTTTTCAGCGAGTCGAACGCGCAGTAAGTTTTGGGTCGCTGTGTCGCCCAAACCTAGCTTTTCGTTGCACTGGACCACGTGAGAGAGATACTCATCGAAACCATCGATTTCATCGTCAATCGCGAGCCATCGGGTCAGGCGATGTGCCCTGACATAGCGGAGAACCTGAATCCCGCGCCCTATCGACGGCCACGCCCAAGCATCGTAATACTTCGAGTGGTAAGTTGCGCCGACGACGCGCTCCCTGAGCTCCGCTGGCAACGCGTCCTTCGCTCGCCGATATCCCAAAACGCGAACCCATGACGTCGAGAGAACAATTTCCAAGCCTTTGTACGGCTCAAGGCACTCGGCCAAAACAGGGGCGAATTCAAACAGTCTGATGGAGGGAGCGGCACTGATAATGCCGCGCCGTGTCCGAACCGCCCCGAGTCTGTGAATCACTCCGTCGTAGTCCAGAAACAAGACCTGTCTCTCTGTCGACTGATTTTCGCAATGGCTTTGCGGATTCATATCAGCAGCTCAATACAAACGCCTGGCCGCTTGCACAGAGCGTCAAAATCAGGGAGAGAGTTGTCGGCATGGAAGAGATAAGGGAGGTCGCTGCGACGCGAAGGTACATGATAAGCGAGCCAAAGCGTAGGCTCAAGCAGCAGCGGCAGACTGGCGTCTCCCGGTTATGTCATCGGTCTTTGCTAAACGTTCGCCCGTCTCCGCCTTGACTGACGCAGTCACTTCGCGTGGGGCAACTGTTCGCACTCTTGGTCACCGCCGGCGCACCGGTCACGGCTTGCGCAAGCAGCGCGGGCTGCAGGAATACTAAGTGTAGGGCTGCTTCTCCGTTTCGCAAGTCGCAGGTTCCTCTCCCCATTTACATATTGCTCGAGGTTCAAACGTCGAGAAGTTTCAGCGCCGAAACTTCGGCAAAGTCCGCAGGAGGCCTTCTAAGCTGAGGTCCTGGTCGAGCTCGTTGCAACGCAATCCCTTGCAGGATGCAGAAATTTGTACCCGCTCGAGCTGCTCGAGCGATGCGGCTCAGAGAGTGGGGAACATCGCGATGTGTTACATGCAGCTTGTTGCCGTCTGGGAGCGGGACTATGAAATCGCCCTGTTCGGACGACATCGCAGTCGCGCAAGTTCCGTGAAACAGCGCGGCAGCTCTTCGTTGCAGGTGGCGATGGAGTCCGGCACACGGAACGCCCTCTTTACACTGCCGACCTTTTTTGTGCGCCCCATCGCTGTTCATTCACGTCGCTACGTGAGAACGCCCCGCGTTCACTTGGCCTGAATACCGTTGTTTAAAAGCGGTGAATACACATAGAGCCACTTCATGGCACCTGGAGGAGCATAGGGCGGCCACTTGTCCTATGTGCTCCGGGGAAACGATTCTTTGGAGTGTATTCGATGCCTTATCTGTTGGATATTCATGAACTCGCGGAGCTGCTCGGTCGTAGCCCGGCAACGATTAAAAAAGACCTTCGCCGCAACCCCTTTGCCGTTCCGCCACGGCTACATATCCCGGGCACTCGCCTGCTGCGTTGGCGGCGCGCAGATGTGGAAGCGTGGCTTGCCGAGCACGTTGTTGGAGGGACTGTATGAGCGAGCGTTTCGAGCCCCACGATTACGCTGATTTTCTCGTTCAGAGCGGGGAATACGCGCACGATAGCGGCGTACTGTATCAATGGACCGGTTCGTATTGGCGGGTAATCAAGGATGAAGACGCGGAAACCAATGCTTATCGGTGGCTTGTCCGCCACAATCGGAGCCACGCATCCAGGGAAAACGCACGCAAGGCCGTCCATGCGGCGGTCCTTTGGTCCGACAAACTTCCCCAGCCCACACAAGAGGTCGTTATCCCGTGCAGAAACGGATATGTTCACGTCATTGACGGGAACCTGCAGCTTCGTCCAGCTGACCCGGCTTTAGGTCTGCAACATACGCTGCTGTGTGAGTACGATGCGGCGGTCGCTTCGCCAAGGCGCTTCATGCACTTTTTGCAGATGATACTTCCTGACGAAAGCGTGCGAGCGCGGGTGCAGGAGTATGTCGGCTACACGCTTACTGCTGATGCCCGCTATCAGCGGGCTCAGTTGTGGCTGGGTGCCGGCGCGAATGGCAAAGGCGTTCTGGCGAACATCGTGCAGGCTTTGCATGGCCGGCCAGAGAGCGTCCAGCTTGATGCTCTGGATGGGTTCCGATTATCCGTACTGATTGGTGCGAGCCTCATTTACTCAGATGAGACACCACGAGGGCGTATCAACGAGCAACTGCTGAAATCGCTGATTGCCGGCGAGCGTGTCCAGGTGGACCGAAAATATCGAGACCCCGTCAGCATCCACGTACGAGGAAAGTGGCTAGTGCTCGGGAATCACCTGCCCACCATCACTGACCATTCCACTGGTTTCTGGCGTCGCTGGGACATTGTGCCATTCACTGTGACAATTCCTGAGGGCCAGCGTGACCCATTGCTATCCCAGCGCATCATCAGCACAGAACTCGCAGGCGTTCTGGCATGGGCCTTGGAAGGCCTGACACGTCTGCAGAAGCGAGGGGCGTTTGATGCGACGATGCCGGCTGCAATGAGTCGGCTACTGCATCAAGCAAAGTCGGAGACAAATTCCGTGCAGGCGTGGTGCGATGACTGCGCCGTCATGGCTTCTTCGAACCATTCGACCCTCAAGGACGAAGTGTACGAGCATTACCGCCGGTGGTGTGACCGCCACGGCTTGACTCCGATGGCGTCTCCTCGTTTCTGGACACGCTTGAAGGAACTTGTACCGTTCGAGGATTTCCGACGGCGACAAGGTAAAGGTCAGGTCCGTATGTGCAACCTTCAATTGCCACCTGACGGCTGTGTTGGCGATTCCGGTCAGATTGACGTTTGCGCTGTGCTGTGACGCCCCCGTGCCATGTGCAGCGAGACATCAGCAGCGCGCAGACTAGAGTATTGGCGCACTTGCACATGGGCGTGCCGGGTGTGCTGGGGCAATTGCGAAAACTATTTCAGGTGAGTACCGTCCGCACGTAAAGTAGTTAGTAGTTTCATCCCAACTCACTCGACTCAACTCTACGTTCTTCGCATTTTCGCTTGCATTTTATCGTGCCCGAGCAGCTTGATAGCCTGACTCGTCGCCGGCTCGACCTCATGGTGCGGCGGGCTCGGCCGCGATTTTGCGCTGTTCGGAAATCTTTGCCAGCGTTATGCACGATGTTCAACGCTGCGCCCCTCAGCTGTTTCACTTCAGCAAGCTGGATGCGGCATAGACCGCCCGTCGACTGCCGCGAGAGTTTGGTTCGCAGGGGACCAGAAGAGGGGGAAGTACTGCCTGAAGACGAGTTGCGGGTTTTATGTTATGCAGGCCATCCCCAAGATGAGTGGCCGCGTGGCAATCGGGTCTTGGGCGAGGGTGACCACCGAGAAGGCCTCATGAGAAAGACGGTGGCCATAGCCCTTCACAAAGAACAGGGCTGCTTTCGGCAGCCCTGTTCAATCAATATTCACCGTTCCGCTCAATGAGGAATTTGGCAATCACCTTTTGGACGAGTAAAACTCCCTGCGGTATGCCGACGAAGTGATGAATGTCGAAGCCATTCTCCGCGTCCCGAAACCATTTCATCACGGTCAAGACATCATCAAAGTGCTCCCCGCTGATGCGACGGCAGAGCATGTAAGTATCGAGCCTTGCATATCGAGAGTCGTATAAAGAAACCAGGAATTCGGCCACTGGCAGGACGCTGGCGTCGTGTCTTGCTGCACAGGCAGAAAAAAGTCGGTGTGCTGCCTGCGCTCCACTATCTTGCACGAACTCGGGAAGGAGTGCGGGTACATTCATCATTGGCCTTGAGTAATCAATGTACTGCGTATAGCGATGCATTCGCTCTCGGTGGAAAGCTCACCGCGCTGCACTTTTTGCTACATGGTTCAATGATGCGGTCTGGTACCCCGAATAGAAAATGCCACCTCTTGAAAAGGTGGCACGTGAATAAATCGAGCTTACGCGGGGGGTGGCTCCGCTGCCGCCGGCACGTTAGCGGGCTTCGAAATCTTTGCGGCTTCAAATGCGATGATGAGAAGCGTCCCCGTGGGCTTTCCTTCGCGAGAGAGATAAAAGTCGGCCTTCAACTTGCCCGTCACTTTTACGAAATCGCCTTTTGAGAGTTGTGGCTCTACATCTTTCATGATGCGCACCGTATACCATGTAGGCTCCGGGTCCGTTCCGCGTTGACTCTCGCACAGCCGTAATTCGTAGTATCCCTTTCCGGTAGTCTTACTTTCCTTGCGCGCCGGTACGGTCGCGACGTTGCCGAATACTTGCATCTGTCTTTGTCCTTCGAAGTTGGGTTCTCTGCTACAGCTATTCGTATAGTCACTAGGAGCCAGGGGCGTCGCTCGGAACGGGGAGTAGGGGCGAAACAGGCCGAGCCCACGGACCGGACATCCGTGGTCGACGATATGGCAGGTAGTTCTCTTCGAACCAACCCGAAAGGGGATGATGATTGGACGAATCAAGTCGAGTTTTTGGCAGCCAGGTCGGAAGCAGTTGCACAACGACATGCCCGACGCATCGGTCAACGTAGTGCTGCTTGTCCTTCATGTAAACCATTGCCCAAACCTCGAAGATTCCCTCCTCGATTTCGAGGAAACGCCGCTGCGTTTGGGACGTCAATCGCAATCCATCGCTATCGCGCACTCGCCCCCTCAGTAGCGCAAGCGCACGCAGCAATATTCTGTCGGTCCGCGCCAAGACCACAACGCGCCGCAATGGTCGATTGTTGGTTAGGGGAGCCCCGATACGTCCGGCAAGCGCGGAAAGTGCAGCTTCGCGGTCGCTTCCCCTCTTGCTTCGGTCAATCTCGAACCATGTAACGCCGTCTGGCTCAACCGCGAGCACATCGGGGCGCAATATGCGCTGCCGTCCCCCTGTTTCGACGGTCACGAAACCTTGTTTGATATCGGCGCTCTTGTCGCGTCCTGCATTGAGTTCTTTTAATGCCTCCGATTCGGTCCCCGCATGCAATCCTCGGGCTTCGCAACACAGCGTCGCGAAACTCATCCATAGTGCATGCTCTGGATTCGACATGTCAGCGACTCGACGCACTGAAGCCGTCGCATCGACACCATGGTCGTGCAACCACTTGGCTCCGGCGACCGTCAGCCCGTACACATGCTGCAACCTGTCCGTGCGGTACCGACGCACAAGCTTGGCCTTTGCAAGGCCTCTCATCGCCCTTTGTGCGGCTGTCAGCGAAGCTTTGAAAGGTCGCTCTGGAAAACAGCCGACGGCGATGTCTATCGCGCGAACAACGCGAAACCTGTTGACGGTCAGAAGGACACGTATCCAAACTATTCTCTGCAAAGCGGTCGGATGAATCTTCGATGTCAACCCACGGTCAACCTTCCGCGCCACCGCCTTCGTCTTCGTGTGCTGCTGCGTCATGCCGGAATGGGTCTGCGCGCCATGCCCACTTGGCGCTGGCGAATGTTTCTCTGGGACACCGCGTCTTGTATCGCGGCGGAGCTCCGCCGGTGCCCGCTGGCTATCGATTGCATGCCTACGGGGCACAGGGTGCGGTTCGTTGGATGAAGTTGCCATGTTTCTTGTCCATTCTCAGTAAGGTTTTCGAGGGCCTCGCGTCGCGAGGTGTACTCAGGAGCGTGTGGTGAGTACTCTCGTATAGCTATAGCGCTACTGGTCTCCGCGAGGATGGACACCACGCGCTTGGCAACCGTGGGTTCGTACAAGCGCACCGTTGCGCGGCCGGATGCGGGCAATGGGGCAGCCGTGTTTTCCCCTTATCCAGCCTCGTGCGCGGGGGCGCACGGCAACTAACGTTTTCATCGCGACGTCGAGCGAGGCCGCTGTCCATTCGGACCGGCTACGCCGGTGCGAAACCCCCGCCGACGTCGCATACCTTTTGACTAAGCCACTCCGCCTTCGAAGACGCCGGCGCTGACCGTGCTCCCTGCATGCCGTTTCGCCCTGGCCTGCCCCGCACTGCGCAATCAACTGCATCCTCGCGCAGAGCGGGGACCCCTTGCCAGAATGCACGCGCGTGCGCGCTCGTAGGCCGTTCAATGGCAGCATGCACCTGACGTCGGCGGGGGTTTCGCACCGGCTGTCGCCGGGCCCGGTCGCGAGCAACTGTGCGTTCGTAACTGTCCTTCGAAAAATGCGTGACCCGTACACGCGACTCTCGTATTCGCGAGGAGCGCGGCTGGACGCCGCGCCGGCCGTCCGCTTGTTCCGTCGAGAGCGCCGTTGGGCACGGCCGGGGGCGGGTCTGTAGCAAAGACGTACTGAGCGAAGGTGAGAGAGCCATCGCGAGCGGACCATCAGCGCTACCGGCAACTGGTGACCGCGACGTGAGCTTCGATGTCGCGTGGCCAAGGCAGAATGTCACACAAGTGACCCTCGCTTCGTATCCCGGAGAAGCGAGCTATGTGTCGCCGATTGCTATACAAGCGTGCATACAACTATTGGAGAGCTCATATGCATGCGAAACGACGCAATGGCAAGGTGTTGCTTTACCGCAGCACGTACATTCGCAAAGGGGAAAGGGGAAATACACACGGATATGCGGAACAGCGCTTCGTGGGAAGCATGAACGTGGACGCGCAGACGATACCGGCCGAACTCGTTGGCGAGCTCACGGAAGTGGAACTGCTTTACGTTCAACAGAGGGTGATTGAGCCGGCGCAGAAGGAAGCTGAGGCGAGGCGAGTAGCCGAAGAGGCGCGTGCACTTGACCCAAGCTGGAGGGTAGATGAGGCTGTCAGGCTGTTGGCAGAAGCAGTTGACAAGATGGGAGCTTCTTCTGTCGCGGTCGATACAAACCGTATGGGCGCGCTGCAGAAGGTCGTCGGCGTGCTTATCGAAAGGGCAGGTATGTCGACGTCGTCAAATAGCGAACCGGCTAATCCGTTGAAAAAGGCGCTGGAAGCTATCAAGCTAGCGGCCGCTGCGGTCGCTAATGGTAGGTGTGGTCGCGCACCGTCGGAGAACGTAAGAAACACGGAGCAGTATCAGTTGTGGACTGAGATAAAGGCTGCGATGGAAGGCGACATGGGTGGTAGCCTACTCCGAGCGCTGCAAGATGCCGGTTTTGTGAAAGCTAAAATACGCTAGGGGCACCGGTAAGTGGGCGAAAAGTGTGTCCCCGGGACACACTTTTGCGGCGGCTTGGTTCTTGAGGCTCGACCCTAGGCATTCAGGTCAGGCTGTCGATGCGCCAGATATCCCTTCGGAGGACATCTTTCAGGCTGCGATGCTCAGGGAAGCCGACGCGGCCCATTCGACCATCGGTGTTCGACTAGGTTATGCAAGGGCAGGATGGCCGCTTACGCATTGGCGTGGTGCTGGGCGTAGGACGCAATCGTAGCTGTCGAACGGGACCATGCTTAGTCGAAAACCGATGGCGGAGAAAGTGCCGTGAGGGAGGGGCGGCCGAATGCGAGAACGCCACCAGAGCCGGTTTATGCTCAAGGGTGGCAGTGTCGCAGAGGTCGGGGCGCGGACGGGCACGAAAACGAGTGCGTAATCGACCATCGACTCCCTAGGGGACACGGGTGAGTGGGCGAAAAGTGTGTCCCCGGGACACACTTTTGCGGCGGCAGGGCTCTTGAGGCTTGACTCTAGGCACTCAGGTCAGGCTGTCGATGGGCCAAGCGTCCCCTCGGGGGACATCTTTCTGACTGCGATGCTCTGGGAAGCCGATGCGGCTCATTCGACCTCGGTGTTCGACTAGGTTATGTGAGGGCAGGACGGCCACGTACGCATTGGCGTGCTGGGCGTAGGACGAAAGCGTAGCTGTCGAACGGGACCATGCCTAGTCGAAAACCGATGGCGGAGAACGTGCTGTGAGGGAGCGGCGGCCGAATGCGAAAACGCCACCATAGCCGGTACACGCTCAAAGGTGGCAGTTTCGCATACGTCCGGTGCTATTCAGTGCATGGTCCACGGGTTATGCGAGCACTCGCTAAGGCCCGCCGGTGACAGCGGGCTCGCTCCGGGGGCGGCTATTTGCGCTAGTGCGCGATTGCTGTAAATCAGAATCGACTCCATGTCTGTAACGTCGCCCACGACCGGTTGGCAATCGAGGACCCTCGGTGCTGCGGATTCTCACCGGAACGAGGTGTGAAAACCATGGCGTTCGACTAAACTCAACGCATGGCCTCTCCAGATTTTCAGCCGGATGAACAACAGCAGCAGCTCATAGACGCCGCTCTAGAGTCGCATCGTGACGCTCAAGCACAGAGACGCTACGCGCCAGCGCGCCTCGTGAATAAATGGTCCTCTGAGGTTGGCATTGAGCCGCCGCCCCGAAAAACTGGACTGTTCGCGCGGCTAGCTCGCGTCCTGCGGAGACTGGCTTAGTCGAACACGGATGCTTTCCTCTGCGTCGAGTTCCGCGAGGAATTCTGCGATGTCTCGACCCTCGCCGGACTGGATGGCCCTCAGGTCGAACTCAAGTATCTGACGCAACGCGTTCAACTGGTCATCTTCGAAAATGGCCATCTCTTGGTCGAAATTCAAGAATAGATTAGCTATATGGGAATCGGAAAACGTGGCCGTGCTGTCATCGGGCCCTACTAACCTGCGCTTTTTCCCCTAGCTCGCCCGCGTTTTAGCTGCGCGGTCTACCGCAGTATGTATTACGTCATGGTAACCGGGCTCCTCTCGAGGGTCTCCGAGGGTCACAGGGTAGTGCACTTCATAGCGCTCGTCGCGATACTGTCCACGCTCGTGCAGCCAAGGCTCGGGGCGGGCGTCTACGTGCTGAATCTCGTCTGCTTCCGTCAAGTCCCCGTATTCTTCGATGAACAGCACGACGCTTATCTAATTCCCTAACTCTCATCGTCGTCCCTCGGATGACCAGCGACAGGTAAGTGCGAGTGCTGTTCAATGGTGCGGGTAACACGGTTCTCCACTCGTAGTCGAACGCCGAGACATGCTGCGCGGTTGCAGGGACACTGCTTTCTACTAGCAGTAGTCGGGCTCCGAAGACCTCCAGAGAAAGTCGTCGATGAAATGCCGGAACGTGTCGCCCAATATGGGCATCGGCGCACGCCGACAATGACGGACGTATGGTGGCGTTTTGGAATATGCCCCCTTTTTATAACGCCGACGTGTGGCAGTTCAGGAGGCGTGTCGTCGGCTCTTTTGGTCCCTCATGCCAAGCTTTTGACGTACAGAGATGCTTCGGAGCGCGCGGATTGCGGTCGAAGCTCATTCTCCGCCCGGAAAATATGGAAGGGAAAAGAGGACCGTATTCCAAACCGCCACCTTTAGGATAGAAGGAAGCGGTATAGCTTGCCTAACGCGGAAGCGAATCGCGTTCGGCTATCGTGTCCATCATGGACACGGAAGGGCGAGAATAATGCCACCCGCATATCACTCGTCAGTGGCAGTTGGCGCAGCTGTGGTGATTGAGTGCCTGCCTCGTGATACAGAACCCGCTGACGGTTGACTTGCGAGTTTCTGCGCGGAACTTTTGTCAGACAAGCTGCATAAACAACGGCTGAGCCCGTCAGTAGTTAGCTACGGGGCCGGCCATGCGGTACACCATCGCGAATCTGTTTGCACCAGCCAATGATGTCGTCTATCTGGAACTCGGCCAAGTGAGGGGCATGGGTAAACAGTGCTTCCAGAACAAGGCCACAACGAACCTCAGTGGTCGAGCCGAGGCCTGTTACTCCGTCTATACCTTGTCGACCTGAATCGTCGAGCATTCTTCGGCCATCACAATTGATGAACTCGTTTGGTTTGAATTTGTACATGAGAGTCGTTGCGCGGTGTCGCGCGTCCGGTGTCTTGGTCGGAGGTACTGCTCGCAATTCGCAGGAAACCTGCGTCGGAGCTTCTAGGCAAATTCCACAGTGATTGTGGTCAAGACCAGTCTAATTTAGGAATCGGTGGAAGTAAATATATTAGGATAACTACTAAAAAGGACGGATCCTGCTTAGTGGATTGGCGATTCACTCGCGCGGGTGCCGACGCGTTCTCGAATCGCTCATGTCACGAAAGCTGCGGTGGCTCGATTCCGACCATGCAACTCCACTTGGGGACCGGGCGGTCTGGCGCTGACTGCATGCGCCTGAACCTTGCGATGCGCCACGGGGGCTACGTCAATGAGTCGTTGCTCGCGTTTGTGAGGTTCGAAAGTCGCCCACCGGAATGCCGTTGGTCTGTCAGCGCAGAAAACCGCGCTATCGGACCGGATAGTTCAGCCAAGCTCATCTTCGCATACTGGACGCTCGCATAACCGTGTCCGGATGGCTACGGAGGGCTCGATGACCCGGAGTAGCTCAAATTTCTCCCCGGTGGTCTTTGGGTGGCTCCGACACGCCGCAGAACACCCAGCGTCAAACAGGCGGGTCCGCTATTTTTCGCGATTTCACTGTCGCGCCCGTGCGACACGGCTTTCGCTTGATATAACAATAACGTTTCTATCGGTCGCGTGTGATGGCGCACCAATGCCAGAGAACCCTAGCGTCCGATTTCTGGGGGCACTTTTGGGGGCATGTCGTCTATGACGAATTGTATTTGCTATTAATATTCAATGAGTTAGTCGATTAGTTCGGTAGTCCTCCGCACATTAGAGTCGTGCCGTCATGCTCGCTGAGGTGAAGCGCAACCAGTCCCGCCTTGCGCCATGGCGCTGCGTCGTGCGACAGTGCGTTCTCGTCATTTCGCGTCGCAGAGCGCCTTGCGCGCCATGCAGAGATTGGCCAGTGCGACTGCGTTTCGATGTCGGCTGTGTTCTTAGCCAGCCCCAATACCGCGCCTTCAGATATCCAAACTGGCATGTCAGCACGCGAAACGGGTGCTCCACCTTCGCTCTCACGCCCAGCTTGAACCGCTCGATCTCGTTGCAGATCCGATCCAGCCGCTTGCTGCTATCCAGCTTTCTGCGCTTGCTAGGGCGCATTGCGACCTACTGCTTTGCCTCGTTCGCCGCATTTCTCGATTTCGACATAGCCTGCATCGGAAAACGCAAACTGCTCCTCGCCGCGCAGCAGTTCATGCACCCGCCACCGTGATGTCGTGAACATTGGCTGGCGTGCACTTCACGGTGCGCACAAGCCCCGACTTCACATCGACTCCGATGCGCACCTTCATGCCGAAGTTCCAGCTGCCGCCTTTTTGTGTCCGGCTCATCTCGGGTCGCGTGTGCCACTCCTTTTGGTCGAATTGGGCGCCGCTATTAGCGTCGCGTCGACCGCGGAACCCACTTTGAGCGTCAAGCCCTTATCCTGAAGAATCCTGTTGATCGTCTCCAGCATGCTGGCCGACAGCGCATGCGCTTCAGGCAGGTGCCGGAATCGCAGGATCGCGCTCTTGTCAGGCAGCCACGTCATGCCAATGTCCAATAGCGCGAATTTCCGGTTCCGTGGAATGCCTGCAGCGCTCCGTCCATGCCGGGTCTTAAAGGCTGAACCACTGATGCATGAAATGAATGCGCAGCATCGTCTGAATTGGAAAAGGCGACCCGTCTTGCCTTTAGGGTAGAGAGGCTCTATGAGCGCAATCAGTTTCTGCCAGGACACCACGCGGTCCATCTCATCGAGAAATTCGCGCTAGCGCGTGCGCTTCGTTGACAAGTCCAGACCAAGACCGAGTTGTGCCATCTCGCCACTCCCTGCATTCTCCTGATCCCAGGATACTCCACCCTCGCGTCAATGCCTGGGCTTTTGCAGAGATTCCTTTACAAACGGGTAGACAACTGTGAAGCGCTCCGACGCAAACGCCGCGCGGCGACGCTGACGCTGCACATTGGCTCGGTCTGTGGTGCTCCAGAGTATCTTCGCCATTAGCTACGAAGGGCATCCGACCCGGAAGTGATGTCTGCCCAAGGCACTCCCTTGCTTGACAAGAAGTCGGCTCTTGCCATCCAAGGTAAGTCTGATTTCTACTTTGCCATCGACGAAGAGGAGCAGAGCGCCATCTACTAGGCGCTGGACCCGGTTTTTCGATTTCGTGAATATCTCGCCTTAGCGGAAGGGCATCCAATAGTTTTCGCTATCCGCATTCGTCATTTTGAATAGTCGGCACGAAGCCAAGAGCAGGGCAGGCGACGGCAACATTTCGCGATAGAAGCAAGATAGCGGACTTGCAGGGCAAACGAATGCCGCTAAACTGGTGGCGCCCAAGTACAGTTCAGGCGTGGGTCTGATAGCAGAATTGATCTCTCGCGCGCCGACGCCTGCACCTTCACCGGCTGTCGAGTCCTTATGACTGGTCTCGTGTCGCGGACGGATATCGATAACTACGCAGATACGAACGCAATCTGGAGCACTGTCGGAGCGGTGGTTCAGCCGGCGCTTTTCCCGGAGGGGCATTGAAGCCCAGATTCCGTCAGCCAACGGATAAGATGACTCGATGTTGGTTACTGGCTGGCAATCTTCAGGTCAGCGGGCGCCCGGTCCAAAAGCGTATGGTCGTGTATCGGCGATTTGCAATGAGTCAAACTCTCTTCTGGCGAATGTCCTCATAAGAGGCGGACGTAGAGCGAATCGACATTCTCTTCGGTTGTAGGGGACAACCATGCGCGACCGCCGGTGTCGCTAGCTACCTTGTAACCCCAAGTTGCTAAACGCTGGACTATCTCTTTGTCACCTGAAACACCAGCGAGCAATCCGATTTTGGCGAGTCGTTGCTCCTTGAGCACAAGACGTTCGAGCCAGCGGTCCAGGTGTGGTCTCGTCGCGAGCGGCTCAGACTTACCGCGCTTACAAGCCGGATGAGCTAAAACGAAATTGTGGACCAAGTCCCTTGAGTAAAGCGAGAATGGGACGAAGTGGTCGACGTCTGCATCGCTGAGCCGTTCTCCGCAGTAAAAGCAACGCGAACCATCTAGCTTGCGCAACCGACTGCTGATTATGTCGAGCGACTGTCGCGAAGACGAGAAGAGAAAATCCGCAAGGTCGTCAGCGTTTACGAGCATCGGGCGATTGCGGCGATTTGCCTTTATGTGCGCGACCCATCGCGCCCGTGCCATCTGCTCCGAGAAGGTGTAGAAGCGGCGCACGCAATAGTTCACGCCCGGCTTCAGCGTCACGGAGCGCTCTTGAGCGCCGCTCATACAGAAATGGATCGGTGACTCAGGCAAAGTTTTGGAGGTACTTCAACAGCTGGGCGGACACTACGGGTGCCACCTTCGACAACAGTGCACCATAGCTTGGTAAGTCGGATGCTTGCAGCGCTGATGATGTTGAGATCCCGGCTCTGAATCGTGAGATCGCATTCAGAATGGCAGCTTGGTCCCAAAGATTCCGAACCAAAGCGCCGGGCTGGCTGCCCACACGACCAGTTCCGTACGTAGTCGTATGTTACCAGTAGAGATAGACGAAACGCTCTGAAATTCGACGGGTGGTTAGCGTGAGTTCGGACCCATCTTCGGCGCCATACTCGACCGCCAATTCTGCGAACGAAATCAGAAGCGCGAATTTTTACGTCGCAGTGAAGTCGCCCTCAGCGAACAGTCGTTGAAGCTTCGTGAGGAAAGCCAACTGCGCTTCCGGCGATGGTGGGGCGCGCTGAAACCCAATCTCGTTTGCTCTAGTAATCGACCTTTGATGGTATTACCCATCGAATGCCGCCACGGGGCCACTACATTGCCTGTAAGCGGAGGTATCAGGTGAATGTGCAGATGAGGAACGGTCTGTCCGGCTGCCGGGCCGTCGTTGATGCCAATGTTGAACCCGTCGGGCTTCACCGATGCGAGCGCATATGCCTTGGCGTCGTCCAAAAGAGTCAGAAGGTCATCGCGCTCTTCAGTATTCACGTCGAAGAACGAACGGACATGGCGCTTGGGGATGATGAGACTGTGTCCGGGGAGATGAAAAACCCATCCGGAATCCACATGGCATGTCGGTTTTTACCTTGGATGCAGCAGGCCGGAATTTCGCAAAACGGATAGATCTACAACGACATTCTCAGCGTCTTCAGCGAGTTGAGGGAGCGCACACACTTTACCTACGATGCTGTCACTGCCGACGTTGAGAATTGCCTTAGGTCACGGTCGTACATGAACTGCCGTCCGACCTCTTTAACTGGATGTCTCAGTGTCGTCTTTGTGACATTGAACCGGGAACACGTCAATATGAACTGCATGGCGACCTCAATTTCAAGTTGGGCATGTTGGGCTCGCCGGCACGTCGCTTGGCGAAGCTTCCAGTGCGTGAGATCGGTCTGAGTCTAAAACGCATCTGCTTGGTCCACATTCGTTGCTTTATGTAGAGTTTCGACGACCCCGAGTCAATCGGCTCTATAATCCATTCCGCGAATTGACTTTCAAAGACCACATTTTTCGCCGATTTGGATACCATTCGCGGATGCAAGAATAAGAAAACCCACCCGTGACGTGTGGGGTAACGAGAGACCAGACACCGGACGCCCGTGCATAAAGCATAAACAAACGCTATGCACCCGTCGATGCCGCCGAGAGGCGTCCGGGTCAACCCTACGGGTGTGAAATGACCGACCGGCTTGTAAACCTTCTAGCCAGCTTCAATCCGGCTCTGCGCGAGCTTTCCGGCTTCCCTCTTGCAGTTTTCTGCCTCGTTCTGTTGCTTACCTTTTTGTTCATAGCGGGGTACGCATGGAAAGGAACGCAGGTATGGTGGCAACTTCGCACGGTAATCCGTGGAGTCAGAGCCGCCGGCCTGCGCCCGGAACCCGACGAAGTCGGCAAACACTTTAGTCGGGCGCCACTTAAGCACCTTTGGCTGGAGTACCGGGACACCCTTCACCCACTGCGTCGCACCGCAAACGGAACTCCTGAGACCCGCGCAACGCTCCCCGCGGAGACCTATTTCACCCGCGATGTGCTGGTCGACGCACGCTTATTCGATGATTTTGCACGGCACCTCCCTGGCATCCTGACGGGTCTAGGCATCATCGGAACATTCGCTGGTCTTCTGCAGGGCTTAAGTGGATTCGACCCGTCGAACCCAACGAAAGCAGTCTCTGGTCTTACACCACTTCTTGCGGGCGTTTCCCACGCATTCATCGCATCGGCCGTTGCGATTTGCTGCGCGATGGGCGTCACTTTTTTCAGTCGCTTGACGCTGGCGTATCTCTACGGACTGGTTGAAAAGCTGAATCACGCGATTGACGCGCTCTACAACACTGGAGCTGGCGAAGAATATCTCGCGCGACTCGTTCATGCATCAGAGAAGAGTGAGGCACACGCGGCCCAGCTTAAGGATGCAATGGTGGAAGACCTGAGCCGAATGATGACAAATCTGGTTGAGCGCCAGATTGAAGCGCAGGCAAAAGCGTCCGTCATGCTGGGCGAACACATCGGACAAACCATTAACAACACCCTCGCTGCGCCACTGCAACGGATGACCGACGCAATGGAGCACACCAGCCGCGGGAACGGTGAGGCTGTCAGTGGCATGCTCGAATCGATGCTGTCGGGCTTTATGGCCAAGCTCGAGGATACCTTTGGCGGTCAGATGCGCGGAGCGAGCGCGCAGATTGAGCGCTCACTGGGTGCCATGCAGGCGGTGCAAGATTCCATGCAGCAGCTGTTGGCTGACATCTCCAAAACAAACGAGCATGCGTCGACGCAGGTTACGGGGAAGCTAGAGGAAGCTCTCGCGCATGCATCTGCGAATCAGGAGCTGATGACCACACAAATGCGGGAATTCGTGAACGAGTTCCGACAGCTGGTCGCCGACGAGCAGAGCAAGTCCAGGCAGATTTTGGATGACACAGTTGGACAACTGATGGCGCGAGTCAACGACACGTTGCAGAGTCTCGCTGATAGCAGGAACCAGTCGGCCCAACAGGAACAACAACGCAATGAGTCGCTGGGACGTCGTACTGAGGAAATCATCAGTGGCATTTCGAGTCACCAAGAACTAATGGCTGCGCAGATGCGCCAGTTTGCGGAAGAACTCGGAGCCGGCGCGGCAAAGCAACAGGATGCCAATGGTCAGGCGATGAACGATGCCGTAGGCCGAGTTCTACAGGAAGTATCTGCATCTGTGGCGCAGTTGCAAGCGACTCGAGACGCGGCTGCAACACAGGACAATGCAAGGAACGAGGCACTTACTCGCCGCACTGAGGAAATTGTCGACCACCTGTCGGCACAGCTGAAAGCCGTGACTGAAGCGGTCACAAGTCAGATTGCACGGACACAGGCCAATATCGATGCGATTCAGGCCGTTAGTATTCGTGCCATCGACGGCATGAATAGCGGGGCTGCAACGATGCACACGGCGGCGAATCGCTTTGAAATCGCGGGCGCATCAGTTACCACTGTGTTTGAAAAATCGGTGGCTGTAACAGGTGATTTGCAGCGCGCCACTTCCGCGCTCCAATCGGCGTCAACCACAGTTACACAAGCGTTTCAGCAGTACGACCGTACTCGTGAGACAGTCCAGGAATATGTTGGCATTCTCAAGGGCCTAGTCGAGTCCGCCGGAAAGGAGGCCGGGCTAACCCGTTCTATGCTCACAGACCTTGAACAGATTGTGCAAACGCTTCGCGACGCGGAACGCCAGGCGGCTGAGTATTTGGACGGTGTTAATCAGACGCTCGCCGAATCATTCGAGCAGTTTGGAAACGCGATGACAAGCCAGCTGCGTCAGACTATCGGCGAGACAGACCGCCACCTTGGTCATGGCGTGCAGCAGCTGACCGGCGTTGTCCAGGAGCTTGGTATCGCCCTTCAGCGCATGAAGCGCGCCGCGTGACGCCATGTTTTCACGAATCGTTATTAAACGCTCTGGGAAGTCTGAAGGTGAAAGTCCCTTCTGGATTTCCTTTTCGGACCTGATGTCCGCACTGATGACCCTGTTCCTGGTTGTAATGGCCGCGACGCTTATCTCTGTAACCAAGAGTGTCTCAGCCGTTGAGCAGAGGAAAATACAGCGGGAAACGGACATCCGGGAATTGATGGCTCAAATCAAAGAAGTATCGCGCCAGTTTCCAGAGGTAAAGGTCAACGAAACAACGTATCGAATTGACCTTGGTGACATCGTCCGGTTTGATAGCGGACGGTCAGACATCTCGACCAACGGCGCGACTTTCCTCCGAAACTACGTACCGGTTCTGCTCAAGGCACAACAGACAGATATTGGCCGCAAATGGATTCGCCGCATTGTTGTGGAAGGGTTCACCGACCAGGACGGCAGTTACTTATATAACCTGGGGCTCAGCCTCGACCGCAGTCGGCGCGTAGTTTGCGCACTATTCGCGACGCCGACCAGAGACGAAACACCGCTGAGTATCGGGCAAAAGACGCAAATTCGCGACCTGTTTCTCGTTGGTGGTTATTCGTTCAACTCCACGAAAGAGTCCAAGGAAGCGAGTCGCCGCGTCGAACTGAAGGTCGAATTCTGGGCGCTTGACGAGCAACCTTCCGCGCCTCTCGCGCCCACCTCGAAGGAATTCGGGCAATGCAGCTAGGTACCGACGCTCTAGCCCGCCTGAAGTCAGCGCTTGATCGAAAACTTGCTGCTTTCAGTTCCGACTGGAAGGAACTGGGGCAGCCAGCATTGGTTGAAAAAGCGAGTGAACAGGCAAAGCGTATTTTCCAGGAATGTGCGAGTGCGCGTCCCTCGGCACGCGACGCCTACGCGTCCGCACTTGCCTTCTTACGCGGACATGAACTTGACGAATTTCAGAAGGACACAGTTGCCAGCGCGCTAAATCAAGAGGTTGCGGAACGGCAGAGCGCGAGACCCATCGGCAGTGACAGGCTCGCAGCACTCTTCACATACTACGAGGACGAAGCGGTTGGCGGAAGATTGTGGCGTCTAACTTGGTTCAACCTGCTGGTATCGTATTTCTCGTACAACCCGCTCACCGCGAAGGGAATGGAGCACGAAGGTTGGCTTTCGCTAAGAAAGCTTCTGGCCGGGACATGGCTTCATATCAACAGCGCAAATGGAAACGCGGCGGTTCCCGACTGGATTACTACTCTGCGTCAGCACCCGGCACTTATCGGCGAAAACGCTGCGGACGAGTTTGCAGACCATTATCTCGTCGGTGACCGGGCTATCCTTGATTCGATAGTTGAGAACGTCGGCATCCCGGAGAGTAGCTGGTTCTGGCATGCACTGGTTTTTAGCGCGGTGAAAGCCAGTGCTGCCTACAACGACGAACAATTCAGGGTAGTAATACCGCGCCTTATTGAGCTCATCAAATCTCGTCCCGTATTCCGGGATGAAGCCCTCGAGGCTCTTCTTGCACGTTACCACCGAATTCCTGGGCATCCGGTTCATCACGAACTTCGGGACTATGTCGTAGGAAAGGACGTATGGCGCAATCCAAAACTAAAGGCGGCAGGCATTGCGACCGCTTGGAATCGGGTGCCCGACGCTGTTTGGCGGATGGTCTTGCAATGGGTGAACGAGGGCAACCTGCGGGACTTCTTCGACGTGCTGGCTGCCCGAAACAGTGCGGACGAGGGCCGGCTTGCGTTTTGGAGCCGCTACATGCGGCAGATTTCTTGGACGCGTCTGATTTTCAGCAGCGAAACCGTGTCGCTGGCGCGAAGCAACAAGGCAGTCGGAGAGCTTATTGCCAGGGAGATAGGAGCTTACGCCACTCTGTACGGAAACAAGAACATCGATGCGTTCATCATGCAGATTGGCGAATACATTGTCGTCGAGTTCAGTACAACGGGCAACGCTGCTTACGTCTATGACTTGGCGACACTTCGCTTCGACAGATACTCAACGACCTATCACGGTGGCACTGAGGACTTGCGCTACGGATTTCGCACTGGGGCCCGATGCCGAATCATCCATAACGCAGGCTGGCAGTCCAGCGCGGCGCACGAACTGGCTCGACTTGGCATACGTCCCGACAGCGATAACAAGTCGCCGCGATCGCGACATCCTATGCCCTTCGAAGCGCAACAAACGAAAGCGCCACCTCAATCTGTGCCGGCGGGGCCATCGTGGGCTCCGCCCATCGTACCGTCACGAGCTGAAAAGCAAACACCATTTTCCATGTCAGCACTCGAGGCGCAGGTTGAGCAATTTATCGGCGCGTACATCGATGACAGACGGCAAGCCGCAGGCGGCCGACTGTGGGTTGAAGACCCGCGACAGGACATCGCGCTTGGCAGGCAGCTTAAGGCGTGGGGTTTTAAATGGGCTAACTCACGTTCGGCTTGGTACTACGCGGAGTAAGAATGGCTTTCTTCAACCTGTTTAAACGCGATGCCTCGAATAAAGCGGCACGCTCGAGCTTTCAGCCGGAGTGGACCGAACACGGCATTGCATTCAGGCTGGCTTTCCCGCTGCCGACCCCGACGGTCGATGAGCTCCAGGCGAGAGTGTTCGCCGTTGAACAGCACGAATTCGTCCTTGCTCATTACCTCCTGCAACTGGTGCAGGAGGGCGCCGCTTCAATTGACGTCGACACCATCCTTCTGTCCTGGTCGGAGTTCTATCGACTGCGGGAAATGACTGAACACCAGTCTTCGCTTTCGAGCATCATCGTGCCACCCGAGCATCCGGCCCAGCCGGTGTTGGACCACCTGGCTACGCTTTCGGACTCATCCTTCGACGTTTTTGTCGACGGCTGGGAGTTGAACGGGCGTAGCCTCCGCACGGCCCGACGGATAGGCGCGGTGCTGATTGTCGATGATGAGGAAATGCTTCTCCCCGCGGCAACATGGAAGACAGTCGCAATCGTTGAACAGTTCCGGCTCCGTTCTGCGGAGCAGCGCACGCAACATTTCAACGAACTAGGTTGGGGGAACATCCGCGCACAAGCTGAGGTTGGTGGCGCTCTTTATAAATCGCAGTATCTGGCAACGACCCACGTTCTTACACCAGACAAATTGCGCCTTCCTCGGGTAACGGAAGAGACTGCTTTCGGTCGTGTTCACACGGTAATGCCGACGTTTGATGGTGCGCCGACCGGATGGTTACGTGCTTTTGACCAGTATGATGCCGTGCAGGCTCATTACGACCTTGCGAGCATCGACGGTGGCCGCGTGCGCATCGTGTTGTCCGAACCCGTCCGCAAGGTTCTCCAGGTCATCAAGCGCGACATGCCGCGGCGCCGCGTTGCCGGTGCACTAGCTGAGAGGTTCATTCACAACCCGTGGGCCTTCCTTGGCGAGAGCGCCGCCGAAGTCTTCAACGAGGATGACTTCCTGCTGGACAAAGCCTCTGCCGGTCCAGTCACGACCATTTTCTCAATCGCGCCGCGGACGAGAGACGGTCGCATCGATGCAGTAAGTCTCGTTGTGACCGAACACTATGCCGATGGTGCGGCCCAAACGTCTGATTGCAATTTTGACGGCACGGCATCGCTCGCAGAATTTCTAGCGACTCTGGAGAAAGCTTTATACGAGGAGCGTGAACAGTTTCCGTGGAACGAGTTTGACCTTACCGTCGACGCTGAATCCACATTGCAGCTCGAGACTGCTCGACAGATTTTGTTCTTGTGGCGAAGTCAGCCGGCCGCGCGCATTGATTTCACAGACGTCTATACGCTGGACGATTACAGCGACCGAATTCACGGGATTGGCGTAGCTAAGCCCGTGTATGTTCCAGTGATGCAAAAGGCTTCTTCAGAAGCAGACGATGACGGTGGCTGGTTGCCCGATACATTGACCCCGATGGTATCCATCACCTTGTCCGGGCACGATGGACACGTTCTCATCCCGTTGACTGAAGAGTGGGTTCAAAACTTCGAACAAGCGGTGCAGCGCGCTGAAAAAGAAGGAAGCGGCGAGGTACGCGACACCGAGATGCCGACGGCCATCGATACAGTCCAAGCGAGGCAGCTTGCGGATGCTTTCAGTTCAATGATTGCCGCAAGTGAAAAGGTCAAGGCGGAAAAAGCCAGCGAACCGTCAAAGCCGCGCAGGAAGCGGGAAAGTCTGCTCGTCAAAACCAACTTCAACGAAGTTGATTATCAAGAAGCGAGACGGGCTATTCTGACGCCTCCGGCAGATGCGAAGGTCCATCTGCCGGCGTCTTTGCGGCCCTCCATTTCGCTCAAGACTCACCAACGACAAGGCGTCGCGTGGTTCCAGCATCTCGTCGCACTTAGTCCTTCAGACTGCCGGGGTGCACTCCTCGCGGATGATATGGGCTTGGGAAAAACGCTTCAGCTACTCACGCTGCTCGGCTGGTTCTACGAACAGCAGCCTGAAGGCAAGCCTTCACTGGTTGTCGCACCGAAGAGTCTGCTGGAAAACTGGGCTCAGGAGATTGAGCGATTTTTTACTCCCGCTTACCCAGCACATCTCGTTTTGCATGGCGAGGAATTGCGAGCGAGAAAACAGCCCATAGACCTAATCGACGAACAGTTGCAGACCAGAGGCGTCACAGAACTCCTCAAACCTGACTGGCTTGGAAACCACAAAGTCATCATCACGACCTACGAGGTGCTGACCGGTTACGAATTCTCGTTCGCCCGTCAGGAATTCGCTTTCGTCATCTGCGACGAAGCGCAACGTATCAAGACTCCGGGTACACGGGTTACGTTAGCTGCCAAAAAACTAAAAGCGAACTTTCGTATCTGTTGCACCGGAACGCCGGTGGAGAATTCTCTTGCTGACCTATGGTGCCTCTTCGACTTCGTGCAGCCCGGCTTACTAGGTGCCCTGGAGACGTTCGGCCGAACCTATCGCAGACCGATTGAGTGCAACACTGAAGAACACCACGACAGCCTGAACCGTCTTCAGTTGCTCATTGCACCGCAGACCTTACGTCGGACGAAGGAAGACATTGCCGACGAACTCAAGAAGAAATATTTCGTCTTACAGGGACTAACCCAAAGCACCGCTTCGCTCAGCGTTAGTCCAGCGGATAGCGAGCGACTTGAGGTCGCCATTTCAGGCCACCAGCTCGTGCTGTACAAGGGGGGGCTCAAAAAGCTGCAAGACGCTGCCGTAGAGCGCGACGCCAAGCAACGCGCGAGGCTTTCGTTCGGCGCGTTGCATTTAATGAAAGCTGTGTGCGCTGAGCCATATTGCCTGCCGGGAAGCCGATTTGCGCCAGATAAGCGCGGACCTGACGCCCATCTTGAAAATTCACCGAAGATGCGGTGGCTCCTCGAGCAGCTCGAATCGGTTTCAAGCCGCTCAGAGAAAGCTATCGTCTTCACCGAGTTGCGTGAGGTGCAGGCTGCGCTCGCCTACTTCATCCATCAGCGATTTGGTATCAAACCGTCGGTAGTGAACGGCGATACTCAGGCGAGACAGGGCGTCATTGACCGCTTCTCTCGCAGCAATGGCTTCAACGTCATCATTCTTTCAACTTTGGCTGCCGGCGCCGGCCTGAACGTGACAGCAGCCAACCATGTGTTTCATTACACCCGCGCTTGGAACGCAGCAAAAGAAAACCAGGCGACCGACCGCGCGTATCGCATCGGTCAGGAAAGGGATGTGTTTGTTTATTGTCCAACGGTAGTGGCCGATTTTCCTACGTTCGAGGTGCGTCTCGACGAAATGCTGAAGCGCAAGGGAAAACTTGCGGGTGCAACCATGAGCAATTCTACGATGGAGGCCATGCTAAACGGCAACATCGAAGATGTGCGTATGTCTGAATTGTTGGGAGATGTACCTGGTTCCAAGCATATTGAACCTAGGTATCTCGCGATGGACGACATCGACCGGCTTGACGGCACCAGCTTTGAATATTTTTGCAGGCTGTTGTGGGAAAAGCGCGGATACGTTGCATCCGTGACGACAAAGACGCGTGGTGACGGCGGTATTGACGTGATTGCGTTGCAGGGAAAAGAGGGTGAGTTGCTTCAATGCAAGTCATCTGCGAGCGCCGAACTCGGATGGGATGCGGTGAAAGAGGTAACCGCAGGTGCTGCGCGATACCAAAATACATACGCGGGGACACGCTTCAGGCGTATCTGTGTGACAAATCGGCGGTTTAACGTTGGTACACATGCCCAAGCGGACGTGAACCGCGTTCGATTGGTTGAAAGGGGTGAGCTAGAGCATCTGCTCAAGCAATATCCCGTAACGGTTGAAGAATTAGACGATGAATTGATGAGCAGAATGTCGCTATCGAGTGCAGCATAGCGGCAACTGTGTCGTCCTTATTACAGCTATCCATTAAGACTACATCTATCACTATGGCCAGGTCCGCGTTTCAAACCAATCCAATCGCCTTGCGAGAGCTACTCGACGACTGTGACAGGGGCGCTCTTCAATTGCCCGACTTTCAGCGCAGTTGGGTATGGGATGAAGGCCGCATCAAAAGCCTGATTGCGTCCATCTCTCGGGCTTTTCCGGTTGGCGCACTGATGACCTTGGAGACGGGAGGTGACGTTGAGTTTAAGCCTCGGCCGGTTGAGGGCGCTCCAAGCTCTGCTCAGTCGGCGGTCCCGCGTTCACTTCTCCTTGACGGTCAACAGCGTATGACGTCGCTCTATCAGGTGACACTTCGTGGGAAAGTCGTCGAGACCGTTACGCCAAAAAACAAGAAGGTCAAACGCTGGTTCTATATCGATATCAGAAAAGCGATAGATCCTTCATGCGACCGGGAAGATGCCATTGTTGGTGTGCCGGAAGACCGGGTAGTCCGCACGGATTTCGGTCGCTCTGAGGTTCTTGACCTGACTACTCCAGAACGCGAGTACGAAACGCTGATGTACCCCGATTCGCAAGTATTCGACTGGGATTCTTGGCAGGACGGCTTCCAAGAGTATTGGCGCGGAGATGAACACTCAGACACGCGGAAGTTGTTCAAAGCATTTAAGCAGGCGATTCTCGAGAATTTCAAAGACTACCGGGTACCAGTTATCGCGCTGGACAGGTCGACGTCTAAGGAAGCAGTGTGCGTCGTGTTTGAAAAGGTCAATACCGGAGGCAAGCCGCTTGACGCATTCGAACTCGTTACGGCAATGTATGCCGCCGAAGGGCACGAACTTCGAAAAGATTGGTTCGGTAGTGAAAAAACGCAGGGGCGGCAGAGTCGCTTTGCAGAGACGTTGCGTCTTGCGGGTGCTGCTTCGGGCATCATCGCGAACGTCACCAATACGGACTTCTTGCAAGCAATCTCGCTTTTTTACACTCGGGAGAAGCGGCGAGAGGCCGAGCAAGCCAATAAATCTGGAAAAGATTTGCCTTCGGTCAGCGGGAATCGTCAGGCGCTCCTGAACCTGCCCTTGGCTGCTTACAAAAAGTATGAGGCACAAGTCGAAACAGGTTTTATTCACGCAGCTAAGTTTCTTCATATGCTGCATATATACCGAGTGTTCGACCTACCTTACCAGTCGCAAATCGTTCCGCTTGCGGCGATTCTTGCCGACATAGGCACTGCGTGGGAGCACGATACTGTTCGCACAAAACTGGTCCAATGGTATTGGAATGGTGTTTTTGGCGAGTTGTATGGTTCAGCCGTCGACTCGCGTTTCGCGCGAGATTTTATCGAAGTGCCAGCATGGCTGCACGGTGGACCAGAACCGACGACAATCAGCGAAACTATCTTCCGAGCTGACCGACTCAAAACGATGCGGATGCGCCTATCGGCAGCATACAAGGGTGTTAACGCCCTGCTTATGAGGGATGGCGCCCGCGATTTTCGTTCTGGACAGAAATTTGACCATATTGTGTTTTTTGGAGAAAACGTCGACATTCACCATATCTTTCCACAAGACTGGTGTAAAACGAACGGCATCAAGCCGGCCGTATACGATTCGATTATCAACAAGACCCCTTTGTCCTATCGAACAAATCGGATTATCGGGGGAGTGGCACCATCCGAGTACCTCGCGAAGCTTGAAGGCGGTAATTCGACAACCCCGCCTATCAGCCGAGAACGGCTGAACGAGCATCTTGAGTCGCACTTCATCAATTCGGATTTGCTTCGGAGCGATTCGTTCGAAGCGTTTATGTCCGACCGACAAAAGCAGTTATTGGCATTGATTGAAGACGCGATGGGGAAGCCTGCGTATTCCGGCGAGATCCGTGAGGAGGGTGAAGATTACGAGTCAGACGAGGCGACTTTGGAGGCCGATTTGACGATGGATGTTGCTTAGAGCAGACGCGATTGTGAGGCGGCAACAAATCCCAAGAATGGGTGCTGAGCAAAGTGAAAAACTCGCCTTTGCCAAATGAGAGCGCTCGCTCAGCACTCAAGAAGCGGATGCCGGAAAGGTTTGTATGGTCGGAAGCATTCTCCATCTAACCATCCGAGAGATGCTAGATGGTCGTGATCCAAGCGTGGATATCAGACGAATTTTCATGGTGCTTCCCACTATGGATGAGAGAAGTGTTGTGGGTATCGGGTGGGATTTGGTATGACGTCGGATGTGGTCGACCGAGTGGAGACTTGAGAGCAAAGCGTTCAAATCAGGAGGGTGGGACTTTTGGCGGCTTCTACAACGCTCAACCGCCAAACGTCCTCTATTTGCGAAATAAACACCTCACCTTCCCCGCATACCTCCCCTTAACCACCCTCGATATAAAAGTCGCCAGCCCTTCCCCCGCCTCCGCTAACCGCTTCATCTCATCAACCTCAAGCCGCCCAGTCACCGCGTAGTCATACCGATACACGTCACCGTCACGAAACTTCACGGTGACCGCATCGTCGGAAAGCTGATAAGCAACGACACCCGACCGGCCGCTCAAATCCCGATATCGCTTCATTCCCACCCCAAAACCACCGGCAAACAAATCTCCGTCAACAACCCAGCACGCGCCGTCTCCTTAGGATTATTCAAATACTCCTCAAACACCGGCTGATCCGCAGCCTCATGCTCCGAATTAACGAGCCATTCCCCATAAAGCCACTGATAAGCCGCCGCCATATCCGCATACGGTCCCTTATGCCGCAACACCGCATACCTTCCACCCTTAATCGAAGTCAAACCAACCAGCGCATCGCCCGACAGATCAACATCAACAGCACGCGGCAACCAGACCCCAGCCTTCGACCTCAACTCCCCCTCAGCCACAGCAGTCGGATCATCGTAATAAATCCCAACCATCCGCATCTCCCCTGACAACAACCCACGCGCACCCAACCACCCCATCAACGCATCAAACGCCTTCCCGATCTGCATATAAGGCCCAACATGATTAACGGTCAGCACATCGAAGCCCTGAATATCCCGGATCACCACATCTCTCATCGTCATTTGTCGACCTCCTGAGTCATCAAAAGACGGCCGGAACCGCCGATGCGTCCCAGCCTTTCGATACTGCGCAGGCGGCATGCCAAACACAGCACTAAACGTCCGCGTAAACGACTGCAAGCTGCTATACCCCGATCGCTCGGCAATCTCAGCAATCGGCATTTCCCCATTAGCAAGAAATCCCGCCGCGCGATGCAACCGCAACCGCCGCACGGTAGTCGCAACAGTCTCGCCATACATCGCCTGATAGATCCGATGCCAGTGATACGGCGACAGACACGCGATCCCGGCAAGCCGGTCAATGTCGAGCGGCTCATCGAGATGATCGTAAATATGGTCGAGCACGCGAGCGAGCCGCGCCGCGTAGCGCGCACGATGATCAATATCGTTCATGTCGGTCGTCGAAGGATCAAAGAGAAATCAAGCAGGATTCGATAAAAAATACGATAGCACGCAGCGATTTACCAAATCCTGCGGAGTTAGAACTGCTGCTACGCAACAAATCACCACGCATATTCAGCATCGACTTAACCCGGAACTCCGCTCAAACCCCGCGCAAAACTTTGCCGATTTTCGATAACACCTCGATTAATGGCTTCCTACCATCGCCAGATGCCGCCGGTAGAACGCTCAACGCGAACACACTCTCCGCGCACCACCGGCAACTTCAAACAAGGGAGCTTCCGATGAAACCAGAGTCGACAACCCAGCACAAAGGCGCTGTCACGCATCACGAGCTGAAGCAGACGCTAGGCACCTGGCAACTTTGGGGCATCGCCGGCGGCCTTGTGATTTCGGGCGAGTATTTCGGCTGGAGCTACGGCTGGGCGAGCGCCGGCACGCTCGGTTTCGTGATCACGGCATTCTTCATCGCCGCGATGTACACCACCTTCATCTTCAGCTTCACCGAACTCACCACTTCGATCCCGCACGCGGGCGGCCCGTTCGCCTATGCGCGCCACGCCTTCGGCCCGACAGGCGGCTACATCGCCGGCGCCGCGACGCTGGTTGAATTCGTCTTCGCGCCACCCGCCATCGCGCTGGCAATCGGCGCCTATCTGCACGTGCAGTTCCCCGGCCTCGAACCCAAGCACGCCGCAATGGGCGCGTATCTGGTCTTCATGGCGCTGAACATCGTCGGCGTGCAGATCGCCGCCGCCTTCGAACTGTGCGTGACGTTGCTCGCCATCTTCGAGTTGCTGGTATTCATGGGCGTCGTCTCGCCGGGCTTCCAGTGGTCGAACTTCACGAAGGGCGGCTGGTCCGGCTCCGACACCTTCAGCATGGGCTCCTTCCACGGCATGTTCGCCGCGATCCCGTTCGCCATCTGGTTCTTCCTCGCGATCGAAGGCGTCGCGATGGCCGCCGAGGAAGCGAAGAACCCGAAGCGCTCGATCCCCATCGCCTACATCACGGGCATTCTCACGCTCGTCGTGCTCGCCGTTGGTGTGATGGTGTTCGCGGGCGCTGCAGGCGACTGGACCAAGCTCTCCAACATCAACGACCCGCTGCCGCAAGCGATGAAATACATCGTCGGCGAAAACAGCGGCTGGATGCATATGCTGGTGTGGCTCGGCCTGTTCGGTCTCGTCGCGTCGTTTCACGGCATCATCCTTGGTTACTCGCGGCAAATCTTCGCACTGGCGCGCGCAGGCTATCTGCCTGAGTGGCTGTCGAAGGTGCATCCGCGCTTCAAGACGCCACATCGCGCGATTCTCGCGGGCGGCGTGGTCGGCATCGCCGCGATCTACAGCGACGAACTGATCCAGTTCGGCGGCCAGACGCTGACAGCGAACATCGTGACGATGTCGGTATTTGGCGCTATCGTGATGTACATCATCAGCATGCTCGCGCTCTTCAAGCTGCGCCGCAGCGAGCCGAACATGGAGCGTCCGTTCCGCGCGCCGCTGTTTCCGTATTTCCCGGCGTTCGCGCTGGTGGCCGCGGTGATTTCGCTGGCGACGATGATCTACTTCAATCTGCTCGTCGCGCTGGTGTTTGCTGCGTTTGTCGCCCTCGGCTACGGCTACTTCCTGATGACACGTCATCAGCGCGAAGTCGCACCCGCTGACGTTTTGCTGGAAGAGTGACCACGCCGTAGCAGCACCGACGCATTTGCAACACGCCGCGCAGTAGCCGCGGCGACGGAGTACACGACATGAGCTACACGGAGACAATCGGCAGCCGCACCTATCGTTTTGCCGATCTGAAAACCTTGATGGCGAAGGCGAGTCCGCTGCGTTCCGGCGATCAACTCGCCGGCGTCGCGGCGGCCAGCGAGGAAGAGCGCGTCGCCGCGAAGATGGCGCTCGCCGACGTGCCGCTGCGCACGTTCCTCAACGAAGCGCTCATTCCGTA
The DNA here is from genome assembly GCF_003121405.1 of Paraburkholderia sp. C35. Taxonomy (GTDB): domain Bacteria; phylum Pseudomonadota; class Gammaproteobacteria; order Burkholderiales; family Burkholderiaceae; genus Paraburkholderia. Next base: position 39,680 of record NZ_QBUY01000004.1, on the reverse strand, counting down.
CGAGAGCGACGAAGTCACGCGGCTCGTCATCGATACGCATTCGCCTGAAGCATTCGCCGAAATTTCCCATCTGACGGTCGGCGAGTTTCGCAACTGGCTGCTGTCGGCTTCGACGGATACGGCGGCGCTCACGCGCATCACGAAAGGCATCACGCCCGAAATGGTCGCAGCCGTCTCGAAGCTGATGCGCAATCAGGATCTGATTCTCGCAGCGCGCAAGCGGCCTGTCGTCACGCGCTTTCGCAACACGGTCGGCTTGCCGGGACATATGTCGGTGCGCCTGCAGCCGAATCATCCGACGGATGACGTGAAGGGCATCGCGGCGTCGATGATCGACGGTTTGATGTACGGTTGCGGCGACGCGATGATCGGCATCAACCCGGCTTCCGACAGTCTCGCGGCAATCACGACTCTACTCGCGATGATCGACGATTTCCGCACGCGCTATCAGGTGCCGACGCAATCGTGCGTGCTGACGCACGTGACCAGCACGATCAAGGCGATCGAAAAGGGCGCGCCCGTCGACCTTGTGTTCCAGTCGATTGCCGGCACCGAGAAAGCGAATGCCGGTTTCGGCATTTCGATTGCGCTGTTGCAGGAAGCCTATGAAGCAGGGTTGTCGCTCAAGCGCGGCACAGTCGGCGACAACCTGATGTACTTCGAAACGGGGCAAGGCAGCGCGCTGTCGGCGAACGCGCATCATGGCGTCGATCAGCAGACTTGCGAGGTGCGCGCGTATGCCGTTGCCCGTCAGTTCAATCCGTTTCTGGTGAATACGGTAGTTGGCTTTATCGGTCCGGAGTATCTGTACGACGGCAAGCAGATCACGCGCGCGGGCCTTGAAGATCATTTCTGCGGCAAGCTGCTCGGCGTGCCGATGGGTTGCGACATCTGCTACACGAATCACGCGGAAGCCGATCAGGACGACATGGACAATCTGCTGACGCTGCTCGGCGCAGCGGGCATCAACTTCATCATGGGCATTCCGGGCGCAGATGACGTGATGCTGAATTATCAAAGCACGTCGTTCCATGATGCGCTGTACGTGCGCGAAGTGCTCGGTTTGCGCCGCGCGCCCGAATTCGAAGAATGGCTGGAGTCGATGCAGATCACCGATCCGCGCGGCGCATTGCTGAATGCGCCAACGCGTCAGCCCTTGCTCGAAGGCGCAAGCGAATGGATGGGCATCGCATGAGCGACTCGATCGAAAAGAATGCGTGGCAGACATTGCGTGCTTTCACGAATGCACGCATTGCGTTAGGCCGCGCGGGCAACAGTCTGCCGACTGCGCCGTTGCTCGCATTCAACCTTTCCCACGCGCAAGCACGCGACGCCGTGCATCATCCTCTCGATGCCGACGTCCTGCACGAACAGTTGCGCGCAAACGGCTTTGCTTCATTGGACGCGCACAGTGCCGCGCCGGATCGCGCGCATTATCTGCGTCGTCCGGACATGGGCAGACGCCTATCCGATGAGAGCCGTGAAGCGCTCAGCAAGGCAGAGCTTAAAGAAGCACCCGATGTCGTGTTCGTGATCGCCGATGGACTCTCCGCGTTCGCTGCATCGAAGCAGTCCGTTCCGTTCCTGCAAGCGATCACGAAGCGTCTCACCGACTGGAAGATCGGACCTGTCGTCGTCGCGCGGCAATCGCGTGTCGCGTTGGGCGATGAGATCGGCGAATTGTTGAAGGCGAAGCTGGTCGTGATGCTGATCGGCGAAAGGCCGGGGCTGAGTTCGCCGGATAGTCTCGGCGTTTATCTGACGTATGCGCCAAAGGTCGGATGCAGCGACGCGCAGCGCAATTGCATTTCTAACGTGCGGCCCGAAGGTCTCGACTACGAAGCGGCTGCGCACAAACTGCACTATCTGATGACGCATGCGCGCCGTCTGGGTTTATCGGGTGTGGGCCTGAAAGACGACAGCGACGCGTTGCTGCAAGCCGAACCAGCGTCGGCAGCGATATCCGACGACGCGAAAAAATAATGCCCAGGCGCCTGGAGCGCCTGGGCATTACTCAAAACATCGACATAGATCAAACAGCGTCGGCCTTGCTCACCGGATGCTTTTCGAGCCACGCATTCTCATCATCGTCGTACAGCCGCGAGCGCGTCAAAAACCGCAACCCCGTTGGCCGCTCCAATGAAAACATGCCGCCATTACCCGGCACGGCGTCGATGATCAACTGCGTGTGCTGCCAATACTCGAACTGCGATTCGCTCATATAGAACGGCACGCCACCAATCTCGCCCAGCCGCACATCCGATCCGCCGACCATGAACTCGTTCGACGGAAAACACATCGGTGCGCTGCCGTCGCAACATCCGCCCGACTGGTGAAAAATAATCGGCCCGTGTTCGGCGCTCAACTGCTGGATCAGCTTGATGGCCGCAGCCGTCGCCACGACACGCGCAACGCCTGCTTCGTTCATCGCGCTTCCCCTCTGGCTTTGACCTGCAGAAAAAACGGGCGAACCGCGCCGCGCGAATCGCCCAACAGGAGCACTACGCTCAGAAGAAGCCCAACGGTTTGTCGCTATAGCTGACCAGCAGATTCTTCGTTTGCTGATAGTGATCGAGCATCATCTTGTGATTCTCACGTCCGATGCCCGACTGCTTGTAGCCGCCGAATGCCGCATGTGCCGGATAAGCGTGGTAGCAGTTCGTCCACACACGGCCAGCCTGAATCGCGCGGCCGAAGCGATAGGCGCGCGTGCCATCGCGGGTCCAGACGCCGGCGCCGAGACCATAGAGCGTATCGTTGGCGATTTCGAGCGCTTCGTCTTCGTTCTTGAACGTCGTGACGGACACGACTGGCCCGAAGATTTCTTCCTGGAAGATGCGCATCTTGTTGTGACCGCGGAACACGGTCGGCTTCACGTAATAGCCCTTCGAAAGCTCGCCGTCGAGCTTGTTCTGCTCGCCGCCAGCGAGACATTCGGCACCTTCCTGCTTGCCGAGATCGATATACGACAGGATCTTTTCCAGTTGTTCCTGCGAAGCCTGCGCGCCGATCATCGTCTTCGAATCGAGCGGGTGGCCTTGCTGGATCGCGGCGACGCGCTTCAATGCGCGCTCCATGAAGCGGTCATACACCGATTCTTCGACCAGCACGCGCGACGGGCACGTACACACTTCGCCCTGATTCAACGCGAACATCGCGAAGCCTTCGAGTGCCTTGTCGAAGAAGCTATCGTCCTTGTCGAGCACGTCGGCGAAGAAGATGTTCGGGCTCTTGCCGCCCAGTTCAAGCGTCACGGGAATGATGTTCTGGCTCGCGTACTGCATGATCAGGCGGCCCGTCGTCGTTTCACCCGTGAAGGCGATCTTCGCGATGCGCTTGTTCGATGCGAGCGGCTTGCCTGCTTCGAGACCAAAGCCATTCACGACGTTCACCACGCCTTTCGGCAGCAAGTCGTGAATCAGCTCCATCATCACAAGGATGGAAGCAGGCGTTTGCTCAGCCGGCTTCAGCACGACGCAGTTGCCTGCGGCGAGTGCCGGTGCGAGCTTCCACGTGGCCATCAGGATCGGGAAATTCCACGGAATGATCTGGCCGACCACGCCTAGCGGCTCATGGAAGTGATACGCGACGGTGTCGTGGTCGATTTCGGAAATGCCGCCTTCCTGCGCGCGCACAGTGCCGGCGAAATAACGGAAGTGATCGATGGCGAGCGGGATGTCGGCGGCCATGGTTTCGCGCAGCGGCTTGCCGTTGTCGATCGTCTCGGCGACGGCCAGACGTTGCAGGTTCGCTTCCATCCGATCGGCGATCTTGTAGAGGATGTTCGCGCGCTCCGCGACCGAGGTCTTGCCCCATGCCGCTTTCGCACGATGCGCGGCGTCTAGCGCCAGCTCGATATCGGCCTCGCGCGAACGCGGAATCGACGTGAACGGCTCGCCCGTGATCGGCGAGATGTTGTCGAAATATTCGCCGCCAACGGGCGCCACCCATTCACCGCCGATGAAATTCGCGTACTGCTTCTTGTACGGGAATTCGGTCGTCAGAAACTTCATCTCTGCGTGATTCATCTGTGTGCTCCTCACATGAATGTTTGGATGTCGATGTATTTGGTTGGGTATATCCACCCGGCGTCGCGATGTTCTGCTGCCGCGGGTGCTTATCGCCAGAAGCGTGCCAACACGCAGGTGAGGGTGGCCGATGCCGGTGCACGCAGCACTGCCGCGATGCATTGCCGTTTTGTGGGTCGGAAGGTGCGCGTGGATGACGTTGCATCCATGAGCAGTTCAAAACGCGAGTGTTCATCGAATGAACAGGGCTTGGCGTTGCACAGGCGCATTGTGTGCCGATCCGTTCGGCATGAGACTTGCGTCCTTTACGCGCTTGTCAGCTAAATGTCACATGCAGGTGCATATTCATCATCGACGCCCCATATGACGACCGATCTCTCTTTCCCGTCCTCACAAGCGGCTGCGTGCCGCGTCGAAACGAGCGTCGCGCATGACGCCGATGAGCAGGCGCGCAACCTTCACGGCTGGACGCAGACCTACGATCAGCTCACGGCGGGGCGTTTCGTCGGCAGACTGACGGGGCTGCATCTCGACGACATGCACGTATTCTGCGAGACGACCAGCCAGTCGCTGCGGCAAACCTGCGAGGTGCCGTCCGATGCCTACTGGTTCGGCATTCCCGCTAGCGATGACAATCCCGGTTTCGGCCGCATCGGGCCGCAACCGATCAGCGCCGACACGCTCGCGTTCCAGCGCGGCGGCATCGAGTTCGAACTGCTGACGCCGGGCGACTATGCGATTTTCGGCGTGGTCGTGCGCGGTGAGGTGCTGCATCGACATGCGCAAGCCGTCGAACACGCGGATCTGATCGATCGCGCCGCACACACGGGCGTCATTCCCATCGATATGGAGCAGAAGTCGCGTTTCTGCACGCTGCTCACCCATGCGCTCGACGAAACCAGCAACGCTGCGCTATCGGATCGTGCCCGGCGCGACCTGCAAACGTCGGTGCTGTCGTCGCTGTTCGATCTGTGTTCGTCGACGTCGCTCGAACCAGTGGCCATTCCGGCGCGGCCGCGCAGGCAATGGATCGTGTCGGAAGCGCGTGACTATGTGCTGGCGAACCGCGATCGTCCTGTCGGCGTGCCGGAATTGTGCGAGCACCTGCACGTCAGCCGCCGCACGCTGCAGTACTGCTTTCAGGACGTGCTGGGCCTCGCGCCCGCCAACTATCTGCGCGCGATCCGTCTGAACGGCGCGCGCCGCGACCTGTGTGGCGCGGCGCCCGGCGAGCGCACCGTGCAGGACGTCGCCGCCGCGTGGGGCTTCTGGCATCTGAGCCAGTTCGCCACCGACTATCGCAAGCTGTTCGGCGTGCGTCCCTCCGAAACGCTGAAGTCCGCCCATTCTCCCGCCAGCGCCTTGCTCGCTCACTAGCAGTGACCGGCTGCTCGCCGACCGCCCGTCGTCCGGCCCGCGTTTACGCATCGGCTAGAATTGCGGCGTGGGCGGACTGTCTCGCCGCCCGACCTGTCCTCTGCATCGACTGCACGTCACGCGTTCCCTTCCGTCCCAATGTATCCACAACAAGCTGTGGATAACCGCGAGGATAGCCGGGCGAAACGCGTGTGGAATCGATGTGGACGTAAACGGGGTAACTCGATACTCGCGTCTGAAGCGAAAAAGTTGTTCATCGAACGCCATGCGGTGCGCACACAAAGCGCATGCGGTTATGCGTCCGGCAAAACGCTGATTCGTTTCGGTAAACCTGTGTTATCCACAGAAAAGCGCTGTGCTTGTTAACTTCTACTACGTATACATACAGGTAAACCTATTGTCTATAAGCCTCTGCGCGTGGGAAGACGCCCGGAGGCCACCAGCTGGAGAATCACCGTGTTCACTTGTATCAACCAGAGCTGCGGTGCGCAGTGGGAACTGTCCGACGTCGTGATCAAGAACGAAGGGCAAGGTCTTCTGTTTCGCTGCCCGATGTGCGGCGCACGCAACTACGTCGAGCGCTTCGACGCCGACGACGGCACGATCGTCTACGAGCAGATCGAAGGCCGCCCGTATAACTAAGCTCACATCGATACCGACATGACAGACAAGGCTCGTCCTTTCAGCGAACTGCCGCTTTCACCCGCGGCGCTCGCCAATCTCACGCAACTCGGCTATGTCGAGATGACGCCCATTCAGGCCGCGAGCCTGCCCGTCGCGCTGGCCGGCAACGATCTGATCGCGCAGGCCAAGACGGGCAGCGGCAAGACGGCTGCGTTCTCGCTGGCGCTGCTGGCGCGGCTCGACACGCGCCGCTACGCAGTCCAGGCGATGGTGCTGTGCCCGACCCGCGAACTCGCCGATCAGGTCACGCAGGAAATCCGCCGCCTCGCGCGCGCGGAAGAAAACATCAAGGTGCTGACGCTGTGCGGCGGCACGCCGATGAAGCCGCAGACCGCGAGTCTCGAGCATGGCGCGCATATCATCGTCGGCACGCCGGGACGCATCATGGATCACCTCGAGCGCGGCAGCCTGTCGCTCGACGGGCTCAATACCCTCGTACTCGACGAAGCAGACCGCATGCTCGACATGGGCTTCTTCGACGATATCGCGAAGGTCGCGCGCCAATGTCCGAAGGAGCGGCAGACGCTGCTGTTCTCGGCGACGTATCCCGAAGGCATCGCCAAGCTGAGCCAGCAGTTCCTGCGCAACCCGAAGGAAGTGAAGCTCGAAGAGCGTCACGACAACAGCAAGATCCGTCAGCGTTTCTACGAAGTGACGGAAGATGAGCGTCTGCATGCCGTTGGCCTGCTGCTGAATCATTACCGGCCCGTGAGCACGATTGCGTTCTGCAACACCAAGAACCAGTGCCGCGATCTGCTCGACGTGCTGCGCGCACAAGGCTTTCATGCGCTGGCGCTGCATGGCGAGCTGGATCAGCGAGAGCGCGATCAGGTTCTGATCCAGTTCGCGAATCGAAGCTGCTCGGTGCTGGTCGCGACGGATGTTGCCGCGCGTGGTCTTGACATCGCGCAACTCGAAGCGGTGATCAACGTCGACGTGACGCCGGACGCGGAAGTGCACACGCATCGTATCGGCCGAACGGGCCGCGCGGATCAGGAAGGCTGGGCGCTGAGCCTTGCCAGCATGAACGAGATGGGGCGCGTGGGCAGCATCGAGGAAGCGCAAGGGCGCGATGTCGAATGGCACCCGCTGGCGGAACTGAAGGCTGCCAGCAATGAACCGCTGCTGCCGCCGATGGAAACGCTGCAGATTCTCGGTGGCCGCAAGGAAAAGATCCGTCCCGGCGACGTGCTCGGCGCGCTGACGGGCGATGCTGGTTTCAACGGCGCGCAGATCGGCAAGATCAACGTGACGGAGTTTTCGACCTATGTGGCCGTCGAGCGGAACGTTGCGCGTGACGCGCTGCGCAAGCTCAATGCGGGCAAGGTCAAGGGCAAGAAGGTGAAAGTGCGTTTGATGGACGAGTGATGCGGTGCGACAGGCGGCGTGCAAGCGCCGCCATTCGTGCGAGTGTCGATGCGCATACTTCATACGAATAGACGCACGATGCGCAGGCATCACTCCTTCTCATGGCTGTTGAAATACCTCCGTTTCGCGCGCCGGCCGTGCTGCTGGCGAGGCGCGCGGGCGCTGGCAGCGGGTTTCCGACCCGTACACCGCAGCGACTCGCATGAGCGAAACGCATGCCGCGCATGACAAAGTTTCGATTGTTCTCGTGCGCGCCTTGTTGCCTAATCGTTCAAACTGAACGGGCCTGACGCACAACGCGGGGCCCGCCGATTTGCAGCGAGAAGGAGGAATCTCATGCAGAGCGCCTTGCAAGCCCGCTCGAAGTTGCCCGACGTCGGCACGACGATTTTCACCGTCATCGGCCAGTTGGCCGCTGAACACAACGCATTGAACCTGTCGCAGGGCGCGCCGAATTTCGCGCCCGACGAAGCGCTCGTGGATGGCGTCACCAAAGCCATGCGCGCCGGCCACAACCAGTACGCGCCGATGGCCGGTATCGGCGCGTTGCGCGCGGCGCTAGCGGCCAAGGTCGAAACGCTGTACGGCGTGCACTACGATCCGTCGACGGAAGTGACGGTGATCGCCAGCGCCAGCGAAGGCCTGTATTCGACCATCAGCGCGCTCGTGCATCCCGGCGACGAGGTGATCTACTTCGAGCCGTCGTTCGACAGCTACGCGCCCATCGTGCGCCTGCAAGGCGCAACGCCGATTCCGATCAAGCTGTCATTGACCGATTTCCGCGTGAACTGGGACGAAGTCTCGGCAGCGATCACGCCGAAGACGCGCATGATCATCGTCAACACGCCGCACAACCCGACCGCGACGATTTTCAGCGACGCCGATATCGAGCGGCTGAAGGCCCTCACGCGCAACACGGACATCGTGATTCTTTCCGATGAAGTGTACGAGCACGTCGTGTTCGACGGCGCGAAGCATCACAGCATGGCGTGTCATCGTGAACTGGCGGAGCGCAGCGTGATCGTGTCGTCGTTTGGCAAGTCGTATCACGTGACGGGCTGGCGCGTCGGTTATTGCCTCGCGCCTGCCGAATTGATGGACGAGATCCGCAAGGTCCACCAGTTCATGGTGTTTTCCGCCGATACGCCGATGCAGTACGCGTTCGTCGAAGCGCTATCGAATCCGCAAAGCTATCTTGGTCTTTCCGCGTTCTATCAGCACAAGCGCGATCTGCTGGCGCGCGAACTCAGCGAGTCGCGTTTCGAGTTGCTGCCGAGCGAAGGCAGCTTCTTCATGCTCGCGCGTTTCCGCGGCTTCTCGGAGGAAAGCGACAGCGACTTCGTGCTGCGTCTGATCCGCGACGCGAAGGTCGCGACCATTCCGCTGTCGGCGTTTTATACGGACGGCACGGATTCCGGCCTGATCCGCCTGAGCTTTTCCAAGGACGATGAGACCTTGATCGAAGGCGCACGCCGTCTTCGCTCCATTTGAGGACCGCACGATGATGCAGGAATCGATCAAGGCCGCTGTTATCCAGATGAGCAGCAGCGCCGACGTTCAGCAGAATCTCGGCGAGGCGCGCCGCTGGGTGCATCAGGCCGCGGCAGAAGGCGCGAAGCTGATCTGTCTGCCCGAATACTTCTGCTGGATCGGCGACGACGAAATGCAGCGCGTCGCGCTTGCCGAAACCTTCGGTGATGGTCCGATCCAGCACGCGCTGGCCGAACTCGCGCGTGAAACGGGTGCGTGGCTGATCGGCGGCACGGTGCCGGTCAAGCCGTCACAAGGGCCGCAGGTCGGCACGCATGCGTACAACACGTCGCTCGTGTTCGATCCTTCGGGACAATGCTCGGCGCGCTACGACAAGATCCATCTGTTCAGCTTCAACCAGGGCGCGGAACAGCATGCGGAAGGCGATACGATGGTCGGCGGCGAGAGCGTCGGCACGGCGCAGGGTCCGTTCGGCACGTTGCGCCTGTCGGTGTGCTACGACTTGCGCTTTCCCGAGCTGTATCGCGCGCAACCTGCGGCCGATGTGATCGCCGTGCCCGCTGCATTCACCTACACCACGGGCCTCGCGCATTGGGAAATGCTGCTGCGCGCGCGTGCCGTCGAGAACCAGGCCTTCGTGCTCGCGTCCGGCCAGTGCGGCACGCACTCGAATGGCTGGCGGACTTTTGGTCACAGTATGATCGTCGGGCCGTGGGGCGAAGTGCTCGCACGGCATGACGACGAACCCGGCATCGCACTCGCGACGCTGACACAAAGCGCGCTCGACGAAGCGCGCAACCGTCTGCCGGTGCTTACACATCGGCGCATCGCCACGCCGTCTGACGTGCGTTGAACCGCATTGAACATAAGGGGAAGGAGATCGATATGAAGCTTGTGAAGAATCTGCTGATGCTGGCGTGTGCGTTCGCATCGGTGGCGACGGCGTCGGCAATGGCCGCCGATGCCACCTCGCTGCGCTACGGCCTCGAGGCGCAATATCCGCCATTTGAATCGAAGGGTTCGAGCGGTGAGTTGCAGGGCTTCGATATCGACGTCGGCAATGCCGTCTGCAAGACCGCGAACCTGAAGTGCAGCTGGGTCGAGACGTCGTTCGACGGTTTGATTCCCGCGTTGCAGGGCCGCAAGTTCGACGCGATCAACTCGGCGATGAACGCCACCGAAAAGCGCCGTCAGGCCATCGACTTCACCAACGTGATCTACCGCGTGCCGACCTCGCTGATCGCGCGCAAGGACAGCGGGCTGCAGCCTACGCCGGAATCGCTGAAGGGCAAGCGCGTCGGCGTGCTGCAGGCGTCGATTCAGGAGACGTATGCGAAGGCGCATTGGGAAAACGCCGGCGTGACGGTGGTGCCGTATCAGGATCAGAACCAGGTGTATGCCGATCTCGTCGCGGGCCGCCTCGATGCGACGCTGGTGCTGGCGCCGGCGGGACAGACGGGTTTCCTGTCGCGTCCTGATGGCAAGGACTTTGCGTTCGTCGGCCAGCCGGTGCGCGACGACAAGATTCTCGGCAGCGGTGTCGCGTTCGGCATCCGCAAGGGCGATGCTGCGCTGCGCAACCAGCTGAACGCGGCCATCGCCAAGGTGCAGGCGGACGGCACCGTCAAGACGCTCGCGGAAAAGTACTTCGGCAATATCGACGTGTCGGCGAAGTAAGCGGATTTGCCGCGTCACGCGACGCGCCGCATGCCTCGACGGGCATGCGGCGCGTTTCTTTTTGTGCGACAGCTACGAGATAAAGTCAGACAAAAAGAATCATCGAAAGGCGATGGAATAAAGGCTGCAAAGATCCTGTTAGCGCAGCAGGAACCCAAATTTTGCACGACCGACGATCATGTCCCGCACCCATCCACCGTCCGACACGCCGCTCACCGAAGCGGACATGCAGGCCTTCGCCGACGGCAATCTGCCGCCCGAGCGGGCGGCCCGCGTGCGGAACTATCTCGGCTCACGGCCGGGCGAGGCGGACCGGATCGCGTTCTACCGGCAACTGAACATGGAAATGCGCAGCGTGTTCGAAGGCGCGTTTCCGCAGCGAATCCGTGCGCATGGCGGCAGCGACCGCGGCGGACGCGGCAGCGCTAGCGAGCGAAGCGTCGATTTGCGGCCCGCGCTGCGCAGGTTTTTCGCCAGACGCATCGGCGTCGCGTTGCTCGGCTTCGTGCTGGCCTTTGCAATGGCTGGCGGGTGGTGCTTTGCGTCGCGTGTGTCGCCGGAAATGCTCGATGCAGCCGCCGTCATGGCGCTGATGCGCGAATCCGGACATCCGGCCGCCGCTGCGGCGCAAGCCGCGTCCGACGATCCGCATGCAGTCGATCTGGCACCTTTGGGCCTGAAACTGGCGGGCGCGAGGACGCGTCATCCGAACGCGCTGGCGAGCATCGACATCCTCGATTACCGGAATGCCGACGGTGAACCTGTCGTGCTGCTGTCGGCGCGTGCGCCGTTTGCGCTGGATCAGCCGCACTGGGCGGCGCAACGCATCGGCGACGTGCGGCTGCTGACCTGGACCGTGAAGGGACGGCGCTACGTCCTTGCTGGACGCGCCACGACACACGGCCTGATGCGAGCCGCCGACGCGCTGACAATGCGCTAACGGCGCGCTGACGGTGCGTTGAAAAGCGCACCGTGAATTTGCCGATTCGCACGTCCCTATGCCGTTGCCGCAAAACAAAGCGGAATAAAATGGAAAAGGTTGTGTTCTCTGCTTCAAGAGGCGTCGCGCGTGACGGACTGTGCGCCACGCGATATTCGATGGGTAGAGCAAATGGACATCCGTAACGAGTTGATGGAGCACGTGCCGCGATTGCGTCGTTACGCGCGCGCGCTGATCAGCAATCGCGATCTTGCCGACGATCTCGTGCAGGACACCCTCGAACGCGCGCTCACGCGCACGAAGATGTTCGAGGCAGGCACCGATCTGCGTGCGTGGCTTTTCACGATCATGCACAACGTGTTCGTCAATCAGGTTCGCAAGTCGTCGTCGCGCGCCGTGCATGTTTCGGTGGATGACGAGAGCATCGTCGAAAGCGAATTCGCGGTATCGGGCGAGCAGACACGGTCGCTCGAAGTGCGCGATCTGGATTACGCGTTGCAGCGTCTGCCTGCCGATCAGCGTGAAGTGGTGCTGCTCGTCGGTCTGGAAGAAATGAGTTACGCCGAAGTGGCGATTGCACTCGATATTCCCGTCGGTACGGTGATGTCGAGGCTCTCGCGTGGACGCGAGCGCTTGCGTGCGTTGATGGCGGGCGCACAGCCCGGCGCGAAACTGAAGGTGGTGCGATGAGCGATCAACAGACTCCTGTCAGCGAAGAGGATATTCAGGCGTACGTGGACGGCATGCTGTCCGACGAGCGTCGTGAACAGGTGGAGCGCGCGATCGAATTGAATCCTGCGCTGGCGGCGCGCGTCAGCGATTACTTTTCGCTGAACAACATGTTTCATGAGCGCTATGACCGCGTGCTGAGCGAGCCGGTGCCGGCGCGCTTGCGCATGCCGGAAAAGCGGCGCTGGCTCAGTGCGGCGAACTGGCCGCAATTCGCGGGCATGGCGGCGGCGCTGGTGCTGGGTATCGGCATTGGCGTGGGCACGAATATGGGCAAGGACGTCGCGATGCCGTGGGCGTCGTCGGCGGCGGGCACGTCGGGTACGCGGCCTGTTAGCGCCGATGCGTCGGAAGTGTTTGCACAGAAGGCGGCGCTCGCGCATGTGGTGTACATGCCTGCCGTGGATCGTCCCGCGCAGATCGGCGAGGGGCAGGAGCAGGATTTCGTGCAGTATCTGGCGAACAAGCTCGGTACGGACGTGCATCCTCCCGTGCTGACCAAGAATGGTTACGAACTGGCCGGCGGCCGCATCTTGCCCGGCGACGATGGACCGGTCGCCCAGTTCATGTATCACAACGCGAAGGGCGAGCGCGTGACGCTGTGCATTTCTCATCGCAAGGTGAATGCGAATACGACGGCGTTCAAGCTCTATCAGGAAGGGCCGGTGAATGTTTTCTATTGGGTCGATGGTGACTTCGGTTATGCAGTATCGGGCGGCATCGATCGCAAGGTGATGCTGCAGATTGCGCATGACGTCTACGCACAATTGACGGCAGCGACGCCGGGTTGAGTTTCCTGTTGTGTTGATGTTGGCGGCTGCATCTTCGGATGTGGCCGTTTTTTTTGTACTTATCGTTAGCTATCCGTAGTTATTTTTTAGTGAGAAAGACGGGAATAGATTGCGACGTCGCGCGGTTCGGCAATGTGCGTACCGCACGTTTTCTAAGGAGCTGGAAATGAAGATGCTCGCACTGTTGGCCGTCTCCGTCGCTGTACTCGGATCGACGAATGTGTTCGCGCAAGGCAAGACGCGCGCGCAGGTGTATCAGGAGTTGATCGAGGCGCAACAGAACGGATTGAATTTCGTCACCGATTCGTCGTATCCCGATGTGAATCCGATGTTTCAGAACACGGTCGACTATCTGAAGAAACAGGCAGCGGCAAAAGCCGAAAACGCGAACAAGATGGCGAAGGCGGCTTCGGATGCGGCAGTGCCAGGGAATTGATGGGCGCTTTTGCTTCTTTTGCGTTTTGTGTCGCGCGCGGGGAAAAGAAAAAGGCCGGTTAGCTTTCGCTAACCGGCCTTTAAATTCTTGGTGGGGCGTGAGTGACTCGAACACTCGACCTACGGATTAAGAGTCCGCTGCTCTACCAACTGAGCTAACGCCCCCAACAGAAGCGAAATTATGCAGGAGTTTTTCTTGCTTGGCAAGCCCTTCTCGCAAAATTCTTAAAAAAACTTTGCGGCAGCCGCTAGCAACGCAAACGTCCAAAGGAAATACACCGCAAGCACCATCGAAGCGCACGGGCGTTCGTGCCGGTATCATGTCGCGACACGATGATGCGCGGCTTTCCGCGCGGCTCCAACGGGAAATCATGATGGACGATAACGAAGTCCGGGAACTGCTCGACCGCGTGCTTGCGCCGTGGGTGCGGGCGCTGTCGCTGACTCCCGTGAAGGTCGACGACGAAAGCGCGACGCTGCGGCTGCCGTTTTCCGGCGAATTGCGGCACAGCGGCGGCGTGATCTGCGGCCAGGTCTTCATGGCCGCTGCCGATACCGCGATGGTCGTCGCTATTTCTGCCGCGCTCGGCGGCTTCAAGCCGATGACCACCGTCTCGCTGAACATCAGCTTTATGCGCGCGGTGCGCAAGGGCGACGTTCTCATCACGGCGCGCGTGCTGCGCATGGGTCGCAATCTGGTATTCGGCGAAGTCGAACTGATCGACGAAGACGGCAAGATGGCCGTCCACGCCACCACCACTTACGCGCTCATCAACTGAGCGGGCCCGCTGGCAGCGCACAGGCGCGCCGCGGCAATCGAAGGAAGCAACGGATGTTCGATCAGGTCGTATTCGCCGGCGGCGGCAATCGCTGCTGGTGGCAGGCAGGTTTCTGGGACGTGGTCCAGCCGGAATTGAAGATCAGGCCGCGCGTGATCACGGGCATTTCGGCGGGCGCCGCCACGGCGTGCATGCTCTACACGCGCGACGCCGACTGGGTGATGCGCTACTACGAGAACGCGTTGCGCAACAACAAGAAGAACGCGTACTGGGGCAATCTGCTGCGCGGCGAATCGGTGTTTCCGCATTATCGGATCTACCGCCAGGCGCTGCTCGATATCTACGGCGACCGCTTTGCGCAACTCAAGGACGCGCCGGAAATCCGTATCGGCGTATCACACGTGCCGCGCTGGCTGGGTGCACGTAGCGCCGTCGCCGCGGGGCTGATCGCGTACAACATCGAAAAATATGTCCGCAAGACGCTGCATCCGACGCTCGGTCAGTCGCTCGGCTTTCATCCGGAATTTGTGCGCGCGCAGGATTGCGCGAGCGTCGAAGATCTCGCGGATCTGATTCTGCAATCGTCGTGTACGCCGCCGTTCACACCGGTGTTGCGGCGTAACGGGCGGCCCGTGCTGGATGGTGGGATGGTCGACAACGTGCCCGTCGGCGCGCTCGATCAGGCGCCCGGCATGGTGCTGGTGATGGTGACGCGCATCTATCCGCGTCCGCAGATGTTTGTCGTGCCGCATGGCGCGCAGGAGCGGCTGTACGTGCAGCCGTCCCGCAAGGTGCCGATTTCGAGCTGGGACTACACGAGTCCGTCGCAAATGCAGCACGCATACAACCTTGGCCGTGTCGACGGCGAGCAGTTTCTACAACGCATGCCTGAACTGCTCGACGCCGCCGCGCACGACTAAAGCACCCGCTTAAACGAAATGCGGCCCGTACAGGGCCGCATTCGCACACTTGGTACCAGAGGTCCGGTTACTTCCGGCGGCCGCCTTGCAGCGCCTCAGGATTCGCCACGCTCGCCGTTTCGCCCTGATCGAAGGCGAGAATATTCTTGAACGCCGCGCTGAAGTACAGCTCGTAGCTTTCCTTCTCGACGTAGCCGATGTGCGGCGAGCAGATCACGTTTTCCATGCGCAGCAGGCTGTAGCCCTGCAGGATCGGCTCGCTTTCGTACACGTCGATCGCCACCATGCCCGGCCGGTTGTGCGACAGCGCGCCGACCAGCGCATTGTCTTCCAGCAGTTCCGCACGGCTCGTGTTCACGAACAGCGCCGTCGGCTTCATGCGCATCAGATCGTCCTGCTTGACGATGCCGCGCGTGTCGTCGTGCAGGCGCAGGTGCAGCGACAGCACGTCGCTCTGTTCGAACAGCGCTTCGCGGCTTTCCGCGACCTGATAGCCATCGGCGGCTGCCGCCTCGCGCGTGTGGTCGCGGCCCCAGATCAGCACGTTCATCCCGAACGCCTTGCCGTAACCCGCCACCAGCCGCCCAATCTTGCCGTAGCCCCAGATCCCGAGCGTCTGTCCGCGCAATACCTGACCGAGACCGAAGTTCGGCGGCAGTGCGGAAGTCTTCAGCCCGGATTGCTGCCAGGCCCCTTGCTTAAGGTTTGCTACGTATTGCGGAATGCGGCGCTGCGCGGCCATGATTAGGGCCCACGTCAGTTCGGCGGGCGCGATCGGTGAGCCGACGCCTTCGAGCACGGCAATGCCGCGCTCCGTACAGGCGGCCATATCGATATGGCTACCAGCGCGGCCCGTCTGACTGATCATGCGCAGATGCGGCAGCTTATCGAGCAG
The DNA here is from genome assembly GCF_003121405.1 of Paraburkholderia sp. C35. Lineage (GTDB taxonomy): Bacteria > Pseudomonadota > Gammaproteobacteria > Burkholderiales > Burkholderiaceae > Paraburkholderia. The sequence goes on along the minus strand of NZ_QBUY01000004.1, from coordinate 23,566 downwards.
TTGCGAGCTGATGCGGGTGCGTTCGCGGATCAGGACCAGTGCGTCGACTTCCGACAGGCGGCTGGCGAGCTGGCCCAGACCGCGGACGGTGTTGTTGAAAACCTTGACCTCGTGGTCGGCGAGCATTTGGAAACAGTCGAGCTTGCGGACGGCGTCTTGATAATCGTCAAGGATGGCAATCTTCATGGCGTATATGTTTTTCGACGCACCATGCAGGTGCGGAACGGAGAGTCTTGTTCGGGTGTCCCATCATGTGACCTGGACCACATGATGCTTGTTGTGAATGCCTTACCGTACAAGGAGCCGCGATGACGGAGCCACGACGGAGCGGCAAGTTCCCTAGTTTTTAACAGTTTGTTGCATGTCCACGCAAGCCGCTTTACAGACGGTTTCAACGTGCCGGCGACAGGCTGAAGGCCCTTACGATCTGCTCGATCGCGCGCAGCGTGGAATATCCGCTGCGCCGGTTGCCGCCTCTCGCATGCAGCGTCGCTGGGCTAGCACCGTTTTTCTTTTTCTACCAAAACGGAGACAGCTCGATGAATCATCCCGCATTCGCAGGCCTTTCGACCCTCGAAGCGCCTGCCTGGGTCAAACATCAAAAACTGATCGAGTGGGTGCAGCGCGTCGCGGCGCTGGTCAAGCCGGAACGGATCGTCTGGTGCGACGGTTCGCAGGAGGAATACGACCGCCTGTGTGCGCAGATGGTCGCGGCCGGCACTCTCAAGAAGCTCAACCCGGCCAAACGGCCGAATTCCTATCTGGCCTGTTCCGATCCGTCGGACGTCGCGCGCGTCGAGGATCGCACCTTTATCTGCTCGCAACGCCCGGAAGATGCCGGCCCGACCAACAACTGGATTGCGCCCGACGAAATGCGCGCGACGCTCGGCGGCCTGTTCGACGGCGCGATGCGCGGCCGCACGATGTACGTGGTGCCGTTCTCGATGGGTCCGCTCGGCTCGCCGATCGCGCACATCGGCGTCGAATTGAGCGACAGCCCGTACGTCGTCACCAACATGCGCATCATGACGCGCATGGGCCGCAAGGTGTACGACGTGCTCGGCGAAGACGGCGATTTCGTGCCGTGCGTGCATTCCGTCGGCGCGCCGCTCGCGGCGGGTCAGAAGGACGTCGCATGGCCGTGCAGCGACACCAAGTACATCGTCCATTTCCCGGAATCGCGTGAAATCTGGAGCTACGGCTCGGGCTACGGCGGCAACGCGCTGCTCGGCAAGAAGTGCTTCGCGCTGCGCATCGCATCGACGATGGGCCGCGACGAAGGCTGGCTCGCCGAACACATGCTGGTGCTCGGTGTGACGTCGCCGGAAGGCAAGAAGCATCACGTCGCGGCGGCGTTCCCGTCGGCGTGCGGCAAGACCAATTTCGCGATGCTGATTCCCCCGCAGGGCATGGACGGCTGGACAATCTCGACGATCGGCGACGATATCGCGTGGATCAAGCCGGGCAAGGACGGGCGTCTGTACGCGATCAACCCGGAGGCGGGCTATTTCGGCGTCGCGCCGGGCACGAGCGAGAAGACCAATTTCAACGCGATGGCGACGCTGAAGGAGAACGTGATCTTCACCAACGTCGCGCTCACCGACGACGGCGACGTCTGGTGGGAAGGCATGACGGACGAACTGCCTGCCCATCTGATCGACTGGCAGGGCAAGGACTGGACGCCCGCCATCGCGAAGGAAACGGGCCGCAAGGCTGCGCATCCGAATGCGCGCTTCACGGCGCCCGCATCGCAATGTCCGTCGATCGACGCCGATTGGGAAAATCCGGCGGGCGTGCCGATCGACGCGTTCATTTTCGGCGGACGTCGTTCGACCACCGTGCCGCTCGTCACGGAAGCGCGCGACTGGGTCGAAGGCGTCTACATGGCGGCGACGATGGGTTCGGAAACAACGGCGGCGGCAGCGGGCCAGCAGGGCGTCGTGCGACGCGATCCGTTCGCGATGCTGCCGTTCTGCGGCTACAACATGAGCGACTACTTCGGCCATTGGCTGAACACGGGCGCGAAGCTGGAGCAGATGAGCGCGCGCACGCCGAAGATCTTCTGCGTCAACTGGTTCCGCAAGGGCGACGACGGCAAGTTCGTGTGGCCGGGTTTCGGCGAGAACATGCGCGTGCTGCGCTGGATGGTCGGCCGGATCGAAGGCGAAGCGCAGGGCGAGGAGCACGCGTTCGGTGTCTCGCCGCGATACGAAGATCTCGACTGGAGTGGTCTGGATTTCACCCGCGAGCAGTTCGAACAGGTGATTTCCGTCGATGATGCCGCGTGGCGCAATGAACTCGCCTTGCATGGCGAACTGTTCGACACGCTGAGACACGGCCTGCCTACTGCGCTGCAAAATACGCGAGATGCGCTGGAAAAGAAGCTGGGTTCGTGATTTTGTAAGCGCTCACTGACACACAGCAAAGCCGCCTCCGGGCGGCTTTTTCGTCATTTCGGCCATTTTCGTGCCACCTTTCGACCCCCATTCTGCCGCCGACGCGTCGCTTTCGCTGTTCGAGCTATCTGAGCGTTTCCGACGCGACGCAGCAAATTGTTTCGACAATGGGAACAATCGGGTGTCCGCCATTCCGTCCCCTAAGATATTGACTCAAATATTTAGAAAATTTCTATGTTTCGAGGCAACTTCTGCAGGATTTCCCTAGTCGTAGGAAAATCCCAAATGTGCTTCCTGTTCGCGGGGGAGCGGTAATACGGCAGGAGTTGTCCATGGATCATTTGCAGTCAATGCGAGTATTCGTCAAAGTGGCGGATCTCGGAAGTTTCGCCCGCGCGGCTAGCGCGATGGATATTTCAAACGCAGTCGCCACCCGTCACGTCGCCGATCTCGAAGGCCGTCTTGGTACCCGACTGCTCAATCGCACCACACGTAGTCTTTCGCTGACCGAGTCCGGTCAGGTTTATCTGGAACGCGCGCGTCAGATTCTCGACGAGCTCGAAGACGTCGAGCAGATGGTCGTCGCGCGAAATCATGAGCCGGTTGGCACCTTAAGGATCGTCGCGCCGGTCGTGTTCGGTCTGCACAATCTCGCGCCCGTGCTGCAGACGTACGCCGAGCGCTATCCGAAAGTGATTCCCGATGTCACGCTGGTCGACCGGCAAGTCGATCTGGTCGAAGAAGGCTTCGACGTCGGCGTGGTGATCGCGCGAAATCTGCGCAGCGCCAGCATCGTCACGCGTCGGCTGACCACGGGCTGCATGACCGTCTGTGCAACGCCGGCATATCTGGAAAAGCACGGCACGCCGACGCGTCCGGAACAACTGATCGAGCATCCGAGCCTGTCGCTGCCCTCCGAATACTGGGGCGACGAGCGTGTGTTCACGGGTCCGGATGGCGAAGTGCGCGTGCGCCCGACCAACGTGATCGTCGCGAACAATACGGAAATGCTGCGTCAGTTCGCCTTGCTCGGCATGGGCATCGCGATCCTGCCGAGCTATCTGATCGGCCGCGACACGACGCGCGGCAAGCTCGTGCGGCTGTTGAGCGACTATCGTCTGCCGCAAGTCGAAATCAACATTGCGTACCCGAGCCGTCGCCACCTGCCGGCCAAGGTCCGCACGTTCATCGACCATCTCGTTGAGCACTTCAACCAGACGCCCAACAGCAAGCTCGGTGAACAATGGGTGAAGGACGGCGTGGAGCGCGCACCGTCGATGCTCGAATCGACGGCAATGTCGATGCCGCCGGAAGCGTTCGACGGCGCCGAGCCGCTGTCGAGCCTGCTCGATGGCGAAATCCCCGCCAAACCGGCCACGCGCACGCTGAACCGCTCGCGCAATCTGGCGACGCCGACGCATTGAGGCGATTGCGGCAGCGTCCTGACGGGCGCTTCCGATAGCCGACAAGCGATAGCCGATAAAAAAGCGCAGTCACCGTTGAGGTGACTGCGCTTTTTGTTTAGCGCTCAGACGCGCCGGGTGGTTCGCCCCAGCGCTTGCTTACGAACCCGTCTTGCGCGCGGCAGTTTTCGCAGCCGTCGTCTTGGCGGCGGCCTTCTTCGCGGGCGCTTTCTTGGCAGCAGCCGTCTTCGCTGCAACCTTCTTTGCCGGTGCGGCGTTCGCGGCTTCGTCGTTGGCCGACTCATCTGCTGCCTTGCCCGCAGACTTCGCAGCCGCCTTCTTCGCGGCCGCGCCTTCCTTCGGTTCCTTCTTCTCGAACTCGCAGCCGATCTTGCCGTCGTTCTGCTTGACGAGGAAAGCCTTGAAGTTGCGGCCCGTGCGCGACGACTTGAAGTTCGTCAGCAAGTCAGTGCGGCCATCTTCCAGCAGCTTCGCCATCTGCTCACGCGCGATTTCCTGTTGCAGGATCACCTTGCCGGAACGGAAGTCGCAGGTCTTCGGACTCGCGACCGAGTTCTCGCAGACGTAGCTCATGCCGTGCTCGAACACCTTGCCGCCGCACTTCGGACATGCGCCGACGGGCGTTTGCTCCGAGAAATCGGGTGCTTCGCCGTCTTCGCCGCCCTGATCCTGGCCGAAGTCGAATTCGAGCTTGTAGTTCTTCGTTTCGTCGTCGAACGAGAGCTTGAGGATCGCCGAGAACGGCCGGCCCATCTTGCTGCGGAAACCGGACAGCGGTCCGATCTGCTTCTTCTGCAACAACTCTTCGACTTCTTCGATTTCGAACTGACGTCCGCCCGGAATCTTCGAGATCGAGAACTCGCACTTCGTGCAGGCAAAGCGCCGGTAGTTTTCCTTCACCTGGCCGCCGCAATTAGGGCAAGGCGTTTGCAGCGTCGCGTAGTCGCCAGGAATCGTGTCGGAGTCGTACTCCTTCGCGCGCTTGACGATGGTCTGCGTCATGCGGGCAATTTCCTGCATGAACGCGTCGCGCGGCAGCTTGCCGCGTTCCATCTGCGACAGCTTGTATTCCCACTCGCCAGTCAGTTCCGGCGCGGTCAGTTCCTTCACGTCGAGGCCGCGCAGCAGTGTCATCAACTGGAACGCCTTGGCAGTCGGAATCAGTTCGCGGCCTTCGCGGACCAGATACTTTTCACCCAGCAGACCTTCGATGATGGCAGCGCGCGTAGCCGGCGTACCCAGACCCTTCGCCGCCATGGCTTCGCGCAGTTCGTCGTCTTCGATCAGCTTGCCCGCGCCTTCCATTGCCGAAAGCAGCGTCGCTTCGTTGTAGCGTGCGGGCGGCTTCGTGACGAGTTGCTGTGCGGCGATCTTGTCGGTCTTGACCTTCTCGTCCTTCTGCACGGGCACGAGGTTCGCGTCCTCTCCGGCCGACTCGCGACCGTAGATCTGCAGCCAGCCCGGCTCGACCAGCACCTTGCCTTCCGTTTTGAAGTGGTGGCCGACCACTTCCGTGATCCGCGTGGTCACGCGGTATTCGGCAGCCGGGAAGAACACGGCGAGGAAGCGCTTGACCACGAGGTCGTACAGCTTCTGTTCCGGCTCGGAGAGTGCCTTCGGCGCTTGCAGCGTCGGGATGATTGCAAAGTGGTCGCTGATCTTCGAATTGTCGAAGATGCGCTTGTTCGGCTTCACCCAGCCCTTGTCGAGCACCTGCTTCGCGAACGGCAGATAGTTGTTGCTCTCCTTGAGCATCTCGAGCGTGTGTTTGACGGTCTCCTGGTAGTCTTCCGGCAGCGCGCGCGCGTCGGTACGAGGATAGGTCAGCACCTTGTGCTTTTCATACAGCGCCTGGGCGAGGCCGAGCGTGTTCTTCGCCGAGAAGCCGAAGCGGCCGTTGGCTTCACGCTGCAAGCTGGTCAGGTCGAACAGTGCTGGCGACAGTTGCGTGGACGGTTTCGATTCTTCCGTCACCGTGCCGATCTGGCCGCGACAGGCGGCGACGATCGTTTCGGCAGCCGGCAGGCTCCAGAGGCGCGAATCACGCTTTTCCGGATCGAACTCGTCTTTCTTGAACTTCGGGTCGTACCAGCGGCCTTCGTAGAAGCCAGCCGCGCAGACGAACTCCGCCTTCACTTCCCAGTAGTCACGCGGGATGAAGCGGCGAATCTTTTCTTCGCGCTCGACGACGATCGACAGAGTAGGCGTCTGCACCCGCCCGACCGTGGTCAGGAAGAAGCCGCCGCCTTTGCTGTTGAAGGCAGTCATCGCGCGCGTGCCGTTGATGCCGACCAGCCAGTCCGCTTCCGAACGGCAGCGTGCGGCGTCCGCGAGCGGCTGCATGTCGATGTCGCTGCGCAGTTGCGCGAAGCCGTCGCGGATCGCGGCGGGTGTCATCGATTGCAGCCAAAGGCGTTGTACCGGTTGCTTGGCTTTCGCGTGCTGCGCGATCAGGCGGAAAATCAGCTCACCTTCGCGCCCCGCGTCACAGGCGTTGATCAGACGGTCGACGTCTTTACGCTTGATCAGCTTGTTCAGCACTTTCAGCCGCGATTCGCTTTTCGCGATCGGGTGCAAATCAAAATGCGGCGGAATCACGGGGAGATTGGCGAAACTCCATTTTCCCCGTTTGACTTCATAGTCTTCCGGCGCAGCGATTTCCACGAGGTGGCCAACCGCCGACGAAAGGACGAAATCGTCGCTTTCGAAGTACTCGTCATGCTTGGTAAACCCGCCCAAAGCCCGCGCGATGTCGTTCGCGACGGATGGCTTTTCGGCGATGATCAGTGCTTTGGACATGACTGAAAATAAATTGGTGGATTCGGGCTGGGACCACGGGTTTTCCAACCCGGGTTTGGCACCCATTAACGACCGCTTTATAGCACACGCCGCCATAACGGCAACCGGTGGGCCCAAAAAAGCGGGTCATCATAATTGCGCGCAGATCAATCGGGCAAGCGTGTGACGGCCGCTGCCAGAGGCACTCTGGCGTCTGTTTTGAGCCATTTTTTCCTGATCGCGCCACGATTTCGGCAAACGCCGTGCCGCATTTGCTCGCGCTCAGAAAACGGGGCCGGGACGCTGGCAGATTTTTCTGCCGGTTCAGGCTTCGAGCAGAGCCGGCCGCATCTTCGGCGCGCTTTTGACGCCAGGCAAAGCCGTCAGGTCGACCAGCATCCGTTCGACAATCGACGCCTGCGGCAACACCGTTCCGAAGAAACGAGTGGTGATGCCGTCTTCTATAAGAATTGTGGGGAAATTCTCAACGTCAAGGTCGTCGAAGCGATCGGCGTGCGTCTCGATATCGATCCAGGCAAAGCAGATGTCGGGATGTTTGTCGGCGAGCGCATCGAATGCGACGCGGTATTCGCGGCACGTTCCGCACCACTCCGCGCACAGGCACGCCACGAAAAGCGTCTCGCTGTCGTTGACGAGCTCGGCGATCCGTTTCGAGTCGGTGTCCAGGTTCAGCGCGGGCATGGCGGGTTCCTTCGGTATTGCATGGTTATTTGGCGCGAATGTAGCACGACGCGTTACCCGCTGCGCGTTGTACGAACGTACCGTCCGCCGGGCAGCGCACACAGATCGCCCGCCAGTTCGAGCCGCAGCAGCGTGCTCTGCAGCAGCGTGTCGTTCATGTCGGTCCGTTCGGCGAGTATTTCAAGCGTGGTGGGCGCGTGGCCGAGTGCGTCGAGCAGAAGTGCAGCGTCCACCGATCCACCTTCCGGCTGTACGTGCTCCGGTTCCCTGGCAGTTTCCGCGACCGGTTTCGCATCTGCCCGACGCCTTGCCGCCGCTTGAGCCGCAGACGGCACACCGGCGAAACCGAGTTCGTCGAGCACATCCTCGGGCGTTTCAGCGAGCTTCGCGCCCTGTTTGATCATCCGATGACAGCCGAGCGCGAGCGGCGCGTGGATCGACCCGGGAATCGCAAACACATCCCGCCCCATTTCATTGGCGAAGCGCGCCGTGATCAGCGAGCCGGAACGCATGGCCGCTTCGACGACCAGCACGCCGTTGACGAGTCCCGCGATCAACCGGTTGCGCTGCGGGAAGTTCGCAGAGCGGGCCGGCGTGCCGAGCGGCCACTCCGACAAGATCGCGCCGTGCGTGGCGATCTGATGGGCCAGCGCATGATGAGACGACGGATAGACGATGTCCGCACCCGTACCGATCACAGCGACGGTGCCGCCGCGTCCCTGCAGCGCGCCCCGGTGCGCCGCGCCGTCCACCCCCGACGCCAAGCCCGACACGACGGTCACACCGGCGTCCGAAAAGGCGCGGGCGAAGCGTGCAGAGTCTTCGATACCCTGTGGCGTCGCACTGCGGCTGCCAACCACGGCGATGCTGCGCGCGTGCAGCAACTCGATCCGCCCCTTTACATATAGCAGCGGCGGCGGATCCGGCATGGTCAGCAAAAGCGGCGGGTAGGCGGGATCGTCGAGTGTGAGGAGCGCATTGCCGGGCAGGTCGCGCCAGGCGCGCACCGCGTCGAGTTGGGCGGGAAAGTCTGAGGGCGGCGGCGCGAGCGCGGCCCGCGCGGCGGCTTCGCCAGCCGCTTCTGCCAGTGCCGTGAAGCTTTGCGAAAACACGGCTTCGGGCAGGCCGAAGGCCGTCAGCAAGCCGCGTAGCGCAGCCGGGTTCAAGCCCGGCGCCATCGAAAGCCGCAACCAGGCGGCGAGTTCCTGGTCTGTCAGGGGAAGCGTCTGCATATTCAACGTCCTTGCGCACGGCAACCGGCCTTTCAGCCGCCATGCTAAAATTTTCATCATCCGAAATATCCCGAAACCACTGCTGCGCCGCGCTCGCGCGAGCCTGCGGATACGCGCTTGACGCGTCGAACTGGCGTTGAATCAACACGGTTCGGCCACTATCTATCCTGTGCGTGTCGCGCCTGGCGAACAACCTGGCCGAATGGCCAGCCGCGCGACCTGATCGATAGCGTTGGCGCCCAATTCATTTCAGAACCATGGCTTTACTCAACATCCTCAATTACCCGGACAAGCGTCTGCACAAGATCGCGAAGCCGGTCGACAAGGTCGATGACCGAATCCGCAAACTCGTCGCCGACATGGCCGAGACGATGTACGCCGCGCCCGGCGTCGGTCTCGCCGCGACGCAGGTGGACGTGCATGAGCGCGTGATCGTGATCGATGTGTCGGATGCGCACGACGAACTGCGCGCGTTCATCAACCCGGAAATCATCTGGTCGAGCGACGAACGCGAAATTCACGAAGAAGGTTGCCTGTCGGTGCCGGGTATCTACGACAACGTCGAGCGCGCCGAGAAAGTGCGCGTGCGCGCGCTGAACGAGAAAGGCGAAACTTTCGAACTGGATTGCGAAGGGCTGCTCGCCGTGTGCATCCAGCACGAAATGGATCACCTGATGGGCAAGGTGTTCGTCGAGTATCTGTCGCCGCTCAAGCAGACGCGCATCAAGAGCAAGATGAAGAAGCTCGCGCACGCGATGTGACGCGCTTTCGTACCGTTATCGCTATCCGTACATGAGTCATTCGTTGCGCGTCATCTTCGCCGGCACGCCGGAATTCGCCGCGGCGGCGCTCGCCGCGATCCACGAGGCCGGATTTCCCGTGCCGCTCGTGCTGACCCAGCCGGACCGCCCGGCGGGCCGCGGCATGAAGCTGCAGGCGAGTCCCGTCAAGCGCTACGCGCAGGAGCATGGCATCGAGGTAGCGCAGCCGCCTTCGCTGCGCCGGAACGGCAAGTTCCCGGCGGAAGCGACGGCCGCGATCGAGCAACTGCGCGCCACGCCGCACGACGTGATGGTGGTGGCCGCCTACGGCCTGCTGCTGCCGCAGGAAGTTCTCGACATCGCGCCGCACGGCTGCATCAACATTCACGCTTCGCTGCTGCCGCGCTGGCGCGGCGCCGCGCCGATCCACCGCGCGATCGAAGCCGGCGACACCGAAACGGGCATCACGCTAATGCAGATGGACGTGGGCCTCGACACGGGCGCGATGATTTCCGAAGTCCGCACGCCGATCCACGACACCGACACGACGGCCACATTGCACGACCGGCTCGCGGAAGCGGGCGCAAAGCTGATCGTCGATGCACTGGTCGAACTGGAGCGCACCGGCAAGCTCGACGCCACGCCGCAACCGGCCGAGGGCGCGAACTATGCCGACAAGATCGGCAAGCACGAGGCCGCGCTCGACTGGCAACGCCCGGCGGTGGAACTGGCGCGCCAGGTTCGCGCGTTCGACCCATTCCCCGGTGGCGCCGCTACGCTCGACGGTACGGTGCTGAAAATCTGGTCCGCGATGCCGATCGACTCGTCGAACAAAGCCCAGCCCGGCACGATCACGGACGTATCGCCCGAAGGCGTCGTCGTGGCATGCGGCGAAGGCGCGCTGCGCATCACGCAACTGCAGAAGCCAGGTGGAAAACGCCTGCCGGTGCGGGATTTTCTAGCCGGATCGACGCTTGCCGCTGATCAGCGTTTCGACCCCACGCACACACAGTAACGGCGTCTCCGTAGCCGCACCATTAGCCGTTCGGCCAGGACGCGCCGCGTCCGGCCAGCGCGTTAAAATCTTCGGTGCAACCTGCCTGAAGAGGATTTCATGTTCGGCATCACCCATTTCGAGTTTTTCGTCGTCGCCGTTTTTCTGCTCAACGTCACGCCCGGCCCCGACACCGCGTATATCGGCGGTCGCAGCGTCGCGCAGGGGCGCGGCGCGGGGCTGATGTCGGCGTTGGGTATCTCAGCCGGGTGCTGCGTCCATTCGCTCGCGTGTGCGTTTGGACTGACGGCACTGCTGGCCGCGTCGGCTACGGCGTTCACCGTGATCAAGTTCGTCGGCGCGATCTATCTGATGTACCTCGGCGTGCGGCTGATTTTGACCAAACCGGAAGCCGCAGGCACCAGCGGCGAGCCGCGCGCAGCGGGTGCGCCGAAGTCGCTGCGGCAGCTTTTCCTGCAAGGCTTCTGGACCAATGTGCTGAATCCGAAGGTCGTGCTGTTCTTCGTGTCGTTTTTCCCGCAATTCGTGTCCGCGGACAGTGCCAGCAAAACCGCCGCGTTTCTCACGCTCGGCGTGGTTTTCGTTGTCATGAGCATGGCTTGGAATAGCTTCGTCGCCTGGATTGCGGGAAGTGTGACGCAACGGTTCTCGGGCAAGCCAGGCGTCAGGAAGTGGCTGGATCGGACCGTCGGCAGCGCATTCGTCGGGCTGGGCATCAGGCTCGCAACCGCGTCCCGGTGATTGAATTTTTCGCACGCGCCCCTATCTAACAGTTCGCTTACAATCATTCGCCGCGCATTGGCGGCACCAATAAAGAACCGTGTGACGGGCAAGGAGTCCTGGAAATGTTCAACTGGATGAAAACCGCGATGCTGATGGCCGCAATCACGGCACTCTTCATCGTGATTGGCGGCATGATCGGCGGCCAGCGGGGCATGATGCTCGCGTTGCTGATCGCGCTCGGCATGAATTTCTTCTCGTACTGGTTTTCGGACAAGATGGTCCTGCGCATGTACAACGCGCAGGAAGTCGATGAAACGAGCGCGCCGCAGTTCTACCGGATGGTGCGCGACCTCGCGACGCGCGCCAATCTTCCGATGCCGCGCGTCTATCTGATCGACGAAGATCAGCCGAACGCGTTTGCGACGGGCCGCAACCCCGAGCACGCAGCCGTCGCGGCCACCACGGGCATCCTGCGCGTGCTGTCCGAGCGCGAAATGCGCGGCGTGATGGCGCACGAACTCGCGCACGTGAAGCACCGCGACATCCTGATCTCGACCATCTCGGCGACGATGGCGGGCGCGATTTCGGCGCTGGCCAACTTCGCGATGTTCTTCGGCGGCCGCGACGAGAATGGCCGTCCGTCGAATCCGATTGCGAGCATTGCCGTCGCGTTGCTGGCGCCGATCGCTGGCGCGCTGATCCAGATGGCGATTTCCCGCGCGCGTGAATTCGAGGCGGATCGCGGCGGTGCGCAGATTTCGGGCGATCCGCAGGCGCTCGCGGCGGCGCTGGACAAGATTCACCGCTATGCGAACGGCATCCCGTTCCCGACGGCAGAGGCGCACCCGGCCACCGCGCAGATGATGATCATGAATCCGCTCAGTGGGGGCGGTGTAGCGAACCTGTTCAGCACCCATCCGGCGACCGAAGAACGCATCGCACGTCTGATGGAAATGGCGCGCACCGGGCGTTTCGACTGATTTGGAACCGCTGCACGCCCCTCGAAAAGGCGGCGACGCAGCGGTATCCTGACTGCTCAAAAACTGGGCAGTGCTCCCTGGTTTGCCCCGTTTTGCCCTGGTTTGCCGGTATCCTCGCGGTATCCTGGTCGCCACGGATGACTTCAGGATACTGTTTCCGCGTATCATTCGCTCAGGGAGAACACACGCGGAGCAGGGCATGACGGACGGTAAAACCAACGACGTTGGACAGGGGACGGCGCGCAACGCACCGAAGGGCAAGATCCCGTTCACGGACAAAACGCTCCGGCTGATCCACGCTCTACCGTTCGAGCAGCGCCCGGGCGGTATCGCGGAGGATGGGTCGATCCTGACCGAACCGGTGTCGGCGACGATGAACGATTACTTCGTCAAAGACGCAACCCTCCCCGGGCTCACCCTGCGGATTCAGCGATCGGGCACCCGATCGTTTGTCGCTGAGAAGAAACTCGGCGCTCGCCCATGCCGGTACAAATGCGGGGAGTACCCCAGCACGTCATTGACCGATGCTCGAGCGAAGGCGAAGGCGGCGTTGAACATGATGGGCGCGGGGAAGGACCCGAACCTCGTCGTCCGGGCGGCGAAGCTCGCCACAACGCAACAGCAGACCGTCCAGCGCCTGACCTTCATCAAGATGATGGAGCGCGACGCCCAACGTCGTGCTGAGGGCGCGGACGGAAAACGGGACACGCCCAACACGGCCAGGGACCGAAAAAATACATTGAAAGTGGTCCGGCGATACAGCATCGCGACGATGCCTGTGGGCGAGGTGAAGGCAACCCACCTCGACGCCATGATCTCGGCGATCCGAAAAAAGCACCCCACGACGGCGATCAAAGTTTGGCGATACGCCCGGGCGGCATGGACACGGCTGGCAGCGGAAGAAGCGCCCGAGGTGAACCCCTTCGACGAGCACCTTAAGAGCCACAGCACGAGCCTTCCCCGTCCGAACCGGGTCACGCGCGTGCTCCCCATCGGCGAAGAGCGTGGGCACGAATGGCTGCGGCGCATCGCGGCACAACGCTTTCCGGAAACCGCGCTGAAAACCGGGCACCCATGGACGCGCGGCGTCATGGCGGATTACATCCTGTGCACGTTGTGTTGGGGCGCGCGAAAGATGGAGGGGATGTCCCTCAAATGGGAGGACGTCGATTTCGTGAAGAAGGTGGTGACCTTCCGGTCCACGAAGAACAAGACCGACCACCTGTTCCCCTTGACCCCGGGCGTCGAAGCCATCCTCCGCCGTCGCATGGAACTGAACGCGCGACCTCGGGGGCGTGATGTTGAACTGGCGAAGAAGGGCGCGATCATCCCGGTCCCGGAGTACGTGTTCCCGACGGAGCGCAGGACCGCGAAGAGCGGGCACATCACGTCGGTCGATTCGCTCATGCGCCACGCCAGCAACGAGGGCGAGGTACGGTGCACCCTGCACGACCTGCGACGGACGATGGCGGGCGAGGTCGCCCTGGACGTTTTGAGCGGGGACAAGACCGGTCGGGGAGACTTCCGGCTTTTGAAGCTCGCGCTCAACCACGCCGAGGCAAACACCGACATCACCGCCACCTACATGCTCGCGCACAAACTGGAAGTGCTGACCCCGATCTACGAGCAGCACGAGCGAAAAATCCTGGAGATCGCGGGAATCCCCGTTCCAGAACGTGTGCGGACGGCGACCGAGGTGGACACGGAGGTTGCGCAGGCGATGGAGCACGTGGGCAAGCTCGCGGCGCAGGACCCGAGCGCACGGGCAAAGGCGGCAGCGCAACTCAAGGCGTTGCTGGACAGCCTGAACCTTGCCGAAGAGCAGCAGGGAGAGGGTGACGAGGCACCCAGCGAGCCCGAATCAGACTGATCGACGGATCCGGGCGGACGTCCGGATCGTCGGCTCCAACATCAAGGCGCGCGTGTTGAAACAGCGCGTCGTCGTTTAATTTTCGATCCGTTAAAAAAATAAGAGCGTCTTATTTGGATAGGCGTGGCATAATCGTGCCCGCTCAACAAAAAAAGGGAACGCAAGATGGAACGGCATCGCGAAGCGCAACTGCGCCAGGCGCTCGATCAGGTGTGGCTGACGGGCAGTGTCATCGTTCGATGGGACGAGTTCTACCTCTGGACAGGCGTCCAACGGCTCGCCAAAAAGCCGTGGCGCGAGGTGCACCGAATCTGGGAAGAGCTTTGCACGGAGTGGGGCTACAAGACGCTCCCGCTCGAGATCGTCTCGAAGGACCACTTCGTTGTGTTCCGTCGGAAGTGGGACGCCGACGAAAAGGTCAGCCTCTTAGAGGATTTGCTCTAATCGACCGGCAGCGACCGACCACACCACCGGGCGCGCGCAGCGCACCGGCGAGAGACCAAAAAGCACGCGAGGCAGAACGTGGACAACAACGAAGAACGTAAGGCGACCGCGCATACGGCGGTGCTCGACCCGGATCGCCGTAACAAGACCGCTTTGAAGACCGGACTGGTGTCGTACGAGGACGCGCTCAGTGACGCTGGGCTTGAAATGCACACGTACCACGGCTGGCCAGGGCGCGAGTCGCTGCTCATCGGCGAGGAGCTTCCGTACTACGAGGTGACGTTCAAGGGAAAGATCTACCGGGCGTTGGCGCGGGCAAAGCCCGGAACGACCGGCACGGAGCTTTACTATTCGAGCAACTTCGAACTTGCTCGTGCATGGGCACCCGGTCTGCTGCAAAGCGGCTGGCTCCTCGACCCGCCCACGTCCATCCCGAACACGCCCCGGGCACTGCTTCTGGAAATGCAGGAGGTCCTGGACGCGGACGCAGCCGACATCCTCGCCAACGCGTACTGCATCATGAGCTACCGTCGTCACCACGGTGCGACCTACCCGGACACGATGGAGCCCGCCGGCTACCGGTTCGACCAGGTTTTCCTCATGCGGGTCCGGGAGGACGGCACCGTCAACTGCCTCTACGAAACCCCGTCGGGCGTCTCCCCGGAGAAGTGGACGTATTTCTTGCGTGATCTGGATCGCCCGGCGGCACGTGAGCGGCTTGGGCGCTACCTGGCATCGGGGATGGCGGAGCGCGACTTCGGGAAGGACGGTGCGGCGGCGATGCGCGCGGCGGTGATCCTTCGGCACGGCACGCTGGGTGCGTACGACCCCCTGCCGTTCGGTCATTTCGCCGAGGTCTTCAAGATCACCGAGCACGACACGCGCGTGGAGCGCGAGGTGGGCGGGCGACGTCGTTGATGGTTGGGTGCTGCGGCACCCAGTGAGCCCGTCTGGACCGGTTTGACCGGCTTCCTTCGGGGAACCCCGCCGGAGGCGGAGGGGACTCAACCCGCAGGCGCCAGCGGCGATCGGACGGCGGGCGGCATCCTCCGGTTGATGGCGCGAAGCGGGGTGCCCGGAGCCGCCAGGCTCCCAGTGCTTTTGACGTTGCGCGGGTGCCGGGGTGTCGGGTCACCCAGCACGACCGGGCGGGAGCGGTTCACCGCAAACCCGTCCAACAGGTGTTCGCGCTGCGCGTGCAGGCTTGCGAGCCCGTCCCGGCCGGGAGCGTACCACGCAACCTACCCATGAAGAGCGGGGCGCTTTCGCGCCCCGTTTCACCATCGAACGTTCGACCCGGTCGACGTCCCCTTACTCCTTCGGGAACATCAGGTTCATCAGGTCCAGCGCGGCCGGCGCGAACGCGTCGTCGAAGGCATACGCGACGTTCGTGAACGTGGAGCGATGCGTCACGCCCAGGACGCTGTCCTTCGCGTTCCAGTCGGAGAAGCGATCGCCCTCCACGGTCGGCGGACCGTACAGATCCACAACGCCATCGCGGGCGCGATCGAGCGCGTCGGAGGCAGGACCGATCGACGACAGCACAACGCGCACCTTGCCGGCTTTGTCCACGCCGACGATCGCGGACGTCTCGCTCCCCGAGCCGGCCGGAGCGAGGTGAGCGAGCATGTAGGCATCCAGGTTACCCACCGGACCGACGCGACCCGCAACGCAGGGAACGGAGGTCGTGTCGGTGCACAGGGGCGGCAGCGACTGCCCCAGCGCGATCCCGTGCACGAAGAACGGAACGGGTTCAGCGTGGGCAACACCGGCGGCGAGCAGGGCGGCGAGGGCGATCAGAGCTTTACGCATGTTGAAGGTCTCCTTTGAAAGTGGCCTGGCGACGCCGGGCCTGTACCGCCTCAACCGCCTTGCGGCGGTCACGGCTGGGGTGTGTTGCACCCAGGTCAGTTCAAAAAATGAACTTGGCAGGCGAGTAGCGCAACTCAACGCCCATGAACGGCGACACCCCTTCGCTGCGCACAGGGGGCACGAAGATCAGATTCACACCCCACTGGTGATCGTGCTCATACGAGACCAGGAGACCAGCGGCGGGCATGAAGCCACGCGGCTTGGTTCCGTTCGGCAACATCGCGGGCGTCAGAACCGGCATCGTCCCCGTACCGGTGCTGTTCGGTTCCTGGGTCACGGTGTAGCCTTTCTCGTAGGCCGTTTTCACGTAGCCCGAAAGCACACCAGCGAGCACACCGACGTTCACGCGGTCTTTCGACGTGAGGTCGAACTGGAGCGGGGTGTAGCGACCAAGCAGATACCACGAACCGCGACGCAGGGAGTTGTAGTAGTAACCCCCCATGACACCGAGCACGTCGTTGGTCAACTCGAACCCACCGCCCCAGTTGTTCTCGTTGTAGTTGTTGGCACGAGCCTCGCCACGGTTGAAGTGGTAAGCGTGCACGTTGGCGTCGATCCACAGGTGCCAGTCATGGCCACCCGTCGGCTGGAACGACAGACGCGGCGTGACGATGGGATCTTGCGCAACCGGCGCTTGAACGAACGAGGTCACTGCCTCGTTCGAACCTTGCGCGGGGGCTTGGTCTTCGAGCGACTGCGCATGCGCCGGCATGGCGGCAAGCGCGAACAACAGGGTGGCGGCGGTAACGGCGGGCTTGATGAATCGCATGGTGGTCTCCTCCTTGATGTATGGATGGGATCGTTTCGACGACCCTCACCTCTGTACATACTCGACCCAGAATGCGACGCAAGAGGTACGGCGAAAAATACTTGCGTAATACGTTGAGGTGGCGTTGCACCCAAGACAAAGCCCCGCACGGGGCGGGGCTTGGCACGTCGGTCAACGCTCGGTTCACTTCGACGAGCGGGACCACTCAGTGAACTGCAAGGGCTCGACCTGCGATGCGCCACCGTCGGTGTAAATCGCTGCGTAAAGCATTTTCACACGCGTCGTGTGGCTAACGTGCCACGGCACCGGGGGCGTGTCCTTGTAGACGACCGTGGCATGCACACCGTTGGGCAGGTTCCACACGACTTGCGTGCTCGAGATCGACGACGGGTCACCGAAACGCCACGCGAAAGCTTTGAGGGCGGTCCGAGCCACGTTACCCTCCCCGGAACCACCCCACATCGGCACGACGATTGCGTCGATACGACCCGAGGCGTCCAGACCGACCAGGGCTTGCCCTTCAACCGGACCGGCACCCTCGTGATCAGCGACGAGATCCGAGCCAAGCCCGAGGTGATCGCTCAAACCAGCAACGATCGCGCCATGCGCGGACGATTGCGCTGCGCAGGGTTTGTCCAAAACAACTGGACAGGCGGCGGGCAGCGAGTCGCCGAGACGAAGACCCATCAAACTGTTGGAGAACGGATCGTAGGCCAGGGGATTCGACGTCTCGGCCTTGCCAAGGAAGGTCGTAGCGTTGTGTCCGAAATCAACGCTCTTCAGAGTGAAAGGTGCCGGAGCGGGTTTGGGATCGCTGAACAACGAGGCGTTGGCGGTGACAGCGAACCCAGCGGCAGCAGCAACAGCGACCAGGGCGGCGGCGATGTAAGACTTCTTCATAAGATCCTCCTTGACGATGGTTGGGAATGATCAGACCTTTGCGGTCCTCGCATGTACCAATAAGCGATCAGTTCTGGATGTCAACCTGGTTCGACCCATTGGGTGCAAAAAAACCTGATGGGCAAGCGCTCCAACGAAAAAGCCCCGCGTCTGCGGGGCTTCGTCGTCAGTAATCGTGGGTGCAACGTCACTTCGTGGGCGACGTGTTGAACAGGTAGCCGCCGAACTCCTGCAGAAGTTGTTGCGCGTTGCCCGCGTGCGCGGTGTCGTACACCTCCGCGTAGAGCACACGAGCAGGACCGGCACTGGGCACGTTCAGCGCAACGTCCTCTGGTCCGTACACCACCTTCGCTTCGAGGTCTTGAAAGGTCCACGTGACCTCCGTCGGCGTGACCGACGAGGGGTTTCCGTACTGCTGCGCCATCCACGTCACAAGCTTCTGCGCGGTCTGATCGGTGGCGGGCAGCGACGTGATGACGACATGCACGGGACGAGGCAAGCGCGGGTTGTCCTCGTAATACTGCGTGTCCACGATCGTCGGCGCGTGATAGCCCAGCAACGAACTCTGGTCGGCGCCCGGCGCCACCGCGTGAGCACTGAGACCGGGGGCAGCGATCACGACCGCACCACTGGACCCCGTGCGGTGCGCGAAGCAGGACCCTTTGAACGGGGCGTGGTAGGTCTGCGGGTCCGTGCAGTCCGGAGCCTGAGACAGAAGGCTCTTTCCGATCGTGAAGCCCTGAAACGTATCGGGTCCGACGGGTGCGGGCTTGCCGTCGTTGCTGTGCATCAGCGCCGGCGAGAACGTGAAGGGCGCTGCGCTCGCGAGCGCGGAAGCAACGAGCAGAGCGGTGGCGATGATGGTCTTCTTGAGCACGACGGTTCCTCCTGGATGTTGATGTTGATGGTGGCCGCGGACGGTGATGCAATCCGATGCGCCCACTCATAGAGCATCCGTCGCGGAAGTCAAACGGGATGGGTTGCGTTGCACCCAGCATGAAACCCTGCACGACCGACGAGGTCGACCGGCCGCACCCCTTCGGGAAAACCTCCTCCGGAGGCGAGGGCACCCTGACCCCGAACGACGCCGCAGGCAAGAGGCGGGGCGGTCCACGATCAGCAATGGGCGACCACCCCACGTTGATGACGTCGAACGGGACCGAAGGATCCGGCGCGAAGCGGGGCGCCCGCGGCGGCAGCCGCCGGGGATTTTGGGGTTTGGTCATCAGGTGCAAAACACCCTATAAAGTCGAAAGTATAGTCGCCGGAGGCCTTGAGTTTTTCATAGCTCGAGCTAACCTGGACGTAGAGAGGCGCAGACCAACGCAGACGCCTCACCAGGAGACCACACATGACCCCCATCGACACGCAAAACCTCACGATCGACCTGCCCGCCGGCTTCGACCCGCTTCCCTCGTTCACGACCGAAGTCGTCCGTGTGCACCTCACCGCAGCGTGCGCGCAACTCGAAGTCGAGCGCGCGAATCCACGCCTGGTGAACGGGGAGGGCACCGCCCTGGACCTGTTGATCGGCAAGATCAAGAACGCACCCAGCACCGCGAACCGCGAGTACCTGATGGCGCTGCTGAACGAGGCGATGACCGCCGCGTTCCGCCGTCAGAGCATGAACAACGACGAAGCCGCCTACGCCGTCCCCGGCATGAGCGAAACGGCGAAGGCGCATGCCCGGGCGCGTGCGCTCCGCGCAGAGCGTCAGCAGGCGTTAGCCTGGGCGCGTGCACGGGAACAGATGGACGCGCAGGACAAAGAAAGCCTGGCGATCGAGCGGGCGAATCGTGAAGCGTTTCACGACGCGGTGATGGCCCCGCTGGAAGCCCTGGACGTGGCGTTCACCCAGGTCGCCCCGATCCCCGACATCGCAGCGTTGGCGCGCAAGCTCGACGCGATCACCAGCAGCACGGCCGCACGTCCTCGCGTCGGCTTCTGAGCAGTAGCAGCACCATCACCGTCCGCAGGTCCTGCGGGCGGTTTCCCAACCCCGTTGCCACAACCGACACAAGAGCGGAAAGGAGGCGCTTTACTTCGGAGGAACCCACCATGTTGAGCATGATGTCCATCCGCGCAGCACGAACCCTGACCTTTACGGTCCTCGCGCTCGCGACCTGCAGTGCCCACGCGATCCCCCATCGCGGCTTCACCCACCCCACCGTCCAGGCATCGCGTCAGCAGGCGTCCAGCGCTTACTGGCAGACGGCGTTCAACCAGCCGATCCAGTCGGTGCTCCTCGTCGTTCCGATGGCGACACCGCGCGCAGTCGGCGTATCGTCCGTCGCGATGCCCGAGCCGGGCACGTTCTACGCGAAGGACATCGACGGGCAAGCATCCCTGTTCGACCAGGGCAGCGACTGGTTGAGCGATGCGTGGCAACCGGTGCCGGCGTTCAAGCCGTTGCCCTCCGTCCGACCAGGCGTTGTCACCGTATCGCTGGAAACCGGTCCGGACGGCTTGCCGCCCCCGGTGGCGCTCCCGGTGGGTCCGAAGGTCCCACCGAAGAACTGGCGATCGAAGATGATCGACAACGCGAAGAAGTACCTCGGGATCCCCTACGTTTGGGGCGGCAACTCGCCGGAACAGGGCATGGATTGCTCGGGCTTCGTGCGGTGGGTCACCGCGATGACGATCGGCAAAGCGCTTCCGCGTCTCGCGTCCCAGCAGAGCCAGGTCGGCATGGATGTCCCGAAGGACGAGCTTCAACCCGGTGACCTCGTGTTCTTCGACACCGCGCGCGGCCCTGCGACGCACGTGGGAATCTACGTCGGTCACGACACGTTCATCAACGCCCCGCACACCGGCGCGAAGGTCCGCTACGAAAACCTGACGTCCGACTATTGGGAAGCACGATGGCACGGCGCACGGCGGATCGTGCAGACCACCATCACCACCGCATCGCGGTAAAGCAGAAGCCCCCGGGAGGGGGCTTTTCGTTGCGCAGCGTTCACGCGCTGGGCAGGAAGAAGGCCCGGTCAGGGCCTTGGCGCTCACTCGTTGCGAGCGGCTTGAGCAGCGGGGTACTCCGCCTTGAAACGGTTCTTGAAGTCCTCGCGCGACCAGCCGGACAGGCGGAACATGCCGTAACCGAAGGCAGCAACGATGGCGACGATGATGGAAGCGGTCAGCATGGGGTGGATCCTCCTTTAGTTGTGGTCCGTAGGACCGATGCCGTACCGATACCAGGCCCTGCGGGAAACTCAAGCGCGCAGTGGGCATTTCCTTGAAAAGAAAACGCCCACCATCCGGTGGGCGCTCGATCCTGCGCTCAGGGTGACGTTCAGTGAACGTTGTCCTCGCGCCAGCCGGTCGGTTGGCTCGGGTCTTTCACCAGCACACCAGCCCGGCGCCAGTCGTGCGGCGCGGCGGTGTCGTAGACGAGCGTGACGTGCTTCGTCAGCGGCGTGCTGAAATCGACGTGGCTCTTGAAGTTCTTTTGCGCCCACGCGGGAACGTTCGTCAGCGTTTGCACGTAGTCCACGTCCACCGACCCGTCGGGCGCGTGGGGGTTGCCATGATTCAGGCGCACCGCGGTCACGCTCGCCACGGTCGCCGTACCCATGCACGCACCACGCTTGCTGTCCCACCACGAGGCGTCCTTCTTGCCGTCCGCCGTGGGTGCGAGGGCGCTTCCTTGGTAGTCGAGCAGCCCTTCGGCGGTCAGGGCGTTCAGCACCGTGCGGGTTTCGCTGTGGAACTGCGCGGGGACCACCGGAGCGGGCCAGGTCGGCTTGCCGTTGTCGGCCTGGACCCAGCAGTAGTCGTCGGCGATTTGCGGACCCAGCGCGGCTTGAACGTCGGACGAACTGGGAGCGCTGGTGATGCTCGTGTTCGCGGCCGGCGCGCTGGGGGCGCCCGACGAATCCGAGCTATGGCAACCCGCCAACGAGGCGATGGCGGTGAGGGTGGCAAGGGTGGCAAGGGTGATGGCGATGGTGCGCATGGTGATGATCCTCCTTTAGTTGTGACCTCGACGGGTCGATGTCGTACCCATACCAGGTCCAGGAGGAAACTCAAGCGCACGCGCTCACATGCTCATTCGCATAACCTGACGCATGACGACGCGGTGCTCCCCATCGTCCTGGTCGAGCTTCGGCTTCGGCGCCACCATCGAGAGCGTGGGACGCTCCTCCCACGGATAGGGCTCCACCTTCACCGCGTGAGCACTGGCGAGTTCCTTCGCAAAGCGCTCAGCGACCGCGCGTTCCTTGAAGTCCTGAACGTGGTTCGCGTGGCGCTCACGGTCGCGCACGTAGACACCCCAGTCGGTGGTGCGATGGTCCGGTCCTTCGAACTGCGCTTCGACCAGCGTTCCATCGTTGATCACCGGCACGACCTGCACGCCGGTGACGACACCCTCCAGGGACAGCGACGGCTCGATCCCAAGCGCTTGGCGCAGCACCTGCCCGTGGATGCTCTGCGCGTCACGCACGTAAGGGCTGGTGCGCATCGACTCGACGTCGGCGCCGGCGTGGGTGAGCTTGGCGAGGACCGTGGGGATGCGTGCCGCCATGGCTTCGTCGTAAAGGTCGGTGCCCGGTCGCACGTCCTGCGCGCGGGCGAACGCTTCGAGCCACAACGGGAACGGCGACCCGGCGCGCTCGTTGAGCACGGAGGGCGAGGTGTGCTGCAACACCAGGTCCAACACACCGTCGTCCCCCATCACGCGCGAGCGGTTGAGCGTGCCCGGCACGAGGTGGGGCGCAGCCGCGAGCAGGGCGTCCACCGCGGGGATGGGGTCCTCGCGGCGCAGGGCAGCGCTCACGGTTTGGTCGTTGGGGATCACACCGGCTTGCAACCAGGCTTCGACCACGGGAACGGGTCCGTTCTCCGCGGCGAGCAGCAACTGGCGTTGCCAGTGGAGGTCCTGCATCGACGGGAGCGTCGGGGCATGGTCCACCTGCGCGGCGGATGCGAGGGAGGTCTGGCGATCGTCGGACATGGTGGTCTCCGGTGGGGTGCAACGGCACCCCGGTCACCCAGGGTAGCACCACGCGGCAATAGCACAAGCAGCACTCACCCACGCTCACCGGCGCGGGCGTGGAACAGACGCTTCTGCGCGGCGCGGTTGCCCGCACCGGCGGAGCGAACCAGGTTCGCGCGCGCACGTTCCATCAGCGCCCGGGCGCTCACCGGGTCGGCGTGGCGCTCGGCGGCTTCTTCGGCGGCGCCCGATGCGAGGAACGTGGCGTGGACGGGATGGGACGCCGCGAGGGCTTCGAATCCCTGCAGCGCACCGTCCGGATCCGGGCGATGGTCGTCACCGGTCAACCCGCACAAGGCGTCGATGGCGTTCCACAGGCGCGGCTCCGGTGGCGCCTGGCGTGCGAGCGCCCAAGCGGTTTCGCTCTCGTGATCCAGTTCAACGTCCGGGCTGTCGGCGTCCGACCAGAACGCCGCGGTGCGGTAGACGATCGACAGGCGGGAGAACGTCCGCGCGGTGCGAGGTTCCTGACGGGCGTCCGCGTCCTGCGCGAGTTCTTCGAAGACGGTCGAAAGGAGCAGGGCGGCACCACCGTGACCGAGGCGAGCGGCGTGGCACAGCAGGGGCACGGCACGATCCGGGTCCCGAGGGGTGTCGGCGTCCCCGAACCACAGGCGGAATCCTGCGACGAAGGCATCGAACCACGGCTGGTCGGTGGGCAGAACCGTTGGGCAAGCGGAGGGTGTGGCAGGCGCGGAGAGCGGGCG
>NZ_QBUY01000049.1 GCF_003121405.1 Paraburkholderia sp. C35 | reverse complement strand
TGAAGGATAGGAACCGTGGGGGGCCCGCAGGCAATGACCGAAGCGGGTGGTGTTAGCCCGCTTTCTTTTGCCTACTTTTCTTTGCGGCGGCAAAGAAAAGTAGGTGCCGCCCCGCACAGGGGCAACGCATGCGACACGAAAGCATCACGCGGATGCCAGCGAAAGCGAAAACAAAAAGCAAAAAACAAAAACAAAAACAAAAACAAAAACCATCACACCGCACCAGCGCCCGGCGAGCGCTTACCCGCCCGCTGCTTAAGCACCCGCGCCTGCAGCACAATCACGAGCAGCAGAAACACACCACGTATCACCGATTGCCAATAAGCCGACAGGCTAATAAACCCAAGCCCATTCTCGAAGTTCAACAGATTAAACACGAGACCGAGCAGCAGCACGCCCGCAATCGTCATGGCGATGGAGCCTTCGCCGCCCGTAAGCAGCGTGCCGCCGAGCACGACGGCCGAAATCGCAAACAACTCCCAGCCGACGCCTTCGTTCGGTTGTCCCGCGCCGAACTGCGCAGCGAGAATCACGCCCGCAAGGCCCGCCAGCAAGCCGCTCACCGCATACACGGCGACCAGCGTGCGATTCACGTTCAGCCCCATCAGACGCGCCGCTTCCTCGCTGCCGCCGATCGCCAGCGAATGCCGCCCGAAGCGCGTGCTGCGCAGCGCAAGCCACCCCGCAACCGCGGCGACCAGCGCGATCAGGCCGGGAATCGGCAGGCCGAACAGATCGCCCTGTCCGAAGTTCGCGAAGTTGGTATCGGATGAAATCGACACGGCGTCGTTTCTGCCTAGCAGCAATCCGAGACCATGTGCGCCGAGACTCGTCGCCAGCGTCGTGATGAACGGCAGGATTTTCAGCCGCGTAATGATGATGCCGTTCAGCACGCCGACCAGCAGCCCCGCGCCCGCACCGGCGAGCACGGCGATCCAGCCGCCGTACGGACTGGCCAGCGCCGCGACGACGCTCGACATCGCCGCGACCGTGCCGACGGACAGATCGATGCCGCCCGTGATGATCACGAAGGCCATGCCGACGGAGATCAGCGCGAACATCGAGTTGTAGCGCCAGAACGAGGTGATGTTGTACTCGGATGCGAAGTGCTCGTAGCGCACGAGGCCGAGCACGATCAACGCGCCGAGCGCGATCAGGATAGGCAGGTTCTTTTTCATCGGATCGTCTCTAACGAAGCGTTCAGCGCGAGCGACGCTGCACGTAAACCGCCGCGATGATGATGCCCGCCTTGACGACGAGCGCGGCGGCATCGGGAATGCCGTGCGCGAGCAGCGTGTAGCGCAGCAACTGGATGATCAGCGCGCCGATCAGCGTGCCGCCGATGTACGCCTTGCCGCCCGTCAATGCCGTACCGCCGACGGCCACCGCCGCAATCGCATCGAGTTCGATACCGAGCCCGACCACGTTCGCATCCGACGACGAATTCACCGAAATCGAAATCAGCCCCGCGAGACCCGACAACGCCGCGCACAGCGTGTACGCGAGCATCTTGACGCGCGTGGTCGGCACGCCGCTCAGATACGCGGATTTTTCGTTGCCGCCCGTCACGAGCAGATACTGGCCGAACAGCGTTTTTCTCACGACCCACGCGAAGAACGCGACCAGCGCAAACATCAGCAGCACCTGGAACGGCACGCCTGCCACCTTGCCGAGCGCGATCCACTGGAACGCGGGATTGTTGAACGCCTGCAAGCTGCCATCGGTGACGACCTGCGCGATGCCGCGTCCGGCGATGAACAGCACGAGTGTCGCCACAATCGGCTGCACCGCTAATCGCGTGACGAGGAAACCGTTGAACACGCCGCACACGGCAGCCGCCAGCACGGGCAGCACGAACGCGAGCGCGATGCCGAGCGGCCCGGCGATATGCAGGAACAGCATCGGCGCGAGCGCGCCCGCAATCGCCATCGACGCGCCCACGGAAAGATCGATGCCGCCCGTCGCCACCACCAGCGTCATGCCGATCCCGACGATCACGATCGTCACGACCTGCGTCAGATTGACGTTGAAGGTTTGCAGCGACCAGAAGTGCTGCGTGAACAGCAGGTTGAAGACGAGCATCGCGAGCAGCACGACGATCTCGCGCTGGATCGTGATGTGGCGCTTCTTCTTCACCGTCGATGGATCGGGCGACGCTGAAGCAGCCGCGAGCGGCGCGCCGTCATTGCGGAGCGACTCATGAGCCATGACGGTCGCCCTCCGTGACATCGCCGATATGTGCGGACTGCGCCGCTTCCACCAGTTGCGAGGTGCCCGCGCTGCCGTAGGCAATCGCGTCCATGATCGCGGATTCGCTCATTTGCGCGCCATCCAGTTCGGCGACCGTGCGGCCGTCGCGAATCACGACGGCGCGATCGGCCACAGCCGTCAGTTCTTCCAGTTCCGAGGCGGACAACAGCACCGCCATGCCTTCGTCGCGCAGTTCGCGCACGATCTTTGCGACATCCGCTTTTGCGCCGACGTCGATGCCGCGCGTCGGTTCGTCGAGCAGCAGCAGCGACGGCTGCGCGGCGAGCCAGCGCGCGAGCAATACCTTCTGCTGATTGCCGCCCGACAGTTCGCGGATCGGCTGATCGGGCGAACGCAGCTTGATGCCAAGCGACGCAATGAATCGATCGACGATCGCCTGCTGCTTTTTTACATCGACGATGCCGTGCTTCGACAGCGTGCGCAGACAGACCAGCGTGAGGTTGTCGCGCACCGACAGTTCCGGCACGATGCCTTCCGCCTTGCGGTCTTCCGTGAGATACGCGAGGCCGCGCGCAATCGCATCTTGCGGCGATTTCAGTGCGACGTCCTTGCCGTTGATCGACAGCGTGCCGCGCTCGGCGGGATCCGCGCCGAACAGAAGGCGCATCGTTTCCGTGCGGCCCGAGCCGAGCAGGCCCGCGAGACCGACGGCTTCACCTGCATGCACATCGAGCGACACATCGCTCACCTTCGGATGCGCGGACAGATTGCGCGCGGAAATGGCCTTGTCGCCGCGACGTGCGAGATTCGCCTCGCGCGCCGCGCTATCGTCCTGCACGACGGCGGCGAGCGTGCGGCCGAGCATCGTGGTGACAAGCTGGCGCTTGTCGATGTCCTTCATGGCGCTTTGCGCGACAGTTTGTCCATCGCGCATCACGGTGACGCGGTCGCACAGCGCATACAGTTCGTCGAGCCGATGCGACACGAAGATCACCGCACGGCCATCGTCGCGCAGCTTGCGCACGACGGTGAACAGCAACTCGACTTCGCGCTCATCGAGCGACGAAGTCGATTCATCCATGATCACCATCTTCGCGTCCGACGACACAGCGCGTGCGAGCGCAACCATCTGCTGAATCGCCGTCGAATAGCTGCCCGCCGGTTTCTTCACATCGATCTGCAAGCCAAACGATTCGAGCAGCGCCGACGCGCGCCGCTGCACTTCGCGCCAGTCGATCAGACCGAAACGGCGCGGCTCGCGGCCCAGAAAAATGTTCTCCGCCACCGAGCGGAACGGCACCAGATTGATCTCCTGATAGATCGTGCTGATGCCGGCTTCGCGCGCCTCTTTTGGCGTGCGGAAATCGATCTCGCGATCCTCGAAGCGCACGCTGCCGCCCGAGCGCCGATAGGCGCCCGTGAGGATCTTGATCATGGTGGATTTGCCCGCGCCGTTCTGGCCGATCAGCGCGTGGACTTCGCCCGCGGCAACGGTGAGGTTCGCGCCGCGCAGCGCGGCGACGCCGCCGAATGAAATATCGATGCCCTGCATGTCGAGCAGGGGCGCGCGTGCAGCCGACGGTTGTACGCCTGAATTCGTGTCAGGTTGCGCGGTGGATTGCGTCACGTTTGTCTCCTGTCTCATGCTGCATCGCTGGCGATGCAGCGCAAGGCTATCTTCCTGGCCGCGACGTTCATGGTACGCCCGACAAAGCGAAGCGACGGCCCGCTGAGCGCGAAAACGCGCGCAACCGACACGTCGCTCCGAACCCTTCCCGCCGGCGAAGCGCATGCGTTTCGCCGAGGTCTTGCCTTCAGGCCATGTCGCATGCCGCGCTGCGTGGGTCGCGGCATGCTGGCCTCTTCACTGCTTGCGCAACAACGCCTGTCAAATGCTCAAAAGCTGCTCAAAAGCCGCTCAGTCGAGGCTCAATAGCCGTACTGCATGCTTTCCTTCACGTTGTTCTTGTCGTAGAAGCGGTCGGACACCTTGACCCACACAGGGATCTTCTCGCCCTTCGCAAACTTCTCCGCGACATCGCAAGCGAGCGGGCCGAAGAACGGGCTCGACTGCACGCTCGCGCCGAGTTCGCCTGCGGCGATCGCATCGAGGCCACCCTTCGTACCGTCGATGGTGACGATCTGGATGTCCTTACCCGGTTGCTTGCCCGCAGCCTTGAGCGCCGCGATCGCGCCGAGCGCCATTTCGTCGTTGTGCGCGTACACGGCCGTGACGTCGGGATGAGCCTGCAGCAGCGTTTCCATCACCTGACGGCCCTTGTCGCGCGCGAAATCGCCGCGTTGCGAGGCGATGATCGACATGCCCGGATTCTTCGCGATCACTTCGTCGAAGCCCTTCTTGCGGTCGTTCGCAGCGGACGCGCCCGTGGTGCCTTCGAGTTCGATGATCTTCGCCTTGCCGCCCGTCGCCTTGACGAGCCAGTCGGCGGCGCGGTGGCCTTGATCGATGAAGTCCGAGCCGATGAACGTGATGTAGTCGCGGCCTGCCTTCGCCACCGACTGATCGACGTTGCGGTCGACGAGGATCACGGGAATGCCGGCCTTCTTCGCCTGCAACACGACAGGCGCGAGCGGCTTTTCTTCACGCGGCGGGAACACGAGCAGATCGACGTGCTGCGCGATCATGCTCTGGATGTCGGAGACCTGCTTCGAGTTGGAGCCGTTGGCGTCCGTCATCACCATCTGCCAGCCGCACTTCGCGGCGACATCTTTGAAGCTTTGCGTTTCGGCGAGACGCCACGGATTGTTGCTCTCCGTCTGCGCGAAGCCGACTTTCAGCGGTTTCTTGGCGGGAATTTTCGGCAGGTCGTCGGCGTGTGCCGATGCCATGCCCAATCCCAATGCGGCTGCCAGCAATGCTGCGGCAAGCGGTTGAAGCCGTTGTCCGCGCGAATCCCGATTCTGCGACGCCATGTCTTCCTCCAGTACCAGTTGGTGTGTTTTGCTTTTGTGCTTCAACTGCTGCCGGCACTTCGGTGGTAACCGGTCGTGCCGATTATTTCATCACGAATTATTATTGGTCAATCACTAATAATATTAATTGCTGCAGGTTTTGCCTCGGTAATTTCCCTGACTGACCCGCGTTCGATCAGCGGACCGTCGAGTTTCACCATGCGATGACGCACGGGCGCACCGGCTGCCTGGTTGTGCACTTCCTGCATCAGCGTATCGACGGCCCAGCGGCCCAGTTCGTAGTTCGGCAGCACCACGGTCGACAGCGGCGGGTGTGTGTGGCGCGCGATTTCCTGGTCGTCGTAGCCGAGCACGGAGACGTCGTCGGGGACGCGGTAGCCGAGTTGCTTGAGCGCCTCGATCGCGCCGAGCGCCATCAGGTCGTTCGCGCAGAAGATGGCGGTGGGCGGGTGCGTCTCGCGCATCAGCGAGAGCGTGTGCTCGAAGCCCGTGCCCGAACTCCAGTCGCCGTCGCGCACCAGTTCGGGCGCGAAGGGCAGGTCGGCGGTGGCGAGCGCGGTGCGATATCCCTTGAGGCGGTCTTTCGCCGCGTCCTGCCAGTGTTCGCCGTTGATAAAGCCGATGCGCCGGGGGCCCGCGCGTAACAGGAATTCCGTGGCGACGTGGCCGCCCGCGACTTCGGCCGGCACGATCGACGACTGGCCGCCTTCGCTCGTGTAGCAGTTGAGCAGCACGGTCGGCACCTGCGAGAGCGCGGCGGGCAGCGTCACCTTGCGCGTGTAGACGGTCGCGTAGATCACGCCGAACACCGTCGGACTGGCCAGCACGGCGTCGAGCACCTGCTTTTCGACATCGGCGTTACCGTGCGTCGAGTAGACGGCGAGCAGCTTGCCGTTCGCGTAGGCGGCGTCGCGCGCGCCGTCGATGTTCACCACCGGGTGCGGGCTGGTCGAGATTTCGTCGGCGAGATAGATGATCAGGTTGCGTTCGCCCGAGGCGGGCGGCAGCGGTTCGCGCGCAGACAGCCGATAGCCGAGATCCTGCGCGGTTTTCAGCACCTTGTTGCGGGTCGCTTCGGAAAACTTCGCGCTGGTCGCGTTGTTCAGGACGAGAGATACGGTCGATTGCGATACGCCGGTTAGCTTGGCGATATCGGTCATCGTCGGGCGGCGCTGAGTCGATTTTTTCATTGATCTGGCCGCGCAACGGCGGCTCGTTGACGGTGAATGCCGCAGGCATCGTGGTACTGACGGTACCACTAATAATATGCGCCGGACAACACGCGCAAACCCCGCTTTTTCGCTTCGCGCGATGCGCCGGAAAGGGCAGGTTCGCGTAAGGATTATTACTAATAATATTGACCAATGGAAGCAGCCGTGCGATTCTCGCTCGCGCGGGCCGCATCGGCAGAAGGCATCCGAACGCATCCGAACACGCGCGCCCGCCGACGCTGCACCCGTCCACGCCCATTCAAACGACTATGCGCGAAGCCATTCCCCATCCGTCCGCAGCCGATTTCGCCACCGATCTGCGCATCGACGATCCGTCGCTGGTCGTGCTGTCGAGCGGCGATACGACTCTTGTGGTGGCGCCGGAAGTCGGCGGCGCGATTGCCGCTTACTTCATTACCACACACGAACAGGCGTCGCCGCGCGCGCTGCACTGGCTGCGTCCCGCGACGCGCGCGGCGCTCGCTGCCCGCGATCCGCTTCGGATGGCGAGCTTTCCGCTGTTTCCGTATTGCAATCGCATTCGTGACGGGCGCTTCGCGTTCGAAGGCCGCGTGATCGATCTTTCCGGCGACGGCAACCGCTACGCGCATGCGCTGCACGGTCACGCGTGGCGTAGGCCGTGGCGCGTCGGCGCGCGCACGGCTTCATCGGTGGAATTGCATTTCGAGCATGTGCCGGATAGCGGCGCGCGTGGCGACTGGCCGTTCCGTTATCGCGCGACTCAGCGCATCGAATTGCTCGGCGATGCCTTGCGCGTGACGCTCGCTGCAGAAAATCTGTCGGACAGTGCGATGCCGTTCGGCATGGGACATCACCCGTACTATCCGCGCACGGCGAATACGGTGATTACCGCGCAGGTGGAGCAGATGTGGCACGCCGACGCCGACGTGCTGCCGACGCATCTCGGCCCGCATCCCGCCGTCGATGCATTGAAAACCGGCATGAGCGCCGACGCCTTCGATCTCGACAACAACTTCAGCAACTGGGCGCGCAGCGCGACGATTGCGTGGCCGGACGAGCGTCGTCGCGTGACGATGACGGCCGACGCCCCGTTCAACCACATGGTGATTTTCGCGCCCGCAAACGATGTGCAGCTCTGCGTCGAACCCGTCACGAATACGACCGACTGCTTCAACGCCACCACGGACGAGGCTCGCGAGCGCGCGGGCTATCGTGTGCTTCAGCCGGGCGAAACGATCAGCGCTGAGATCAACTGGACGCCGCAGCGCGACTGACGCGCCACGGCGCAATCACTCGACGCGTAGCCGCGCCATATAGGGCAGGTGATCCGACAGCCAGGCGGTTTCCTGCGCCGGCTGGATCCATTCGACCGGCTTCATGCCGCGCACGAACATCTTGTCGAGCGCCAGCGCGGGCGAGAACGCCGGAAACGTGCGGCCCGGCTCGCCAAGCAAGGTCGCGACTTCCTTCAGTCCATGCTCGCCGAACAGCGGCACGGAATCGTTGCGCCAGTCGTTGAAGTCGCCTGCCAGCACGAGCGGGCCATCCGGCGCTTCCTTCGAGATCCAGTGCGCGATCCAGTGCATCTGACGCAAGCGCGCCTGGCGCGTCAGCGCGAGATGCGCGCATAGCAGCGTCACTTCACGGCCACCAAAGGTCGCACGCGCGACCAGCAGGCCGCGCCGTTCGAAGCGGTGCGCGGAGATGTCCCAGCGTCCGCCGAGATCGAGAGGATGCGGCGACAGGATCGCATTGCCGTGCCGCCATGACGGCTTGAACACGTTCGGTCCGAGGGCGATCTGCAGTTGCAGCGCTTCGGCGATTTCGGTCGCCTGGCAATGCCAGACATCGCTATCGATGTCGCCCATGCGCGCGCCGAACGAACTCGCCAGCACGGGGCCGGGCATCCGGCGCGCCATCGCTTCCTGCAGGAAATATGCATCGGCATGCACCGACTGCACCCACCGCTGCATCGCCTGCCATGCCTGGAAGCCAAGCGGCGAGCGGCCCTTGTGCAGGTTCCAGCTCACGGCGATGAAGTCTCTGCGGTCGAGGTTGTCGCGTATCAGTTCTTCGGGGTTTCGCATGCCGCGTTATCCACGTCGTTCATTGAGTTCACGGGTTGTTTGCGACGCTTGCACGCAATCGATATACGAGATTCGGATCTTTGTCGACGATCGTCCATGAGGCCCAGTCGCTGCCCGGCGGCACTTTCAGCCCAGGATGGTTCGCGCTCACCTGACGCGGCTGCGGCGGCAGCTTGCAGCCGGTGTCGGTCGTGCGCGTGGAGGTTTCTTCGAGCGTCTCCTGCGCATCGATCGAAAACGTCACGCCGCTCGCATCGGCCTGGGTCGGCGAAATGGTCAGCGTGCGCGACAGGTCGATGCTGCCGGCCGGCATATCCTTGCAGCCGACATTGTTCTGCACCACGTGATGGTGCGTGTCCGTGCGCGCCTGGCCGACGGTCGTGCTGCCGTCGAACGAATCGATCTGCTGACCGTCGCGCATCACCTGCAGTTCCCATTTGACGACAGGCGGCGCGCTGCGCGGCTGCGTCTGGGCCATCGTGGCCTGAGCCACCAACGAGGCGCCGATCACGACGGCGACGAGGCTGGTTTTCCACATGTACAAAAGTCTCCGGAATCGCTGCGTTTCGCTCAAGCGTGCGGCATTCGCGCGTTCTTTCTTGCGACCGCCGACCATCTTACGCTTTATCGGGATAACGGTTTTTCTGACACCAGATCTGGAACCAAGGTTCAGCGCGCGGCAGTTACATTGCATTGCAGATGGGGTGCGCATGTGACGATTCAAGCAATTGCCTCGCCCGCTATGTGTGATTAGCAGCAGACCCGCGTGGCTGCTGGCTTGCATGCCATTTCGGCGTCGTTACACTGAAATTGAAGCGGCGTCGGGGACGCTGCGAGCGCAAGACGGCACGACGGGGGAAGCAATGACAACGGCCATGGTGAAACAGGAAATTGCAGTGGCATCGTTCAGCAAGGTCTATGACCTGGATCAGGTCGAGACGGCGCTCAACGAACTCAGCGAAGGCGCCAACGACGCACTGCGTTGCACCTACGAAAAAATGCTGAAGGTGGGGAATCTGCGCTTTTGCGTGAAGCCGAACCGGATGCCGTCCATCGACGATCTGATCGGTTCTTTGCCCAACTTCACCGAACCGCTCGACGACATCCGCAAGCAGGTCGCGCTGTGCCTCGAAACCGACGACCGCCTCGAACTGATGCCGATTCTGCTGCTCGGCGATCCCGGCATCGGCAAGACGCATTTCGCGAAGCAGCTGTCGCGCATGCTCGGCACCGCGTATCACTACGTGGCGATGAGTTCGCTGACGGCGGGCTGGATTCTGTCGGGCGCGTCGTCGCAATGGAAGAACGCGAAGCCGGGCAAGGTGTTCGACGCGCTCGTGCACGGCAGTTATGCGAACCCGGTGATCGCCGTCGATGAAATCGACAAGGCGACGGGCGATTCGCAATACGATCCGCTCGGCGCGCTCTACGCGCTGCTCGAACATGACACAGCGCAAACCTTCATCGACGAATTCGCGGAGATTCCCATCAACGCGGGTCATGTGATCTGGATCGCGACGGCCAACGATGAGCGCGCGATTCCCGAGCCGATCATGAACCGGATGAACGTCTACGAGATTCCGCCGCCGGACCGCGAAGGCTCGCGGCGCATCGCGCAGTCGATCTACGACGAGATCCGCTCGGCGCACGGTTGGGGCCAGCGTTTTCCGGTGCAGCTCGGCGGCGCGGCGCTCGACGCGCTGATGCAGGCGTCGCCGCGCGAAATGCGGCGCGCGATCCTGAACGGATTCGGCTCCGCGCGCATCGCAAACCGCGATCACATGAACGCCGACGATATTCGCCTCGACTACAACTCGCGCCGCAAACCGATCGGTTTCTGACGCGTATTGCGCCGTTTATGCGAACGGGCCGCACGCAAGCGGCCTGTTCATTGTTTCAGTTATGTGCCTATTTCATAGCGAATTTAAGGCGTTTCCGATTGCATTTGAACAGTTTGCAACAACAGTCAATTTCGTTAATGAGGGTCGGCAACTCGATAGCCGAGGGCTAGACTGCGTTCACTGAAATGCAAATGCGTTTCGAACCAGACCACCTCAGGAACCGATCATGAAGAAGCTCTCGCTTGCCGCTCTGCTGATTTCCGCTGTCGTTGCTGCTCCTGCTTTCGCGAGCGGCTATAGCCCGGCTCCGACGCAAACGCCGTCGTCGATCAACGCGCCGAAAACGCGTGCCGAAGTCCGCACGGAACTGGCGCAAGCCCGCGCCAACGGTGAACTGAGCCTGAACCCGAATGCGCCTGCGTATCCGCAGCAGTTCGCGACGGGCGGTTATACGGTCCCCGTTGCACACGTCGACATCCGTCATCTGTTCAAGCGCACAACTGCCGAGGATTGATCAAGCCTGTTGTGGCGCAGGCGGAACGAGTCCGCCAAATTCACCAGGAATGGGCGTCGTGGGCGTACACTGAGTCAAACGCCCGACGCGTTCCCACCTATCGATGCCCGCAGCCGCCCAAGGCTGCGGGCATTTGTGTCTGTAGCGCGTCGCGTGATTTCGCAATGTGCAGGTGAAGCGTTCGACAGCACGCGGTCACGGTCATGAAGACGCCGCACGCTATCGAATCCTGGTGAATGACGAGGTAGAACGCGGCGCGTTGAGCCGCGTCCAACGGACATGGATCAGATCGAATGTGTGGTGATCGGCGCCGGTGTCGTCGGTCTTGCCGTCGCGCGTGCACTGGCTGCGCGCGGGCGTGAAGTGATCGTGCTCGAAGCGGCGGAAGCCATCGGCGTCGGCACGAGTTCCCGTAACAGCGAAGTCATTCACGCGGGCATCTACTATCCGCGCGGCTCGCTCAAGGCGACGCTATGCGTGCGCGGGCGCGAAATGCTGTACGACTACTGCGCGGAGCGCGGCGTGCCGCATCAGCGTTGCGGCAAACTGCTGGTCGCCACGGCGCGCAACCAGGTTCCCCAGCTCGAAAGCATCATGGCGCGCGGCAAGGAAAACGGCGTGCTCGACCTGATGCGCATCAGCGGCGAAGAGGCACAGGCGCTGGAGCCGTCGCTGCAATGTGTGGAAGCGGTGTTCTCGCCGCAGACCGGCATTGTCGATAGCCATCAACTGATGCTCGCGCTTCAGGGCGATGCCGAACGCGACGGTGCGGTATGTGCGTTCCATGCGCCTGTCGAAGAGATCGAAGCCGTCAACGGGCGTTTCGTCGTCAAGGTTGGCGGCAGTTCACCGACAACCATCGGCGCGGCATGCGTCATCAACAGCGCAGGACTTCACGCGAACAGGATCGCCCGCAAGATTCGCGGTCTCGACGCGCGTCACGTGCCGCCGCTTTATCTGGCGCGCGGCAACTACTTCAGCATCTCGGGGCGCGCACCGTTCAACCGGCTGATCTATCCGATGCCGAACGAGGCAGGTCTCGGCGTGCATCTGACCATCGATCTCGGCGGCCAGGCGCGCTTCGGCCCGGACGTGGAGTGGGTCGATTCGATCAACTACGACGTCGATCCGCATCGCGCCGATTCCTTCTATGCAGCGATTCGCGCGTATTGGCCTGCGCTGCCCGATCACGCGCTGCAGCCTGCGTATGCGGGTATCCGTCCGAAGCTGTCGGGTCCGGGCGAACCTGCCGCCGATTTCCAGATTCAAGGTCCGGCTGCACACGGCGTGCGCGGGCTGGTGAATCTGTTCGGTATCGAGTCGCCGGGTTTGACGGCATCGCTGGCGATTGCGCAGCGCGTGTGCGAAGTCAGCGGACGCGCCTGAAACCCACACGCTATCGATTCCCTTATGACCGACATTTGACGCGTCACGCGCGTCAGCTTCATTGCTATGCTTGGGGACCGCTGTCGTCAGAACGGCGTAGATCCCCACAATACCAATGGAGTGAGTCCCCATGAACAATTCCCGTCGTACGTTTCTGATTACGAGCATCGGTGTGGCATCGACGCTCGCGTTGTCGCGCCAGGCATTCGCCGACGCACCCAAGGTGACGGAAGCCGATCCGACCGCCAAGGCGCTCGGCTATGTAGAAGACGCATCGAAAGTCGACAAGGCCAAGTACGCCAAGTACGCCGCCGGCCAGGATTGCGGCAACTGCAGTTTCTATCAAGGCAAGGCCACCGACGCCTACGCAGGCTGCCCGATGTTCGCGGGCAAGCAGGTCGCGAGCAAGGGTTGGTGCAGCGCATATAACAAGAAGGCCTAAGACAAAGACCGTCAGTCTCCATGGGCATGGTTCGGGCGATGCAACGCAGCATCGCCGTGCCTGCCTCTCGCAGCAGCGGATAGAGCGCACGCCGTGCAATGCGGCGATGCGCTCTTTGTCGTATGAAAGTCGCTTGAAATCGGATGTCGTGCTCTTTTACACTCGCATGGCGTGCGAGCGGGGCCACCACGACGGGCCCATTCGAACCAGTTCAATCCAACGCACCCGACGCCTCGACGAAGGCCGGAGACACCGATGTCACTAGCAGCGAGGAGCTTGAACACGCGTGCGGTCACGGCGGCCGTCATCGGCAACGCGCTCGAGTGGTACGACTTCATCGTGTTCGGCTTCCTCACCGTCGTCATCGCCGAACTCTTCTTTCCCGCCAGCAGCGACTACGCGTCCATTCTTCTGACTACCGCGAGCTTTGGCGTCGCCTTCGTGATGCGGCCTGTCGGCGGCATCGTGCTGGGCCTTTACGCCGATCGCGCTGGACGTAAAGCTGCGCTGTCGCTGGTAATCGCGCTGATGACGCTAGGCATTCTGCTGCTGGCAATTGCGCCGCCGTATTCGGCCATCGGCATCGGCGGGCCGATCATCATCGTCGTTGGACGCTTGCTGCAAGGGTTCTCTGCGGGCGGCGAGTTCGGCAGTTCGACGGCGCTGCTGATCGAAGCGGCGCCGTTTTCGAAGCGCGGTTTCTATGGCAGCTGGCAGATGGCGAGCCAGGCCGCTGCGCTGCTGCTCGGTGCCGTGGTCGGCGCGGCCGTGACGCGCGGTCTGTCGCCGGAAGCGCTCAAGTCGTGGGGCTGGCGCGTGCCGTTCATTCTCGGTCTGGTGATCGGGCCGATCGGTTTCTACATTCGCCGCAATCTCGCGGATTCCGAAGCATTTTTGCATGCGAAGCAGACTGCTCGCCCGGCGACGCTGCGCGAGGTGCTCACTCACCACAGCCGCGACGTGATGTGCGGCCTCGGTTCGGTGATCGCGCTTACCGTGACGATCTACGTGCTGATCAGCTATCTGCCCACCTTCGCGGTGAAGCAACTGAAGCTGCCTTATTCGGATTCGTTCACGGCGGTGATCGTCGGGAATCTGCTGCTGATGGTGTTGTCGCCCGTGGCGGGCGCGTGGTCCGATCGCATCGGACGCAAGGGTTTGTCGTTATGGTCGCTGGCTCTGACGCTGGTGCTGATCTATCCGCTGTTCGCGTGGCTCGAAGCCGCGCCGAGCGTATCGAAACTGGTGCTCGTGCAGGCCGTGCTGTCGATCGCGTTGTCCGGCTACTACGGACCGTTCGGCGCGCTGATGGCGGAACTCTTTCCAGCCAACGTGCGCTCGATTGGCCTTTCGCTCGCGTACAACTTCGCGGTGATGCTGTTCGGCGGCTTCGGGCAGTTCATCGTCACATGGCTGATCAGGACGACAGGCTCACCGCTCGCGCCGACGTACTACGTGATGTGCGGGCTCGCGTTATCGATTCTCGCCATCGCGTGCGTGCCCGCGAAACGTCACGCCGATCTCGACGCGATGCGCAAACCCGTCGATGCACTGGAGCGCCGCTAGCTGCGCGCCGGCATCAGCGGCGGCCGGCGGTCGAACCATGGCCGCGCCGCTTCGAGTTGCGCGGCGAGCCGGAGCAGCGTCGCTTCGCCGCCTTCGCGCGTGGCGAACTGCACGCCGATCGGCAGACCGCGCGCGTTCCAGTAGAGCGGCACGGACATCGCCGGTTGTCCCGTCAGATTGAACAGTTCGGTGCAGCCCGCCCACGCGAACGCCTTGTTCGACACTTCCGTCAGCAGCTTGCGCATCAGCGGCTCGACGGGCACGGTGGTGACGGCGCGCATCTGCATTTTCTCGATAGCAGTCGGCTGCATTTCACCGATCTTGATCGGCGCGGACGCGAGCGTCGCGCACAGGATGGCGTCGTAGCGCGTCATCAGATCCGTGAGCTTCGCGCTCACCTGGCGCTGCGCTTCGAGCGCGGCGGGCAATTCGCGTTCGCCGAACTTGCGGCCGATATGGCCCATCGTCCAGGTGGCGATTTCGAATTCCTCACGATTCGGTTTGCGCCCCGTGATCTGATCGGCTCTCAAGACAAGATTTTCTGCGCTGACCGACCAGATCATCAGAAACGCTTCGCGCAGGCTCGCGAAATCGACGCCGAGCGTCACGGGTTCGATATGGTGACCGAGCGATGCTGCGAGTTGCGCGGCGTCGTCGAGTGCGGCGCGGGCGTCGGCGGATAGCGTGACGGCCAGCATCGGATCGGTGACGAAGGCGATATGCAGCGGCTTGCACGGCTCGCTCGTGGCGGCGAGAAAAGTGCCCGGCGCGCCCATCGGACGATCGGCGTTGCCCGAGGTGAGATCGAGCAGCAGCGCACTGTCGCGCACGCTGCGCGAGACGGCGTGATCGATGCCGAGATCGCCGGGCGCGGGGACGGCGTTCGATGGCTGCCGTCCGCGCGAAGGCTTCAGGCCGAACAGGCCGCAGCATGAAGCAGGAATGCGGATCGAGCCGCCGCCATCCGATGCATGCGCGAGCGGCACGATGCCCGCCGCGACAGCGGCAGCCGAGCCGCCGCTCGAACCGCCCGGCGTGTGATCGAGACTCCACGGATTGCGGCACGGTCCAAATAGTTCGGGTTCCGTATAAGGCATCTGCCCCATTTCCGACGTGCTGGTCTTGCCGAAAATATTGAGGCCGGCTGCGCGCGTGCGCGTGACGAGCGGTGCGTCTTCGTCGGGAATGAAGTGGCGGTAGTGGCGGCTGCCCATCGACATGCGCAGCCCTTTGACGGGCAAGCCGAGATCCTTGACCAGATACGGCACGCCCGCGAGCGGCCCGTCGCCGATTGCCTCGCCATTGCCGTTGCCGTTCGCCGCTTCGCGCGACGCACGCTGGCGCGCGGCGTCATAGTCCTTCAGCACGATTGCGTTGATCGCAGGATTGGCGGCTTCGGCGCGCGCGATAGCCGTTTCCAGCAATTCGCGGGCGCTCACCTTGCGCTTGCGCACGAGATCGGCGAGACCGATCGCGTCATGATCGAGATAATCGGATTGCACGACGACGGCCCCCGTTCAACTGGAATGCTGATGACGTCGCGCGCGGGCTGTGCGCCCTGAATGACAGCGCAGGGCGCGACGCAACCGCGTCGCGCCTCTAGCGTAACTTACGCGTGGGTGCCGAGGAAAGTCAGCGTGCGGCCATGCGCGAGTGCCGATGCGTGCTGGTTGTAGCTCGCGCGATGATCGCAGTTGAAGCCGTGATCGGCGTTCGGGTAGATATACAGTTCGACGTCGTCGCGGCCCGCGAAGCGCTCCTTCACCTCGCCGACGGCCGACAGCGGAATGCCGTGGTCGAGTTCGCCATAGTGGAACTGCAGCGGAATCTTGATCTGCGGCGCCTTGTCGAGCGCGTTCTGGATGCCGCCGCCGTAGTACGACACGGCGATATCGAGCAGGCCTTCAGCCGCAGCCAGATACGCAAGACGGCCACCGAAGCAGTAGCCGATGCCCGCGACCTTGCCCGTTACTTCCGGCATCGCGCGCAGCGCGGCAGCCGTTGCGCCGATGTCGGCGACAGCGAGATCGACATCGGTCTTCTGCAGGATCTCGATGCCCTTGTCGCGATCCGCGCCGGCGTAGGTCAGTTCCACGCGCGGTTGCGTGCGCCAGAAAATATCCGGTGCAATCGCGATGTAGCCGTCTTGCGCGTATTGATCGACGACGTCACGAATGTGGCCGTTCACGCCGAAGATCTCCTGAATGATGATGACGGCCGGGCCCTTGCCGCTTTTCGGCGTCGACATATAGGCGCCAAACGAATCATTGCCGGTTTGAATGTCGATCCATCGGGAAGTCACGCTCACGTTTTTTCTCCTTGCATAAACGGTGAAGCCGCTATCGGGCGGGCAATCGTTTGCGGGCATCTCGCCCGCAGCGGGCGCCCAGTGTGCCAAAAAAAGAATGCGTCTGCAGCGAGCGGCCCGCGCGGCAGGCTTACCGTAAGGGGATTGAAACGCACGCTGCTGAAAAATGCAGCAAGCGGCCCGCATGCGCGATGTGGATCGATGATGGCCGATGACGTTAGAGCGTCGAAAACGGCACTCGTACTCTATATAGAGTGCGTCGCTTCGGAACGCTTGAGAACGTTCTCAAGGATGCTTTATCACTATTGTGTTTACCCGTTATGACGCGATGGGCGCACATCAGGCCCATTAACGGATGAAGCCCGAAAAGGTTGATAGCGACGCTATAGAAGAAAGCCTCGTATGCCGGAAAGCCGCACCAGCCGTTGCTTTCCGGCCATATGAGGCGCGCCTTTCACGACTAAGTGGGATAAACGCTATTGGTGTTGTTCCCACTTCCTCAAAAAAACCCCACAAATTAATTTGATGGCCTACACTTGCGCGCAAGCGCGGGGCGCCACCTGCCACAAACAGGCTGGAACGCGTGCTTGCCAAGTGCATAACGATGCAACCGGCGGAGTCGTCCACGGGATTTGAGCGACACGGTAGGAAGCGGGGCACAAGGGCGATTACGTTGTTTTTCGGGACCGAAATCGGAGACTTACATGAACACCAAAATCCAAAAGCTGTTGCCGATCAGCGCTGCGGCGATGCTGTTTGCAACGTTGGCGACGACGGCTATGGCCGACGAAACCGTCAAGATTGGCCACGTTGCACCTTTGACGGGTGGCATTGCTCACCTGGGCAAGGACAACGAAAACGGCGCACGTCTCG
The DNA here is from genome assembly GCF_003121405.1 of Paraburkholderia sp. C35. Lineage (GTDB taxonomy): Bacteria > Pseudomonadota > Gammaproteobacteria > Burkholderiales > Burkholderiaceae > Paraburkholderia. Next base: position 45,558 of record NZ_QBUY01000049.1, on the reverse strand, counting down.
CGGTTGAAGAGATCAACGCCAAGGGTCTGACGATCGGCGGCCAGAAGATCACGCTGCAACTGGATGCACAGGACGACGCAGCTGACCCGCGTACGGCTACGCAGGTTGCACAGAAGCTGGTTGACGACAAGGTCGTCGCAGTGGTCGGCCACCTGAACTCGGGCACGTCGATCCCGGCTTCGAAGATCTATAGCGATGCAGGCATCGTTCAGATCTCGCCGTCGGCAACGAACCCGGCCTACACGCAACAAGGCTTCAAGACGACGTACCGCGTCGTCGCGACCGATGCGCAACAAGGTCCGGCACTGGCTAACTACGCAGCCAAGGGTCTGAAGGTCAAGAGCGTCGCGATCGTCGACGACTCGACGGCATACGGCCAGGGTCTCGCCAACGAATTCGAAAAGACGGCAAAGTCGCTGGGCCTGAACGTGATGTCGCATGACGCGACGAACGACAAGGCTGTCGACTTCCGCGCCATTCTGACGAAGATCAAGGGCGAAAACCCGGACGCGATCATGTACGGCGGCATGGATGCAACGGGCGGCCCGTTCGCCAAGCAAGCCAAGCAGCTCGGCCTGCGCGCGAAGGTGCTGGCTGGCGACGGCGTGTGTACGGACAAGCTGTCTGACCTGGCTGGCGACGCAACCGACAACATCGTCTGCTCGGAAGCCGGTATGGCACTCGAGAAGATGGCTGGCGGCGCAGAATTCCAGGCCAAGTATCAGAAGCGTTTCGGTCAGCCGATCCAGATCTACGCTCCGTTCACGTATGACGCTGTGTACATCATCGTCGACGCAATGAAGCGTGCTGGCTCGACGGATCCGGCAAAGATCCTCGCAGCAATGCCGAACACGGACTACAAGGGTGTGATCGGCGAAACCACGTTCGACTCGAAGGGCGACCTGAAGCACGGCGTGATCTCGCTGTACAACTACAAGTCGGGCAAGAAGACGCTGCTCGACGTCGTGAAGATGTAATAGCCGTTCGTGTAATCTGCGGACGCGGTTCGCCGCTGTTCGCAGACGCGAACCAGCCTGAAAAGGCTTAGAGGCACGTGGGTTTTCCCGCGTGCCTTTTGTTTTGCCTGTCTCATTTGCGCGCCTGTCCGCGCATTTCTTTTTTGTGCATTGGATGCAGTAACGGCGTTATGGTCGAATCAGGAAAACCACGCGAGGGGATGCGGTCGTGACACGAATGATCGATGACGAATGGCGGCGCTGGATCGCCGAGAACCTGTTGCTCGACGCATCGCCGGAAGCCGTGCACGCCGTGCTCATCGAGCATGGATTCGAGCGCGAGCAGGCGTTATGCGAAATCGGTAGCGCGCAGCAAAGCCCTTATTTTCTAGCGGGTTCGCGCTTGCGCAATCGTTTGCGCAAGCGCGAATGGATGCTTTCCGTGTGTGGCGAGCTCAACGGGATGCGCGCCGGCGCGGCGCGTATCGAGCGTCACGCGCGTCTGTCGCGTGAGGCGTTCTACGAGCAGTTCTATTTCCAGAACCGGCCTGTGATCGTCACCGGCATGTTCGATTCATGGCCCGCGCGCAAGCTGTGGAATTTCGATTACTTCCGCGCGCGCTGTGGTCGCGCCGAAGTGGAAGTGCAGTTCGGGCGTGAAGCCGACACGAACTACGAGATCAATCAGCCGCAGTTGAAGCGCGTGATGCGCTTTGGCGAGTACGTGGAGCTCGTCGAGCGCGCGGGCGTGACGAACGATTTCTACATGACGGCGAACAACGCGTCGCGCAATCGTACGGCGCTCGCTGCGCTGTGGGCGGACGCGCCGTCCATTGGCGAGTATCTGGATGCGGCGCCTGCCGACGCCGGCTTTTTCTGGTTCGGTCCCGCCGGTACGAAGACGCCGTTTCATCACGACCTGACCAACAACCTGATGGCGCAGGTGATGGGCCGCAAGCGCATTCTGCTCGTGCCGCTCACCGATACCGCGCATATGTACAACCATCTGCATTGCTATTCGCAGGTCGACGGCGGGGCGATCGACGTCGAGCGCTTTCCTTCGTTCGAGCGGGCGCGCGTGATCGAATGCACGCTCGAGCCGGGCGAACTGCTGTTCGTGCCGATTGGCTGGTGGCATTACGTCGAGGCGCTCGATGCGTCCGTCACGATGACGTACACGAATTTTCTCGAACGCAACGATTTCGGCCAGACGTACAGCACGTATCGCGAGTTGTGAGCGGGCTTGCACGCTGAGATAAAAAAACGGCGGACCGATGTTCTGGTCCGCCGTTCCCCCCTGACGCTTCAGTTGCCGTCGTTAGTTGTCTGGTTGCACGGGACGCGCTTGATGCGTTCCCGTCGAAGCAGCGTTTCATACGCATGGAATGAATTGCAAGGGCTATGCCATTGCGACCGGATCGGCGTCGATTGCGCGCGAGCCTTGCAGAATCAGGCGCCCGGACGTGCTGTGCAGCATGTCGCGCGCGGTTCAAACGCGATGTGTCGCGGAACATGCGGACATATGCGGCGCGCGTAACGTAACGCGAGTGACGGGAACGACGTGAGTGAAGCGTGCGACGCTGAAGGCTCGCGTCGATCAGATACCGAGCCGGCGCAGCACCTTCGGTCCGATGAATGCGACCAGCGCCGCACACAACGCGACGACAGACAGGCCGATGGGCAGATTCGTCACCTGCGCCACGCCGCCGATGATCACCGGCCCGAGCAGCAAGCCGAAATAGGCGAGGCCCGCGACATGCGCGAGTCCTTCGGCTGCGTGGATGCCCTTGACGCGCGCGGCGGCCGCGAACAGCACGGGCATCATGTTGGCGAGACCGAGGCCCATCAGCGTGAAGCCCGTCAACGCGGCGATTGGCGTGGGCAGAAGCAGCGCGCCGATCATGCCCGCACAGGCTAGCGACGCGCTCGCCGCGATCAGTTGCGGCGCGCCGAAGCGTGCGCGCACCGCATCGCCTGCAAAGCGCGCGGCGGCCATGCCGCCAGAGAACGCGGCATAAGCGGCGCTCGCGACAGCAGGCGTCGACACCACCACATCGCGCATGTAGACGGTCGCCCAGTCGTACATCGCGCCTTCGGCAATCAGCGCAATCAGCGCGATTCCGCCGAGCGCCCACAACGCGGGCGAGCGCCAGCGGTTGCCGCGCGGCGTGTGTGCATCCGGATGATCGGCATGCGGAACGTGCGGCAAAACCGAAGGACACGCAGCCACGAGCACGCCAGCGCTGATCAGCGCGGCGAGCAGCAGATGCACGGCGGGCGCCATGCCGTGCGCGAGCGCCGCGCCGCCGACGGCCGCGCCCGCCATCCCGCCGACGCTGAACATGCCGTGCAGCGACGACATGATCGGCCGGCCGAGCGCTTCTTCGACGGCACTCGCTTCGGCGTTCATCGCGACGTCGAGCGTTGCCATGCCCGCGCCGAAGAACGCGAGCAGCACCAGCAGCATCCAGTAATAAGGCACCACGAGGATCAACGCGCCTGCCGCCGACATCACGAGCCCGCCGGCGAGACAGGCGCGCCGCGTGCCGACCCGCGCGATCCCCGGCGCGTTGGTCACCATCGCGCCGATCGAGCCGCCCGCCACCGCGAACAGCGCGAGCGACAGCATCGCCGGATTCAGCTGGAAGCGGTCGCGCACCGTCGGCACGTGCACGCCCCACGACGCATACATCATCCCCGCGATGAAAAAGAGCGCCATCGTCGCGTAGCGGGCCCGGTTGCGCGCGCTGACAGACAGATTGCGATGCGCGGCGGGTAAGGATGCGGATTCGGACGGGTGGTCGGACACGGGTGACTCGGTGAGTAGATAAGCAACGCGCGGGCAATGCGGAAGTCGCGTAAATAAACAGCGCCGCAGCAGCGCAAGTGCGAACGCTGAAGCCTGGCAGCAGAAAGCGAAGTGAAAGCGCTTCCACATTCTAGCGAAGCGCGCGATGTCGTGCGGGGAAGTCCCTGAACTAATATCTACTTTCCACGCGCAGTGTCCGGCCTGTTTGCGGCCGGGTGATGTCGACGGGCATCGCGCGCCATGAAAACATTCGACGAGGACGCGCACTTGAACATTCCCGCTCACGCTCCGCTGCACCTGCTGCATCAGGCCGCGATCGGCACGCTCGCCACGCATGCGCGCCAGCCGCAAGGGTTTCCGTACCCGACCGTGCTGCCGTTCGCGCCGGATGCACAGCATCGCCCGACCATTCTCGTGAGCCGTCTCGCCGAACACACGCGCAACCTGCATTCCGATCCGCGTGCGGGCTTCCTGATCGTGCACGCGCCCGACGGTGATGTGCTCAACGGCCAGCGCATCACGCTCGTCGGCACCTTCGAACATGTCGATCCCGCGCCGTCCGTCATCCAGCGCTATCTGCGCTATCAGCCTGATGCCGAGCGTTATCTGGTGCTGGGCGATTTCTCGTTCTGGGTGATGTCGATCGAGCGGATGCGGTATATCGGCGGATTTGGCGCGATGGGCTGGCTGAGTGCGGCGGACCTCGATCCGCTCGACCCCGTTTCATTCGATGAAGAAACCGCGCTGCTGGCGTTTTTCGAAGATCACCCGAAGCGTCCGGCGCATATGCAGTTGCTGGGTGTCGACCGGTATGGCGCCGATCTGAAGATGTCGGGAGTGCGCACCCGTGTGATGTTCGATTCGCCCGCGCCTGATGCCGAATGCCTGCGTGTGGCACTCGATGATTGCATCGCGCGCGCGCTCGATGCGTAGCGGTTAAAGCACTGCCGTTTTTACCGCAATACGGGGCGGGATTTTACATTTTGCCGGATAAAACTCGCATGGCATGAAATGTTGTGGAATGAATTAACCATTGCTTTTCATGGTTTGCCAGTTAAATATGAATTTATTCCTCAGATGAGCGTTATTCAGTGAAAGAATAATTCGACCGGCTGAAACCCGCGATTGCCAGTTTCGTGAAAGTTTATGAAATTGAGATTAATTAATTTTCGACTGTCTCTTTTCTGGGGTTTCAATTTTGTGTTAATCTCGCCTGCAAATTCCGAGGCATGATCACTTTCCGGACTAATCGGCATAGACCGCTCGTCCATTTATTGAACCACAAGGAAACTATGTCCTCCTACAGGGAACTACTCGCGCAGCGCGAAAAGCTCGAAAAGCAGATCGAAGAGGCAAAAGCGCGCGAGTATGCGGAAGTGTTAAACGAGATCAAGCAGAAAATGTCCGATTACGGCATTTCGCTGGCTGAGCTCGGCGGTGGCCCGCGCGCAAAAGCCGCAAAGGCAGCGGGGCGTCCCCGCGCAGGTGTTGCACCCAAATATCGTGATCCCGCGAGCGGTAGCACGTGGTCAGGCCGTGGCAAGCCGCCGCGCTGGATTGCTGGTCAGGAACGCGAAAAATTTCTCATCGAGAAATAATATGACTTAAGGCTTGCATCGCAAGCAACGCATTAAGAAAAACCGCGCTCCATTCGGAAGCGCGGTTTTTTATTGGGCGAAGTCTTTTCGTTTCTTAGGACAAACGAGGCCCCGATCCTCTCCAGTTTGGTGAGAATGCTTCGCATTATGATAAGCACATGATTTAAAAGGTATTTTTGTGTGCTTAAGAGCGGCTTCACAAAGCGACGGGTAGAATAAATGGTAACGAACCCGTTTGCCTTCAAATGCCTTCCAACCAGACCGCTCAATCCGCGGAAAAACAGCGCGTCGCGCGCAAAAGCACTTACGTCAGCATCGGACTCAATACGGTTCTGATGTCGGTGCAGATTGTCGTAGGCGTGATCGCGCATTCCCAGGCGCTCGTCGCAGACGGCGTGCATTCGCTTGCCGATCTGATTTCCGATTTTGTCGTGCTGATTGCCAATCGCCATAGCGGCGTCGGGCCGGATGCGGATCACAATTACGGACATAGCCGGTATGAAACGGTCGCGTCGCTATTTCTCGGCGGCCTGCTGATTGCCGTGGGCGGCGGTATGTTGTGGCGCGCCGCCACACGGCTCACCGATCTGGACAGCATCCCCGCCGTTCATTTGAGCGCGCTCGCGGTTGCGGTAGTCGTGCTGGTGTCGAAGGAAGCGCTCTTTCGCTACATGTTGCGCGAAGCGGAGCGCGTGCGTTCGGCCATGCTGATCGCCAATGCGTGGCATGCGCGATCGGACGCGGCGTCGTCGCTGGTGGTGGCGCTGGGCATTGTCGGGAGTCTCGCGGGCGTGCGCGTGCTCGATCCCGTTGCAGCAGCCGTGGTCGGCTTCATGGTCGCGCGAATGGGCTGGACCTTCGGCTGGGACGCGCTGCAAGACCTGTCCGATCGCGCGCTCGACGAGTCCGACACCGCCGATCTGCGCGCGCGGATTCTGACCACACCCGGCGTGCGCGACGTCCACGAATTACGCACGCGCAAGATGGGCGACTTTGCACTGGTCGACGCGCATGTTCTCGTCGACCCGATGATCTCGGTTTCCGAAGGCCATTACATCGCAGAGACGGCGCGCGCGCGGGTGCTATCCGATAATCGTGTGCTCGACGCGCTGATTCACGTCGATCCCGAAAACGACGCGATTGCGCGTCCGCCGGTCAACCTGCCGCCGCGTGCAACGATCGTGGCCGAAGTCGAAGCGGCGCTCGCCGCGCAGGGACTCCGGGCGGCTAACGTGAACCTGCATTATCTGAGCACGGGACTCGACATCGAAGTGACATTGCAACCGTCCAGGCTGGAAGCGCTGGAAAGCGAGGCGCAACATCTGGCACGGATCGATCTGGAGACGCTCAAGCGCAAGCTCGGCGCGCGCCGGCTGAATGTGACGCACGCGGTGGATGTGTCGACGGCTGGCGCGGAATTGCAGCGCGAGCCGCGCGGTGACGGTTGAGCGTACCTTGACGGAGGCGTGCAGGGAGTCCCGCCTCTGCCAGAGAGTGCGCCGCTTACAGAGGCAGTTGCGTATCGAACTTGATCTCGCGCAGCACGACGCTCGTGCGAACCTGCGCGACAGCCGGAATCTTGAAGATGCGGTCGTGAAGGAAAGTGTCGTACGCCTTGATGTCGGGCGCGACGATCTTGAGGATGTAGTCCGATTCGCCCGTGGTGCTGTAGCACTCGGTCACTTCGGGGCAGGTAGCGATTTCGCGCTCGAACTGCTCGACGCCGCCCTCGGTGTGCCGGGTGAGATGGATATGCGCGAGCGCGCATACGTGCAAACCGAGCTTTTCGCGATCGAGCAGCGCCGTGTAGCGCTGGATGATGCCCGATTGCTCCATGTCCTTGATGCGCCGCCAGCACGGCGTGCTGGACAGGCCGACCTGGTCGGAAATCTCCTGCACCGAACGGCGCGCGTCTAGTTGCAAAAGACGCAGGATCTTTTGAGAGAACGTATCGAGTGTCAACTGCGCCTCCGTTGTCGCGTCGCCTTTTCCCGTTAATGGTAGAGGCCGCGGAAACGAAACGCAATGCAAACCGCTGATGCTGAGGGAGATTCCCTAATTTGGCGCCTACTCGGCGGGTTTTTGTCCTGAATCGTCGGTATCGTTTTCAGCCGCTACGGCGTTCTGGCTGGCCCGCAGTTCCGCGAGCATGTTGCAGAAGAGTGCGCCTTGCTCGATCGCGTCGTCGAGCGCGACGTGCGTGTGTGGGTGATCGTCGAACCAGTGCTTCGGAAAACGCGGCTTGATGCACTTGCGATACGGCAGCCCCGTCATCGCAAACGCGAGCGTCTTGATGTCCAGCGCCGACCACGAGAACGGGCAGCGTCCGGTGAACCGCATCATGTACCAGAACATGAAGGTGAAATCGAAGCCCGCCGGCATGGCGACGAACACCGGTTTGCCAGGCAACGCCTCGACCCATTCGACATAGGCCACCAGCGCCGACGCCGGTTGCTGCAGATCCTTGCGGCAGGCCGCCCACGCTTCCGGCTGCGTTTTCCACCACGCTTCCTGCACGGGATGCGGCGCTGCGCCTTCGAGCAGTTCGAGATTCGCCGAGAACGTGCCGATCAACTGCTTGTCGGCGGTATAGGCGGCGGAGGCGAAACTCAGCATCGAATGCGGGCCGGGTATCGGGCCGTCCGCTTCGACGTCGGTGCTCACATAGATTTCCGCGCTCATGCGTTGACTCCGTCCGCGACGTAGGGATTCGTGCGGCGTTCGTCGCCGAATGTCGATGTTGGCCCGTGACCGGGAACGAACGTGACGTCGTCGCCGAGCGGCCAGAGCTTGGCGCGGATCGAGCGGATCAGGTCGCCGTGGTTGCCGCGCGGAAAGTCGGTACGGCCGATCGAACCGGCGAACAGCACGTCGCCCACCAGCGCGAGCCGGTGCACGCGGCTGAAGAAGATCACGTGACCCGGCGTGTGGCCAGGACAGTGATAAACCTCGAGCGTTTCGTCGCCGAAGCTGACGGTGTCGTTGTCGTCGAGCCAGCGCGTCGGCTCGAATGCCTCGGCAGCCGGAAAGCCAAAGCGCACGCTCTGCTCGGGCAACTTGTCGATCCAGAAGCGTTCATCGACATGCGGACCTTCGATCGGCACGCCGTAGTGATCGGCGATTGCTTTTGCGCCCGCGCAGTGATCAATGTGTCCATGCGTGAGCAGCACCTTTTCGACCGACACGTTCTGCCGCTCGACCTCACCTTTGATGATGTCGAGATCGCCGCCCGGATCGACGATGGCCGCTCGCCCCGTCGCCTCGCAAACGAGCAGGGAACTGTTCTGCTGGAACGGCGTAACGGGGATCAGGGTGACTTTCATGGCAGGGCGCGATGCAGGAAAAACTCGATTGTACCGACGGCTGCGCCCGTTGCCATTGGCCGGAAAGCCGACTACTCAATGCGCATTTTTGCAGTAATAGTGAGAATTCATCGGGCGCATGTGCAGGTAGAGAACACAGAATTGTGTTTTTGCTATAATGCACGTAATGGGTGTGGGAAACCGCACCGTCTTTTGGGTGAAATGGCGTTTTGTCCTATGAAACGGGAACGAGCGCTGCTGCTTCACCATCAAGCATGTGCCGTCGGGTTATCCGATAGCAAATCCAGCATCGATCGCTTTTTTCGATGCGCACGTCCTGTCTAGCCAGGTGCCACGCGCCTGCTACGGCCTCGCTGCCGTAACGCTGGATGGGGCCTACGCCGCCTTCCTGAGCGCCGTGAGTTTCCGGCGCACGAACGTGTAAACGTTCGATGGCGGCTTGTGGGGTCTGGCCGAAACTGCGGGGACAGTTGCGTCAGACGTGAAAACTAACCGTGCGGTAGCGGCTGAGTGTGCCGCGTCCGGGCTTTCGTCGTCCTGCGCCAGCGTTGCGCAGTGCGCGCTTGTCCCTTGCCGCCGGAGTCGCAAGCTAACACGCAGCCATTTCGCGTTTTGCGGCTCGCATTGCATTGATTTGTCTTATGAAAACTCGGCTACCCCGACGTGTTGGGAGCGTTTTTGCCTTTTTGGCACTGTCCGCATGTGCGGTGCCTCCTGGCGCGAACACCCAGGTCAGCGGTGTGTCCGCCACGACCAATGACGCGCGCAATACCGTTGCGCCCCAGTCGTACGGTTCAGGACTGAACAATCTGCCTGACACGGCAGACCAGAAAGGCAAGCTCGCCGACGCAGAACCCTTGTCCGACGGCCCGAACGTCGGTGATTTCCAGCAGGTTGGCCGCGCGTCGTGGTATGGGCGCGGCTTCCACGGTCGCAAGACGGCCAACGGCGAGCGCTTCAACATGAACGCGCTGACGGCCGCGCACCGCACGCTGCCGCTCGGCTCGTACGTGCGCGTGACCAACCCGGCTACGAACGACACGGTCGTCGTGAAGATCAACGACCGTGGTCCGTACGTGCGCGGCCGGGTGCTCGATCTTTCTTACGCAGCTGCGAAAATTTTGCATCTGGCGCATGCCGGCACGGCGCGCGTGAAGATCGAAGGTTTGTCGCAGCGTGAAGCGAGAGCCGAGATGAAGGAAATCCTGGCGTCGAATCAGGGCGACTCGAACGAGAAGTAAGATCGTCTGATCGAGATAGCTGAGGACAGATCATGTCCTCAGAAGAAAGGGCCGCGGGTGAATCACCTCGCGGCCCTTTTTTGTTTCTAGTCCTCTTTCTTCAGCGCCAGCGCCCGCGTGTACAACGCGTTGCGCGAGGCGCCCGTGAGTGTCGCGGCGAGTTTCGCCGCGCTGCTCACCGACAATTCTTCCAGCAGTGTCTGAAGCAGCGCGTCGTGATCCTGCTCACCTTCGGCGTCGACGGGCGCGCCTTCCACCACCAGCACGAATTCTCCACGCTGCCGGTTGGCATCTTCTTCCAGCCACCTAGGCCCTTCGGCCAGGGTGCAGCGATGCAATCCCTCATGTAATTTCGTCAATTCGCGGCCAATCAACAGACGCCGTTCGCCGCCAAAAGCATCGGCGAGTGCCTGCACCGTTTCGACGATCCGATGCGGCGCTTCGTAGAACACCATCGCGTGAGCATGCTTCGCGAGCGGTGCGAGCGCGGCGGCGCGCTGTTTTGCTTTCGGCGGCAAAAAGCCGAGGAACGAGAACGTCGCGACCCAATCGCCCGCAACGCTGAGCGCAGTGGCCAGCGCGCTCGCGCCCGGCATCGGCACGACGGTGAAACCGGCTTCGCGCACGGCATCGACGAGTTTTGCGCCTGGGTCCGAGATGCCGGGCGTACCTGCATCTGAGACGTACGCGACGCGCTCGCCCGCCCGCAAATACTCGACGATGCGCTGCGCCGACTCGCGTTCGTTGTGCTGATGCACGGCGACGAGCGGCTTCGAGATGCCGTAGCGCGACAGCAGTTGGCCCGTGTTGCGTGTGTCTTCGGCGGCGATGCGATCGACGAGGCCGAGCACGTGCAACGCGCGCAGCGTGATATCGGCGATGTTGCCAATCGGCGTGGCCACGACATAGAGCGCGGCAGCAGGGTACTGCTGTCCTTGCGCGAGTTCGGAAAGAGGAGTCATGACACAGAAGACACAAACAGACGAAACAAGGCCGACATTGTGCCACGCAGCCGCTGGCGCACGAGATCGCACACGCGATACCGCGCGAGGACCGCACAACTTTTCGGGCGGCGCACGGTCCAAAACCGTCGGTGCAGCATTCGAAGCGCACGCGTTGACCTTTCTTCAGCGGCAGCGCATGCGCTTCGTCGCACGTAACGTGGTGTGCCGCGGCGGCGAGATCGATCTCGTGATGCGGGCGCCCGACGGCACGCTGGTGTTCGTCGAAGTGCGCGCGCGAGCGCATGGCAACTACGGCGGCGCGGCGGCGAGCGTGGTGTGGCGCAAGCAGCAGCGCATCCTGCGCGCCGCGCAGCACTTTTTGGCGTCGCATGATGGCGCGTTGCCCGCATGCCGCTTCGACGTGATCGCATTCGAGCGCGGACGTCTGGTGTGGCTACGTGACGCATTTCGCGCAGACGGCTGTTAAGCAGGCAGTTTCAGCGCGCGAGTACGGTAAACTTGCGCACGCGTAAAAGGCGGCGCGTGTTCCGGCGCGCTGTGTTCGATTGGACGCAGCAACAAGGAACGCGCAGCGAGCTTGCGGAACCCGCTGGCCGCAGAGTGCCGCGCGGGGACGGCAACATACTTAAATTGAACCAGCGCTGCCAGGCGGGCAGCGCATGCAGTGCACGATAGAGAGTCGATGTCAGTCGAACGCATTCAACAACACTTCCGCGATAGCGCGGCAGTCACACTCGCAGCACTGGAATCCCTGTCGATGCCGATCGCGGCGGCCGTCGATACGATGTTTGCCGCGCTCGCAAACGGCAACAAGATCCTCGCGTGCGGCAACGGCGGGTCCGCTGCCGACGCGCAATACTTCGCCGCCGAACTGATCGGCGGCTTCGAGCGCGAGCGGCCCGCATTGGCCGCCATCGCGCTGACGACGGATTCCTCCATCATCACGGGCATCGCCAACGATGCCTCGCTCGACCAGATTTTCGCGACGCAAGTGCGCGCGCTCGGCCAGCCCGGCGACGTGCTGCTCGCGATCTCCACGTCGGGCAATCCAGCCAGTATTCTCGCTGCCATCGAAGACGCGCATGACCGCGAGATGATCGTGATCGCGCTGTCGGGCAAGGGCGGCGGCAAGATGAACGAAGTGCTGCACGACACCGATATCCATATTTGCGTGCCGTCCGATCGTACGGCGCGCGTGCAGGAAGTGCATCTGTTGACCATCCATAGCCTGTGCGACGGCATCGATGCGATGTTGCTCGGCGAAGAATGATTCCGAAGGAGAGCGAGTAGATGAGCGCATATCGCGTGAAGAGTACGTTTGTGAGGACCACGCTGGTGGTCGGTCTCGTCGCCGGGCTGGCTGCGACGTTGCAGGGCTGCGTGCTGGCTGTGGGCGCGGCGGCGGGCGGCAGTGCACTGGTCGCGACCGACCGGCGCACGCTCGGCGCGCAGACGGAAGACCGCGAAATTCAGGTCAAGGCGATGTCGCTGATCAGCCAGAACCTGCCGGATACCGCGCACGTGAACGTGACGGTGTTCAACCGCCGCGTGCTGCTGACGGGTGAGGTCGCGGGCGAGGTGTCCAAGGCGCGCGCCGAATCGGTTGTGCGCAGCCTCAACAACGTGAACGCGATCATCAACGAATTGACGGTGGCGCCTGCCAGCTCGTTCTCGTCGCGCAGCAACGACACGTATCTGGAAGGGCGCGTGAAGACGGCGCTGATCGCCGAGAAGGACATCTCGTCGAACAACTATAAGGTCGTGTGCGAGCGCGGCTCGATCTATCTGATGGGCCTCGTGACCGTCGATGAAGGCAATCGCGGCGCCGATGTGGCCAGCCGCGTGCCGGGCGTAACGCAGGTGGTGAAGGTGTTCCAGTACATCCAGCCGCAGGAAGCGGCGGCTGCGACGGCGGCGGCAGCATCGGCGGCTTCGGGTGCGCCTGCTGCTGCGCAGCCGGATTCCGAAGTGACCTCGGGCGCGGTGCCGGATTCGACCGTGACGTCGAAGCCGCTGGACCAGCAGGCGCCCGCGCCTGTGAGCAATTCGACGCAGGTACATCCGGGCAATCCGAAGGCGCCGCAATGAGCGTCAGCCGGTTTGCTGTTCGGGCGTGCATGGGAATCTGGGTAGCGGCCGGCGTGTTTGCCATCCATGCTGCCCATGCCGCCGATGCATCGCCGCGTGGGCTAGGGATCGCTCGCGCCAACGCGTGCATGGGTTGTCATGCGGTTGACCGGAAGCTGGTTGGGCCTTCGTTTCAGCAAGTCGCCGAGAAATACAAGGGAAATGCCGGCGCGCCGGCTTTGCTGTCGAAGAAGGTCAAGGACGGCGGCTCTGGCGTGTGGGGCGCGATCCCCATGCCCGCGCATCCGGCGATGAATGACGCCGATATTCGAACGGTCGTCGACTGGGTGCTCGCGGGAGCGCCTTCGAAGTAATCTGCTGTGGGTGTCCGCGAGACTCAGTTTCGCGGCACTGTCATCGTGAGCACATTGGGCAGCGGTTCAGACGCGAGTCGCACCGTCCTGTGATCGGCCATCACCTCTCCTTCCCGTCGCTTGTCTGCCGCTGTCTGCGCGGCACGATCTACTATTCTCCTAAGGCAATCTCCATCCAGATTCCGCAGCCTTGCTCGTAGAGGACGTCTCACGAGGAGCGAAGCATGTGAAACTCGTCGAAGATTTCATCAGCAAAGTCGTCGCGGCACGCCGCGCCGGTATCGCGGTCGAGCATTCGTACCGATCGGCGATCGAAGGTTTGTTCAACGGTCTGGCGGACGACATTACGGCACTGCATACGCCGCAGCGAGTCGCCAACGGCGCGCCCGATTTCATCATCCGGCGCAACGCGCATGTCGTGGGTCACGTTAAGGCGAACGATTTTGCCTTCGATCTTCGTCGCATGAGCGACGCGGATAAAAAGCAGCATGAGCGTTACCGGAAGGCGCTGCCGAATCTTCTCTACACCAACTGCCTCGACTGGGACTTTTATCGCAACGGTGAACTGGCTGCTTCAGTCAGGATCGCCGATTGCCTGACGCATATCGAACCCAGGCCGCAAGCGTTCAGTGAACTGACATCGTTACTGCGCGAATTCGTTGCCCAGCAGCCGCAGACAATCACAAGCCCGCCTAGGCTGGCGGACGCGATGGCGGCGAAGGCTCAGGTGATCAAAGATGTCCTGCCTGGCGTGCTTCAAGCCGACGAGACGCCGTCAACGGCACTGTCGGCACACTACGATGCGTTCAGAGATTGCCTGATTCACGACATCACACGCGAAGACTTCGCCGACATCTATGCTGAAGTCATCGCCTGCGGCATGTTCGCGGCGCGGCTTCATCACACGTTGCCGGAACCGTTCAGCAGGCGTGACGTGCTTGCGCTGCTGTCCAGTTCCAATCCGCATCTTCGGCAGCTTTTCACATGGCTCGCCGCATGCAATCTCGACGATCGCATCGCCTGGATCATCGACGATCTCGCAGCCGCATTGCAGGCAACGGACATTGGCAAGATCACGGCAGACTTGAGTCGGCACGCGAGCCAAAGCGATCCCTTCATTCAATTCTACGAAACCTTCCTCGCCGCCTATAACGCCGACAAGCGCAGGGAGCGTGGTGTCTGGTACACGCCGGAACCGGTAGTCAGCTACATCGTTCGGGCGGTCGATGAAGTGCTGCAGTCGGAATTCGGACTCGCAGAGGGTCTCGCGGATACATCGAAGGTGACGATCGACCGTGACACCGTGAGAATCGATGGCCAAGGCACGCCGGTCAGAAAAAGTAACGATACGCACAGGGTTCAGATACTCGATCCTGCCACCGGAACGGGTGCGTTTCTGGCCGAGGTGATCAGGCAGATTGCGCCGAAAGTGAAAGACGTTGCGCCGGACAACTGGTCCGGCTATATCGAAGCCGAGTTGATTCCGCGTCTGCATGGATGCGAGATCCTCACAGCTTCATATGCGATGTGCCACATGAAACTGGACATGATGCTGGCCGGTCTTGGTTATAAGCCAGGTATGACGCGTCCTCCGCTATCCGTCCATCTGACCAGTTCGATAGATCAGGCGTTGCCCTTCGCGCCGTGGTTATGCGAAGAAGCGAAGCAAGCCAGACACGAGACACTCGACGCGCCAATTCTGTGTGTGATCGGCAATCCGCCGTATCTGGGAGAAAGCGGCAAGTCGGACGCCTGGCTGAGCGCACTCATCGACGACTATAAAAAAGAACCCGGTGGAAAGTCGAAGCTCAAGGAGCGCAATCCGAAGTGGCTCAATGACCTGTACGTCAGATTCATTCGTCTGTCGTCGCATCTGATCGAAAAGAATGGTGAAGGCGTATTGGGATTCGTGACGAACAACGGATACCTCGACAACCCGACTTTTCGTGGAATGCGCTGGCACTTGCTAAAGACCTTCGACAAGATCTGGATTCTGGACTTGCACGGCAGCGCGAAGAAAAAGGAAATCGCGCCTGACGGGAAATCGGACAAGAACGTGTTCGATATTCGTCAAGGCGTAGCGATCATCGTCGCTGTAAAAAGGCGCGGCGGACATGAACAGCGCGCAGAGATCATGCACGGTAAGTTGTGGGGAGAACGCGCATCGAAGTTTCAGGCGCTCAACGAGGCGACATCGGTGAATAGCCTTTCGTCGACAAAGCTCGAGCCTCATTCTCGGTATCAGATGTTTTATCCAATCGATCAGGCGATCCTGGACACCTACGACAAAGGATTCTCCGTCGCCGATTTCTTTGTGAAGCAGCAGATTGGCTTGACGACATCGAGAGATCATCTGGCGATCGATTTTTCCGTTGAGGAGATGGAAAGCAAACTCGCGCGATTCGTCGATCCCAATCAGTCCGACGACGCGATCCGACGCGCGTTCTTTCACGGCAAGAAACCAGTGGATGATCGACCCGGTGGTGATACGGCATCGTGGTCGCTGGCGACCTCGCGACAGGATCTGGCAAAGGTCGAATGGAGAAAGCTGATCAGGCCAATCGACTATCGTCCCTTCGACAGACGGTTTGTCTGCTACTCCCATGTCCTGCTCGAACGGCCTCGGGAGGAGATCATTCCGCAACTCTTCCATGAAGACAATTTCGCTTTGTCCTTCAACCGGAAGATCGATGAAGACAGGCCATTCACCGACTGTTTTGTTTTTCGGCACGCCATACAGCTTCACTCGCTCAGCATCAAGGAATCCAACTATTTCGCTCCGCTGTACATCTATCCGGATGAAAGCGACCCTGCTTTCCGACGCATCAACTTCGACGAGAAGCTGTACGAGCGGCTTCAGGCCATGTCGCGGCATGACCGCTTCGGTATCGCCGATGAACTGGCCGCGTTCGACTACATCTATGGCGTTCTGCATAGCCCATCGTATCGGGCGAGCTACGGAGAATTTCTCCGCATTGATTTTCCCCGCATTCCCTGGCCCGAAAACGCGGGCAGGTTCTGGGCCGTGTCGGAAAGCGGAAAGGCGCTCAGGAAACTGCATCTGATGGAATCGGCGGTCGCGGGCTTCGCGTGTGCTCCGTTGATTGGCGAGGGGAATCGCAAGGTGGACGTCCCGCGCTTTCAGCACGGCAAGATCTGGATCAATGACACGCAGTATTTCGACAGGTGCAGCGAAGTGACCTGGAACCTGTTCATCGGAGGATATCAACCCGCGCAAAAATGGCTGAAGGACCGGAAAGGCCGTCTGCTCAGCATCGACGATGTCGAACACTATCAGCAGATATTGCGGGTGCTTTCTGAAACCGACCGCATCATGAAGGGGCTTTCGCTGCGTCCCGAGTAAGGGTGCATTTGCCAGCCGCGCGCGGTGACGGTCAGCCTCACTACAAAATAGATGCGTCAGCAACGGTAAGACTTCTTTCAGTTCAGCGCATGTCCACGTCGAGCCGGCGAAGCCCAGGCGGCTTGATGCACAAGCCCGCTCGTCAAGCGACGTCAGAATGATCTTCCTTCCTGCAACTACTTCAATTCCACAACCTCCCCTTACACGCGCAGTAAGCAGGGAACGTTCTCACGCGCGGCCGCTCCTACTGCACGTAAACCCCGACACCACGCGACACGCGGCATCACGAATGCTGCGTGCCCAGCACTTGCCAACGAGCCCTCGAATGGACCCGCACCGCCCGCGTTCTATCGAAGTGGATTTTTTCCGAGGGATCGTGCTGATCGTGATCGTGCTCGACCACATACCGGGCGGCGTGCTGCAGCATCTGATGCTGCACAACTATGCGCTATGCGATTCGGCTGAAGTGTTCGTGTGCCTTGGCGGCTACGCATCGGCGGCGGCGTATGGCGCGGTGCTGAGCAAGAACGGCGAGAAGGCCGCGCACAACCGTTTCTACCGGCGCTGCTGGGAGATCTACCGCGCCTATCTGCTGACTGCAGTGCTTACGCTGCTATCGGGCGCGATCCTCCAGTTCCTGCAACTGAACCGCCCGATGGTCGACCTGACCGGCTGGCCATCGTTCGCAGCCGCACCGATCCGCGAAGCCTTCAACATCGCAATCCTCAGACGTCAGCCGTATCTGTCGAGCGTGCTGCCGATGTACGTGATCTTCGCGATCACCGTGCCGTTCGTCGTGCCGCTCGCCCGCAAGGCGCCGTGGACCACGCTCGCCCTGAGCGTCGTCACGTGGGCGCTGGCGATACCCCTCGCCAGACTCTTCGCCATCGACGATGTCAGCGACTGGGCCTTCAATCCTTTCGCCTGGCAACTGATGTTCGTGACCGGTATCCTGTGCCGCGAGCGGCCCGTATCGGCGGGTTTCCTGCAATCGACAAAGGGCCGCTGGTTGACAAGAATTGCACTTACAGCCGTGCTAGCCTTCGCAGTGGTCAAACTTTTCATCCTGACCCAGCCGTTGCCCGGCCACCTGAAACAGAACCTGTCGATTGAACGCGTGATCAACTTCCTCGTCCTTGCCTGGCTTGCCGCCGTCCTGATTCGCGCCGGTTTCATCGCGAAGCTCGCGCATAAGGCGCCTGCCGTCATCAAGGTCGGGCAGACGGGGCTGGTCTGCTTTGTCGGCGGCACGGTGATTTCGCTGATCGTCGATACGGCGACGCCGCGCAGCTTCCACGGCCTGAGCCACGGGCTGGCCGCGCTGGCGGGCGATCTGGTCGCGATCATCGCGGTGCTCTTGCTGGCGCGCTTCTGGAACGACTGGAAGGGACCGACGCAGCCACGCGGTGCGGCGGTGCGCGGAGCCGATTGCCGATGAAGCGGGTCGCGGGTTGGCCGCGTGCAGCGCACGCGCTCGCACGCGCGGTGTTCTTATGTGGCGCGGGCCTGACGGCGGCGGCCGCTGTCGCTCAGACGCAAACACAGGTCCAAACTCAGACTCAAGCCCAGACGCAAACCCAGACGCAAACCCAGGCGCCCGGCCAACCCGCCGCCAACCCGAAGCAGGTGCCGTTCGCCACCCGCTGCTCGGAGCTCGGCGGACTCTGGCTCGACGCCGACACCATCGCACTGCCCACCTTTGGCGCCCACGTCGAAAGCGCCACGCTCATCTCCGCGACGACACCCGGCAATGGCGCGGGCGAGTTCTGCCGTGTCACAGGCGTGATCCGTGCGCTCAAAGGCACGACGCCCGATATCCGCTTCGACCTGAACCTGCCGCGTCGCTGGAATGGCCGCGCGTTGCAGGTCGGCGGCGGTGGCTACAACGGCACGGTCGTCACGGGCATCGGCGTGATGCCGTTCTCACCTGTGCGCGCGCCGCTTGCACAGGGCTACGTGACCTTCGGCGACGACTCGGGCCACGTCGGCAATTCGGCGCTCGCGGTGTTCGGCCTCGTCGATGAATCCGTCGTCAACTTCGGCTATGCGCATCTGAAGAAAACGCACGATGCCGCGCTCGCGCTGATCGTGCACATGTACGGACATCCGCCAAACCGCATGTACTTCGCGGGCGGCTCGACGGGCGGACGCGAAGGCTACACGGTGATGCAGCGTTACCCCGACGACTACGATGGCGTGATCGCCGATTCCCCCGCGCTGAATTTCTCGGGCGTGCGGCTGATCGGCATACGTGTCGGCCAGGCGGAATACGCTGCGCCCGGCGGCTTCGTGCCGCCCGTGCTGCTCGAACGGGTCTACCAGAAGTCACTCGAAATCTGCGACAGGCTGGACGGCGCCGCCGACGGCATCGTTAGCGACGTAGACGCGTGCCGTCAGCGCGAGCCGGAAATCATCGACGCGCTGCGTTGTCATCGCGGCACTTCGTATGCGCAGGAGGGCGGCTGCCTGACCGACGCGCAAATCTCGACGCTCTCGGTATTGCGCGACGGCCTCAAACTGCCCTACAAGCTCGCCTACGATGTGAGCGGCTATCACGGCTACAACGTCTTTCAGGGCACGCGCTTCAACGGCGCGCTCGGACTAGGCCGCGACCCGGTGCGGCAGACCTCGCCCACTTTCACCGGCAACGGCTATCTGTTCGCGCAAGGCGATGGCTATATCCGCTACTTCGTCGCGCAGGACGCGACGTTCGATTCGACCCACTTCGACGTGTTCCATCCCGGCAAGTATCAGAAGCAGCTGGTCACGCTGTCGCAGACCATCGGCGCGATGAATCCCGACCTCGGCCGTTTCATGGCCAAAGGCGGCAAGCTGATCACGATGCAGGGTCTCGCCGATGAAGTCATCAGCCCCAACCAGACCATCGCGTACTACGACCGCCTTATCGATATGTACGGCGAAGAGCGCGTGAATGCCTTCATGCGTCTCTACATGGTGCCGGGCTTCCAGCATGGCGGCGGCGTGTTCATTCCCTCCGTCGATCTGCTCGGCGCGCTCGACAACTGGGTGACACGCGGCGTCTCGCCCGAGACGCTGCTCGCCACCGACATCGCGCCGCCTACAAACGGACGCTCGCGCCCGTTGTGCCGGTATCCGATGTATCCGCGCTATCTCGGCAAGGGCAATCTCAACGAAGCCAGCAACTTCGTCTGCAGCGAACCCTGAACCCTGCAGGATCAGACGAAAGCGCGCATGACAGCGGCGTGAACGCCCGTCGCGCGTCGCACATTTCGGCCCTCTTTTTATCCGCAATGGGTCGGCGCCCCTGTAGTATGGGTCGATCATCCGGCAAGGCGCAGCGATCTCCTGCCATCACGACGCTTTCCGGTAATGTTTGCGCGCATCGGATGCGCACAAACAGTTAGCACACAAACAATTGAGCAATATTTACCTGCACTGTTCCCGGAGACCTTATGAACGCATCGAAAAGCGCGAAGCTCGCCGAGGTATTGACGCGCCATCGCGACACGCTGCTTGCTGACTGGTTGAGTCAACATCTATCGATCGCGCTGCGTCGTGGACTGACGACGGAAGCGGAGATGAACGACCAGTTCCGCAACTTCCTGAACATCTTCTCCGACACCCTGAGCAAGGCCGACACGCTCGATGCAAGCCGTCCCGAATGGGAACCCGTGCGCGCGTTTCTTGCCGACATGTCCGCGCATCGTGCGCGTCAGGGTTTCACGCCTGTCGAAACGGCGACCTTCGTGTTCTCGCTCAAGCAGCCGCTATACGAGCGGCTGCGCGAAGAACTCGGCGCGCAGCCGCAGGAACTGGCGGACGTCAGCTGGACGGTGAACCTGCTGCTCGACGCACTCGGTCTCTTCACGACGGAAGTGTTCCAGCGCAGCCGCGAAGCGATCATCGCCCGCCAGCAGGAAGAACTGCTCGAACTGTCGACGCCCGTCGTGCAACTGTGGGAAGGCATCCTCGCACTGCCGCTGATCGGCACGCTCGATTCGGCGCGCACGCAGGTGGTGATGGAAAGCCTGTTGCAGAAAATCGTCGAAACGGGCGCGGCCATTTCGATCATCGACATCACCGGCGTGCCGACCGTCGATACCCTCGTCGCGCAACACCTGCTGAAGACGGTCGCCGCTGCGCGCCTGATGGGCGCGGATTGCATCATCAGCGGTATCCGTCCGCAGATCGCGCAGACCATCGTGCATCTCGGCGTCGATCTGACCAACGTGATCACCAAGTCCACCCTGGCCGATGCGTTCGTCATCGCGCTGCAAAAAAGCGGGTCGAGCATTCCGACTCGCACTGCCGGCTAGGGTGACGCCATGGATCGCATTCCAATCCTGCGCATGGGCGATTGCCTGATCGTCGCGATTCAGGTGGACATGCACGACCGTCTCGCCATCGCGCTTCAGGACGATCTCACCGAGCGCATCGTGAAGGACAGGGCGAAGGGCGTGCTGATCGACATCTCGGCGCTCGATATCGTCGATTCGTTCATTGGCCGCATGATCAGCAACACGGCGGCGATGGCGACCGTGCTCGACGCGCAGACCGTCGTGGTGGGCATGCAGCCGTCGGTGGCGATCACGCTGGTCGAGCTGGGGCTGACGCTGACCGGCGTGCGTACGGCGCTCGACGTCGAACGAGGCATGGCGCTGCTGCAGCAGCGACAGCGCTGACCAACCGGGGCGCTCACACATGAACTCATTCGGCGTAGTGGTGACCTCGACGGTCGAAGTCGGTCTGCGCTCGGATCAGGAGATCGTCAAGCTTCGCCAGATCGTGCGCGACGAAGCCATCGCACAAGGCTTCTCGCTGGTCGATCAGACGAAGTTCGTCACGGCCGCGAGCGAACTGGCACGCAACACGCTTCTCTACGGCGGCGGCGGTGACGCGACCTTGAGTGTGCTGCTCAACGGCACGCGCAAAGGGCTGAAGCTGACCTTCGTCGATCAGGGGCAAGGCATTCCTGACATCGAGCGCGCGTTGCAGGACGGTTTCACCAGCGGCTCGGGTCTTGGCCTCGGGCTGGGCGGCGCACGGCGTCTGTGCGACGAATTCGAAATCCAGTCGGAACCAGGAAAAGGCACGACGGTGTCGATCACCAAATGGAAACTTCGTTAAGCGGTCTGCGCGCGATGCACGCGTCGTTCGACATCACCGACGCGAGCAGCGTCGCGTTCGCGCGGCGCGGCGCCCATGATGCGGCGCAAAAGGGCGCGCTGAACGAAACCGATCTGGGCCGCGTAGCGCTGATCGTCACGGAAGCGGCGACCAACATTCTCAAGCACGCGCAGCACGGCGAACTGCTGGTGCGTCCGCTGCCTTCGGATGCCGGCGGCACGCTCACCGACGGCGTCGAGATCATCGCGATCGACAAAGGCGCGGGCATGCAGGACGTGCAGCTTGCGTTTCGCGACGGCAGCACCACGGCCGGTTCGCCGGGCACGGGTCTCGGCGCGATCCGGCGTCTGTCGGAAGAACTGTCGGTGTATTCGCAGCCGCGTCTGGGCACGGTGGTGCGCGCTGTGGTGCGAAGCCGCGGCGCGGGTGAGCTCGCAGCGGCGCGTTCCGGACGGGCGGCCGCGGGCACCGATATCGGCGGCGTTTGCGTGCCGTATCCAGGCGAGCCCGTATGCGGCGACGCGTGGGGCGTCGAAGCCGATCAGCACGGCCTGACCGTCACACTCGCCGATGGTCTTGGCCACGGTCCCGATGCGCATGTCGCGGCAGCGGGTGCCGTCGATGTCGTGCGGCGTCGCGCAGGACGTTCCCCCGCCGCGCTGATGGAACTCGCGCATGGCGCGCTGCGCCCGACGCGCGGCGCCGCCGTCGCCATCGCGCGGCTCGACCTCGCGCGCTCGCAACTGGCGTTCTCGGGCACGGGCAACATCGCGGCGTCGATTTTCAACGTGGGCAGGCCGGCGCTCGTCACCGGCGGCTCGCTGCACGGCGCGAGCGCTGCGAACGCTGCGGCGCAAGCCACCGATGCCGCGCGCGACAGCTGGCAGCTCACGTCGCGCAACGGCATCGTCGGGCATACGATGCGCGACTCGCAGGAGTTCGAAGTGGCGTGGACACGCAACGCGCTGCTGATTCTTCATTCGGACGGCATCGGCACGCGCTGGGATCTGGCCGCGTATCCGGGTTTGCATCTGCAGCCCGCCGTGATGATCGCCGCCGTGCTGTACCGCGATTTCTCGCGCCGCCGCGACGACGCCACCGTGGTAGTCGTCAAGGCAGACCAGGGAGTACATTTCAGGCATGACGACCCCCATACTGCGCATCCGGCTTGAAGCCGAGGAAGACGTCGTCGCCGCGCGCCGCAAGGCTCGCGCGATCGCCGCGGGACTCGGCTTTTCGCAGCTCGACCAGACGCGCGTTGCAAGTGCCGTCTCCGAGATCGCGCGCAATGCATTCGAATACGCGCACGGCGGCGAAGTGACCTTCGCATTCGATGGCGCATCGAAACCGCAGTCGTTCCTGATCGACGTGCGCGACACGGGGCCGGGCATCCGTGATCTCGACGCGGTGCTCGATGGCACTTACCGGTCGCCGACGGGCATGGGCCGCGGCATCGCCGGCAGCCGCAGACTGATGGACCGCTGCGAGATCGAATCGTCGGGGCAGCAGGGCACGCGTGTCACGATGGCGCGCTTTCTGCCCGCCGACCGGCCCAACATGACGGTGGCGGGTATCGACGCGATCATGCGTTCGATCGTCGAGCAGAACGCGCTGGGCGGGCGATCGGGCGGCGTGCTGGGCGATGCGCCGGGCGAGCGCGGCGCGGCGCACCGCTCGTTCAGCGAAGTGCTCGAGCAGAACCGTGAACTGCTGTCCACCTTGACCGAGTTGCGCGACCGTCAGGACGAACTGACGCGCCTGACGCAGGAACTCGAAGCAACCAATCGCGGCGTGGTCGCGTTGTACGCGGAACTCGACGAACGCGCCGATGAACTGCGCCGTGCCGACACGATGAAATCGCGCTTTCTGTCGAACATGAGCCACGAACTGCGCACGCCGCTCAGTTCGATCCGCGCGCTGTCGAATCTGCTGCTGAACCGGCTGGATGGCGAGCTGTCGTCCGAGCAGGAACGCCAGGTGCTACTCATCCGAAAATCGGCCGAGGATCTGTCCGAAATCGTCAACGATCTGCTGGATCTCGCCAAGATCGAAGCGGGCCGCACTGAAGTGACACCGGACTGGTTCAAGGCATCGGCGTTGTTCGCGGCTTTGCGCGCGATGCTCACGCCGCTTCAGACCGACCCGGCGGTGAAGCTGATTTTCGAGGACACGACCGGTTTGCCACCCATCTTCACCGACGAAGCCAGGCTCACGCAGATACTGCGTAATTTCGTCTCCAACGCGCTCAAATTTACCGAGCGCGGGGAGATACGCGTCGGCGCGCGGCTGGAGCCGGATGGCGAGCATGTCACGTTCTTCGTGGCCGACACGGGCATTGGCATCGCTGAGGAGCACCAGCAAGTGATTTTCGAAGAGTTCGGCCAGGTGCAGAACCATCTGCAGCAGCGGGTCAAGGGAACGGGTCTCGGTTTGCCGCTATGCCGCAAGCTCGCCGCGCTGCTTGGCGGCTATACGAGCGTCGACAGCAAGCCGGGCGTCGGCTCGACTTTCCATGCGACGCTGCCGCTCAGGGTCGAAGCGGTCGCCGCGCCGGATTCGCCGGACGCAGACGGTCTCGCCGATGGTCCGGCGATTTCGCGTTTATCGCACGGAGGCGCCTCATGACGGTTGCCGCTCCGCTGATACTCAACGTCGACGACAACGACGGCGCGCGTTATGCCAAAACGCGCGTGCTCGTGCATGCCGGTTTCGAGGTGATCGAAGCGGCGACGGGGCAGGGCGCGCTCGATCAGGTGCGCACGCACAATCCCGCGCTGGTGCTGCTCGATGTGAAGCTGCCCGACATCAGCGGCATCGAAGTGTGTTCGATGCTCAAGCGCGATCCGCAGACGCGCTCGACGATGATCCTGCAAACCTCGGCGGCCGCCGTGCAATCGTTCGACAAGGTGCGCGCGCTCGACGGCGGCGCGGACAGCTATCTCACCGAGCCGATCGAGCCAGCTGAACTGGTGGCCAACGTGCGCGCGCTGTTGCGGCTGCATCGCGCGGAAGAAGCGCTGCGCGACGCCGACCGCCGCAAGGACCAGTTCCTCGCCACGCTCGCACACGAACTGCGCAATCCGCTTGCGCCGATCCGCAATGCCGTCGAACTGATGGACCCGCGCCATCATGCAAACGACGAAGCCGTGCACGACGCGCGCATGATCGCGCGGCGTCAGGTCGAGCATCTGAGCCGGCTGGTCGACGATCTGCTCGATGTGTCGCGCATCACGCATGGCAAGATCGCGCTGCAGATCGAATGCGTCGATATTGCCGCCGCCGTGGCCACGGCCGTCGAAGCGAACCAGCCTTCCATTGCAAAGAAGCAGCACACGTTGCGCGTCAACGTGCCGCAAGATGCCTGCATGATTCACGGCGATCCGATTCGCGTGGCGCAGGTGATCAGCAATCTGCTGTCGAATGCGTCGAAGTACACGCCCGAAGGCGGCGTGATCGAACTCGACGCCAGCGCAGAAGAAGGCCGCATGGCGGTCCGCGTGCGTGACAACGGCATCGGCATTCCGTCGAACGAACTGGCCGACGTATTCAATCTGTTCATGCAATCCGAAGATTCGCTCGCGCGATCGGAAGGCGGTCTCGGCATCGGGCTGTCGCTCGCGAAGACGCTCACGGAACTGCATGGCGGCACAATCGAAGCATTTTCCGCAGGGCTTGGAATGGGATCGGAGTTCGTTGTCACCTTGCCGCTGGCGATGCCCGAGAAAGCCGCGCCATGCACGGCGCAGGCGGATCCGGCCGCGGCTTCCGCTGCAGAACCTGCGACGCCATCGGCGGCCGATGCGCAATCTGCGGGTGAAGTGCAGGGTGCGAGCGGACCGAAGCGCCGCGTGCTGGTCGTCGACGATAGTATCGACGGCGCGGAATCGATGTCGATCCTGCTGGAGATGCTCGGCCACGACGTGCGCGTGATGTACGACGGCGCGGCGGCGATTGAAGCTGCCAGCGGATTCAGGCCGGAAGTGGTGCTGCTCGACATCGGCTTGCCGGGCATCGACGGTTATCAGGTGGCGCGCGCGTTGCGCGCCGGGCCGGCCACGGCGGGTGCGCTGCTGATCGCGCTGACGGGCTATGGACAGGAAAGCGACCGGCAACGCACGCGTGACGCAGGCTTCGATCATCATCTCGTGAAACCGGCTTCGCTCGACGACATCGAGCGCGTGATCGCGGCCGACGGCGCGGGCGGTGTGCCGCGCAATCCGGGCGCGCCGTTGCCGTCGGGCGTCACGGAGTGAGTGCGCAGCGCATCGGGACAGCACTGGCGCTTGACGGCACTACGCGAGCGCAACAGATAACGGACAACAGGCGCCGGCGAACAGTGCGAGACCGGCAACGGCGGCATGTGCGAGGGCGAACGGCGATTTGAGGTTGCGTCGATGAAACCGGACAAGACGATGGCAGGCGCGCACCCTGAGGCGGACGCGGCGCCCGCGCACAGCACGGGCACGGGCACGGTGCCCAGCTTTCTCGCGGGCGGCGGCGAGATGGGCGGCCTGATACGCGCATACGACTGGCGCACGACTGCGCTGGGCGCGCCCGAGCAATGGCCGCAAAGCCTGAAGACGGCGATCCGCATCATGCTCACGTCGCGCCAGCCGATCTGGATCGGCTGGGGGCCGGAGCTGATCTTCTTCTACAACGATCCGTACAAGTCGATTATCGGCGGCAAGCATCCTGCCGCGCTCGGACAGCCGACTGCCGCCGTGTGGCGCGAAATCTGGAGCGAGATCCAGCCATTGCTGCAGACAGCGCTCGAAGGCGGTGAAGGCACTTTCACCGAGCAGAAGCTGCTCATCATGGAGCGCAACGGCTATCCGGAAGAAACGTACTACACGTTTTCCTACAGCCCGGTTCCCGACGATCACGGCGGGACGGGCGGCATCATCTGCGCGAACAGCGACGACACCGTGCGCGTGGTCGGCGAGCGGCAGTTGCGCCTGTTGCGCGAGATCGGCAGCGCGACGCGCGATGCGCTGTCGTGGCGCGACGTCTGCGAAGGCAGCGTGCGCGCGCTGGCGAGCGATCCCTACGACATCACCTTCGCGCTGTTCTATCAGACCGAACCGGGCAGTGCCACGGCATCGCTCGCGGGTTCATCCGGCATCGACGCGGCGCATCCTGCCGCCCCGCGCTCGATGGACGCGGCGCGCGATCCCGCGTGGCCGTTCATGGAGGTGCTGCGCAGCCAGCGTCTCACCGTCGTGACGGACCTTTCCGAACGCTTCGGCACGCCGCTACCCGCGCTCGCATGGCAACGTCCGAGCGCGCAGGCCGCCATCGTGCCCGTGCAGCCATCGGGCGAAACGGGGCGCGGCGGCGTGCTGGTAGTCGGACTGAATCCGTATCGACTGATTGACGACAACTATCGTTCGTTCCTGACGCTGGTGGGACGGCAGATCGGCGCCGCGCTCGGCTATGCCGACGCCTACGAAGAAGAGCGGCGGCGCGCCGAAGCCCTGGCGGAAATCGATCGCGCGAAAACGGCGTTCTTCTCGAATATCAGCCACGAATTCCGCACGCCGCTCACGCTGATGCTCGGGCCGCTCGAAGAACTGCTCGCCCGGCCCGAAGCCGCTGCCACTCAGGGCGACCGTCCGCTGCTCGAAGTCACGCATCGCAACGGCTTGCGGTTGTTGAAGCTGGTCAACGCGCTGCTCGATTTTTCGCGCATCGAAGCCGGGCGCATCGAAACGCATCCCCAGCCGACGGATCTCGCCGCCTTCACGGCCGATCTCGCATCGCTGTTCCGCTCGGCGATCGAATCGGCGGGCATGGCGCTCGAAGTCGATTGCAAGCCGCTGCCGCATCTCGTGTCGATCGATCGCGAGATGTGGGAGAAGGTCGTGCTGAACCTGCTGTCGAATGCGTTCAAGTTCACGCTCACGGGCACGATCTCCGTCAGCCTGACGACGGCGCCGGGCGGCAGCATCGAAATGCATGTCGCCGATTCGGGTATCGGCATTCCGGAGCACGAGGTGCCGCGCCTGTTCGAACGGTTTCATCGCGTCGAAGGCGCGGTGGGTCGATCGGTCGAAGGGAGCGGCATCGGGCTGGCGCTCGTCAACGAACTCGTGCGGCTGCATGGCGGCGCGATTCATGTCGAAAGCGAACTGGGTGCCGGCACACGTTTCACGGTCGTGCTGCCGCCGACGCTTCTGGTCGATCCGGCATCGGATGAATCATTGGATGAGTCAGCGCACGCAACCATGAACGCTTCAGCGAGTGCGAGCGCGCAAAGTTACGCCGATGCCGCGCTGCGCTGGCTGCCCGAGACGCAAACGGCTGCGGATACCGACGACGCCAGCGCACTGCCCGCTCCCGCCGACACCTTCCCCAACGCGAACGGCGAGCCGGCAGGCAAGCTGCTGGTGGTCGACGACAACGCCGATCTGCGCGATTACATGCGGCGCATTCTGTCGGCGGCGGGCCACGAAGTGCATGTCGCCGCTGACGGTGAAGCCGCGCTTGCGGCCGCGCGCGAGGTGCAGCCCGATCTGATCGTGTCGGATGTGATGATGCCGAAGCTCGACGGCTTCGGCCTGCTGCGCAAACTGCGCGACGACGCCGATCTGCGCGAGACGCCCGTGCTGCTGCTGTCGGCGCGTGCGGGTGAAGAAGCGAAAGTGGGCGGCCTCGAATCGGGTGCGGACGATTATCTGATCAAGCCGTTTGCGGCGCGCGAACTGCTCGCGCGCGTGGCCGGCAATCTGCAGCTTGCGCGCTTGCGGCGCGAAACCGGCAATCGTCTGCGCGAGGAATCGCGCACGCTCGAAATCCTCAATCGCGTCGGCACGGTGGTGGCGGCCGAGCTCGATCTGAACCGCGCCGTGCAGGTCGTGGTGGACGCCGCGACCGAACTGACGGGCGCCGCATTCGGCTCGTTCTTCTATAACGTGATGGACGATAAGGGCGGCAGCTACATGCTGTACACGCTCTCGGGCGTGCCGAAAGATTCGTTCGCGAAGTTTCCGATGCCGCGCAACACGTCGGTGTTCGCGCCGACCTTCAACGGCGACGGCATCGTGCGTTCCGACGACATCACGAAAGACCCGCGCTACGGGCGCAATCCGCCCCATCGCGGCATGCCCGAAGGCCATCTGAAGGTGCGCAGCTATCTCGCCGCGCCCGTGGTCTCGCGCACGGGGGAAGTGCTCGGCGGCCTGTTCTTCGGCCATCCGATGCCGGGCATGTTCACGGCACGCGCCGAGCGCCTCGTCGAAGGGATTGCCGCGCAGGCCGCGACGGCCATCGACAACGCGCGTCTGTATCAGGCCGCGCAACGCGAGATCGCAGAGCGGACCAAGGCGCAAAACGCGCTGCGCGAACTGAACGAAACGCTCGAAGCACGCGTGCTCGAAGCCGTCGCCGATCGCGACCGTCTGTGGGACTTCAGCGAAGACCTGCTGGTGGTCGCGGGCTTCAACGGCGAGTTGCAGCGCATCAGCCCGTCGTGGACGCGCGTGCTCGGCCACGACATGCACTGGCTCGCGTTGCAGTCGTACTTCTCGCTGATTCACACCGACGATCACGCGATGGTCAGAGCGAATCTCGACGAGTTGCGCCGCACGGGCGCGCCGATGCGTTTCGAGAACCGGCTGAAGCATATCGACGGCACGTGGCGCTGGATCGCGTGGACGCTGTCGCTCGATCCCGATACGGAACGCATCCACGGCGTGGGCCGCGACGTGACGAGCGATCGCGAAACCCAGGAAGCGCTGCGTCACGCGGAAGAAGCATTGCGCGTCGCGCAGAAGATGGAAGCCATCGGCAAGCTGACGGGCGGCGTCGCGCACGACTTCAATAACCTGCTGCAGGTGATCGGCGGCAATCTGCAACTGCTCGCCGACGACGTCGCCGGCATCGAGCGGCCCGCGCAGCGCGTGCGCAATGCGCTGGCGGGCGTGGCGCGCGGCGCGAAGCTGGCGTCGCAACTGCTCGCGTTCGGCCGCCGTCAGCCGCTCGCGCCGAAGGTGGTGAACCTCGGACGCTTCGTGCGCGGTCTCGACGATATGCTGCGGCGCGCTCTCGGCGACGGCATCGAGATCGAAACTGTTGTGTCGGGCGGTTTGTGGAACACGCTGGTCGATCCGTTTCAGGTGGAAAACGCGCTGCTCAATCTCGCGATCAACGCGCGCGATGCGATGGACGGCCACGGCAAGCTGACCATCGAAGCGGGCAACGCATCGCTCGACGACACCTACGCAAAGCGCCACGCCGATGTCACGCCAGGCCAGTACGTGATGGTCGCCGTCACCGATACGGGTTCGGGCATGTCCGCCGACGTGCAGGAGCACGTGTTCGAGCCGTTCTTCACCACCAAGCCCGAAGGACAAGGCACGGGTTTGGGCCTGAGCATGGTGTACGGCTTCGTCAAGCAGTCGGGCGGGCACGTGAAGATCTATAGCGAAATGGGACACGGCACGACGATCCGCCTGTACCTGCCGCGCGTGCGCGATGAAGAAGATCTCGAAACCGACATCGATGCCGGTCCGGCGAAAGGCGGCGCGGAAACCATTCTCGTCGTCGAGGACGATGAGGACGTGCGCACGACGGTCGTCGAAATGCTGGCTGCGCTTGGCTATCGCGTGCTCAAGGCGAAAGATGCGCAAAGCGCGCTCGCGATTGTCGAAAGCGGTGTGCCGATCAATCTGCTGTTCACCGATGTCGTGATGCCGGGACCGCTGCGCAGCACCGAGCTGGCGCGCAAATCGCGCGAACGTCAGCCCGGCATTGCCGTGCTGTTCACCTCGGGCTACACAGATAACGCAATCGTGCATGCCGGACGGCTGGACGAAGGCGTCGAACTGTTGAGCAAGCCTTATTCGCAGGAAGCGCTCGCGCGCAAGATCCAGCATGCGCTGCGCGTGCAATACGCGCGGCCCGACGGCGGCGTGACGTTACACGCGGAAGATTCGCAGACCGTCCGCTTCGCCGACCGGCACAACAACGAGACCTTCGATGCGATCCGTCACCTGCGCATCCTGTTCGTCGAGGACGATGAACTGGTGCGCGTCAGCACGGCGGAACTGTTGCGCACCTTCGGGCTGGAGGTTGCGGAAGCGCAGGACATCGAACAGGCGTCGCAGTTGCTCGGTGAGCGCGACTTCGACGTGCTGCTGACGGATGTGGGACTCGCGGGTGCATCGGGTGTCGATCTGGCTATCGATGCCAAAGCGCGTCAGCCCGGCCTGCACGTGATTTTTGTCACGGGCGCCGACGCGGGGTTGTCGCCGCAGCAACGCGCGCAACTCAACGATGCCGCGCAACTGCGCAAACCGTACGATCCGCTCGATCTCATCAACGCATTGCGCACGTGTGTCGATTGAAGGGGGGCGCGGGGCTCAATAGGTGATCGTCGCGATCACGGTGTCGATGTAGGTGCCTGCTTGCGGCGTGGTTTGCGGCAGCACGCGCGCGAAGACCGTCACGCTCTGCGACGATCCCGTCCCCGTGCCGGTGAGCGCAGTGGTGCCGTTCGTGCCGTCGCCCCACGGCAACGAGTAGCTCGCATTCTGATAAAGCTGATAGTGAATCCGGTCAGTGCCGCCGCTGCGCGTCATCACGCGATCGCCGACCGTTGCACCGCTGCCCGCACCCGCCGAAATCGCAATCGAATACACGTCGTCGTTCGTGCACGCGACGGTCAGCGTCCCCGTTGCCGTGAGCGTCGTGCTGAGCACGCCTGCCGTGCCGAAGTTGATGTTGGTCGCCGCGATCGTGCAGTCGTTGATCACACTCGCACCGACCGTAAAGCTGAACGTGCTGCTCGGCGACGTCAGCGATGCGCATGACGGCGCGATCAGCAGATACGCGGCATAGTCGAGCTCGGCCTGCAGCGTGCCGGCGAACATCGATGTGTAAGTGCCCGCGACGAGGCCGGGTTGCGATGCAGGCACGCGGCCATAGACGGTGAGCGTCGCGGAACCCGTGCCCGTCAGTCCCGTCTGCACGACATCGACGGCCACGGGCGAATACGTGCTCGAACCACGCGAACCCCACACGGTGCCGGCGGCGGAGGTCGTGTACAGGTTGTACTGCAACTGGCTGGTGCCGTTCAGCGCGATGCGTGGCAGGTAGCTGCTGCCGCCGCTGCCGGTGCCGAGGTTCACGCACGCACGCACGGGCAGCAATCCCATGTTCGTGCAGTTGATCGTGATCGTCGATGACGCCGTCGCCGCCGTGCCCGCCACCGGGCTGATCGGGCCGAAGCTCAGGCTCGACGCGACGGCGTTGCAGGTCTGCGCGAACGCAGGCCGCGGCACCCACGCGAGCCACGCGACGAGCAGAACGAGCCAGAACGCGCGCTTCATGATCAGGGCGCCTTGCAGGTGAACGGGCCGAGCGTCGGCAGGCCGCTGCCTTTGCGCTCGAACGGCACATCCACTTCGCACGGACCTTGCGCCGACGTCGCAGTGAAGGCGTTCTGCGGGCGCATGTCGTCGATGAACGCGAGGCCGTCGTAGCCCACCACGTAGCGTTTGCCCGTTTCACTCTGCGTCAGCACGGCGCCTGGCGGCAACGGCTTGCCCGTCGAATCGACGACGATCAGCTGCGCGCCTGTGAAATCGCGCAACGGGAAGCGTGCGAGCACGCCGGCACGCGATTGCGGCGCGAGATTCAGGCGCGTGGTCGCGACGGAGGTATCGGCGGGCAGGTCGAGCGGATCGATGGCGAGATGGTTCGGCTCGTAGGCGACAAGATCGGGCACCAGCAGATGCCCCGCGCCGTTCGTTTCGCCGATCACGCGGTTTTCATGCAGCACGGGCACGTTCGGTACGCCGTCGGTGGAGACGAGTGCGAAGGCATCGTCGATGCGGCGGCCTGCGAGCACATCGCCCGCCATCAGAACAAGCGATCCCGATGCATCCACTTCGCCATAGGTACGTGAACCGACGTTCACCACACTGCCGATCAGATCGCCGTAACGGCCGCGCCACGTGGCCTGTCCGACCGATTGCTGCTCACCGTTCTGACGCGACGTCTGCACCTGCCAGCCGAGACCGCCGCCATAGTCGGGCGTGCGTGTGACGGCTGCGCCGAACAGCGGCTTGCCGTGATCGGTGCCGGCATTCACGCTCGCATTGACCGAATTGCCCAGCACGAAACTCAGCGCGACGAACACGCCGGTGTTACCCGTGTCGCCGAAGTCGTGATAGACGCTTGCGGACAGCGACGTGCTGGCGGGCAGCGTCGTGGTCCACGCGAGCGAGCCGATGCGCGAATTGCCGTAGTACGGATCGTCGAGTCCGACGAGACTCGCGCTCGCCGTGCTCGACGATCCGAACAGGCGAAACGGCACGGCGACCGTCGCACGGTACGTGGTGCGCGGCACGGGCGTGCCTTCCGCCGACGCGAGATCGCTGTAGTGCGGCGTCGCGTGCTGCGCCTGCAGATCGATGGATAGCGACGGCAGATGCCATTGCCAGCCAGCCGAGAATTGCGCGCCGCTGCCGCCCGCTGTCGGCACCACGCCGCCCGGCGAGGTGTTGGTCGTGCCTTCGACAAAGCCGATGCCGATCGGCACGCCCGTCGTGTTCGATATGCCGGCCACAGGCACGTTGCGAGCGAGTTGCCCATCGCCGCCATTGCCTGCGCTGCCCGCTATCGCAAAGTTGAGCACGCCCGCGTTGCCTGCTTCGAAGAGCGCGCCGACGCCTGCGTTGTAGACATCGCGCGTCGCTTCGCCGTGCGTTTCGAGTGTGATGCGCGACGTGAGTCCGTGCCGGAACGATACGGATAGCGAAGGATCACCCGCGTAGTCGAATGAACTGAGCGCGTACGAGCGGCGCAGGAAGCCTGCTTCGACGGAGAAATCGGTGAGGCCTGGCGCGAGCAGGCGCGAATCGATGTAGAGCGGCACCGTCGTCATCACGCTGCGGCCGAGCACGTCGCGCGTGACGATCACCGCTTCACCCGCGCCGTTGATGGCAGGCACGGCGTTGATGACGAATGGCCCGGACGGCGCGGAACCGCTGAACTGGCGCACGTTGTTCACGTACAGATCGACGGCGCTCGGCACCGCGGACGTGCCCGCCAGCGTCGGCACCGGATAGGTGATGAGGTCGGGCCGCAGCGTGAAATCGCGCGACATCTGCGCGCCGCCCATGCGCACCGGGCGCGTCCAGGTCAGCGACGAAGAGATCGTGTCGCCGACGCGCGTGGTGATGAGCGTGTCCGGATTTGAATGACTCCACGTGGTATCGAGCCGCACATAGCGATGCAGGTTGTGATACCAGTACGCCGTGCCTGTGTTGTCGAGCAGGCCACCCGGATAGAAGAAGCGCTCCTCGCTGTAGAGGCCGTATTGCGTCGGCGAGTTGGTCTGCGCGCTGAACTCGTAGTTGATCACGAGCCCCGTGCCGCTCGCCGACACGGGCGGCCGCGCGGGATTGTTTTCGAGCGTCGCGGGCTGGCGGCGCGCATCGGTGACCTGCAGATCGATCTGCTGATGCTCGGGCCGGTACGTGTAGCGCAGCCCCGGAATCGTGCCGAGCGGGATCAGGCCGTCCTTGCCGGGCGGCGGCAGATCGTCGGTGCGAATGCCGACGTCGCGCAGTTCACCCAGCGTCGTGTAGATCATTGCATCCGTCACCACGAAGTGCGCGATCTCCTTCGTCGATTCGCCGTTGATCATCACTTCGAGATAGACGTTGCCGTTCACGGGCGACGTCGGCGTGGGCGATGCCGTTGCGTCGCGCGGCGAGGCGGACATCGGCTGCGCGGCAAGCGTGAGCGGCGGCGCGGTCGTGCTCGCGGTCGTGATCACGGTACTGGCATCGGGCGGCGCGCTCCACGCCTGCGCGCACATCAGCGGGAACGCGATGCCCGTACAGGCGCTGTAGATCGCAGCGTGTCGCCGGCGCCATGGCATCGATCCGCCGTCAACGTGCGGGCGTGCCGCCGGCAGGCGCCGCGGCGTCGGACTCCACGCGGATGCGCGCTGTCACCGGCTGCCCATTGACCACCGCCGACAAGGTCGCCTCGCTGGCATCGGCGGGCGCGTTCACGACGGGCCAGCGGCGCGTCGCGTGCGGCAGCGCGTAGCCGAGCAGACCGGGCGACAGCAGTGTCGACTGGCCGTCGTGCCAGGTCAGCTTCACCTTGCTCAATTGCGCGTGGGTCGCGTCGCGGTTCACGGCGCGCAGCATCAGCGCTGCCTGCGTGGGCGCAGGTTGTGCCGTCGGCGCAGTGAGGCCAGCCGCCGTGCGCTCGAGCACGAATTGCAGCGCGGGCGGCTTGGCATCGAGTTGCGCGCCGACGAACACAGGCACCGAATAGCGCAACTGCATTCGTACGCCAGTCGCGTCGGCGCCCTGGCCATTCGGGATTTCGTCGATCAGCAGGCGGTAGGTTTCCTCGCCGCTCACATCGCCTTTCGCGACGCGCAGGATCCGCACGGTCTGATCCGCGCCCGGCAAGACCTGAACGATAGGCGGACTCGCCACGATGTTGTCGGTGCGTTCGAGATGATCTTCGTCGGCGGTCTGGCTCCACGCGAACACGCGGACCTGCGCGTTGAGCGGCGTCGTGCCGACGTTGTGCAGCGTGAGCACGGCAGCGGGGCGGTCGGCAGCGAGGTCGAGCCGGATGGGCGTGACCTGCAGCGCGGCGGCGTCGGCCAGGCTCACATGCATGAGGCCGATGCAGCACAGGGCCGCTGCCATCGGCTGGATGCGGCGCAAAGCCTCCCCCGCGAGCCGCCGCGCGGCCCGGTTGAACGAACCTGTCATCGCGTCAGAAAGTGACGGTGGCGGTGACGGTCGAGGTATAGGTGCCCGCCGCCGGCGTGTTCTGCGGCGCGACGCGCCCGTACACGGTCAGCGTTTGTGCGGCGCCTGTGCCTGTGCCGGCAGCCGTATCGGTGCCGACTGTCTGGCCCCACGTGAGCGAACGCGCCGAATCGCGATAGAGCTGGAAGGCGACAGTCGGCACGGGCGTACCCGTTCCGCCGAGCAGCCGGTTCGCGACCGTCGAGCCCGTCACCGAGCCGGCGTCGAGTCCGACCGTGTACGGCGCACCGTTCGAGCAGGTGACGCTCAGCGTACTGGTCTGGTCGATGTTCGCGGCGATCACGCCGGAGGTACCGAAGTTGAGATTCGTCGCGGAGATCTGGCAGTCGGTCTGCAGGGTCAGCGTGACGGTGAAGGTGGTCTGACGGGTTGCGGCATTCGCGTTGAAGGGGACGACAGGTGCGGCAGCCAACGCGACAGACAAGGTCGGGACAATCAGGTTGCGCCAGCGCATTCGGATATCTCCTCGGAGCCTCCAAGCGCTATGTGCGCTTTTTAAGGCGACGATTCGATTATAGGGAGCGCCTATTGTATGAAGATGTAACTATTTGTTAGTTTTTGCCGAAAAATTGGACAAACGTATGCTAATTGCGTGTTTTGTCGCAGATTGTGCGAATTTTATGCGGTTTGTTAGAAAGCAATTTCTACCGAACTGCCGTATGAACTGGCGGCAAAAACGGCTGGCGTCTGGGCGTCCTGCTGCGCGAAATAGTCGTCCTTGTAGACGCGGAACGGCGCACCTGCCGAGCAGGCGACCTGCGGCTGCGCGGCATCCGTGTTCATCGTGCAGATGTCGTAGATGGTGAGCGAGACCTGGATCTCGCTGTTTGCGGTAGCGGCGTGCGCCGGCCGGTCGATGGCGGCGGGCGCAACGCAGAGCAGGGCCGCGACTGCGAGCGCGGCCAGGCGCCCCGTCTGTGAGGACGGTCGACGCGAAAGACGATGGAAGAACATGGAACTACCCCGTACAGATGATGCCGCGATGGCCTTGTGGCGCGATCTTGGTTGTCGCTGCCTTCTATAGAGGATAACGGCAATGCAGCGTGGGTTTTTAGCTTCCCAGTGGTCTGCCGAACATTGCGATATTTATATCCGGGTGATATTGCGCTTTCTATTTATACCCGGATATAATTCAAACATCAAAACGACACGATGCGAGGCAAGACATGACGGCTCAACCAATTATCTGCACGGCTTTTATGGGGCATCGGCGCATCGCGTCGGGTTCGCTGAAAGCCGTGGCGCTAGTCGTGAAAGCGGCGATGGAGGGCGACGACGACAGCAGTTCCGCGCTGATCTTCGACGATCTCACCAGCCGCCCGATCGAACTGGATCTGCGAGGCTCCGCGGCGGACGTGCTTGCGCGGCTCGCCGATCAGGAAGGCAGCGATTCGCCGCCGTCCGCACAGGCAAACGAAGAAACGCAAACCGCACGCGGCAGAGGGCGTCCGAAGCTGGGCGTGGTCGCGCGCGAAGTCACGCTGTTGCCGAGACATTGGGAATGGCTCAATGATCAGCCGGGCGGTGCATCGGTGGCACTGCGCAAACTGGTCGATGCGGCGCGCAATGCGAGCGAAGGCAAGGATCGCAAGCGGCAGGCGCAGGAGGCAGCGTATCGCTTCATGACGGCGATAGCCGGCGATCTGGCAGGCTACGAAGAAGCGACGCGCGCACTGTACGCGAACGACGTCGCCCGCTTCGACGCGATGACAGCCGCATGGCCCGAAGACGTGCGCGATCACGCTCGCATGCTGGCGCAGCGCGCGTTCACTACGGATACGTCCGGGAGTGCGTGATCCCTGAGCAGGGAAAAGAAAAGCAGCAGGCGAAAAAAAACCGCTCATGCCGGGGAGCATGAGCGGAAAAGTCGGAGAGTTACAACATCGCTTGCGCTTCTCAATCGGGGTCACGCAGCCATTGCAGTGTAGGGAGGGCGATATACGGCGCGCTATCAGATAACTCCCAAAGCGCATGCCGCAATAGTCGACTTCATCCAGCCGCACGCGAATCACCTCGCGCAAACCCTCATGCCGGCTTCCTTATGCCGTGCATCCGTTCATCAAGTCCGCATAACGGACGCCGTAAAGCATTGCAGCCCGCGGGTTTGCGTTGCCTGCGCCTGCCGTCGAAAGCGACGGATGAACTGTCGAGGATCACACGATGAAGTGGTTTGACCGCATGACTGTCTGGAAGAAGCTGATGATCGCGTTTGCGATCGTGATCGGATTTGGCGTGGCGGTGGGCGCGGCGGGGTTATCGGCGCTGGCGTCGATGCATGGCATCACCGAAGAGATTTCGAGCCGTCACATGGACGGCCTCTACTGGATGGAAGAGGCGAACCGCTACAAGATCGACAGCGATCTCGATGCGGCCAACCTCGGTTATGCGCCCGACGAAGCCGCGCGTCAGAAGCTCAAGGACGACATCGTCGCGTCGCTCAAGCGCATGCATGACGCGTACGCGAAATATCGCGAGACGATTTCGGGCGCTGACGGGCAATCGCTCTACGACGAGGTGCTGCGCAAGACGGAAGCGTGGGAAACGATCGTGCATCAGCAGATCGGGTTGCAACCCATTCCTGCAGGCGTCGACAACGCCGAACTGGTGCGGCGCGCGATCGCCGCAAGCGAGGCGCTGCGCGACCGCATCGTGATACTGATCGATTACCGCCGCAAGCAGGCCAACGCGGCGCAGCACGAAGCCAGCGCCGAGTACGCCAGCATGCGGGTGGTGCTGTCGCTGCTGGTGCTGGCGTCGATGGTGGTGGGTGCGGGCTTTGCGTGGTTGATCGCGCGTCGACTGACGCGCCAGCTCGGCGGCGAGCCGGATTACGCCGCGCAGATCGCGAGCCGCATCGCGGCGGGCGAGCTGGGCGTGCGCGTCGATACGCGCGCAGGCGACACGACGAGTCTGCTATACGCGCTCGCCAACATGCGCGAACAACTGGCGGGCATCGTCGGCAGGATCAGCGAGTCGAGCGAATCGATCCTGCTCGCGTCGGGCGAAATCGAGCAGGGCAATACCGATCTGTCGCAGCGCACCGAAGAGCAGGCGGCGTCGCTGGAAGAAACGGCGTCGAGCATGGAGCAGCTGACGGCCACCGTTCGCCAGAACGCCGACAATGCGCAGCAGGCGGGCGGCGTCGCGCGCGGCGCATCGGAAGTGGCCGTGCGCGGCAGCGGACTGGTCGGCGACGTGGTCGAGACGATGCGCGAACTCGCGGCGGGCTCGAAACGCATGACCGACATCATCGGTGTGATCGAAAGCATTGCGTTCCAGACCAATATTCTCGCGCTCAATGCCGCCGTCGAAGCGGCGCGCGCAGGCGAACAGGGGCGCGGCTTCGCGGTCGTGGCGGGCGAAGTGCGGGCGCTGGCGCAACGCAGTGCGGTATCGGCGAAAGAGATCAAGGAACTGATCGAAAGCTCGACCTCACGCGTGGACAGCGGCGCCGTGCTCGCCGAGCGCGCGGGCCGCACGATGGCGGAAGTCACGCAGGCCGTGCAACGGATGACGGACATCATGGGCGAGATTTCGGCGGCGTCGAGCGAGCAAAGCACGGGCATCGAGCAGGTCAACCGCGCCGTTTCGCAGATGGACGAAGTCACGCAGCAAAACGCCGCGCTGGTCGAACAGGCGGCGGCTGCGGCGGGCGCGATGGCTGATCAGGCGCGGCATCTGAAGACGGCCGTCGCGGCTTTCTCGCTTTGATTTCGCTTTGATACAACACTCGCCACAGACTGCCGCACGAGCGGGTTTTGCGCGGCTTGTCAGCGCCAGGCGCTCTCCGTACACTCGCGCGTAGTTCAAGAATCGCATCCTGGACCGCGCCGCGGCTCAACCAGCCTCGCGGCGCTCCCACACAAGATCTACGCCAATTAGAGGAGAACCCCCGCGATGGCCGATTCCTGGTTTCCGCGCTGGCGCGTCCAGCCAAAAAGCGTCGAAGGCCGCGTCGTCAATATCGACGAACGTCTGCCCGGCCCCCAAATGCTTGCAATGGGCATTCAGCACGTCGTGGCGATGTTCGGCTCGACGGTGCTCGCACCGCTGTTGATGGGCTTCGATCCCAATCTGTGCATTTTCATGTCCGGTATCGGCACGCTGCTGTTCTTCGTGCTGGTCGGCGGCCGCGTGCCGAGCTATCTCGGTTCGAGCTTCGCGTTCATCGGTCTCGTGATCGCGATCACCGGCTATACGGGGCAAGGCCCGAACATGAACATACCCGTCGCGCTCGGCGGGATTATCGCGTGCGGGGTCGTGTATATCGTCATCGGGCTGATCGTGTCGGCAGTCGGCACGGCGTGGATCGAGACGTTGATGCCGCCCGTCGTGACAGGTTCGATCGTGGCCGTGATCGGCCTGAATCTCGCGCCGATCGCCGTCAAAGGCGTGAGCGGCAGCGCGTTCGATTCGTACATGGCGCTCGTCACCGTGCTGTGCGTCGGCGCGGTGGCCGTGTTCGCGCGCGGCATGCTGCAGCGCCTGCTGATTCTCGTGGGTTTGCTGATCGCTTACGTGATCTACGCGATCGTCACGAACGGCATGGGTCTCGGCAAACCGATCGATTTTGCAGTCGTCGCCAACGCGGCGTGGTTCGGCATGCCGCACTTCATGGCGCCCGTGTTCAACGGTCAGGCGATGGCGCTGCTCGCGCCCGTCGCGGTAATCCTCGTCGCGGAAAACCTCGGCCACATCAAGGCAGTCAGCGCGATGACGGGCAAGAACCTCGATGGCTACATCGGCCGCGCGTTCATCGGCGATGGTATTGCGACGGTCGTGTCCGGTTTTGCGGGCGGCACGGGCGTGACGACCTACGCGGAAAACATCGGCGTGATGGCCGTGACGAAGATCTATTCGACGCTGGTGTTCGTGATCGCCGCCGTGATCGCGCTGATACTCGGCTTCTCGCCGAAGTTCGGCGCGGTGATTCAGACGATTCCGGGTCCGGTGCTGGGTGGTGTATCGATCGTCGTGTTCGGTCTGATCGCGGTGACGGGCGCGCGCATCTGGGTGGTCAACAAGGTCGACTTCTCCGACAACCGCAATCTGATTGTCGCTGCCGTGACGCTGGTACTCGGCGCAGGTGACTTCTCGCTGAAGTTCGGCGGCTTTGCGCTCGGCGGCATCGGCACGGCGACGTTCGGCGCGATCATTCTGTACGCGCTGCTGCGTCGCAAAGGTCCGCAAGAACCGGCGGTCTGATAAAGCGAATCATCAAGACAAAAACGGGCGCTTCGAAGGCGCCCGTTTTTTTTACTTCTTGTCGCTACGGCGCGTCACTAGCGCGGTCTCCGACAGATCGATTTCGCGCATCAGCTTGTTCATCGTATCGTCGTTGATCAGCATGCTGGTGCGCAGATTGAGTAGCGTCGCGCGCTCGGCGCGCATTGCGGCGAGCTTCATCTGAAACTCGAACGCTTCGCTGCGGCGCGCGTTTTCGGCTGGCTCGAGTTCGTCGTCGAGCGTGGCGAGGCGGCGGCGGTAGATGTCCATCACGCGCGCCGTCACGTCGGCCGCACGCGCGGACGCGGCTTCGTCGAGATCGGTGGTGACGGATTCCTGATACGCGTCGATTGCGCGGATAGCGGCTTGCGCGGCCTGGATACGCGCCGAGCGTTCTTCGGCGGCATGCGGATCAGCCCGTCTGCGCGCACCGTTCATCAGCAACGGCAAGCCGACCACGGCAACGAACAGCGACACGAGAATCACGCCCGAGGCGATGAAGATGGCGGTATCGCGTCCCGGCAACGGCTGGCCATTCGACAACGCGACGGGCAACGACAACACGCCCGCAAGCGTCACGGCGCCGCGCACGCCGGCAATCGTGGTGATCGACACGGTGCGCAAGCCAGGCACCGCATTCGCGACACCTTGCTTCGCGGCGCCGCGGCTGGCGAACCAGCGCAGCAACCAGACCCACACGAAGCGCAGCACGTACAGCGCGACGGAAACCGCCACGACGTAGAGAATCAGCCGCAGTTCGGAGCCACTCGCTTCTTCATGCGCATCGAGCAGCGCGCGGCCGATGATGTGCGGAAACTGCAGGCCCAACAGAATGAACACCATGCCGTTGAAGACGAACTCGATCATCGTCCAGGTGACAGCCGCGCGCACGCGTGCCGATGCCGGGCTGTTGCGTGCGAAGGTCGAGTAGTTCATCGCCATGCCGCCCGCGACGGCGGCAAGAATGCCGGAAAACCCGAAGTGCTCGGCAAACAGATACGCGGCGAACGGAATCAGCATCGTCATCACGACGCCGGGTGCGGGATCGCCTTCTTCGGTGAGATTGAGAAAGCGTGTCGACGCAAAGCTGAACAGCCACGCAACAGCCACGCCCGTCGCCAGTCCGCCGACTGCGATGATCACAAAGCTCACCGACGCATCGCGCAGTGAGAACACACCTGTCAGCGCCGCGGCCACGGCGAACTTCAGCGCGACGAGACCCGACGCATCGTTCATCAGCGCTTCGCCTTCGAGGATGTGCATCAGATGTTCGGGCAAGCGGTTGCGTCCGGCGGTGCCCGACAGCGCGACGGCATCCGTGGGCGACAGCACGGCGGCGAGGGCGAACGCGACGGGCAACGAGATCGACGGCACCATCGCGTGAATGAAATAGCCGACGGCGACCACCGTCATGAATACGAGGCCGAGCGCGAGCATCAGGATCGCGCGGCGCTGCATGAAGAACTCGCGCTTCGGAATGCGCCAGCCGTCCGCGAACAGCAGCGGCGGGATGAACAGCATCATGAAGAGCTCGGGATCGAAGGTCACGTGCAGGCCGAGGCGCGGCCATGCAAGCAGCGCACCGAAGGCGATTTGCACGAGCGGCAACGGCAGCTTGAACGGTATCAGTCGCACGACGACGCCCGAAGCGGCAACGGTGAGCAGCAGGATCAGAACGGTAAAGACGATATCCATCAGATACGGGCTGTGGGGAAAGAGGCGGTGGCGCGCGACGGCAGGGCGACACGCGGTGCGACCCATCACGCGACGTGAGGCATCGCGTCTGGAAAGACGATGCGGTGCGTCGGTCAGCCCGAAGTGTAGCCCGATCGTGTGAAACGGCGCTTCGAAGGCTGCAAGTTGATCGAAAGCAAAGTGCACCGTCGCAGTGCATCGCGCGCCCTTGCGCGACGCATGCGTTTCCCGCGCGGTGCACCAGTCGATGCAGATTTCCTCTATACGTGCGCCACCGTGCGCATGGACCTTGCTTATTAGGAAGTGATAACGCACATTTCGAGGACGGCCGCGGCTCTTTCGCAATCGCGACGCGCGCGCCGGGACTCTTGCGTGAGAGGATTGCATGACCATTGCGCAACAGGAAAGAACAGCAGTGCCACACGGCTTCGAGCTCAGCATGACCTCGGGCCTGCAGCGCTATTCGGTGCAACACGGCGACCTGTCGCTGACGAGCGTTTTCCAGCCGATCTTCAGTCTGTCGCACATGCGTGCCGTGGGCTACGAAGGCTTGTTGCGCGCACACGATCCATTCGATCGCGCGGTCTCGCCCATCGACGTTTTTGGTCACGCGGCGCGCGTGGGCGACGTGCTGCATGTCGACCGGCTCGCGCAGTCGCTGCATCTGGAGAACTTCAAGGTGCTCGGCGCGGAGCGCGAGTGGCTGTTTCTCAACGTGCATCCTGGCGTGCTGATCGATTCGTATCATTCGGCGGCACTGCTCGCCAATCTGAAACGCCTGAACCTGTCGCCGCGCCGCATCGTGCTCGAAGTGCTGGAGCAGAGCGCGGAAGACATCGAACGACTTGCCGATGCCGTGCGCCAGTTCCGCGAGCGTGGCTTCCTGATCGCACTCGACGACTTCGGCGCAGGGCATTCGAACATCGAGCGCATCTGGCAACTGAACCCGGACATCGTGAAGCTCGATCGCATCATGCTGTCGCACGCGGCGCATCGCGCGGGCGTCGCGTCGATTCTTCCGGGCCTTGTCGCGCTGTTGCATGAAGCGGGCAAGCTGGTGTTGATCGAAGGTGTCGAGACGGAGCACGAAGCGCATATGGCGCTCGAATGCAACGTCGATTTCGTGCAGGGCTTTTTCTTTGGACGTCCGCATCCGGGGCTTGCCGATGCCGTGCACGCGACCGAGTGCATCAG
Source organism: Paraburkholderia sp. C35 (assembly GCF_003121405.1). Lineage (GTDB taxonomy): Bacteria > Pseudomonadota > Gammaproteobacteria > Burkholderiales > Burkholderiaceae > Paraburkholderia. Next base: position 1,829 of record NZ_QBUY01000049.1, on the reverse strand, counting down.
CGAGCTGACCGAGCGTTATCAGACGCAGACGGAAGAGCGCGAGCGGCGCAATTCTTCGCGGCTCGCGCCATACATTCGCGCATTCGAGCGCGCAGCGGAGCGGCTGGCTGCGGGTGAACTGCTCGACGAAGTGTGCTGGAATTTTCTTGCACTCGATCATGCGGCGCGCTGCTATCTGCTCGACGAAAAGGGGCGCCAGGCGGGACGCAATGTCGTGCTGCGGGCGGACCGTGCATCGCACGAGACGCGCTTTTTGCCGCTATCGGATGCGCAGGGCGCGAACTGGCTGCGCCGCCCGTATTTCCGCACGGCGATGGATGCGCCCGAGCGCGTGCATGTGACACGGCCTTATCTGTCGATCAACGAAGCCGTGCCTTGCGTGACGTTGTCGGTGGCGACGCAGATCGGCGCGCGCATGTGCGTGCTGTGCGGCGATATCGACTGGTACGAGGAGCCGCGGTTCTGAGATCATGTCGGGTGTGTACTTCACGACGTGATTCTTTGTCATGCGAAACGAACGGGTGTTGCTGGAAGTCATCGCGACGACAGTCGACGACGCGATTGCCGCCGAGCGCGGCGGGGCTGATCGGCTCGAACTTGTCACGGCGATGGGCGAGGGTGGATTGACGCCGAGCATCGGCATGATTGAAGCCGTGGTGGCGGCGGTGTCGATTCCTGTCAATGTGATCGTGCGGCCGCATAGCCGGTCTTTCGTTTATTCCGTGGATGATTTTGCGGTGATGCTGCGGGACGTGCGCGGGGCTAAAAATGCCGGGGCGAATGCCGTGGTGATTGGCATGTTGACGGCATCACGTCGGGTTGATCGCGATGGCTTGCAGCGTGTCGTCGATGCGGCTGATGGGATGCCGATTACGTTTCATCGTGCGTTCGATGAAGCGGCGGATTTACTCGAAGCGCTTGAGGTGCTGCTTGAGTTCGATGCTGTCACTAACGTGCTGACTTCGGGGGGGAAGCCTTCCGTGCTGGATGCAGCGGTTGAGATTCGGGCTCTTATGGCGCGTGCTGTTGGATCGCACTGTACCGTGCTTGCCGGGGCTGGGTTCACTGTTGAACGTGTTCGTGACTTTGTTTGCGCTACGCGCGTTGAAGCTGTGCACTTTGGATCCGGTGTGAGGGTCGGTGGTGCCGGGCTTGCTCCTGTTTCCGAACAGAAGGTTCGGGAGGTGCGAGGGTTGTTGGATTAGGGATGTTTTGTTGTCTGCGACGCCTAAGGTGGTTTGCTTTTGCTTTCTATGGCATCCGCGGTTTGGTGTTGGTTTGCCTGGGTCGCCCCTGTGCGGGGCAGCACCTACTTTTCTTTGCCGCGGCAAAGAAAAGTAGGCAAAAGAAAGCCGCTGAACACCGCCAGCCCTTGTACTTGCCTGCGGGCCCCCAGCCGGTCCTATCCTTCACACGACATCACTCGTCTTGATGCCCGCTGCCAGCGCTCTTTAAGGGCGCATCACCCTCTTCAAACACCCGTGTCTTAGCGAGCCTTACCCGTCAGTCCACGGCCGCCCAGGTGGCAAACGGTGTGTCGGTTATCGCGCCTTATGCGCATCACTTCGGACTGAAAAGCAAGGTTGGTGTGTCTTGTAGGATCGCCGACGCAGAATGTGCGACAACCTACACACCGTTTGCCACCTGGGCTGCAGATACGATTCGCTGCCGCTTGGGGCGCTACGGGAGATTGAAGTGGGGTAGGCAAATATTCGAAGCGATAGCAACGGGCGGTGACTGAGAGGTTGCCGAGTGAAGGATAGGAACCGTTGGGGGCCCGCAGGCAAAGACCGAAGCGGGCGGTGTTAGCCCGCTTTCTTTTGCCTACT
>NZ_QBUY01000048.1 GCF_003121405.1 Paraburkholderia sp. C35 | reverse complement strand
TCGACATTCAGCGGCGCCAGCACCTCGCCGCACAGCTTCGCGGATTCTTCGAGCACGGCTTGCGCCGTCTCAAGTCCGGCTTCCTCGAAACCAGGCAGCGTGGCAATCTCGTCGATGCCGCTCAGTTCCTCGAGCACGAAGAGCATGTCTTTGACGGGGGCGATGTAACTCATGGTCGATCTTCCAATCAGGCGTTCAATGGATCACTGCCACTGCGCCCGACGGAAACCCGGGACCAGGCGGTGACGATACCTGCCAATCGTAACGGCATATCTCGCGAAACAAGTGTCCAAACCGGCCCACGTACTGACAAATCTGGCCACGTCAGTCGGGGGGGGGGCACCCCACCCGGAGGTTTACCCCCCAGCGACGGGCCTTCGATACGTGCCGGGCGTGCTCCCCGTCCAGTGCCGAAACGCGCGATGGAAGGCGCTCGGATCGTCGAATCCGATATCGCCGGCGATCACGGCGATGGGATCCTGCGTGTCGATCAGCCGCTGGATCGCGATGTCGCGGCGCAGTTCGTCCTTGAGCAACTGGTAGGTGGTCTCCTCCGACGACAGCCGCCGGCATAGCGTGCGCACCGAACAATGCAGGCTTTTCGCGGCGTGATCGATGACGGGGAGGTCCGGCAATTCGCCGGCCAGATACTGACGCACGCGATGACTGAAGCGCTGTTCGCTGAACGATTCGAAAATCCACTCGCCTGGAGAACGCGCGAGAAATTTGCGCAGATTCCGCTTGCTCTGGCGGATCGGCATGTCGAGAAAGGCCGCGCTGAAACGCATCAGCGTCGCGTTGCAGCCGAAACGCACAGGGCCGGAGAAAAAATAGCGATGATCGAATGCATGCGGCGGCTGCGGGCACGCCAAATCGACCTGCAAAAGCGGGATTTTCTGACCAATCAGCCACGACGAGACGCCGTGCGCAAGCTTGAGCATCAACTCCTGCCCGAGCGGGCCGATGCTGCCAAATGCGGGATTCGGCCGCAATTCGACCTGCGCCATCAGGTCGTCGCGGCGCGATTCGAGGCGAAAATCGTCGAGCACGATATGGAAGAACTGACCAAAGCGATGCAAGGCCGTTTCGAGATTCGGCGCGTCGAGCAGACTGAGGCACAGAAACTTCAGCGTGCCGCTGCGAAACGGACGGCTGAAGACGCCGGGCATTTCGTCGTCGAGTTCGATCGCGAGCGTGCGGTATAGCGTGGAAAACTGTTCTTCCGTCACGCGCGCGCCCGGCGCCGTGCGCAGTTCGGACATGATGCCCGCCTGTTTCAGGTAGCGCTGCGTGACATCGGGTTGCGCCCCGGCCGCGGCCAGGAAGCCATTGACGAGCGAGATGGGAACGGTTGCGCTAGGCGCTTGCATGGATGACGTTGGAGCGGTGACAGAAGGTGCCAACCGGTATACCACGCTGCGGCGGATTTCAGGCGGGATTCGCGACTTCCAGCCAGGGACGCATCGCTTCAAGCCCGCGTTCGAAGCATCTCGCCCGAACGACGCTCACCGCGTAGCTATCCTAAGATTTGATAGCGCAATCTGGGCGCGATTTGATTGCCGTGACATCGTCGATGCCGGTCGCGAACCCCTTTACGCGATCCGTTCGCCCGCCCGATCCTGTAGTTGTCGAGCCAATTGCAGGACGCTTGCCGCATCGTCGTTCAGCGCGCGCGCCTTCCCTGAATTCTCCGGGAACAGATGCTCGACCGCCGATAGCCGCGTGGCTTCCGCTTTAAGAAAACATGAGAGCTGAGAAAGCCGCAGTGCGATCTCTTCAGCGAAGACTGGCTGTGTCTCAGTAGTTGCAAGCTGGTGTTCGATGGCCGACATGGTCGCACTTTGTTTCGAAAAATTACGGCGAGTCGAAACGTAACACAACCTTCGTGACAAAGCGTCTGGGGTATCCACGTAGCATTGTGGCAAAAGCGATACATCTGAGAATTGGCTCACGCGCGACGAACGCATGGAATCGCCAGGAGTCAGGCGGCAAACGTTTTCGTCAAGCAACCGAACGAAGTAGCCAACTAAACAGACACGAAACGCGCAAAAGGCGTTTCGAAAAGTTCGAAGAAAGAGAAGAGAGGAATGCGCCGAAGATGCATCGGCATTTGGTGGGCCGGGTGGGAGTCGAACCCTCGGTGTCCTTTCGGAGGCGGATTATGAGTCCGCTGCCTGCAACCAGCACGGCGTCCGGCCCACTTGCTTCGCGACGGAAGCAGGAGAAACAGCAAAGAGAACCAATAAAAAGACCCGGTCTGAAGGCCGGGCCTGTCTGTCGATTGGCCGACATACTACACGAAAAACAGGGCTTCCGGGATCGCTTCGCTGAACAAACGATCGGGAAGCCCTGATGTGTCGCTACACGCCTGCGAACAAGCTCGATCAGTTTCCTTCGAGGAAGGACTTCAGCTTGTCCGAACGGCTCGGGTGACGCAGCTTGCGCAGCGCCTTCGCCTCGATCTGGCGAATCCGCTCACGCGTCACATCGAACTGCTTGCCCACTTCTTCGAGCGTGTGGTCCGTGCTCATTTCGATACCGAAACGCATGCGCAGCACCTTCGCTTCGCGCGGCGTCAGCGAATCGAGCACGTCCTTCACGACATCGCGCATGCTGGCGTGCAGCGCGGCATCCGACGGTGCGACCGTGTTGTTGTCCTCGATGAAATCGCCGAGATGCGAATCGTCGTCGTCACCGATGGGCGTTTCCATCGAGATCGGCTCTTTCGCGATCTTCATGATCTTGCGGATCTTGTCTTCCGGCATTTCCATCTTCTCGGCCAGCGTCGCCGGATCCGGCTCAAGACCGGTTTCCTGCAGAATCTGACGCGAGATGCGGTTCATCTTGTTGATCGTTTCGATCATGTGAACCGGGATACGGATCGTACGCGCCTGGTCCGCGATCGAACGCGTGATGGCCTGACGGATCCACCACGTCGCGTAAGTCGAGAACTTGTAGCCGCGGCGATATTCGAACTTGTCCACCGCCTTCATCAAACCGATGTTGCCTTCCTGGATCAGATCCAGGAACTGCAAACCACGGTTCGTGTACTTCTTCGCAATCGAGATCACGAGACGCAGGTTCGCCTCGGTCATTTCACGCTTGGCCTGACGCGCCTTCAGTTCGCCCGCCGCCATCTGACGGTTGGTTTCCTTCAGGTCCTTCAGCGGCAGCACCACACGCGCCTGCAGATCGAGCAGACGCTGCTGCTGTTCGCGAATAGCCGGCACGTTACGCGACAGGATCGCGCTGTACTGATGGTTCTCGCCGACGATCTTGTCGGCCCATTCGAGATCCGTCTCATTGCCCGGGAAACGCGCGATGAACTCGGAACGCGGCATGCCGCACTTGTCGACCACCGTATGCAGGATCTGACGCTCGACCTGACGCACTTCGTCCACTTGCGCGCGCAGCGTGTCGCACAGACGCTCCACCGTACGCGCGGTGAAGCGGATCATCATCAGTTCTTCCTGAATCGTTTCCTGCGCCTTCAGGTAGGCCTTCGACTTGTAGCCTTCCTTTTCGAACGCGCGGCGCATCTTGTCGAACCATTCGCTGATCATCGCGAATTTTTCGAGCGACATGCGCTTCAGTTCTTCGAGCTGGGCGGCGTTGGCCGTCGCTTGCGCGGCGCCATCGTCGTCTTCCTCTTCTTCCTCGTCGCCCTCTTCCGCTTCTTCTTCCTCGTTCTCGATCGCCTCGGCTTCCTGTTCGGAGAAGCCGTCGGTGTCTTCGGCGTTCGCGTCGATCAGGCCGTCCACGAGTTCGTCGATGCGGATCTCTTCGTTCGCGACGCGCTCGGCCATCGCGAGGATGTCCGCGATCGTGGTCGGGCAGGCGGAGATGGCCATCACCATGTGCTTCAGGCCGTCTTCGATCCGCTTCGCGATTTCGATTTCGCCTTCGCGCGTGAGCAGTTCGACCGTGCCCATTTCGCGCATGTACATACGCACCGGGTCGGTCGTGCGGCCGAATTCGGAATCGACGGTGGAAAGCGCGACTTCCGCTTCCTCTTCGACTTCGTCGTCGGACGAAGCGTTGGGCGCGTTGTCGTTCAGCAGCAGCGTTTCGGCATCGGGCGCCTGCTCGTAGACGGCGACACCCATGTCGTTGAACGTGCTGATGATGCCTTCGATCGCCTCGGTTTCCGTGAAGTTGTCCGGGAGGTGGTCGTTGATTTCGCCGTAGGTCAGGAAGCCACGCTCCTTGCCGAGCTTGATCAGCGCGCGCAGTTTCGAGCGCCGCTCTTCAAGCTCCTCGACGGTGCCAGGCTGCGAAGACGAAAACGCGTCCTTGAGCAGCGCTTTTTCCTTCGCGCGGCGGTCGCGTGCCTTGACCTTTTCGACCTTGCCCTGAGCGGGGGCTGCAGCTTCTTCGCTCTGGGGAGCGTCGTCATCGACGGATACTTCGTTCAGCTTTTTCGTCATGGAGTTCGCCATACCGGCTGTAGTCTCGACTGCCGGCTGCTGGACAACAGCCGGTTGAACCGTGGATACCAAAGACTCGCGGGGAGCCGCATCGTCCTGCGCGACATCCGCTTCCCTTTCGCTTCTGACTCCCTGCCGCTTCGCGACCGATGGCACCGACTTCGATGTCACCGATGCCGCTCGCGCGGCCGAAGAGGTCGAGGCTTTTTTCCGGGCTACTGGCGAACTGGCGGGTTCGGCAGACGTTTTCCGGGCGGAAGAAGTTGAACTGGCTGGGCTGACCTTGCTGGTCGTTTTCGGCTCGTCCGAGCCGTTGCCTGTCGCCTTTTTTCCGCCTGTAGTCTTTACCATTGCAATCGCCTTTTATCGCCTTTGCCTGGAGAAAAACAAAACCGCTGAAATCTTTTAATTATAGCATCCGGGTTTTCAGCGCTTCCCTTTCACTGCCCGCGCTGACGCTTCAGGTCAGCGCACGTTCTGCTCAGTTCCTGATACTCCTGAAGCTCCTCCGGGGTGTGCCTGGATTGCCGCGACAATTGATCGAGCCGTTCGCTATATGCGTCATAGCGCATCTTCAGAATGGCGGCTTTCAACTCTTCCCCGGCAAGGCGTTCGTGTTCGCGGCGCTCTTCGACGACCGTCGCGTCTTCGGGGTTCTTCAACAGCAGATCCCGAACGTTTTCATCATAGTCCAGAATTTCCCGGAAGATTTCCTCGAAGGTGGGGGCGTTAGCCCCGTTTCGCAACAGGTCCGACAGCAACTGAAATTCGGCCGTGTCGCCCAGCCCGCGGGCATGCGTGGTCACTTCCTCGAACAGTTCGCCGTGCCGCGTGACGACCAGCAACGCCTTCTCTTCTTCTTCGTCGAGCACCGAGACGATGCGCGGGTGCATGACCAGATTGCGCAGCGCCCGCTGTTCGAGACCCGTCACGCTGCGCCGGTCTTTGCGGGCAGGCGCGCTGCGTGCTACCGCCGCGATCCGCGCATCGACTTCGCATAGCGCGGCCACTTCCTCGAACGGCACGTCGAGCCGGTCCGCGAACATGTGCATGATCTGCGCGCGCAATGCGTTGGCGGGCAGCATCTGCAGCAGCGGCTTGGCGTCGAACAACGCCCGCGCGCGGCCTTCCGGCTGGTCGAGCTCCTTGCCCGTCAGCACTTCGTTGAGCAGGAACTGCGACAGCGGCATTGCGCGCCGCACCTGCTCCGCAAACGCTTCCGTGCCGAATTCGCGCACGTAGCTGTCGGGATCGTGCTCGGACGGCAAAAACAGGAAACGGATCGTGCGGTTGTCGGCGGCATGCGGCAGGCAGGCGTCGAGCGCCCGGCGCGCGGCTCGGCGCCCCGCCGAATCGCCGTCGAAGCTGAATACCACCGTATCCGTCTGGCGCATCAGTTTCTGCACATGAATCGGCGTGCAGGCGGTGCCGAGCGTCGCCACCGCGTTCTCGAAGCCCAGCTGGGCGAGCGCGACGACGTCCATATACCCTTCGACCACCAGCACGTACTTCTGCTCGCGGATCGCCAGCCGAGCCTCGAACAGGCCGTACAGCTCGCTGCCTTTGTTAAATAAAGGCGTTTCCGGCGAATTCAAATACTTGGGTTCGCCACCGTCCAGCACGCGTCCGCCAAAACCGATCACTTGCCCTTTCACATTACGGATCGGGAACATCACGCGCTCGCGGAAGCGGTCATAGCGGCGGTTCTGACCCTGCGCATCGGCTTTCTCGCTGACGATCACGAGGCCAGCCTCGACCAGTGAATCATCCCGATAGTTGGGGAACGCGGTTTCGAGGTTCTGCCAGCCATCGGGCGCGTAGCCCAGGCCGAAGCGCTTGGCGATCTCGCCCGTGAGGCCGCGCTTTTTCAGGTACTGGATCGCGTTCGGCGCGCCGCGCAGCTGCGCCTTGTAGAAATCACTGGCCGTCGACATGAGGTCGGACAGGGCCGTGGTGACGGCTTTCGAGACAGCCGGCGCGTAGCCTTCGCCGCCCGCGCCAGAACCCGCACCGCCCGCGCCGCCGCGCGTCGGCGACGGCTCCTGCGGCACGGTCAGACCGACGGATTGCGCCAGATCGTTGACGGCTTCCGGAAAGGAAAGCCCCGCGTGCTCCATTAGAAAGCCGATGGCCGTACCGTGCGCGCCGCAGCCAAAACAATGATAGAACTGCTTAGTCGGACTAACGGTGAACGAAGGACTCTTCTCGTTGTGGAACGGACAGAGTCCCATGAAGTTCGCGCCGCCCTTTTTCAGTTGCACATACTTGCCCACCACGTCGACGATGTCGACGCGGTTCAGCAGGTCCTGCAGAAAGGAATGCGGAATCACAGTGCAGACGCGGCCTTAAAAAGAATGAGGCAAGGGTGCGTGGCGCACCCTGCCATGCGCGCGGCTCCGCAAAACGGGCGCGCACACGGCGTACGGGATCTGGCAGCCTACTTCGACAGCGCCGCCTTGACCTGCGCGGACACGGCCGTCATGTCGGCCTTGCCGGCGAGCTGCGGCTTGAGCACGCCCATCACCTTGCCCATGTCCTGCGGGCCAGCCGCGCCGACCTGCGCGACGGCCGCCTGCACCGCCGCAGCGATTTCCGCGTCCGACAGCTGCTCGGGCATGTACGCGCTCAGCACGTCCAGCTCGGCCTGTTCCTTGTCGACGAGATCGGTGCGGCCAGCCGTTTCGAACTGGGCGATCGAGTCCTTGCGCTGCTTGATCATCTTGTCGATGACGGCTGTCACGGCAGCGTCATCGAGTTCCACGCGATCGTCGACTTCACGCTGCTTGATCGCGGCGAGCAACAGACGGATCGTGCCGAGACGCTCGGTTTCGCGCGCGCGCATGGCTGCTTTCATGTCGTCGTTGATACGGGCTTTGAGACTCATCGTTCACCTGAAATGCGTGGAGGTTTAAAAACGGGTGAAGACGCGGCGCAGAGCGCAAAAACCCGCTTGGGATCGTTCCTCAAGCGGGTTAGTGCCAAATACGCGATGAATCCGTGCACCTGGATGCGGCCTGGCGGAGCTTTGACCGGAACAGCGATTCGCGCACTTCACGCCCTGCTGGCCGGTTACCGCAAGCGCCGGCATGCTCCCGCGCCGTCACCTTATGTGAGCCGCTGCTTTCGCAAGACAGACCGGGCGATAGCGACGACTTCACGTTGAATCAGTAAAACTTCTTGGGCAATTGCTGGCTGCGCAGACGCTTGAAATGGCGCTTCACTGCCGCTGCCTTCTTCCGTTTGCGTTCCGATGTCGGCTTCTCGTAAAACTCGCGCGCACGAAGTTCGGTCAACAACCCGTTCTTCTCTATCGTGCGCTTGAAGCGGCGCATCGCGACTTCAAAAGGCTCGTTTTCTTTTACGCGGATAGTCGTCATCTTTCAATAACGGAGCTTGGCGAAGAACGGAAAGTATAACAGTTGTTTCCCGCAATGGCGTTAGGGTGTCAAGCCCTTATCGGACGGGCTTCCGCGCCTGTATGGAATGCGTTGTTCGTCGGTTTCTGAACCGCCCTTAATCTGCTTGCCGCCCTTTGACCGCGCTATGGATTCACCGTGAATTCCGCTGCCGCCTGCCCGGCCGCGACACCCGACGCCCAAGCCCATTGAAAGTTATAGCCGCCGAGCCAACCGGTCACGTCGACGGCCTCGCCGACGAAATACAGGCCCGGCACGCGCGCGCTCATCATCGTCGCCGAAGACAGTTCGCGCGTATCGACGCCGCCGCGCGTCACTTCGGCTTTCTTGTAGCCTTCCGTGCCGTTCGGCGGCAGCGGCCAGCGCGACAGCGCCTCGCCGACCCGGCGCAGCGCCTTGTCGGGTAGATCGGCGAGACGCGCGTCGGCGGGTACGCCATGCGTCTGCAGCCAGACATGCGCGAGGCGCGCAGGCACCCATTCGGCCAGCAGATTGCCGATCTGGCGCTTCGTGGTGGTTTTCGCCTCGATCAACGCGTCGACGGCGTCCTGTTCCGGAAGCAGATTGATGTGCACGGGCTCGCCCGGCTGCCAGAAGCTCGAAATCTGCAGCACGCCCGGACCGGACAGGCCGCGATGCGTCAGCAGCAGGTCTTCCACGAACTCGCCGCCCGTTTTCTTCGCGCCCGTCGCCAGATGCACTTCCAGCGACACGCCCGACAACTCCGAAAACGGCTGCCAGTCGGCGGCGGCGAAGGTAAGCGGCACGAGGGCCGGGCGCGTGTCGATCAGCTTGTGGCCGAACTGCTTGGCGCCGCGATAGCCGAAATCCGTCGCGCCGATTTTCGGTATCGACAGGCCGCCCGTGGCGATCACCAGCGCGCGGGCGCGGATCGGGCCGGCGTGCGTGTCGAGGGTGAAACCGTCGGAATCGGCGTGATGCACCTGTTCGACGGCAAGCGGCCGGCGCCACGCGACGTTGCCCGCGTCGCATTCGCTCTTGAGCACATCGATGACGGCGTCGCTCGACTGATCGCAGAAAAGTTGCCCTTTGTGCTTCTCGTGCCACGTCACCCGGTACTGCTTGAGCAGCGCCATGAAGTCGCGTGGCGTATAGCGAGCGAGCGCCGAGCGGCAAAAATGCGGGTTCGCCGACAGATAATTGTTCGGCCCGGCGTAGAGATTCGTGAAGTTGCAGCGGCCGCCGCCCGAAATGCGGATTTTTTCGGCGAGACGCGCGGCGTGGTCGATCAGCACGACGCGCCGGCCGAGTTGCCCCGCCACCGATGCGCACATCATGCCCGCCGCGCCCGCGCCGATTACGGCGATATCGAAGGATTCCATGGGGCAGCATTGTAACCGGCGCGCCTGCTGCGGCCGGGTACGTCCGGCGGCGCGATGCCTGCGCTGCTATACTTTCAGGTTCCTTTTTTGATGATTCGGGCGGCAGGACAGGCGCCCGATCGGCGGTCGAATCATGCTCGTTCTCGGCATAGAAAGCTCCTGCGACGAAACCGGTCTCGCGCTCTACGACACGGAGCGCGGCCTGCTCGCGCACGCACTGCATTCGCAGATCGCGATGCATCGCGAATATGGCGGCGTGGTGCCGGAACTGGCGTCGCGCGATCACATCCGGCGTGCGCTGCCGCTGCTCGAAGAAGTACTGGAGCGCTCGGGCGCGTCGCGCGGCGACATCGATGCGATCGCATTTACTCAAGGGCCGGGACTTGCGGGCGCGCTGCTAGTGGGCGCGAGCATCGCGAATTCGCTGGCGATGGCGTGGAACAAGCCGACCATCGGCATTCATCATCTGGAAGGGCATTTGCTGTCGCCGCTGCTCGTCGACGCGCCGCCGCCGTTCCCGTTCGTCGCACTGCTGGTGTCGGGTGGACATACGCAACTGATGCGTGTCACCGATGTCGGCGTGTACGAGACGCTTGGCGAAACGCTGGACGACGCCGCCGGCGAGGCATTCGACAAGACGGCGAAGCTGCTGGGCCTGGGCTATCCGGGTGGGCCTGAGGTGTCGCGTCTTGCTGAGTTTGGCACGCCGGGCGCCGTGGTGTTACCGCGTCCGATGCTGCATTCGGGCGATCTCGATTTCAGTTTCAGCGGGCTGAAAACGGCTGTTTTGACGCACATGAAGAAGCTGGGCAGCAACGTTTGTGAGCAAGCCAAGGCTGATCTGGCGCGTGGTTTTGTCGACGCTGCCGTCGAGGTGCTTTCCGCCAAGTCGCTGGCGGCGCTGAAGAAGACGAAGCTCAAGCGGCTCGTTGTTGCAGGCGGGGTTGGCGCTAACCGGCAGTTACGGGAGGCTCTTTCTGCCGCCGCGCAGAAGCGCGGGTTCCACGTGCATTATCCCGACCTTGCGTTGTGTACGGATAACGGCGCCATGATTGCGCTTGCCGGAGCGCTGAGGTTGCAGCGCTGGCCCGCGCAGGCTGCGTCCGACTACGCTTTTACGGTCAAGCCGCGGTGGGATTTGGCGTCGCTCGCGCGATAAGCGTTGTGCTGCGTGGATAAGTGCTGACATCGGTGGTTTGCCTTCTGCTTCACGAAGGCAAACCACCCAAAAGCGCCGCAAACAACGACGCCCTTACTTCTCGATCACCGCGTAAGCCGAGTGATTGTGAATCGACTCGAAGTTTTCGGCTTCGAGCACATACCCAACAATTCTCGAGTCCGCATTCAGACGCTGCGCGACATCGCGCACGAGATCCTCGACAAACTTCGGATTCTCATAAGCGCGTTCGGTGACGAACTTCTCATCGGGCCGCTTGAGCAGACCCCAAAGTTCGCACGACGCCTCTTCTTCAGCGATACGAATCAGCTCTTCGACCGCCACGTCGCCGGTCAACTCGGCGTTGATCGTCACATGCGAGCGCTGGTTATGCGCGCCGTACTGCGAAATCTTCTTCGAGCAGGGGCACAGGCTCGTCACCGGCACCAGCACCTTCAGGAAGAATCGCGTCACGCCGTTGCGCGAATCCGCCGTCAACGTCACTTCGTAGTCCAGCAGACTTTGCACGCCCGACACGGGCGCCGTCTTGTTCACGAAATACGGAAACGACACTTCGATACGGCCAGCCTGCGCCTCGCGCTTCTCGAGCATCGATGCCAGCATCGCGCGAAACACCGTCGAATCGAGCGGCGCCTTGTTCTCTTCGAGCAGCGCGACGAAACGCGACATATGCGTGCCCTTCACTTCGGCAGGCAGATGAACGTCGAGATTCCACGTGCCGACCGTCGGCTGAACGCCGTCCGGCGTGCGCACCGTCAACGGATGACGCACCGCCTTTACGCCGACCCGCTGAATCGGAATCTGGCGGGTGTCGACCGTGCTCTGCACGTCGGGCATCACAAAGGCGGGGTTCATCTGGTTCATGTTCTTGTCCTCAACTGGCAGCGCGAATCGACGCGCAAAATGACAACCGCCGGCTTGCGCCGGCGGAGCCCGGCGGGTACGCAACCCGCCGATTCATATTGGAGTGGATGCAACGAGCCGTTTTCTGCTTCGAACGGCCCGCTATGTTACGCGACGCGTTTGACCGACTTGCCGCTCGCGTGCTCCACAAATCGCTCGCGGATGGATTTCGCGATGCCCGCAGCGTCGAGACCACACGACGCCAGCAGCTTCGCCGGGTCGCCGTGATCGATGAAGCGATCGGGAAGGCCCAATTGTAGTACGGGTCGGATAACCCCACTCTCCATCATGGCTTCCACGCACGCCGAACCGGCGCCGCCCATCACGCAGCCTTCTTCGACCGTGACGATGGCATCGTGCGTCTCAGCCAGCTGGCGCACGAGTTCGGCGTCGATCGGCTTCACGAAGCGCATGTTGGCCACCGTTGCGTCCAGTTGCTCCGCCGCTGCGAGCGCCGGCGCGACCATCGTGCCAAAGGCGAGAATCGCAATGCGCTTGCCAGCCGGTTGCGTCGACTCGCGGCGCACTTCGCCCTTGCCGAGCGGCAGCGCAGCCATCTGCTTGACCGTCGCCACGCCCGTGCCCGCGCCACGCGGATAACGCACGGCCGTCGGATTCGGCTGTTGCAGCGCCGTGTACAGCATCTGGCGGCATTCGTTTTCATCCGACGCAGCCATCACCGTCATGTTCGGGATGCAGCGCAGAAACGCCAGATCGTACGCGCCAGCGTGCGTCGCGCCGTCCGCGCCGACGAGACCGGCGCGATCGATTGCGAACACAACGGGCAGGTTCTGCAGCGCGACGTCGTGAATCAGCTGGTCATAACCGCGTTGCAGGAACGTCGAGTAGATCGCGACGACTGGCTTCAGGCCTTCCGTTGCCAGACCGCCCGCAAACGTCACCGCGTGCTGCTCGGCGATGCCGACGTCGTAGTAACGATCCGGAAAACGCTTCTCGAACTCGACCATGCCCGAGCCTTCACGCATTGCCGGCGTGATGCCGACCACGCGCGAATCCAGTTCGGCCGCGTCGCACAGCCATTCGCCGAACACTTGCGTGTAGGTCTTCTTGGCGGGCGTCGTCGACGGCTTGATGCCTTCGGCCGGGTTGAACTTGCCGGGACCGTGGTACAGCACGGGGTCGGCTTCGGCCAGCTTGTAGCCCTGACCTTTCTTCGTCACCACGTGCAGGAATTGCGGACCACGCAGTTCCTTGATGTTCTGCAGCGTCGGGATCAGCGAATCGAGGTCGTGGCCGTCGATCGGTCCGATGTAGTTGAAGCCGAACTCTTCGAACAGCGTGGCCGGCACGATCATGCCCTTCGCGTGTTCTTCGAGCTTGCGCGCGAGGTCGAGCACAGGCGGCGCATGGCGCAGCACGCGTTCTACGCCCGCACGCGCCGCTGCGTAGAAGCGGCCCGACATCAGGCGCGCGAGATGGCGATTCAGCGCGCCCACGGGCGGCGAAATCGACATGTCGTTGTCGTTGAGGATGACCAGCAGCGGCACGTCGTCTTCGACGCCGGCGTTGTTCATCGCCTCGAAGGCCATGCCCGCCGTCATCGCGCCGTCGCCGATCACGGCGATGGCGAAGCGGTCGTCGCCCTGCAGCTTCGCGCCGATCGCCATGCCGAGCGCCGCCGAAATCGACGTGCTCGAGTGCGCCGTGCCGAACGTGTCGTACGGCGATTCATCGCGTTTCGGGAAGCCCGAGATGCCGCCGAGTTGACGCAGCGAAGGCATCTGGTCGCGGCGGCCCGTCAGGATCTTGTGCGGGTAGGTCTGATGACCCACGTCCCAGACGATGCGGTCGCGCGGCGTGTCGAACACATAGTGCAGCGCGATCGTCAGTTCGACCGTGCCGAGGTTGGACGACAGGTGGCCGCCCGTCTGCGACACGCTGTCGAGCACGTAGGCACGCAACTCGTCGGCAAGCGGGTGCAACTGGCGGCGATCAAGGCGGCGCAGGTCCGCGGGGTCGTCAATGGTTTTCAGCAAGTCGTACATCGTCGTTCCATTGTAGGAAAACTTACGCGCCCGCACTTCATTCGCGCACACCCGAAGAGTCTTGTGCGGGCGGCGGGCTTTCGCGTTACATCTACTTCAGCTGACCCGGTTCACCACGAGGTCAGCCAACTCGGCGAGCCGCTGTGCGCGGGCGCCAAAAGGTGCAAGTGCTGCATGCGCGTCGCTGCGCAGTTGCGCAGCCAGCGCGCGCGAAGCGTCGAGCCCGATAATCGACACGTAGGTCGGCTTGCCGTCCTTCGCGTCTTTGCCGGCCGTCTTGCCGAGCGTCGCGGAATCGGTCGTGACATCAAGAATGTCGTCGACGACCTGAAACGCGAGACCCACGGCAGCCGAATACGCGTCCAGCGCCTGCAGCGCGCTGGCGTCGGGCGTGTCGCCTGTCAGTGCGCCCATGCGGACGGCTGCGCGCAGCAACGCGCCCGTCTTCAGGCGGTGCATCGTTTCGAGTTGCGGGCGCGTCAGCGTATGGCCGACGCTCGCGAGATCGATTGCCTGACCGCCGGCCATGCCGATCGAGCCGCTCGCCAGCGCCAGTTCGCGCACCAGCGCGGCCTGCTTCGCGGGCTCGAGCACGTCCGATGTCAACGCAACGAAAGCCTGCGATTGCAGCGCGTCGCCGACCAGCAGTGCCGTCGCTTCGTCATATTGGACGTGTACCGTGGGCTTGCCGCGGCGCAGATCGTCGTCGTCCATGCAGGGCATGTCATCGTGCACGAGCGAATAGACGTGGATCATCTCCAGCGCCGCCGAGGCCGCGTCGAGGCACTCGGCCTTCGCGCCCGTCAGTTCGCCTGCCGCGTGGCACAGCAGCGGGCGCACCCGCTTGCCGCCGCCCAGCACAGCGTAGCGCATTGCTTCATGCAGCCGCGCGGGTTCAATCGATTCCGCTGGCAAATACTGTTCGAGTGCGCCCTCTACCCGGTCCAGCACCGAGCGCATCCATTGTTCGAAGGTCATAGATCGTCTCCGCTGTCGGCAGCGGTTGTACCTGCTGTGTTCACGGGAAGCGGCTTGAGCGTCTCGCCATCGAGGACGCGCACCTGCTGCTCCACTTTTTCGAGCTGCTGCTGGCAAAACGCCACGAGTACGGCACCGCGCCGGTAAGCCGCGAGCGACTCTTCCAGATTGAGGCTGCCGCCCTCCATGCGCCCGACGAGCCCTTCCAGCTCCGCCAGCGCCGCCTCGTAGCTCTCGGGCAGCGGTGTAGTGTCGGAACCTTCCGCGCTGGTAGGGGACAAACCAGCCGTGTCTGTGGAAGCCGTCTTCGCCATGAATCGTCGCAAAATTAAAACAAGTCGGACATTCTACGGCAAAAGCAACATTTTCGACCTGTAAGCACACCAGGGGGTGTAGGCGCGACGCTTGCGCAACACTCCAGACGATAGAAATGAATCCAACGTTTGCGCCGCGAAATCGCGAGCATCCACGACATTTTTAACCCAAATCAGGCACTTAGTCGCCCCAAGGAGGGGGAAACAGGTATAATCGCGGGCTCCCTAAATCGAATCTTCGATGGTTGGGTTGTTCACTGCTTTCACGTCTTCATCGGGAGTGGGAATGTCCAATCTGAGCAATGCATTGCAGCTCAAGGCTATTCACAGCCAGCTGCCAGTCACGGCTTACTTTGACCCAGCGCTTCACGAGCGCGAACTCGAAACCCTTTTCAAGAAAGGTCCTCGCTACGTCGGGCACGAACTTATGGTGCCGGAAGCGGGAAACTATTTTGCCTTGCCCAGCGAACGCGAGGGGCGCGTGCTCGTTCGTAACCAGCAGTCGCAAATCGAACTGCTGTCGAACGTGTGCCGTCACCGCCAGGCAATCATGCTCAACGGCCGCGGCCAGACGGAGAACATCGTCTGTCCCCTGCACCGCTGGACCTACGATCTGAACGGCCAGTTGCTCGGCGCACCGCATTTCGCCGACAACCCCTGCCTGAACCTCGGCGCCACGCCGCTGCAAAGCTGGAACGGCCTGCTGTTCGAATCGCAGGGCCGCGACGTCGCGAAAGATCTGGCAAGGCTCGGCACGGCAAAGCATTTCGATTTCTCGGACTACATGTTCGATCACGTCGAGGTGCACGAGTGCAACTACAACTGGAAGACCTTCATCGAGGTCTATCTGGAGGACTATCACGTCGTACCGTTCCATCCGGGCCTCGGCAGCTTCGTCAATTGCGACGATCTGAAGTGGGAGTTCGGCGACTGGTACAGCGTGCAGACGGTCGGCGTGCACAACGAACTCGCGCGTCCGGGCAGTCCGACGTATCGCAAGTGGCACGATGAAGTGCTGCGCTTCCGCGACGGCAAGATGCCGGAATTCGGCGCGATCTGGATGGTGTACTACCCCGGCATCATGGTCGAGTGGTATCCGCACGTGCTGGTCGTGTCGTGGCTGATTCCGCAAGGTCCGCAGAAGACCACGAACGTCGTCGAGTTCTATTACCCTGAAGAAATCGCGCTGTTCGAGCGTGAGTTCGTCGAAGCAGAACGCGCCGCCTATATGGAAACCGCGCGTGAAGACGACGAGATCGCCGAGCGCATGGACGCTGGCCGCCTCGCGCTCATGCAACGTGGCGAATCGCAGGTCGGTCCGTATCAGAGCCCGATGGAAGACGGCATGCAGCACTTCCACGAGTTTCTGCGTCGCGAACTCGGCACGATCTGATCCTCGCGCCGCGCGCGGCATTGACGGCATCAAACCAGGAATGACGGGCTTCGGCCCGTCATTTTTGTTTAGACTAGAGCTATCGTTCGGCGCTGCCGAAGCCAGTCTCTCAGGAGCCGTCATGCCACACACTCACTACACCACGCTGATCTCCGCAGGCAATCTCGCCGAACGTCTCGCTGCCGCGCCAGGCAGCGTGTTCATCGCCGATTGCCGTTTCGATCTCGCCGATGTCGAAGCCGGCGAGAAAGCCTATGCGGCGGGCCATCTGCCGCAAGCACACTATCTGCACCTCGATCGCGACCTGTCCGGCGCGAAGACGGGCAGCAACGGGCGTCATCCGTTGCCGGAGCGTCAGACGCTGGTCGAGCGGCTGGCCGCGCTTGGCCTGAAGCATGGCCAGCAAGTCGTCGCGTATGACGCGCAGGATGGCCGTTACGCCGCGCGTCTCTGGTGGCTGCTGCGCTGGCTCGGCCACGATTCCATCGCGCTGCTGGATGGCGGGCTCGCCGCATGGCAAGCCGCTGGCCATCCGGTGACGCAAGACGCGCCGCCAACGGCAAGCGGCGACTTCAAGGCGGGCGCACCGCTGGCCGTGACAGTCGACGCTCAAGCCGTGCAACGCAACATCGGTACGAAAGAACGCGTGATTCTTGATGCCCGCGCGGCGGATCGCTATCGCGGCGAGAATGAGACGCTCGATCGCGTCGGCGGCCACATTCCCGGCGCCCGCAATCGCTTCTTCATGGATAACCTGACTGCCGACGGCCGCTTCAAGTCCGCGCACACCTTGCGCGATGAGTTCAACGCTGTGCTGCCCGCGGGCGTGTCCGGCGAGCACGTGGTGCTGCAATGCGGCTCTGGCGTCACCGCATGCCACAACGCACTGGCGATGGAGATCGCCGGGCTGCATGGCGCAGCGCTGTATGGCGGCTCGTGGAGCGAATGGAGTTCGGATTCGTCGCGTCCTGTCGCGACAGGACCGAATCCTTAACCTGATGCGTCTGCGGCGCCGTCACGCGAAGGCGCCGCAGACGCCTTAAAAACTCAACCGACGCCGTGCTCCTTGAACCACGCAAGCGCGCGGCGCCAGCCGTCTTCGGCATCGGCCTTCTTATAGCTCGGCCGATAATCCGCGAAGAACGCATGCCCAGCGTCGTCGTACACGACGAACTGAGAGCCGCGTCCCGCCTGCGGCCCTTGCGCGATGGCCTGCTTCATCTTCTCGAGCGAGTCTTGCGGGATGCTCTGATCCTGCAACCCGTATAGCCCGAGCACAGGCACCTGCAGATCGGATACGCGATCGATCGGATTGGCCGGTGTCATCGGCGTCTGGTTGCCGGCCACGCGTCCGTACCACGCCACGGCCGCCTTCACGCGTGGATTGTGCTCTGCATACAGCCACGTAATCCGCCCGCCCCAGCAAAAGCCGTTGATGCCGACCCGGTTCACGTCGCCGCCATGCTCGCCCGCCCATTTGAAGGTCGCATCGAGATCGGCCAGCACTTGCGAATCGGGCACCTTGCTCACGAGTTGCTCGTTGAGCTGCTGCATCGTCGGGTACTTCGTGGGATCGCCTTGTCGCGTGTACAGATCGGGCGCGATGGCGAGATAACCCTGCTTGGCAAAACGGCGGCACACATCGGCGATATGCTCGTGCACACCGAAGATCTCGTGAACCACGATGATCACGGGCAAATGCGTCTTGCCCTTCGGCTGGGCGCGATAGGCAGGCACCAGCGTATCGCCCGATTTGATGCCGACTTCGCCCGCTTCCAGGCCGTCGCTATCCGTGTGGATGGTCTGCGCGGAGACAGGCAGCACGCATGCCGCGAAGCCGCTGCCCAGCGCTGCCTTGATGAAGGTGCGCCGGTCGAAAGGAACGTGTGGAACGAGACTGTCGACTTCTGGCTTCAACATGCTGTGCTCCTCGTTGGAATGGGTAGTCGGCAAGCAGCCAACAGGATACGCGCAAAGCGCATCCTGTTGCATGAGCATCGATACCCGAGTGAGAAGCGTCAGTGCAGCTTGACGCGAGGAAGCGTCGTGCGTCGGAGCCAGTGCGCGAACGTATCGAGCACCATGCGCGCATAGCCGTGCAGCGCGGCGATATGCAGCCGGTACAGCGACATGTACATGAAGCGCGCAAACAGCCCTTCGATCAGCATGTTGCCGCCGATCACCCCGCCCATCAGATTGCCGACCGCGCTGAAGTGCCCGAGCGACACCAGCGAGCCGAAGTCGCGATACGTGAACTCAGGCAACGGCCGCCCTTCGAGCCGGTTGCCGAGTGCGCGCAGCAGAAAGCTCGCCTGCTGATGCGCGGCCTGCGCGCGCGGCGGCACGTTGCGCTCGTTGCCGGGCCACGCGCAGGCAGCGCAATCGCCGAGCGCGAAGACGTTATCGTCGATGGTGGTTTGCAGCGTGGGGCGCACTTCGAGCTGACCAAGCCGGTTCACAGCGAGGCCGTCTAGCTGCCCCAGCACGGGCGGCGCCTTGATGCCTGCCGCCCACACCGTCAGATCGGCGCGGATGCTCTTGCCGCTCGCCGTGCGCACGACGCCCGGCGCGACTTCCGCCACCGTCTCGCCGACCATCAGCTTTACGCCGAGCTTTTGCAGCAGTTCGGCCGTGGCAGTGGAGACGCGCTCCTGAAGCGCGGGCAGGATACGCGGCCCGGCTTCAATCAGTACGATGCCGACGTCATGCCGCGGATCGAGCTTGTGAAGACCATACGCGGACAACACCTGCGCCGTGTTGCGCAGTTCCGCCGATAGTTCGACACCCGTCGCGCCGCCACCGACGATCGCCACCTGAATGCGCGGCTCGCCGGAATTCGCTTCGACAGGCTCATGCACCTGATGCTCGGCGCGCATGCACGCGGCAATCAGACGTTTGCGGAAACGCTCGGCCTGATGCACGGTATCGAGGGCAATCGAATATTCCTGCGCGCCCTGCACGCCGAAGAAATGCGTCGTACTGCCGATCGCGATGACCAGCGTGTCGTACTCCAGAACACGCTCAGGCAGCAGTTCGGCGCCGTCGTCGTCGAGCACGCGGCCCAGCGTGATGGACTTTGCCGTGCGGTTGAGAGCGACCAGTTCGCCCTGCTGAAATTCGAAGCCATGCCAGCGCGCCTGCGCGGCATATTCCAGTTCCTGCGTGAACGGGTCCATGCTGCCCGCGGCCACTTCATGCAGGAGCGGCTTCCAGATATGAGTCGGATTACGATCGACCAGCGTGACCTGGCCGCGTGGCTCGCCGCCGCTCTTCCTGCGCGCATAGCGGTCGCCGAGCCGTGTTGCCAGCTCCAGGCCGCCCGCGCCTCCACCTACGACGACAAAACGATGCATCAGAACTCTCCGTATTGACCGATAAAGTTGTGCGTCGATGCGGCGCATGTCGTATGAATGCGCCGCTTTAAATCGCGTTCTGTCGATTGTCGGTGAGCAACGGGATACGCCACAAGTCCTTAAAAACCGAACCGTGACATGCGAGCGACGTTATCCCATTGACCCGAGGAGGCAACAATGCTGTGCCAGTGTGGCATGAACCTCACTGGCCTGTCAGCGTGACCGCCCGTGGCGCCTGCGCAGCGCTCAGTGCGCTTCCTCCCAGTTCGTGCCCGCGCCCACTTCGGCGACGAGCGGCACCTTCAGTTGCGCAACGCCGCACATCAATTCCGGCAGGCGCTTACGTACATCGGAGAGTTCGTCGTCGGGAACTTCGAGAATCAGTTCATCGTGCACCTGCATGATCATGCGCGTACGGATACCCGACGTCTCGATCCAGTCCTGCACCGCGATCATCGACATCTTGATCAGATCGGCGGCCGTGCCCTGCATCGGCGCGTTGATGGCGGCACGCTCGGCTGCCTGACGGCGCGGACCGTTGCCGCCGTTGATCTCGGGCAGCCACAGACGGCGGCCGAACACGGTTTCGACGTAGCCCTTCATCTTCGCGCTCGTACGCGTGTTCTCCATGTAGGCGGCAACGCCCGGATAACGCGCGAAATAACGGTCGATATAGAGCTTGGCTGCATCGCGCGTGATGCCGAGGTTCGATGCAAGACCGAACGAACTCATGCCGTAGATCAGGCCGAAGTTGATAACCTTCGCAATGCGCCGCTGATCGTTCGACACTTCGAGCGGCGTCACGCTGAACACTTCGGATGCCGTGGCGCGGTGAATGTCTTCGCCCTGCTTGAACGCGCGCAGCAATGCTTCATCGCCGGAGATATGCGCCATGATGCGCAGTTCGATCTGCGAATAATCCGCCGACACCAGCTTGTGGCCCGGCGGCGCGATGAACGCCTCACGAATGCGGCGGCCTTCGCCCGTACGCACGGGAATGTTCTGCAGATTCGGATCGTTCGATGCAAGCCGCCCCGTCACCGCGACAGCTTGCGCATAGTTCGTATGCACGCGGCCGGTAGTGGCGTTGACCATGCGCGGCAGCTTGTCGGTGTAGGTCGACTTGAGCTTCGACAACCCGCGATGTTCGAGAATCGTCTTCGGCAGCGGATAGTCTTCGGCGAGCTTTTGCAGCACCTCTTCGTCAGTGGAAGGTGCGCCGCTCGGCGTCTTCTTGATGACGGGCAGTTCGAGCTTCTCGAAGAAGATCTGCCCGATCTGCTTCGGCGAACCCAGATTGAATTCGCCGCCTGCCAGTTCGTAGGCTTCCTTTTCGAGTTCGACCAGGCGCGTCGCAATCTCGTTGCTCTGCACGCGCAGCTTTTCCGTATCGATCAGCACGCCGTTGCGTTCGATCTTGCGCAGCACGCGCGACGTCGGCAATTCGATGGTGCGATACACGTGATCGAGCGGCACTTCGGCAGCAACCTGCGGATACAGCGCCTGATGCAGACGCAACGTGATGTCCGCGTCTTCGGCAGCGTATTCGGATGCCTGTTCGAGCGCCACTTCGTCGAAACCGATCTGCGATGCACCCTTGCCCGCGACGTCTTCGTACTTGATCGTCTTCAGGCCGAGATGACGCAGCGCGAGGCTGTCCATATCGTGCGTGCGATGCGATTCGAGCACGTACGACTGCAACAGCGTGTCGTGCTCGATGCCGTCCATCGTGATGCCGTAGTTCGCGAGCACCTGTTCGTCGTACTTCAGATGCTGGCCGACCTTCTTTTTATCCTTGCTTTCGAGCCACGGCTTGAGCTTCGCGAGTACTTCGTCGCGCGGCAGTTGCACGGGCGCGTCCGGCCCGCGATGCGCGACGGGAATATACGCAGCCTTGCCCGCTTCGACGGAAATAGAAATGCCGACGATCTGCGCCGTCATCGGATCGAGCGAGGTGGTTTCCGTATCGAACGACGTGATGGCGGCAGCGTTGATCTTGTCGAACCCCGCGTCGAACTGTTCCCACGTCTGCACCGTGTCGTATTCGCGCTCGCCTTCGATGGTCGGCGCGGGCGGCACATCCGTTTCCGGGCCTTCCACTGCATCGGCGACTTCCACTTCACGCAGCCACGTCTTGAAGCCGCTGCGCGTGAACACGTCGCGCAGTTCTTCGCGCGATTCGGGACGTGTCGGCAACGTCTCTTCGAACGAGAGAACGTGTCCGGGCAGATCGCAATCGGTTTCGACGGTGACGAGCTTGCGCGCCATCGGCAGGAAATCGAGCGCGCGGCGCAGATTGTCTCCTACCGCACCTTTGATTTCATCGGCGTGTGCGACGATGCCATCAAGTGTTTCAAACTGCGTGAGCCATTTGATCGCGGTTTTCGGTCCGCACTTTTCGACGCCGGGCACGTTGTCGACGGTATCGCCGATCAGCGACAGATAATCGACGATGCGCTCGGGCGGCACGCCGAACTTGCCGACCACGCCTTCGCGATCGAGCTTCTCGTTCGTCATCGTATTGATGAGGGTGACATGATCCGTCACGAGCTGCGCCAGATCCTTGTCCCCAGTGGATACGATCACGTTCATGCCGCGCGCTTCGGCGCGCTTGGACAGCGTGCCGATCACGTCGTCGGCTTCGACGCCTTCGATCATCAGCAGCGGCCAGCCGAGCGCGCGCACGGCCACGTGGATCGGTTCGATCTGCTGCGAGAGATCGGTCGGCATCGACGGACGGTTGGCCTTGTACTCCGGATACCAGTCGTCGCGAAACGTCTTGCCTTTGGCATCGAACACGCACGCGCTATACTCTGCCGTAACCTCCTTGCGCATACGGCGCAGCATGTTGATGATCCCGTACAGTGCACCTGTGGGTGCGCCATCGGGACCGCGCAAATCAGGCATCGCATGGTAGGCCCGGTACAGATAACTCGAACCGTCAACCAATAGCAGGGTCTTACCTTCCAGGTTCTGTTCTTCAGGCATTATGACTAAGAGAAAAGTGATTCCGAGTCTGCGATCGCTCGCAGATCAAGAGCGCGCTACAGCCAAGAAGGCCCGCGCATCGTGGCAGATGTTCACGATTATGGCAGAGTTTATCGAGGCGACCGAGTACCTGTCGGAGATCCGCCCGGCCGTGAGCATCTATGGTTCGGCGCGTCTGAAGCCGGCCTCGCCGTACTACAAACTCGCCACGCAGATCGCGCGCAAACTGTCCGATGCGGGCTTTGCCGTCATCTCCGGCGGCGGCCCCGGCATCATGGAAGCGGCCAACAAGGGCGCACATGCGGGCAAGGCGCCTTCCGTCGGCCTGAACATCGAGTTGCCGCACGAGCAGTCGGGCAACCAGTGGCAGGACATCTCGCTGCGCTTCCGCCACTTCTTCACGCGCAAGGTTACGTTCGTGAAGAACTCGGACGCCGTGATCGTCATGCCGGGCGGCTTCGGCACGCTCGACGAACTGGCCGAAGTGCTCACGCTGATCCAGACCAAGAAGTCGCGTCATGTGCCGATCATTCTGGTCGGCGCGGAGTTCTGGAAAGGCCTGCTCGGCTGGTTCGAATCGCAGCTGGTACCGATGGGCCTCATCAATCCCGGCGACATGAACCTGATGCAGGTCATCGACGATCCCGACCAGGTGCTCGAAGCGGTGCTGGCGTTCTATGAAGAGCGCGAAGAACCCGAACAGCATCCGAAGTCGGATGAAGACCGGATGTTCTATCTGTGATCGTCTAGCGCGATTGCATTGCGGACCTGGCCGAAGAGGCTGCGTCCGTGATGCGCGCTACGGCCGCGGCTGTACTACCGAGCGCGTGCTTTGCCACGCGCTTTTTCTTGCGCGGTCGCTTCCTGCGTTTCCTTCGCCTGTGCTTCGAGCCAGCGGCAGAACTGCTCGACCAGCGGCGCATTCGCGACTTCGCGCCGCGCGACCCACCAGTAACCACGCGCGGCGATGCGCGGCCCTTCCAGCGGCATCACGAGCCGCCCCGACACCAGTTCGTCTTCGAGCAGCGGCATCGGGCCGAGCGCAACGCCCAGTCCATCGACGGCCGCCTGCAATGCCATATAGACGTGGTCGAACGACTGCTTCTTGCGGCACTTCGCCTTGATGCCCGCCGTCTGTAGCCAGTGATGCCACGCGTCCGGCCGCGTATCCGAATACAGCAGCACATGGCGCGCGAGGTCATCGGCGGTATCGATAGGCAGGCGTTGCAGCAGCGCGGGACTGCACACGGGAATCTCGCTTTCCTCCAGGAACTGCCCGCTCGCGCAATTGGGCCAATGCGCGGGGCCGCGCCGCACGGCGACGTCGAAAGTGTCGAGCGTCTCGACAGGCGCATTCGATGTCGCGAGCCTGAGTTCGACGTTCGGCGCCATGCGCTGGAATTGCGACAGACGCGGCAACAGCCACTTCATCGCGAAGGTGGGCAGCGCGTTCACGCGCAGCACATGCACGACGCCGGTATCGCGCAACTGATCGGTCGCGGCGGCAATGCTGTCGAACGCGGCCTGTATCTTGTCGAGATAGCGCCGGCCATCTTCCGTCAGCCGCACGCGCTTGCCGTTGCGATGAAACACCTGCACGCCGACCCACGCCTCGAACGCCGCCACCTGACGGCTGATTGCACCGTGCGTCACATGGAGTTCGTCGGCGGCGGCCGTGAAGCTGTTATGCCGGGCGGCGGCTTCGAAGGCGCGCAGCGCCGGAAAAGGAGGAAGCTTGCGGTTCATCCTTGTGATTCTAGATCACAAGAGAATGACCGAGAAATCGTTTTGCGCGGGCGGCAAACAGCGCTAATCTTCACCGCTTGTACTGGATGGTGAACAACGATGGATCAGCACCTCGACGCGCCGGAGCACGTGCCCGCTCCGACCACGCGCGAAATCTTCATGGGCTTTCTGGGCCTGGGCCTGACCTCGTTCGGCGGTGCGCTGCCGCTCGCGCGGCGCACCATCGTGGACCGGCACCGCTGGCTGACGGCCGCGGAATTCACCGATCTGCTTGGTCTGTGCCAGTTCCTGCCGGGCGGCAACGTGATCAATCTGTCGGTAGCGCTCGGCATGAAGTTTCGGGGTTTGCGCGGCGCGCTGGCGGGTATTCTCGGGCTGATCGCCGGGCCGTCGCTGGTCGTGATCGCGCTCGGCGTGCTCTACGAGCACACGCAGAACGATCCGCATATCAAGCATCTGTTCGCCGGGCTGGCGGCAGCGGCGGCCGGTTTGCTGGTTGCGATGGCGGTGAAGATTTTGATGCCGTTACGCCACGATCCACGTGCCGCTGTGATCACCGTGCTCGGCTTCATCGCAATAGCCGTGCTGCGCTTCCCGCTGCTGCCGACCATGCTCGTGCTGACGCCGCTCAGTATCTTCATCGCGTCGCGCGTCGCGAAGGCCGAAGCGGCGGCCCTGGCGCAACAACAAAAAGAGGCGTCGAAATGATGGAAACGCTGATCGCGCTTGCTGTGATCTTCAGCCAGCTATCGCTGCTGGCGTTTGGCGGCGGCAATACCATCCTGCCGGAAATGCAGCGGCAAGTGGTCGAAGTGCATCACTGGATGCCCGCCAGCGAGTTCAGTGCGCTGTTCGCGCTCGCGCAGGCCGCGCCTGGACCGAACATGATGATCGTGACGCTGGTGGGCTGGCATGTGGCCGGTTGGGCGGGGATGCTGGTGACGTCGCTGGCGAAGTTCGGGCCGTCGTCTATCGTGACGATACTCGCGATGCATGCGTGGAACCGCTTCAAGGATCGTCCCTGGCGGCGCGTCGCGCAGAAGGGTCTCGTGCCCGTGACTGCGGGGCTCGTCGCGGCGAGCGCGGTGTTGATTGCGCAGTCGTCGGATACGTCCTGGCTCGCATGGGTGATCACGGGTGCGTGCGCCGTGCTCGCGTTTAAGACGCGGATTCATCCGTTGTGGTTGCTGGGAGGCGGTGCAGTTTTGGGGATGGTGGGGTTGGCGTATGTGTAGGGTGGTCGGCCTGGTATGTCGTTGGCATCCGCGGTTTGTTATCGGTTCTTCATGCGTTGCCCCTGTGCGGGGCGGCACCTACTTTTCTTTGCCGCCGCAAAGAAAAGTAGGCAAAAGAAAGCGGGCTAACACCGCCAATGCTAGTTATTGCCTGCGGGCCCCCACCGGGTCCTATCCCTCACACGGCATCTCCCTTCTTCATGCTCGTTGCTCACGCTTCGAATAAGCGCCTACCCCACTCCAATCACCCGTAGCGCCCCGAACGGCAGCGACTCGCATATGCAGCCCAGGTGGCAAACGGTGTGTAGGGCGTAGTCCTTCGCACGCGAGCGATCCTACAAGACACACCGCCCATGCTTTTCAGTCCGGAGTGGAGCGTATAAGGCGCGACGGCCAACACACCGTTTGCCACCTGGGCGGCCTGGGCCGAACTGGTAAGGCTTGCTGAGACGCGGGAGTGTGAAGCGGGTGATGCGCCCTTAAAGAGCGCTGGCAGCGGGCATCGAGAGAATCGATGCCGCGAACAGGACGGGGCCGTTGGGGGCCCGCAGGCAAAAACTAGCATTGGCGGTGTTCAGCGGCTTTCTTTTGCCTACTTTTCTTTGCCGCTGCAAAGAAAAGTAGGTGCCGCCCCGCACAGGGGCAACGCTAGTAGACCACTAACAAAAAGCGGATGCCACCAACAACCAAAGCGTCGCAAACAAAAAAAACCCCTCACTTCAACCCTAACCTCTTCGCCAGCCGATTCAAATTCGCCCGATCCATCCCAAGCGTGCGCGCGACGGCGGCCCAATTGTGATTATTCCGTTCCAGAGCATCGTTCACCAGCATGCGCTCATAAGCCGTCACAGCACTACGAAAATCGGCAGCACCCGCTTCATCAGCCCCAGCAGAAACCGCCCCCGACACCACAACAGGCAACTCATTGCCGCTCCCCACCGAGATACCGAGATCCGCCGCCGTCAGCGTGAGAATCCGCGGTCGCTCACGATGCCTCGACAAAGCCTTGAAAGCGCTGCGCCCAATCATATGCTCAAGCTCACGCACATTGCCCGGCCAGTGATACGAGAGCAACGCAGTCTGTGCATCCTGCCCCAGACGAATACTGAGCAACCCAAGCCGCGCGCGATTCTCCTCGAGAAAAAACCCCGCCAGCAGCAACACATCCCGTCCACGCTCGCGCAACGGCGGCACGCGCAGCGGATACACACTCAACCGGTGATACAGGTCCGCCCGAAAACGCCCCGCCCGCACTTCCTCGGCAAGATCGCGATTGGTCGCAGCGATGAGCCGCACATCCACCTTGTGCTCGCTGTCCGAGCCAATGCGCTGCAATTGCCCGTTCTGCAGCACGCGCAGCAGCTTGGCCTGCACACCAAGCGGCAACTCGCCGACTTCGTCGAGAAACAGTGTGCCGCCATCGGCGAGTTCGAACTTGCCGCGCCGGTCCGACGAGGCGCCCGAGAACGCACCGCGCACATGGCCGAACAGTTCGCTTTCGACCAGCGTATCCGGCAGCGCCGCGCAGTTCAGGCTGATCATCGGCTTGCGCACGCGCGGCGAACCCGCGTGAATCGCATTCGCCACCAGTTCCTTGCCGACACCCGTCTCACCCGTCACGAGCACGGTCAGATCGCTATTCGCGACCACGCGGATTTCGTTCACCAGTTGCTGATGCGCGGGGCTGCTGCCGATCAGCTCACGGCTGCCCTGCCCGCTCGCCTGCCGATACGCCTCGGCGCGCTGCCGCTCTTCTTCCGTGTTGCGCTCGAGCGTATCGATGCGCTCGGCCACGCTCACCGTCGCCGCTGCGAGGCTCAGAAAGGCCTGCAACGTGTTCATGTCGATGCTGTCGAAACGCGCCGGATCGAGTGAATCGAGTGTCAGCAAACCCCACGGCCTGCCGCCGATCAGCAGCGGGCAACCAAGGCAGTCGTGCACTTCCAGATGGCCGCTCACGCCCTGCACGAGACCATCGTATGGGTCGGGCAAATCGGAATCGGCGGGAAAGCGCGTCGGCTCTTCGCTCGACAGCAGCGCCGCGAAACGCGGGTGGTCGCTCACACGGAAGCGGCGGCCCAGCGTGTCGCCCGTCAGGCCATCAATGGCGAGCGGCACGAGGGTGTCGTCATCGAGACGCAACAGGGCCGCTGCATCGCCGGGAAAAAGCGTACGCAGCGTCGTCAGGAGACGGCGATAGCGCTCGCGCTCCGGCAAGTCGCGCGACAGATCCTCGACCAGCGGAAGCAGCGCGTCGAGCACCTCAGGTGCAGTCAATTTGACTTCGATTGGAGTCGATTTAACCCTTGTCATATTCACAGCCAATGTTTCTAAGCCACTGATTTTATGACATTTCAAACCTGGCCCGGTAGATGCATAAGGACAGTGTGAAACCCGCCGCAATCAGGCGATAACCCACTCACCCAACACTGAGGACACAAGTCATGCTGTCAGCCGAACATCGCGCAATCGTCAAGGCAACCGTTCCGCTGCTCGAAAGCGGCGGCGAAGCGCTCACCACGCATTTCTACAAGACCATGCTGGCGGAGTATCCGAGTGTGCGCCCGCTGTTCAACCAGGCGCACCAGCAATCGGGCGATCAGCCGCGCGCGCTCGCCAATGCCGTGCTGATGTACGCGCGTCACATCGATCAGCTGGAACAACTCGGCGGACTGGTTTCGCAAATCGTCAACAAGCACGTCGCGCTGAACATTCTGCCCGAGCATTATCCGATCGTCGGCGCATGTCTGCTGCGCGCGATCCGCGAAGTGCTCGGCGCGGAAATCGCCACGGATGCCGTCATCGCAGCGTGGGGCGCTGCGTATCAGCAACTCGCCGATCTGCTGATCGGCCTCGAAGAAAACGTGTATGTCGAGAAGGAAACGGCCACGGGCGGCTGGCGCGGCACGCGTCCGTTCGTCGTGGCGCGCAAGGTCAAGGAAAGCGACGAGATCACCTCGTTCTATCTGCGTCCCGCCGATGGCGGCGACCTGCTCGAATTTCATCCGGGCCAGTACATTGGCCTGAAGCTGACGGTGGACGGTGAAGAGATTCGCCGCAACTATTCGCTGTCGGCTGCGTCGAATGGCCGCGAATATCGCATCAGCGTGAAGCGCGAGCCGAATGGCAAGGCTTCGAATTATCTGCACGACTCGGTGCACGAAGGCGCGACGCTGCAACTGCTCACGCCGTCCGGCGATTTCACGCTGGAACACAGCGACAAGCCGCTCGTGCTGATCAGCGGCGGCGTGGGCATCACACCGACGCTCGCCATGCTGCACGCCGCACTGCAAACGTCGCGTCCGATCCACTTCATTCACGCGGCGCGACACGGCGGCGTGCATGCGTTCCGCGAGTTCATCGACGATCTCGCCGCGCACAATCCGCAGCTCAAGCGCTTCTATGTGTATGAGAAGCCGCGTCAGCAGGACGTCGCACATCATGCAGAAGGTTATATCGACGCAGCACGTCTGATCGAATGGCTGCCGGCGACGCGCGATCTCGATGTGTACTTCCTCGGACCCAAGTCATTCATGAAGGCCGTGAAGCATCATCTGAAGGCAATCGGTGTGCCGGAAAAGCAGAGCCGTTTCGAATTCTTCGGCCCGGCTTCATCGCTCGACTGACCGAGCGATTCCCGCAGTAGAAGTTATCGTTGTTGTTGTCTGTTGACGCTACCCTGGTAGTACTTTGGAAGAGACTGCGCTACGCGTCTCTTCCTTTTTTATTTGCGCAGGCGTTTAGCGATCGTCGTCATGAATCGACGACGGATGACGGCACATTGCATCCACCGTCACTTCCATATACGGATAAAGCGGCAACTGCATCAGGATCTCGTTCAGTTGCGCCGGGCTTTCCACGTCGAACACGCTGTAGTTGGCATAGAGACCTGCAATGCGCCACAGGTGCCGCCAGATGCCTTCTTTTTGCAGGCGCTGCGCCAGCGCCTTTTCATTTGCCTTCAATTCGTTGGCGCGCTCGACGGGCATGTCGGGCGGCAGCTTAACGATCATCTTCACGTGAAATAGCATTAGTGCACTCCCTTAGATTCAATGCAATCGCGCGGCGCAATTCCACTCGCCGCGCTTTCAAAACTTTAGCAACACCGCGCTTATCAGGCGCGCACGCGCTCCACTTCGCTGGTCGGCACGTTGGTGCGTTCCGTGACGAGACTGAAGTCGAAGTCGATCAACGCAAACTGTCCGTCGATGCCATACGGCTTGCCGGTTGCACCTTCTTCTTTCTTGACGGCGGGCACGAGGCCATCGCGAGTCGCGAATGCGAAGTCATCCCACAGATACGGATCGCCGTCGATATTGATCTGCGTCGTCAGCTTGCGGAAGCCGGGCGCCGACACGAAGAAGTGAATGTGCGCCGGGCGGTGGCCATGACGGCCAAGCAGATCGAGCAGTTGCTGCGTCTTGCCTTCGGGCGGCACGCTATAGCCGATCGGCACCACGCTGCGGAAACTGTATGTGCCGTTTTCGTCGGTACGGATCGAGCGGCGCAGGTTGAACGCAGCTTGCGACTTGTCGAAGTGCGAGTAGTTGCCCAGATGGTTCGCGTGCCACACTTCGACCAGCGCGCCCTGCACCGGCTTGCCGGCTTCGTCGAGTACACGGCCGCGCATCACCAGCGTTTCGCCCGGCTCGTTGCCGTTGTCGAGGCGTGCATGGCCCGTCGATTCCGGCGCGCCCGCCACGTACAGCGGGCCTTCGATCGTGCGCGGCGTGCCGCCTTGCAGACCGGCCTTCGCTTCCGCTTCATCGAGGCGCACGTCGAGGAAATGCTCGAAGCCGAGGCCCGCAGCCAGCAGACCCAGTTCGCCGCTCTGACCGGCTTCGCCGAGATAGTTGAGGGCTGCCCAGAACTCGTTCGGCGTCACGTCGAGCTCGTCGATCGTGATGAACAGATCGCGAATGATGCGGTTGACCACCTGCTTCGTGCGGGCGTGACCTTCGTGCGTGGCGCTTGCGTTGATCTTGTTCAACAGGGCGTCGATGGTTTCGATGTTCATGGGGATGTCTCCTTTTAGTCCAATCACTGATGACGATGCCAAATGTGCTTAGGGCGCTGCGGATTCAGCACCGCCATAGCTAAGCTTTAACCACACTCGCGCCGTACTTCGAATCGCGGCGCAGTCTCCCGATCTTGTCGAGGTCGAGTTGAATACCGAGTCCCGGGCCGTGCGGCAAGTGCAACGAGAAGTTCTCGTAACGCAGCGGTTCGGTGAGAATTTCTTCTGTGAGAAGCAGCGGCCCGAACAGCTCGGTGCCCCACTTCAGTTCGCGGAACGTGCTGAACAGTTGCGCCGAAGCCATCGTACCGAGCGCGCCTTCCAGCATGGTGCCGCCGTACAGGTCGATGCCCGCCGCGAGCGCAATCGATGCCACGCTCGCCGCGCCCGTCAGACCGCCCGATTGCGCGATCTTGATGGCGAACACATCGGCCGCGTGTTCGCTGGCAATATCGAATGCATCGGTGGGACCGTGCAGCGCTTCGTCGGCCATGATGGGCACTTTCGAATGATGCGTAAGGCGCTTGAGGCCGCGGCGGTCTTCGGCAGCGATGGGCTGCTCGATCAGATTGCAGCCTGCGTCGGCGAGGCGCTCGCTCGCCCACAGCGCTTCCGTCTGACTCCACGCCTGATTCACGTCGACGCGCACTTCCGCACGTTCGCCCACGGCTGCCTTGATGGCCGCGACGTGCGCGATATCGTCGGCCGGTGCGCGCGTGCCGATCTTCAGCTTGAACACGCGGTGACGCTTCTTTTCCAGCATCGCATGCGCTTCGTCGATATCGCGGCCTGTGTCGCCGCTGGCGAGCGTCCACGCTACTTCGACGGAATCCGTCACACGGCCGCCGAAGAGTTCCGACAGCGGCACGCCGACGCGTTGTCCCTGTGCGTCGAACAGCGCGGTTTCGACTGCACATTTCGCAAAGCGGTTGCCCTGGAAGCATTCGCGCAGCTTCGCCATAGCCTGGCCAGGACGGGTCGCGTCCATGCCTTTGAGCATCGGCGCGAAATAGGTGTCGATATTGGTCTTGATGCTTTCGGGGCTTTCCTCGCCATAAGCGAGACCGCCGATCGTGGTGGCTTCGCCCCAACCCGCTATACCATCCGTGCATTGAATGCGGATTAGCACGAGCGTCTGGCAATTCATCGTGGCGACCGACAAACGGTGCGGACGAATCGTCGGAACATCGACCAGAATGGTCTCTACAGCTTGAATCTGAACGGGACTTGGTATCATACGGCTCTCCTGCTGATGTGCTGATACTAGGCTCGTCGCCGGAATCCGTCCAAGACCGATTGAGTCTATTTCCATACCTTCGGGGCATAGATGGAACTGCGCCAACTTCGTTATTTCGTAGCGGTCGCTGAAGAACGGAATTTCACCCGTGCCGCCGAGCGCCTGAACATGACGCAGCCGCCGCTGTCGCGGCAGATCCAGCAAATCGAAGACACCGTCGGGCTGGCGCTGTTCGAACGCGGCGCGCGCCCGCTCAAGCTGACAGAAGCCGGACGCGTTTTTTACGTGCAGGCCAAGCGGCTGCTCGAAGAAAGCGATGAACTGCTGCCGCTCACCCGGCGCCTTGCGCAACTGGCCGAACGTATCGTGATCGGCTTCGTGCCTTCTACGCTGTATGGTCCGTTGCCGGATGTCATTCGTGCGTTTCGGGAAGCAGCGCCGCTCATCCAGATCTCGCTGATCGAGATGTTCACCATCGAGCAACTCAGTGCGCTGAAGGGTGGGCGTATCGATGTGGGCTGCGGGCGGTTACGGTTCGATGAATCGCAACTCGCGCGCGAAGTGCTGGTTGAAGAGCCTCTGATAGCCGCGCTGCCTGCGGGGCATGCGCTTACCGATGTCGGGCAGTTGACGCTCGATGCGCTGTCGAAAGAGACGTTGATTATCTACCCGTCCACGCCGCGGCCCAGCTATGCCGATCAGCAACTTTCAGCATTCCGCGATCATGCTGTGGAGCCCGCTGCCGTGCATGAGGTGCGGGAACTGCAGACCGCTCTGGGGCTAGTCGCCGCGCAGGTGGGCGTGTGTCTTGTTCCCGAGAGCGTGCGGGGCTTGCGGGCGCGTGGTGTGGTGTATCGATCGATCGAGGCGACCAAGGTGTCGTCGCCGATCATCATGAGCCGGCGGCTGCAGGATCAGAGTCCTACTACGGATCTGTTCTGTTCGATTGCAAGAGATCTGTTCAAGAAGCCATTGACGGTTTAGGTGCGGTTCATTGCTGAAGCACCGGACACACCTCATGGACGCTGAACACTGCCATCGTCATCATGCCAGCGTGCCACGCTGGCATCGGCGGACCGCGTTGCCCGCGAAATCGCCAAAGCGAAAAGCGCCCCGGCCTTCAGCACGCATTCAACGAGCGATTGCGCAAAGATCCAGCCGGACTCATTCAACTCGACCGGCAAAGCAGGCACCACCGCGACAAGGCTGAGTCCACACAAGAACGAGAAGATCCATTGCGCGCGCCTGATGCCGCGTGCGGCAGCGCTGCCACTCCCCGTCCATGCAATCTTCGCCAATGCGAGCGCCGCAACGCCCAGTTCGCCGGCAGCGGGATCGAATTCTGCAGGCATTTCGATCAGCGACCAGCCGCACACGCCGAGAATCAACAAACGCGGCACCAGCGAGAGCCGCACGCCGCTGCGCTGCAGCGCAGGCAACGACATGAACTCAGGACGAATCGATTCAACGCCATCACGGGCGTTCTGAAACGATTGGTCCAAACCTGCCTTCACGTTCGAAGCCCTCCGCGTCAATAGACGCACGTCATTACGAAAACGGACAGGCAAATTGTCGGCCGCCAAAAGCACTAACGGAAGTTAATCCTTGTTAACGTAAAGGGCTTCCTCACGCTTCTTAAACGATCTCTCTGCATAGGCTTTTTATGCAATGGCAGCGCCGTCATCGCGCTGCCATCTTGCCGCCATTTAATGCACTGCTGCTATGCGCGATCACGTGTAAATAACGGTGCGACATAGTCGACCACGATGACAAACGCAATCGCCACAGCGCCAATTGCGAAGAGCAAACGGTGGCTGCCGCCACTCGTGTTGAACAGCGCCGAATAGGTGTAACCCGCAATAGCCTGCGCAGCCGCAAAGGTCGTCGTGGCGCGGCTCCAGATCTTGTGCTGCCTGACGTGATCGTTTGGTACGACTTCATGCACGCGCGCAAGCATCATCGGCACGATACCAGGTGGGAAGCTGCCGATCACGAGTGTCAGCATGCCGATCACGATCTCGTTGCTCGACAGCGCCAATGCGGCCACCGCGGCCACTTGCAGCAGTGACAGCACGCGGATGGCAAAGCGTCCGCCGAAGCGATCAGCCACGAAACCATATACAGGCGCACCGAAAATGGCGCCTGCACCATACAAAATCCAATATGCCGCGCCGACGTGCGCACCCGCACCCAGTCCACGCGCAATGAAGTCGACAAGGAAAACCATCGTGGGCACGAGACCGAGCGCCATCAACGCGTACTCGGCATAGAGCAGGCGAATCGTCGATGCGTTGTCCGCTGTCGCAGCCGAAGGCGTGTGCGCCGGCTGCACATGCGCTCTCGAAGCAGGCGGCCAGCCCGACCACGTAGCCAGCGTCAATGCAGCCGACAGCATGGCAATGCCAATCCATGTATTGCGCAAACCCAGATTCAGCAGCAGCGGAACGATCGTCCCCGATGCCGCAATGCCCACGCCAAGCCCGAGGAAAATCGCACCGCTCGCGAGTCCCTTGCGCTCCGGCGGCACGTGCGGCAGCACGGTCGCGGCGACCAGCACCATGATCATTCCGCCCGCCACCCCGGACAGCAGGCGCCAAACGAAGAACCACGCAACGGACACAGGGAACGCACAGGCGAGAAACGCGAGCGTGACCAGCACCATCATCGCGCGCAAGGTGTGCGTGTTCGTCAGACGATGCGCCACCGGACGGCCAAGCAGCGCGCCCAGCAAATATCCGGCGAGATTGGCCGCACCCAGATACACCACGTCCGATGCCGCGAACCAGTGCGCCTGGATCAGCGGTGGAATCAGTGGCGTATAGGCGAAGCGCGCCAGCCCGATGCCGACAAGGCTCGCGCTGAATCCCGCAAAGATGTGCCGCCACACGGCGGCCCGGCCGCGAACGGCCGTGTGGGAGAGTGATGCGTCAGTGGACATGATTTGAAGTTCCGCTCGAAGCCGCGCCACGCGCGGCAGTTTGTCATACGCGGGGTATTTGCCCGCTATTTTTGACACGCATGTCAAGTTTTGCGGATTCTAGACACACATGATAAAGATGGCAAGAATCCATATCGGCGGAATGGAAATGGCACGCGAAGCGAACGCGCGTTTCGTTGCAAGGAGTCAAAAAAGCGTTTACTCTTCGAACTACGACTTTAGTAGTCGCAGTTAAAAAGGCATTCGCGGCGCCGTACATTCGTGCGAATGCCACTGCCTCGCGGCGCTTGCAGCGTGGCATCAAACCGTTTATCTATCGGAGAGTTAAAGTGAAATTCGTTCAGACCGTTCTTGCTTCCACAGCCGCAGCCTGCATCGCACTGACGGCGCCGCATGCCGCGCACGCGCATGGCGTCGACGGGCCGCGCGAGCACATCAGCCCGGCCTTTCAGACGGCCATTGCAAACGTGCCGGGCAAGACGATGACGGCCATCATCGTCGATTACAAGCCGGGCGGCGTGTCGCCCTCCCATCGTCATGGCCAGGCGTTCGTAGTGGGTTACGTGCTTCAGGGCGAGATCCGAAGCAAGGTCGACGACGGCGAAGAGCGCGTCTATCACGCAGGCGAAAGCTGGACGGAAGCACCCGGTGTGCACCACATGGTTAGCGAGAATGCGAGCAAAACCAAGCCCGCCAAGCTGCTCGCCATCTTTGTCGCAGATGACAACGATAAAGATCTTGTCACGTGGGACAAGAAGTAAGCGCAATACATGTTTAAACGGAAGTTCATCCTCGACAGGCGCGCATGCATGACCTCATGCGCGTCGTTGAGGGCTTAAAGCTTTCAGGCACCTGAAGCAGAAACTATTACGTTGCACTTTCCGGTTAACAACGCTTAACTTGCTGTATGGCCGCCTGAACGTCCAATATGGAGTCACGGCGCGTCGATGTCGGGAATCGATTTCGCGCATTGCTGCGCGCCATGCAGGCAAGTCGCTGATCTGCCTTGCGAGCCACACCGTACAACACTGTTGACGTCAGCAGCAGCACCTCGGCCGCCTCAGAGCGTGCCGCCCGCCAAACTCTGTGACGGAGGTGAATGATGACTCGTCCGGTTGAAGAAGATATCGTCAGACGCGCATTGGTAGGCGTCCTGATGCCCACGCCCATTGACTCGATCAAGAAAGCACAATACGGTCCAAAGAAAAAATTCCGCATGACCAAGCGGCCGCCGCCCGAAGCACTCGAGCCAGTCGAGGTCGAGCCGCCGCCCGCTCATATCTCGATCCTCGAACAATTGTCATCGAAGACATTGAGCGTCTGCTGGAGCGACCCACGCTCCGGCCACTATGCCGATCAGGTGTGGCGTATCGGGCTCGCACGCATGGACTCGTTCTGCGTGCTGACAGGCATGCCGATCCGGCGCGGCGATCCCGTATTCCGTCCGCGGGCTTGCGAAAGCTACTTCCCGGCCAATCGCGACCGGATGATTCTTGCCTCTGCCGTACCGTCCTGCCCCAGCGCAATCATGCTCGACTAGATTCGCACGCACGGTCTTAAGTGCGTGCCGTTAAGCCTGAACAAACCTTAAGCGCCACAGGCCGCGAGGCTTCGGCGCTTCCACATATTGGTGCTGCGCGTAGTTGAAGCATGCGTACGCTTCATGCGGCAACATTCGTTGCAAGCCAGTACCGCAGCTATCTTTCACGCGAAACTCACACGATTTGCGTGCCTTTGTCATACGCATGACTTTTCTCTGCTGCTAGCCGCAGCGCAAGCGGTCATACCGCCGTGCGCGGGTGTCACCTCCGTTGCGACCGTGGTGTGCGACATTGCAACCGCATGCTCGCAGACGAAATACTGAATCCCACGTTTTTGCCAAATCGACCTGCCGTCTGCGCCGCCAGCCGCGCCAGGCCCCGCTGCATAAGCCTCGCAGCCCTTTCCTACGACGCATCCGTACCCGTCGAGGCGCCGAAGCATGCATGTCCCCTCGGTTGCAGAGCATGCGCAAATTGTCTATCCTCACAACTACGATAACTTTGATCGCAGTTACTGGAGAAACCCCATGAAGATCTTCCACGTCGATTCGAGCGCCAAGCGCGAACGCTCCAACTCTCGCGCGTTGTCGCGCCAGTTCATTGACAACCTGCGCGCCGAAGGCGTGGACGTCGAAGTCGATTATCTGGACGTCACTGTCGATACGCCGCCGCACGTCACCGAAGCCTTCGCCATCGCGACTTACCATCAGGAACACGAGCGCACCGATGCCATGCGCGCCACCCTCGCGCCGTCCGACGCGCTGTGCCAGCGCCTGCTCGAAGCCGATGCACTGGTGTTCGCCATGCCCATGTACAACTGGTCGATGCCCTCGGCATTCAAGGCGTTCATCGACACGGTCACGCGCCCCGGCATCACCTACAAGATGGACGCCGAAGGCAACATCGTCGGTCAGTTGAGCCGTCAGAAGGTGTTGTTCATCACGACGCGCGGCGCCGATTTGCGCCCCGGCAACGTGTTTTCGTCGATGGATGCGCTGACGCCGGCGCTCAAGGCCGCATTTGGTTTCATTGGGGTCGACGCGCCGCAGTTCGTCGATGCACAGCCGCTGCAGTTCTCGGATCAGGAAGCCCGTAACGACGCGCTCAAACGCGCCCACGCCGAACTGGCGGACGTGGCCTCTGCGTGGGCCGCATGGGAACGGGAGCGCGCCGACAGCACGCAGGCCGAGACGGTGTAATCAATCGTCAGTACAAAGCGCCCAATGACAAAAGGCCGCAGCCCTCGAGGGCCGCGGCCTTTGTCGTTCAGGCGGCGAGTACTGTCAGGAACGGGCGCCGGGAGTCGAACCGCCGCGAGCGCCCGTGCGCTCGCGCCGCCGGCCCGTCGCCCGGCCGTCCAGCCACTTCACCACTTGCGGCCCATACGTGCGCGGTGCCTTGGCCGACGTGCGTACCGCCAGATCTTCGAGCGACTGCGACGCCAGCGCCTCGCGCATGCGTTTCTCGGCGTTCTGCATCACCGCGTGGATCGAGCAGACGCCGCTGGTTGCCCAGGTAGGCGCGGTCTCGCCGAAGACTGCGCAGCGTCCGCGCACTTCGCGGCATTCGAACAGCGCCTTGTCGCCGTCGATTGCCGATACCACGTCGAGCACCGAAATCTGGTTCGCCGGGCGCGCGAGCGCAAAGCCACCCTTCGCGCCTTCCGTTGCAATGACCAGCCCCGCCTTGTGCAATTTGGTAAACAGTTTCGCGACGAAATCGGCCGGCACGCCTTGCAGCTCCGCCAGATCGCGCACGCTCGCCTCGGACACGCCGCCCGGCGCGGCTTCCGTCAGGAAAAGCAGGCAATGCAAGCCGTATTCGACGCCTGCGCTGATGTGAGACATATCCACTCCGACAAATACAATCGGAGTTAGGCTACCTGCTTTTGCGGACGGGTGCAAGCGCACGGCTTTCAGGTCTGAACAATCGCAGCAGACGCTAAAGCGGACGCAGACTGTCCAGTGGGTGCAGTTCGAGCGAATCGTCGACGGAAAGCTCACGCGCGATGAAATCGATCAGCGTGCCCACCCGCCTACTCGGCACGGCACCCGCGTAGACGGCGAACAGATCGACGCGTTCGCCGATAAACGAATCGAGCGCCGTTTCGAGCCTGCCCGACAATAGCTCGTGATAGATATCCCAGCGGTTCTTCAATATCACGCCATAACCATTGACGGCCCATTCGCGCAGCACGCTGCCGTCGCTCGCCACGCGGTTGCCCGAGACCCTGACGGCAATCTGCTTGCCGTCCACCACGAACGGCCAGTTCGTGAAAGGCGCATCGGGCCGCTCGAGTATCAGACAGTTGTGCGAAGACAGTTGCGACGGATGCATCGGCTTGCCGTGCGTCGCCCAGTACGATGGCGCAGCGCACACCACGCGCGGCCCTGTCAGCAGCAGTCTCGCCTTGAGCCGCGAATCGATCAGCGGCCCATTACGCAGCGCGAGATCGAGATGTTGATCGACGAGATCGACTACGCCATCCGTCAGCAGCACCGACACCTGCACTTGAGGATGCAGGCTCATGAACTTGTCGAGCAGAGGAACGACGCGTGTACGGCCGAAATCGTTGCTCGCCGTCAGGCGGATAGGTCCGTTCAACGGGCCATCTTCGCGCAGGCTCAGAATCGCGGAATCCCAGTCGGCGAGCACGCGGCGTGCGTCATCGAGAAAGCGTTGTCCTTCGTGTGTAAAGGCAAGGCGTCGGGTCGTACGCATGATGAGGCGCGCGCCGACTTCCTCTTCGAGCTTTTGCAACGCAAGCGTGACCGTCGAGGTCGAGACGGTACTCTTTCGCGCAGCCGCGGAAAAGCTCCCGGCTTCAGCGATTTCGACAAACAGCCTTAACGCGTCAAGCCGGTCCATCTTCGTGTCCGTTCGAAAGTCGTAGCGGTATGGAGTGGTCGCGATCCGCGTGCCCCGCTGCGTCATGCATTCCAATATGCGGACACATGAAGAAGCCGGGCGTGCAATGGCACGTCGCGAATCGACTCCTGAGTATCGAATACTTCGATCGGCCTCTAAAGACAAACTAGCGTTTTATTCGGTCCATAACGCCTTTGCAGGATCATTCGTGCTAAGGCGAAGACGCTTCAGGTTCTGCGCGCCAGCCGCATCATGACGACGTACAGCACCGCGCCTGCCACGGCCCCGATCAGCCAGCCAAAGTTGTTCTCAGGCAAGAGATGCAGTAGTTGCGTGCACAATTCCCAGCCGATCGAGATCACGCCGGACAGCAAGAGCGCCGCCACGCCACCCTTGTTCCAGCCGCCGTCGTAGTAGAAGCGCCCCGTCGAGGCCATGGTGTAGAGCTCGGACGTCTGCACCTGCTGCTTCTTGATCAGATAGAAGTCGGCCATCATCACGCCATAGAGCGGTGCGAGCACTGCGCCGAACACGCTGACGAAAATCGTAATGGCCTTGGGACTATCGACGAATATCCACGGGCACACCACGACCGCGAGGATCGAAGCGATCAGTCCGCCGCGTTTGAAATCGACATGTTTCGGGAAAAGATTCGCGATGTCATAAGCGGGGGACACGAAATTGGCAACGATATTGATGCCCATTGTCGCCACGATAAAGGTGAGGCTGCCGATGACTACCGCCACCTTGTTCTGGATATGCGCGACGATCGCCACCGGGTCCATGATCATCGAACCGAACACCGTCGCGCTGCCCGACGTGACGATCACCGTGATGATCGCGAACACGATGAAGTTGACAGGCAGACCCAGAAAATTGCCCACTTTCATTTGCTGCTCGCTTTTGGCGAAGCGCGAGAAGTCGCCAAAGTTAAGTAGCAATGCAGCGAAATAGCTGACCACCAGCAGCACGGCACTGCCCATGCCCGCGAGTTGCTGCTGGCCCGTTAGTGTTTTGCCGCCAAGCGTCATGCTCAGACTGCCAAGCCCCGCTTGCGAGAGTATCCACGCCATCAGCGCGAACATCACCACATACACGGCCGGACCGCAAAAGTCGATGAACTTGCGGATCGTCTCCATGCCGCGCTGGAAGATGATCAGCTGGAAGATCCACATGAACAGGAAGCTCACCCAGCCAAGGCCATCGAGCTTCAGAAAACTGACGCCATGCAACGCTGCGGACGCGGGCACGAACAAAAGCAGCAGAGTCGCCACTGCTTTGGATGCGAAGTAAGTTTGCACCCCGTACCAGACGATGCCGACCACGCCGCGAATCACGGCAGCGAGGTTCGCGCCCATCACACCCATACTCACGCGCGCCATCACCGGGAACGGAATGCCGTGCATATAGCTGGGTTTGCCGACCCAGTTCATCAGCACGTAGACGATGAGAATGCCTACCGTCAGCGCGAGCAGCACCTGCCAGCCCGAAATGCCGAGCAGAAACAGGCTCGCCGCAAAGGTGTAGCCGCCCACGCTATGCACGTCCGACATCCACATCGCGAAGATGCTATAGCCCGTCCACGTGCGGCGCGCATGTGGCACAGGGGCGAGATCGTGGTTGTGGAGACGGGAATCGACTTCTTCGGTGACATCGCCCAGCCCGTGCGGCGCATCGAAAAGCGGTGACGTAGACATGGCTCCCCCTGATGGTTGAAGCATGGCCGTCTGTCAAAGACCGCCATGACCTGACGATGCGGCGTAGCGCGCAGGCACGGTCTACAACAAAGCCCGATGGGAATCGCGATTCGCGACGAAGGGTCTTGTTTCTGCAATATAGATTGTTTTAGTAATAAAAGCGGCTGTCGATACCGTCAAAAATGCGGGCATCGATGGAGTGGCGGGCAAACGGAGGGGAGGAGAAGAGATGCATGCTTCCGTGACCGGTGAACGCGTCGCACGGCGTGGATTTCGCCGCTGACCGCCCCTGCCGGCGCCGTCTCGCGAACGGCGCAGCGCCCGTTGGCGGAGGGTAATCCGCGCATCGTTGCGGGCAGGGAAGCATGTGAAGAATATACCGGCGAACGGGGTGGAGAGGCTTCCTGTTTGCACGGCACGACCCACTGAACTCGGGACAATCTTCCGGTAACATATAAATCAACCGAATATTCTTCCGATCACCATCATGCAAGCCCGTAGCCGCCCGCTGGACAACCAGGACCGCGCCATCATGCGCGCGCTGCAGAAGAACGCGCGCCTGTCGAATGCCGAACTTGCCGAGATCGTCGGCATGTCGACGACGGCGTGCTGGAACCGCACGCGTCAACTGGAAACCGACGGCTATATCCGCGGCTACGTCGCGCTGCTGGACCAGCAGAAGCTCGGGTTCGCCGATGTCGTGCTGATCGAGGTCACGCTCGACCGGCACGATGAGGATGCGCTGGCGCGCTTCGGCGACGAACTCGCCACGCTGCCCGAAGTACTCGAGGCCTATCTCGTGTCGGGCGAGTACGACTACCTGATCAAGGTCGCCGTGGACGGCACGGCAGGCTACGAGCGCTTCCTGCGCGAAAAGCTCTACAAGCTCTCGGGCATCCGGCACAGCCGCTCGATGTTCGCGCTGCGCTGCATGAAGAACATTCCTTCGGTGCAGGTCTAAACCCGGCAGCCACGCTCAAGGCCCGAACTGCCCAAAGTACGTGTCGCGCTCGACCATCACGAGCGCGGCACGCTTGTGCGGAAAATCGAATTCCTTCAGCGTATGCGCGCCCAGCCTG
This sequence comes from Paraburkholderia sp. C35, assembly GCF_003121405.1. GTDB lineage: Bacteria > Pseudomonadota > Gammaproteobacteria > Burkholderiales > Burkholderiaceae > Paraburkholderia. The sequence goes on along the minus strand of NZ_QBUY01000048.1, from coordinate 22,382 downwards.
TGCATCCACGCGATGTGCCGCGTGTGATCGATGCGCGGCTCGCCGACAATGCGCTGCGTGCGCGGATCATCGAGAAACATGTAGTGCAGGATGCCGTTGAACCACGCGCGCAGCTTGCCCGCGCTCTGAAAGTCGCTGTTGCCGACCAGCAGATGCAGGCCACGATCGAAATCGTCGGCTTCGTAGAACGGCGCCACGCGGTCTTCCTTCGCCCAATACACCTCGAAGTACGCGAACGGCTCATCGTCGAAACAGCCGATCAGCGGATGCACATGCGGGTCCGCACATTGCTCGGCCAGGTAAGCGGCATGCTGCTCGCGCGTGCCCTTGAAGTCCCAGAAGTGCGCGACGCGCTCCTCGTTCTGCCAGTAGTGGAAAACATCTGTGTCACGTTCAACGTCGACGGTGCGCAGCGTGAACGTCATGCCGACCGTCGGCATGAAGCGGCGATACACCACGCCTTTCGGCTTCGGTGCACGCACCGGGTGACGACGGTTGTGATGCAGCGTGTAACGCATCGGCATACCTGCCGACGAAGGCGCCGTGAGCCACAACGAAGGCTGCTGCCAGAAGCTCGCACGTGACGTGGTGACGCGCAAGGTCGAGCCTTCCTGCTCCGCCGTATCCACGATCCCTTCGCGGATCGCGCGCGTGACGAATGCATGGGTCGCGTCGTCATCGTGCGCGAACGGCAACGTCAGCGACACCTGCTGCCGCTTCGGGTCGCGGCAAAAGATCTCCGCGAACGCGGGTAACAGCTGCTCGGGCGCCGCATCGCGCGGCCACGCCGACAATGCAAATCCGTCCGGCGTCGGAACGAGTTCCTCAAAGGCCACGCGGGCGTTCATGATGGTTTTCCTTTCCTCAAAGAGTCGAGTGATGCGTGGGCTTACCAGTCGTAACGCGCCGTCGCCAGCACCGTGCGCTGATTGCCATAGAAGCACGCGAACGCGCTCTGGCAACCCGACACATAGCGCCGATTGAAAATGTTGGTCGCGTTGACGGCGAAGCGCCACTTGCTGATGTCGTAATGCACGGCTGCGTCGTACACGGTGTAACCCGGCACGTGCAGCGAGTTGTCCGCCGCGCCCGCGCTATAGCTTGTGTAACGCAGGCCGCCGCCGAAGCCGAGGCCTGTCAGCGGGCCTGTATGCCATGTCCAGTCGGCCCACAGCGAAGCCGTCTGACGCGGCAACGGAATAGCGACAGGCCACTTGTTCAGTGAATCGTCGTTGGCCTTGATGTTCTTCACGTCCTGATACGCGTATGACGCGATGATGCTCAGATCGCGCGTCACGTTGCCGACCGCGCTGAACTCGATGCCGCGCGAACGCACTTCACCCGTCTGCACGCTGAACGTGCCCGTCGGATCGTTCGGATCGGGCGTGGTGACGTTGGTCTGGTTGATCTGATAGATCGCGGCGTTCAACATCAGGTTCTTGTTAAACGGCTGCCAGCGCAAGCCGAGTTCGATCTGCTTGCCCTTGGTGGGTTCGAACGGCGAGCCGTTCGCGTTGACGCCGATCACCGGGTTGAACGAGGTTGCATAGCTGATGTACGGCGACAAGCCGTAATCGCCCAGATACACGGCGCCCACCCGATACGTGAAGGCGTGATCGTTCTGCCGCTGCTCGGTGTTCGCGACGGTATCCGTGGTCGTGTTGCGGCTCCAGTCCTCGCGACCGCCAATCGTGAAGACAATGCGCGGCGTCAGCTTGATCTGGTCCTGCGCATACACGCCGTAGCTGTCGAGTTTGGTCTTCGTATCGCTATAGCCGAACGAATCCGGTCCGCTGAAAATCGCCGACGTGACCGGCGTGTAGACGGGATTGAACATGTTCAGGCTCGGCGCAAGCGCGAGCTGTTCGCTATCCGTCGACAGTTGGCGGTTGTATTCGAAGCCGAGCAGCACCGTGTGTTCGATCGAACCCGTGCGGAATTGCGCCTGCGCCTGGTTGTCGATATCGAAGCGCGAATAGTTCGGCTGGAACAGTCCCGCGTAACGCGTGAGCGAGGCTTCCGTCGGGTCGGTCGGATCGAGCCCGCCGCCATACACCGTCGAGTTGTTCAGCGACAGATGCATGTAGCGCGTGTTCTGGCGGAACGTCCAAACGGGATCGAAGCGATGCTCGAAGTTGTAGCCGACCGACCATTGCCGCTTGTCATAGCGCGCGAAGTTGCCATCGCCCGTGTAAAGATTGTTGGAGATCACGCCGTTCGGATTCGGCAGAATCGTGCCCGATGCCGGCAGAAAGTTATCCGACACATCGGAGTTATCGCGCAGATAGGTCGCGTACAGCGTCAGCGAGGTATCGGCGGTGGGCTGCCATTTGATCGACGGCGCGAACATCAGGCGTTGATCTGCGTTCGGTCCGGTCGGCATATTGCCGTCGCGCCCCACGCCGACAAAGCGATACGTCAGCGTGCCGTCCTTGTCGATCTTGCCACCCAGGTCGATGCCGATCTGCTTGCGTGCATCGGTGCCGATCTGCAATTCGATTTCGCGGATACGTTCTGCTGTCGGCTGCTTGGTCTGGATGTCGACCAGCGAGCCGGGATCGCCCTGGCCGTACAGCACCGACGTCGGCCCGCGCAGCACCGTGATGCTTTCTACCTGATACGGATCGACGCGCCAGCTCGCCAGATTCAGCGTGTTGGGCACCTGCAGTCCATCCTCGAATACGCTCGGCACAAAGCCGCGAATTGCCGTGTACCAGTCCGAGCGCGTGCTCGCGCCATACGACGAAAAGCCCGGCACGTAGCGCAGCGCCTGATTGATCGAGGTCGCGCCCTGCTCTTCGATCTGCGCCGCCGTCACGATGTTCACCGTTTGCGGCACTTCATCGAGCGGCGTATCCGTCTTCGTCCCCGTCGATGTGCGATGCGCGACCAGTCCCTCCGTATCGCCCGCTGTCGTGCCTTGCACTTTCACAGCGGGCAGCGTCGCGCCCGTCTGAGCATTGTTTTGCGCGCTGTTCTGCTTGTCCGGCGTCTGTTGCGCGTGCGCCTGCCCTGTTCCGCAAGCGAGAAAAGTCATGCTGGCTGCCACAGCAATGGCACGCTGCTGCGTGCCTTTGACCCACTCCATCTGTAACCTCGGAAATATGAATGCAGCGCATCGCGCTGCTTGTTGTTATCAGAGAGCGAATGCCATGCGGCCGCCGCTCGCCCCGGTTTGCGCCCCTGTGCGCGCTTGCACTGCAAAACTGTTTTCGTTGTGACCGGCTTCGAGCGAGCCGGCGATTTCGTCTGCACGGCGCGCGAGCACCGACAGCAGCGTGTCGCTCAAACCGTGGCTGTCTTCGCAGCAGCCTTGCAGATAGATGCGCGGCTGAAAGTGCGCAGGCGTGGCGAGCAGATAGTCGCGCGCCACTTCGCATTGCTCGACGGGTTTGCCCAACGCAGCGGCGAGCGGATCAAGCAAGGTGTGATGCGCGTCACGCCGATAACCCGTGGCAAGCACGACAGCATCGAAATGCTCCATGCGTGCGTCACCATCCATGCGGTCACGCATGCGCATTTCGATGCCGTTGCCGTGCGTGCCCGGCACTTCCTGCACGGCTTCGATCGCGCAGTTGTTCAGTAGCCGATGCCGCGCCGTGCCGCTCACGTTCTGCACGTACAGCAACTCGTAGATCTGTTCGATCAATGGCCGGTCGACCACCGAGTAATTGGTGTCGCGGAACGTATCGAGCAGCGACTGGCGCGCGTCCTTCGGCTGCGAATAGATCAGGTCGGTGAACGACGGATTGAAAATCTCGTTGACGAACGGGCTGTCGTCGGCGGGCTTGAGCGCGGGCGCGCGCATCACGAGCGTGGCATCGACATGCGGGAAACGGCGCGTGAGATCGATAAACACTTCTGCAGCACTCTGGCCACTGCCTATCACTGCAACACGGCGTCGCGCGGCATCGTCTTTCGCGCCGCCAAGCACACCGTCAATCGAGGTCAGATAACCCGACGAATGGATCACCGCCGCCTCGCGCAAGGCCGCGAACGCAGCGGGAATCTGCGGCACGCCACCCATGCCGACCGACAGCGCACGCGTCAACCGATGACGCTCCTTGCCCTGCGCATCGCGTGAGTGCACGCGCAAGTGCGTGATGGTGCGCGGATCGCTATCGTCCGCGACCGGTTCGATCAGCGTCACTGATTCGCCGTAATGCACCTGATCGTCGAATGCGCCGGCGACCCAGCGCAGATAGTCGTGAAACTCGATCCGCGTCGGATAGAAGTTCTTCAGATTGACGAAATCCTGCAGACGTCCACGCTCGAACAGATAGTTGATGAACGTGAAGCGGCTCTTCGGATCGCGCATCGTGACGAGATCCTTCAGAAAGGAAATCTGCATGCGGCTGTCGTCGAGCAGCATGCCGCGATGCCAGCCGAACTCCGGCTGCCGCTCGATAAAGCAATGCGCGCCCGGCGCACTGCCGTTTTCCGCGAGGCGCACGGCCAGCGCGAGATTCGACGGCCCGAAGCCGACGCCGATCAGATCGTGAATGTATTCTCGTTGACTCATGAAATCTCTCCCTTCTACCAGTGGCGACGGACGTGATGCGTATGACGGAAAGCGCGGCGAGCCATCACAGATGACGGCCATCGAAGAACGCTTCGCGAATCATGCGCATCAGCAGCGCCCGTTTGTGCGGAAAATCGAAATGCGCGATGCTCGAAAAACCGTGCTGCTTCAGGTAATCGATCATGCGGGCGTTGTCGTGACGCGGCTCGCAGACGACGGCCTGCGTGCGCGGATCGTCGAGAAAGAGGTAATGGACGAGCGAAGGCAGCCACGCCGCCACGCAGGCGGCACCGCGCCAGCGCGTATCGCCGACCAGCATGTGCAGGCCACGGTCGAAATCCGCCGACGCCGCGAACGGCGCAATGCGGTCTTCCTTGGCCCAGTACGCTTCGAAATAACCGAACGGCTCGCCATCGAATGCGCCGATCAACGGATGCACATGCGGCGTGGACAGCACGCGTTCCAGATACGCGCGATGCGCGTCGAGCGTGCCCGCCTCGCCCCAGAACGCGTTGACGCGCGGCTCGTTCATCCACGTGTGCAGATGTTCGAGGTCACGCGCGACGGATGCCGTGTGCAGCGTGAAGCGATGCCCGAAGTCCGGCACATCGCGCGCATAGACCACACCGTCCGCGTAGGGCGCGCGCCGTGGATGCCGTGCACCGTCCGTTACCGCGTACGAAAGCGCGGCGGGCAATGTCGATGCATCGCGCGTGAGCCACAAATCGGGCTGCTGCGCCCACGCATCGCGCAGGCAAAGGTTTTGAGCCGTCAGCACGCCGCTGTAACGCAGCGCGTCGAGCGCATCGCGATGCAACTCGCCGGCATCGAACGCAACCGATTTGCTGTCGCGGCTCGCGCCAAACGCTGCGCGCAAAGCGGCAAGCGCGGCACGGCGCTGGCCGCCCGGCGAAATGCCCTTGCACCATTCGACGATGCGCAAGCCTTGTTCACGCGTCCAGCGTGCGTTCAGCACGATGCCTTCTGCGCGGCCGTCTTCGGCCACCGTGATGGCGTCGCCTTCCAGATACGCCGCCAGCGACGGCTGCTTGAATGTGTTCATGTCACTCCGTGTGAAATCAGCGGGCATCGCGCACCTCGGTTACGGTTTCGCGGGCTTCCTGTGCGATCGCCGAGTCGAGTCGCAGCGCAAGTGCGTGGGCGAGTTGCGTCAGCGTCTGATGCACGAACACATCGTCGATCGTGATCGCGCAGCCCGCGTGGTTCGCGGCGTCGACGAAGCGCACGACATCGAAAGAGGTCGCACCGGCTTCGAACAGGTTGTCGTCATGGCCTGGCGTATGGCCGTCGATGGTGTGAGTCCAGATGCGCGCGAGCGTGTGCATGAGCCGCGCGGCACGCGGCGACAGATCGTCCGCACTGCGCTGGGCACTCGATGACGTGAACGAAGGCACCGCGCCCGAAATGACAATCGATTCATCCGGTGCGTCAATAAAACGCGCGACAGTGGCGAGATAGTCAGCGCTCAACTGCTCGACGAACGCGCCGTCCACCAGTTCGACGCCATACGAGAACGCGCCCGTCACGCGGCCATCGGGATGCTCGACGATATCGAGCTCGAGATCGAACACCACGCGATGACGCACATCGTTGAACTCATCCACTTCGACGCCATGCCACTGGCGCGCATCGCTCTGCACGGGACGCAGATAGTTGAACATCACCTGGAACAGCGGATTGCCGTTGGCAGTGCGCGACGCGCGCGTGCTATCGACCACGCGCGCGAACGGCGCGGCGACATGCGCATACGCACCCAACGCAGCTTCACGCACGGCGGCAATCACTTCACGCGGCGAACCCGCTTCGCGCATCGCCGTGCGCACGACCACTGCGTTGATGAACAGACCGATCACATCGTCGACGCCGGCATCGCGCGTCGAAGCAAGCACGCCGACCACCTGATCGAGCGCACCCGTGCGACGCGCCAGCGCGACATTCAATGCAGCGTGCAGCAACATCGGCAAGGTGGCCTGCGACGACAGGGCCAGCGCTTTTGCACGCTCAGCCTGTTGCGCATCGAACGCGAACGCAATGCGGCCCGCGCGCCATTCAGGCGCAACGGGACGCGTGCCAGCCGGTTGCGGCAGATGCATCGGCGGCACGTCGCGCAGTGCCTCGCGCCAGTATTTGAGGTCGGCTTGCCTCGGCTTCGCGCGCGCGGCAAATGACGGCTTCATCGGCGATGCCTTCGGCGTCTCGCCCGACACTGCGGCCGCATAAGCGTGCTGGACGTCGTTGAGCCACACATCGATCGAGTGGCCATCAGCAACGATGTGATGAATCACGACCGACAGCACGTGATCGTCGTCTGCCATGCAAATCAGACGCGCACGCCACAACGGCGCTTCGGCGAGATCGAATGCGGCGAGTGCATCTTCATCCGTCAGACGCGTCGCTGCCGCCATGCGTTCGTCTGCCGATGCCATAGCGCACAGATCGACCACGGGCAAGCTCACGCGCCGATGGACATCGATCACCTGACGCGGTTCGGCAGCGCCCTTCACCGATACCAGCCGCACGCGCAACGCGGGATGCTTTTGCGCCGCGTAATCGAAGGCATCTTCGAGCGCACGCACGTCCACAGCGCCACGCAGACGCAGCGCGACGGGAATGTTGTACGCCGCGCTTTCCGGCTGCGCTCGCCACAAAAACCACAGCGCGCGTTGCGCGTCGCTCAGCGCAAGCTCGTTCGAATCGCCAGATGCATACTCCTGCTGCGCACGCTCGCGCGCCTCGACAACAGGCGCTTCGGCCACCCGCTGCGCGTAGGCCGCGAGCGTCGGCGCTTCGAACAGCGTGCGAACCGGCACGTCGAGCGCCAGCCGTTCGCTCACGCCCGTTGCGACGCTCACGGCGGCGAGCGAATGGCCACCCAGTTCGAAGAAGTGATCCGCGCGACCCACGCGCTCGACGCGCAGCACGTCGCGCCAGATGTCTGCAAGCGCCGCTTCGATACCTGCTTCGGGCGCATCGAAACGACGTTCGACGCGCACCGGTTCCGGCAGCGCCGCACGGTCGATCTTGCGATTCGCGTTGCGCGGCAGCGCATCGAGCACGACGATATGCGGCGGCACCATATAGTCCGGCAGCGTGCGGCGCAGATGAACCGCAAGCGCATCGCCGTCGATTCGTTGATCGCGCCTGCTTGCCTCGTCGCCCAGTTCGACATAGGCAGCGAGCGCAGCATCCGCGCCGCTACCGCGCACGACGGCAACGGCATCGCGCACGGCCTCATGTGCCATCAGACGCGCTTCGATCTCGCCGAGTTCGATGCGCAGGCCGCGCACTTTCACCTGATGGTCGATGCGTCCGACGAACTCCAGCACGCCGTTTGCACGTCGCCTCACGAGATCGCCTGTTCGATATAGCCGCGCGCCCGGCGTGCCATACGGATCGGGCACGAAGCGCTCTGCTGTCAGCGCAGCGCGCGCGTGATAACCGCGCGCCACCCCCGTGCCACCCAGATAAAGCTCGCCCGTCACGCCGATCGGCAACGGCTGCAGATTGGCATCGAGCACGTGCGCGCTGCGTTCGCCGACCGGCGTACCAATGGGCAAATAGGCGGCATCGGCGATATCGCTGGCGTCCTCGTGCGCGTCGATCATCCACAGCAGCGGCGTGATGACCGTCTCCGTCGGGCCGTAGCCGTTCACCACACGCACATCGGGAAATGCCTGCCGCAACGCCGCGAACGCTTCGCGCGACGTCGCCTCGCCGCCCACCGTGAGCGAGCGCAGCGAACGCGGCGCGCCATGCGTGCGCGCCCATTCGGCCATTTGCAGCGCGTAGCTCGGCGGGAAAGCCGCAATCGTGATGCGTTCTTTCGCGATCGTTTCGCACGTTTGCGCGGGCGGCCACAATGCATCGTCGGTGACGCGAATGTCGACGCCCGCCGTCAGCGGTGCAAGCCAGCATTCATGCGCGCCGTCGAAATTGATCGACATGAAATGCAGCACGCGGTCTTTTTCGCGCATGCCATAGCGTGCTGCAATTGCCGCGCAATGCATCGCAATCGAAGCGTGATCGACCACCACGCCCTTCGGCTTGCCCGTCGAACCCGATGTATAGATCAGATAAGCGGCCTGTGTCGGCGCGATGGCAGGCTCGCTATACGCGATCTCGGCTTGCGGCGTTTCGTCTTCCGCGTCGATCAGCCAGACGCGCGTGTTGTGCGCCAAAGGCAGCTTCGACACATGACGCCGCTCGGTCACCACATGCCCGATCGATGCATCGTCAACGATATGCGCGAGCCGTTCAGCCGGATGCGTCGGATCGAGCGGCACGAACGCGCCGCCGGACTTGAGAATCGCGAGCAACCCGACGAACAGATCTGTCGAGCGGCCAACCGCGATGCCCACCCGCGTTTCCGCGCCCACGCCCGCCGCCATCATTCGAGCCGCGAGCCGCGCAGCACGCGCGTCGAGTTCGGCGCGCGTGAGCGTCCGGTCCGCGTCGATCACCGCGCTCGCGTCGGGCTTCTTTCTCGCCAGGTGTGCGAGCTTCTCGTGGACGGGGACGAGCGGCGTATCGGCGGATTCATACGTGTTCCATGCGTTCAATTGCGTGCGCTCTGCGGGCGTCAGCCATTCGAGATCGCCAACAGGCGCATCGGGCGATACCAATGCGCTGTCGAGCAACTGCGCGTATTCGCCCGCAATCCGCTCGACGGCTTGTGCATCGAACAGATCCTTCGAATAGACAAAGGCCGCATCGAGCGCGCCGTCCTCGCGCTCTTCGAAGCCGAGTGTGAGATCGAACTTCGCATAAGGTGCGCCGAACGGCAGATCGGTCACGCGCACATCGCCGAACGAAGGCATCGCACGGCGCGCGCCATACGACGCCATCACCTGAAACAACGGATGATGGCTCGCGCTGCGCGGCACGCCGAGCGCCTCGACCACCTGCTCGAACGGCACATCCTGATGCGACTGGCCATCGACGAGTGCGCGCTGCACGTCGCCGATCAGCGTATCGAATGGCTTGCGCGTATCGACGTGCGCGCCCACCACCAGCGTATTGACGAAGAAACCGATCAGCCCCGCCGTTTCCGCACGTTCGCGGTTCGCAGCAGGCACCCCGATCTGCACATGCGACTCGCCGCTCGCTCGCGCGAGCAATGCATGCAAGGCTGCCAGCAACACCGCGAACGGCGTCGCGCGACGTGCCTGCGCAAGCGCGCGCACGCGCTGCGCGGTCTTGGCATCGAGCGTGAAATAGTGACGTCCGCCGTGCGCGCTGCGCTGCATCGGACGCGTGCCGCTGCCGGGCAACGCGATCACACCCGCATCGGGCTTCACCTGTTCGCGCCAGAAACGCAACTGGCGTTCGGCCTCGCCCGCATCGAGCCAGCGGCGCTGCCACAGCGAAAAGTCCGCGTACTGCACGGGCAGCGGCGCGAGCGCAACCGTCTCGCCATGTGCATAAGCGCGATAGAACGCGGCCAGTTCGTCGAGCAGCACGTCGATCGACCAGCCGTCGGAGACGATGTGGTGCATCGTCAGCACCAGCCAGTGTGTCGTGTCGTCGAGTGCGATCAGATGCACGCGCACGAGTGAATCGCTGGCGAGATCGAAAGGCTGGTCTTCGTCTTTCGCGGCCACGTCGGCCGCAATGCGTTCTCGTTCGCTTTTCGCCGCGCGCGAAAGATCGGTAAAGCGCCACGGGCAGCGCGCAGGCGCATGCACGACCTGTTCGACGCCGCCATCGGCGGATTCGGCAAACGTGGTGCGCAACGCTTCGTGACGTGCGATCAGCGCATCGAACGCATGACGCAGCACCGCGCGATTCAGCTCACCGTCGAGCCGCAGACGGCTCGTCACGTGATACGCCGCCGGTTCATCGATCATGCGCGCGTGCAGCCACAGCCGCGTCTGCGCAAACGATGCAGGCACAGCGACCGAACGGTCCGCACGCGCCGGAATCGGCAGCACGCGAAAGTCGATGCCCGCTTCGGCGAGCTTCGTGATAAACAGCTTGCGCTGCGCGTCGGGCAGTTGCGCGAATCGCGCGGCAAGCGCCAGCAGATCGGGTTGAGATGTCATTCGATCGTTCCTCATTGCGCTTCGAGTTCACCGAGCAACGCGTCGATCGCGCGCGCTGCATCGTCGAGTGAGTGCGCGCCGCGCGCTTCGAGCGCCGCGTCGATGGCAGCAGCGCAGCGCGCCAGCGTGCGGGCATCGAACAGCGTGCGCAGCGGCAGCGCGAGCGACCAGTGCAGATTGATTTGTGCGTTCGCCTGCGTCGCCAGCAGAGAGTGGCCGCCTAGTGCGAAGAAATCGGCATCGCGGCCAATCGCGTGGTCCGCTTCAAAACGCAGCACGCGCGCCCAGATGGTGGCAAGCTCGCGCTCGGTATCGGTGTGCAGTTCGGCGGCCTGTGCGCTTTGCAGCGCAGGCGCCGGCAACGCGTTACGGTCGCACTTGCCGTTCGGCGTGACGGGCAACGCGTCGAGCTCGATCACATGCGCCGGCACCATGTAGCCAGGCAGTTGCGCGTGCAATGCAGCAAACAGCGTGGCCTGGTCGAACGTTTCTTCGTCGCGGCGCGCGATATAACCGATCAACTGTTCGTCGCGCACGATCACGACGGCATCGTGCACACCGGGCGCAGCGCGCAACAGTGCTTCGATTTCACCCGGCTCGATGCGCAGGCCGCGCAATTTCACCTGCTGATCGGCGCGGCCAAGATAGTCGAGCACGCCGTCCGTGCGCCGGCAGACAAGATCGCCCGTGCGATACAGCCGCGCGCCCGGCGTGAACGGATCGGGTATGAAGCGCTCGGCCGTCAGCGCCGCGCGTCCGAGATAGCCGCGCGCCAGCCCGACGCCACCCAGATACAGTTCGCCGATTGCACCCGCCGGCAGCGGATGCAGCGAGGCATCGAGCGCATGCAACTGGATATTCGCAATCGGTTTGCCGATGGGCACGGCCAGGGCTTGCGCATCGGCATCGGTGCACGTCCAGTGCGAGACGTCGATGGCCGCTTCCGTCGGGCCGTACAGGTTGTGCAATTGCGCTTGCGGCAGCAGCGCGCGTGCACGCGCCACCAGTTCGGGCGAAAGCGCTTCCCCGCTCGCGACGATGCGCGAGATGCTCGTGCACTGTGCCGCAGCGTCAAAGTCTTTCAGATGACCGAGGAACGCGCCGAGCATCGACGGCACGAAGTGCAGCGTCGTGACACCAAAGGCCGCGATTGCAGACGCGAGACGCGCGGGATCGCGATGATCGCCGGGCGCAGCAATCGCGAGCGTCGCGCCCACCGACAACGGCCACACGAACTCCCACACCGATACATCGAAACCAAACGGCGTCTTGTGCAATACAACGTCTTGTGGCGTCAGACGGTACGCGTCCTGCATCCACGCGATGCGGTTCGCCAGCGCACGGTGCGTGTTGCCTGCGCCCTTGGGCTTGCCTGTCGAACCCGATGTATAGATCAGGTATGCAAGCTGATCCGCCTCGACGGCAACCTGCGCCGCAAGCGGAGCGTGTGCAGCGAGTTCCTCAATGCACAGCACGCGTGTGCCGTCATTGCGAATCGAATCGAGCACGCGTGCATGCAGCGACCGTTGAGTCAGCACGACAGCAGGCTGCGCATCGTCGAGCAGATACGCGATGCGCTCGGCGGGATAGTCGGGATCGACAGGAAGATAGGCCGCGCCCGCTTTCAGCACGCCAAACAGCGCCGCCACCATTTCCAGCGAGCGCTCGACGCACAGCGCCACCACACTATCCGCCGTCACGCGTTCGTTCAGCAGCACGCCCGCAACACGATTCGCGCGGTCATCCAGTTCCGCATAGGTCACGCGATGGCGCGTGCCACTGGCGTCGATGAAGTCGAGTGCGATAGCATCCGGCGTCGCGCTTGCCTGACGCTCGAACTGACGATGCAGCGGCAATTGCTGTTCCGCTGGCCACGTGCGCGCGGTGTCGTTGAACTCAGCAAGTTGCCCAAGATCGTCATGCGTCGCAATCGACACGCTGCCGAGCAACGCTTGCGGATCGGCAATAAACGCTTCGATGCTCGCGTTGAATGCACGATGCAACGCTTGCACACGCGCTGCGTCGATACGCCCTGTGTCGAAGCCGTAATCGATCGTCAGCGTATCCCCCGCCTGCACGACAAGCGTGACAGCCAGATCCGTGGCTTCGATGCTGCGAACGTCCGACAGGCGCAACGCGCGTTCATCGTTCGCGGACCAGGCGGGATCGACAGGATAGTTCTCGAACACCACCAGCGTATCGAACATCGCGCCGCCACCTTGACCTGCCCAGCGCTGAATGTCGAACAGTGGCGTGTGCGCGTGCTCGGCGTCGGCGGCGTTGTCGCGCTGCAGATCGGCGAGCCACCCGGCGATGCGCCGTTGCGGCGCAGGCGTCGCGATCACAGGCAAGGTGTTGATGAACAGGCCGAGCACGCTGTCGACATCAGGCAGCGCGTCGGGCCGTCCCGCCACGGTCGCGCCGAATGCGACGGTCGCGTGATGCGTCATGCGCTGCAACGCAAGCGCCCACGCGCCTTGCACGATGGTATTGACGGTCAGCTTGAGACTGCGTGCGAGCGCGGTCAGCTTCGTCGTGGTGGCCGCGTCGAGCTGCGCACGCCATGTGTGATTCGGTGCGGCAGCCTTCTCCGCCGATACATTCGGCGCAACCAGCGTCGGCTCGTCGAAGCGCGCAAGGCGTTCCAGCCAGAAGGCCTTGTCGGCTTCATGATCGCGCGCATCGAGCCACGCGATGAAGTCGCGATACCTCAACCGCGCCGTCTGACCGAACGACAGCGCGCGGCGTTCGCTCATGTAGTCGCGCAGCACGTCGGCGAACATGCGCGCCGTGCTCCAGCCGTCGAGCAAAAGATGATGACGTGTCCACACGAAACGCCATTCGTCTTCGCTGAAGCGGATCAGCGTGACGCGCATCAACGGTGCCTGCGTCAGATCGAAACCCTGTGCACGATCTTCATCCAGCCATTGCGCGAGGCTCGCGTCCTGATCCGCGCGGCCACGCCAGTCGAGCACGGCGACTGGCAGCTTCGCCTGTCGATGCACGATTTGCAGCGGCACATCGGCGTCGTGCCAGAAGCTCGTGCGCAACATGTCATGCTGCGGCACGATGCGATTGAACGCGTCGGTCACACGCGTGACATCGGGTGACGTCAGCGTCGCGACCAGTTGATTGACATAGGTGGTCCGGTCGGGCGCATACAGCGAATGGAACAGGATGCCCTGCTGCATCGGCGACAGCGGATACATATCGTCGACGAAGCGCGAATCGAGTTCCAGGCGCTCAAGCATCGCCTGCGTGAGACCCGCGCGCTCAGCAAGCGGGAAATCGGCGGGCGTCGCACTCGCGCCGCGCTTCGACACGCGCTCGATGCAACGCGACGCGATCTCGCGCAACGTCGCTTCGAAAGTGCGCGCGAGCTTCTCGACAGTGCCTGCGTCGAACATCGCTGCGCTATAGACCCAATGCACCTTGAGCTTGCGCGTGCCGTCGATATGCGCGTGAATCGCCAGCGCATTCGACATCGGTCCGGCAGGGTCGCGTTCGCAGCCTGCGCCGCCGAAGCGTGCAGCCAGCGCGTGATCGTTCGCTGCATCGCCGAACTGGCCCAGATAGTTGAATGTCACGCGCGGACGCGGCAGCGCTGCGAGGGCCGCGCGCGTCGCTTCGTCTGCGAGATAGCGCAGCACACCGAAGCCGACGCCCTTGTTCGGCACGGCGCGCAATGCGTCTTTCACGGCTGCGAGCGTATCCGTGCCCGACGCGCCGACGGGAAGCGCAACGGGATAATGGCTCGTCAGCCAGCCGATTGCGCGGCTGGCATCGAAGTCTTCGAACAAGGCTTCACGTCCGTGGCCTTCCAGTTCGATCAGCAGCGCATCGGTATCGACGCTTTCGCCCAGCGTGTGAGCGAGCGCCGCGACGAGCAGATCGATGGTCTGCGTGCGCCATGCGGCGTTCGCGTCGGTGAGCAGCGTGTGAGTGAGCGTTACGTCGATGGTCCATTCGATCGTAGCTGCATCGGCGTTGGTCGCCGTGCCGTGCGGGTTGTCGAACGGCAGCGCGGTGCTTACCTGCTGCGTCTTGTTCCAGTACGGGATCTCGTTGCCGAACAGCGTCAGTGCGTTGCTGGCGAGACGCTGCGCCCAGTCCGATGCGCTCGCGCCCGGCGCTGCAAGGCGTGCAACGCGCCTCTCGCGTGCTGCGACGTAGGCCGCGTCGAGGTCTTCGAGCAGCACGCGCCACGACACGCCATCGACGATCAGATGATGAACCGCAAGCCAGACGCGCGGCGTACCGTCGGGCAGCATCGCGACCAGCGCGCCCGCGAGCGGTCCGCGCGTCAGATCGAAACTACGCTGCACGCCGTCGAATTGTGCGAGCGCGTCGTGTTCGTCGCGTGCTTCGATGGCGACGAGCGGCAGTGTGTCGAACGGCTTGGCTGCGTAGCGCGCGGTCCATGAAGCGCCGCCCTGCGTGAAGCGGAGACGGAATGCATCGTGATGCGCGAGCACGACGCCGAATGCCTGCGCGAACGCATCCAGATCGAAGCGTTCGTCCGCATGGAGTTCGACAGCCTGATTCCAGTGTTGACGCGCGGGAATCTTCAGGTCGAAGAAACGCAACTGTGCAGGCGTCAACGCGATGCGCGACTTATCCGCGTCAGGTACTGCTCGCGTTGCGGCCTTCGTTTCAGCAACGGCCACTGCTTGCGCGACTTGCGCCAGTTGCGCGACGGTCGGCTTGTCGAACAGTTGCTTCGGCGTGAAGCGCACGCCGCGTTTGCGCGAGCGTGCGATCACCTGCAATGCCAGAATCGAATCGCCGCCAAGCTCGAAGAAGTTGTCGTCGCGGCCCACGTGCGGCGCACGGAGCACTTCCTTCCAGACATCAGCAAGAATGCTCTCGGTGCCTTCCAGCGGCGCATCGCCTGATGCCTGCACAACGGGCTGTTGCGCAAGCTCGCGCAGCTTCGCGCGGTCGATCTTGCCGTTCGCCGTGACGGGGAAAGCGTCGCACACTGTGAGCGTGCCGGGCACCATGTAGTCGGGCAGTCGCGCGGCGAGTTGCGCACGCAGCGCGGCTTCGTCACCCGCGCCGTCTACAACGACAAACGACGCAAGACGTGCGCGGCCCGCTTCGTGAATCGCCAGCGTTTCCGCCTGTTTGACGCCATCGAGCGCGCGCAGCGTCGCGCTCACTTCGCCAGGCTCGACGCGATAGCCACGTATCTTCACCTGATCGTCGAGACGGCCCAGATAATCGATTGCACCGTCTGCGCGCAGACGCACGCGATCGCCCGTGCGATACAGGCGCGCGCCGTTCACGTCCGGCACAAAGCGCTCCGCCGTCGCAGCGGCGCGACCCAGATAGCCGCGCGCAACGCCGGGGCCGCCCAGATACAACTCGCCGATGCCGCCCGCGGGCACAGGCGCGCCTTCCGCATCGAGCACACAAGCACGCGCGTTCGGCAGCGGACGCCCCGTGGGCACGCCAGCCGATGCGCCCGTGATGGGCCTGTTGGCCGTCGCATCGAACGTCAGCGCGCCGACAGTCGCTTCCGTCGGGCCATAGTGATTGATCACGCGGCACGCGGGCCGCAGCGACGCGATCCGCTCGACGAGCAACCACGGCAGCGGCTCGCCGCCCAGCACAAGCGCGTGCAGCGGCAATACGTCCGCAGGCTGCTGCGCTTCGAGCAGCGCATGCAGATGGCTCGGCACGATCTTCAGCACGCCGACGCAACGTTCGCGCATCGTCGCGGCGAAGCGGTCGGGATCGAATGCGGACTCCTTCGGCAGCAGATGCAGCGTGCGTCCCGAGCACAACGCGCCGAATAATGTGGTGTGACCAAGATCGGCCGCAACCGTCGAGACCATCGCCATGCTCGCGCCGGGCGCAAACTTCAGTTCGTCGAGCATGCCCTGAACGTAGTCCGCCAGCGCACGATGCGATATGACCACGCCCTTCGGCGCACCCGTCGAACCTGACGTGTAGATCAGATACGCCGCCTGTTCGGGGGCAATGGTCACGGAGGTCGCTTCGCCTTGTGCATCGACCAATGTGTTGAGCGAGACTACATGCGAAGCCGGTTCGATTTGCGGCGCATTCGCAGCGACGATCAAGCAGCGCGCATTGCACGCCGCAATTGATGCTTCGATCCGCTCGCGCGGCGCGGCCGGATCGAGCGGCACGGCCATCGAACCCGCTTTCAGCACGGCAAGCAGCGCGATCACAAAATCGACCGAGCGCTCGATGCACAACGCCACGGCCTGCTCGGCACCTGCGCCGTGTTCGATCAACGCATGTGCCGCCCGCGACGATGCACGGTCGAGCTCTTCGAACGTCAACTGGCGATGGGCATCGGTGACGGCCGTCTGTTGCGGCGTGACGTTAGCGTGATGCGTGAACGCAGCTACTACGTCGGTGAACTCGAACACTTGAGTACGGCCTTGCAGCATCATGCCGCGCGTATCCGCGCATGCAAGCGAGCCGATCTGCGACGCCGGGTTCGTCACGCTATCCGTCAGCAGCGCAACGAAACTGTCGAGCCACGCATGGGCGGTCGCATCGTCGATGCAATCCGTTGCCCACGCGGCGACCAGTTCGATGCCATGCGTGTCGTCGGTGAAATCCAGCGCGAAATCGAAGCGCGCCGCGAGATCGGGGCCCGGTGTCAGCGTCGCGACAGCGCGAGGCAATGTAACGGGTTCATCGAATACGAACTGCTGTGCGAACTTCACACGCAACCATTCTTCGCCGCGCCGCACGGGCGGCTTGACGGCATCGATCACCTGATCGAAAGGGACGTCTTGGTTTGCGTAAGCGCCCAGCGTCGTCTCGCGCACCTGTGCGAGCAACCCGGAGAACGTTGCGCGCGGCGCTACGCGTGCGCGCAACGCAACGGTGTTGATGAACAGGCCGAGCAGGTTGGCCGTTTCAGCGCGTTGACGGTTCGCAACGGGCGCTGCAATAGCGATGTCCGCTGCGGCAGTCAGACGATGCAGCCATGCATGCAATGCCGTCAGCAACACGATGAACGTTGAAGCGTGCGTGTTGCCTGCAAGCTCGCGCACGGCAGCGGATGTCTGCCGATCGAGACGACGCGAGACGCGCTTGCCGATGAGCGTGCGTTCCGACGGCGTCACGCGATCGACGGGCAAGGCAAGCGGCGCGGGTGCGTCCTTCAATGCATCACGCCAGTAGCGCAATTGCCGCTCGCGCTCTGCGCCATCGAGCGAATCACGCTGCCATTGCGCAAAATCCGCGTATTGCGCGGCGAGCACGGGCAACCCGACGGCGCGGCTTTCCGACAATGCCGCGTAGGCTTCCGCAAGTTCGGCAAACGCGCAACGCGACGACCAGCCGTCGCTGATTGCATGATGCGCGGTCAACATCAGCCGGTGTTCGTCATCCCCAAAGGTAACGAGCGACGCGCGCAATAGCGGACCGCGTTGCAGATCGAAGGGCTGCGTGGCGTGTTCGTTCGCGTGTTCGTCTGCGCGCGTGTTACGCGCGTCTTGAGCGACGCTGCGCAGATCCACGTGAAGGATTGGCACCGTTATGTGAGCATGCACGCGCTGCATCACGATGCCGTTCTCGTCTTCGTGCAAGGTTGTGCGCCATGCTTCGTGACGTTCGATTACTTGTGCAAGCGCACTTTCCAGTACTGCGCGATCAATCGATCCGCGAATGTTCCAGTGTGCGGCAATGTGATAAGCGTCGCCGGCGTCGCGCGTTTGCGCGAGTACCCAGAAGCGCTGCTGCGCAAACGATGCACGATAGTCCGTGAATTCTGCGGCCGAATCGCGTGCTGCCGCTTTCAGGGGCAACCACTGTGTGCGCTCTTCTACTTCAGCCGTCTCGACGAGTGCCACGAGTGCTTCGAGCGAATGATCGGCAAATAGCGTGTCCAGTCGCAGATTCACGCGCAGTTCCGCGCGAATCGCCGCTTGCAGACGCATGATCGCAATCGAATCGCCACCTCGCGCATGGAAGTGATCATCGAGTCCGATGGGCGCGCCGCCCAGAATCGAATGGCAGATTTCGGCGAGTTTGCGCGCCGTCTCGCTTTGCGGCGCGCGATACGATGCGTGCGCCGTTTGCGTCGCGATCTGCGCGCGAAGCGCTCCACGGTCGAGCTTGCCGTTCAACGTATAGGGCAGCGCCTCGAGCAAAGCGAAGCGATGGGGCTGCCATGCATCCGGCAAATGCCGCGACAGATGCTCACGCAACGCGCCTTCTTCGGCTTTCGTTTCGTTGAGAGTGACGCAGGCAGTCAACTGCGTGCGCCCTGCTGTCTCTTCGACCAATACCGCCGCATCGCGCACGCCTGGATGCAAGCGCAGACATTGCGCGATCTCGCCGGGTTCGACGCGCACGCCGCGAATCTGCACCTGATCGTCGATGCGGCCCATGTAGTCGTACGCACCATCGTCACGCAGTCGCGCGATATCGCCGGTACGATAGACGCGCGAGCCGGGTGCGCCGTGCGCATCGGGAATGAAGCGCTCTGCCGTTTGCGCGGCACGTCCGTGGTAGCCGCGCGCGAGACATGCGCCACCCAGCAGCAACTCGCCTGCCGAACCGTCGTCGATGCCCGCACCTTCGGCCGATGCAGTCACGCTCACGCGCGCGGTCCGCAATCCGATCGGCCTGCCGATCGGTAACGACGCGCACGACGTGTCATTCCATGTCGCGTGAGGATCGAGCGGCCATAGCATCGGCGAGATCACGGTTTCCGTCGGACCATAGCCGTTGATCAGCCGCACGTTGTTAAACGTTTGCCTGATTTCGGCGAACACGTCGCCGGGCATCGCTTCACCGCCGAACGCGAGCACGCGAAGTGCCGCAGGCACACTCTCACGCCGCGCCGCTTGCGCAAATTCACGCAGATAAGCCGGCGGAAACGCAGCGATCGTCACCCGCTCCTGCTTGACCAGTGCGCATGCTGCGTCGGGTGCAACCGTACCGGGCGGCGTGATCGCAATGCTCGCGCCTGCCACGAGCGGCGCGAGCCAATACTCGTGCGCGAGATCGAAGTTTACCGACGCAAAATGCAGCACGCGGTCCGCATCCGTCATCGGATAGGCGGCGATCACGGCATCGCAATGCGCAGCCAGCGGGCCATGCTCGACCACCACGGCCTTCGGCGTGCCCGTCGAGCCCGACGTGTAGATCATGTAGGCCGCCGAGCGGGGATGGACCTGCGCATCGTCGAAGTCGACAGGCTCTGCCATGTCGATTGCATCGGCTTCGATGCAGTGTTCGAATCTTGCGCGCATTGTTTGATCGGCGGAGCGCGTGACGATGCCGTGCCGCAGCCCTGCATCGCGCACCATCCAGTCGAGTCGTTGCACGGGATGACGCGGATCGAGCGGCACAAATACGCCACCTGCTTTCAACACCGCGAGCAACGCGACGAACAGATCGCACGACCGCTCGATGCACACGCCCACGCGCACTTCCGCACCCACGCCTCGCGCGCGCAACGCCGCCGCGAGCTGCGACGCACGGGCGTCGAGTTCGCCGCGCGACATGCGCACGGTATGCGGCGCGAACGCGGCGAGCGCGGGCGCGTTGGGAGCACTGCGCGCAAGGTCGCGCAGCCGCTGATGCAAGGCAGTCGGAAAAATCGTCATTCGTGTGAAGTCCTTCGGCGTGGCCGCTATGCCGCCGCATCGGGACACGGTATGTCCTCATCCCGGTTTTGGCGGCTTCACACAGGTGACGAATCGCGCGAAAAAATATTTACCCCTTCGAAGGAATAAATTCTGTGGAGTCCTTGTTTGCTCGCGCTCGCGGCGATTCAACTAAAGTTTTGCCGCGCCCAAACGTCTATCCGATGACGACCCTTCATGCGCCTTGCGCGCATTCACTTTCACGCCTGCATTCGATGACTGTTTCCAACGCACCGCCTATGACTGGTTCGGATCGACCGAACAAGCCTGCTACCCGTCTGCTGTTGTCACTCTTGCGACGCTCGCGCAGCGCGCTTGCGCTCGCGCTGGTCGCATGCGTGGCGAATGGCGTGTCGAGCGTGTTGCTGGTCGCGACGCTCAACCGCGCGTTGAGCGCACCCGCTGCCGCCGATCTACCGCTCGCATTACGCTTTGCCGCGTGTGCGCTCGTCGCGCTGCTTGCGCGCATCGTGTCGGGCGTGCTGTTCGCGGGGCTGTCGCAGGACACGATGGGCCGCATGCGCGAGCACGTCGCCGCGCGCGTCGCGTCGGCCGAGTTGCGCGACGTCGAACGTGTCGGCGCCGCGCCCGTGCAATCGATCCTCACCGACGACGCAACCAACGTATCGATGCTTTTCTTCGCGCTGCCGAACATCGTGATGCACGGCTCGATTGTCGCGGGCTGTCTTGCGTATCTGGCGTGGCTGTCGTGGCCGGTTTGCGTGCTGGCGCTGAGCGCGATCGTGATCGGCTCGCTCGGCTACCGGATCGGCGATATCCGCGCGATTGCATCGCTGGAAGCAGCGGGCAACGCACAGGACCGCCTGTTCGACTATCTCGGCTCGCTGTTTGCGGGCGCGAAGGAACTGAAGCTGCATCGCGAGCGCGCGCGGCAGTTCGTCGATGGACAACTCGGCGCGGCGATCACTGAAGTGCGCGATCACCGGCGCCGCGCGTTCGTCGCGTATGCCGTTGGCGTAGGCTGGATCATCTTTCTGTTCTATGTGTTTCTCGGTGCAGCGACATTTCTGCCTTCTATCGGCGTGCATGCCGATGCACAGGCGGCTGCCGGCTATGTGATCGTGTTTCTGTTCATGCTGGTGCCGCTCGATGGCTTGCTGAACAATCTGCCGACAGTCAACGCAGCGCGCGTATCGCTCGATCGCATCGAGCGTGTGCTGGCGGAATTCGAGGAACCGCAGAGTGCTGGTGCTTTGCCGGCTCCGACAGTTCCGGTTGCAAACGCGGAAGCTGCGGCATTCGATACGCTCTCGCTGCGCGGCATCACGCACGCGTATTTCCATGAGCGTGACGAGCGCATGTTCCGTATCGGGCCAATCGATCTGAGCTTTAAACCTGGCGAACTGGTGTTTATCGTCGGTGGTAACGGCAGCGGCAAGACGACGCTTGCGAAAGTGCTGACAGGTCTTTACGAGCCGGAAGACGGCGTGATTGAAGTGGATGGCGTACCTGTCACGCGTGAGATGCGGCCGGCGTATCGTGAGCGTTTTTCGACGGTGTTCAACGACTTCCATCTGTTCGATTCGCTGCTGGGCATTGTCGATCCCGACGATGCGAATGGCAATGCGCGTGCGGCGGCTGATGCGCGGGCCAATGCGTTGCTTTGCAAGCTTGCGCTGGATCATAAGGTGCGAGTGGAGAATGGCACGTTCTCGACTCGCGCGCTGTCGACTGGGCAGCGCAAGCGGCTCGCGCTGGTGGTCGCGTATCTGGAGGATCGGCCTTTTTATCTGTTCGATGAATGGGCTGCCGATCAGGATCCGTCGTTCAAGGCTGTGTTTTATGAGCAGTTATTGCCGGAGTTGCGTGGGCGCGGGAAGACTGTTGTGGTGATTACGCATGATGATCGATATTTTTCGTTGGCGGATCGTGTGTTGAAGCTGGATAACGGGGCTATAGTGGATGAGGTGCGTGGTGTGCCACACGCGAATTCGGGGGTCGGGTTTTCGCATGTGATGCAGGCGGAGGTTGATGTGCGGTGAAGGTTTTGGGTTTGCCTTTGGGTCTGCCTTTGCTTTTGATTTTGCTGGCATCCGCTTTTTGTTAGTGGTCTGCCTGGGTTGCCCCTGTGCGGGGCGGCACTTACTTTCTTTGCCGCCGCAAAGAAAGTAAGCAAAGAAAGCGGGCTAACACCGC
>NZ_QBUY01000047.1 GCF_003121405.1 Paraburkholderia sp. C35 | reverse complement strand
CCGCCTGCTCGCGGCCGCCGAGCCCCGGGACGCCAGCCCCCCCTCACCCTGCCCCCCCAAAAAGCAAAAGGGGGGGCGGGCCTGTATGCCGGCCCGCCCGCTTCGTTAATCGCAAAAACCTGGCTCTCTACGGAGCCTCAAGGTTTTTATTCGGCCCTCGGAACGGTTGCTGTTCTCTGTGGACTCAGACCGTCGCCATCGCTTCCAGCGCACGGCCTTCGTACAACTGGCCAAAGCGGTTGGCGAGAAACTCACGCAGGGGCACCTGCTCCTGACGCACGAAGCCGCTTTGCGGCAGCTTCTTTTCGCGGAACAGATCGAGCACCGCGCACATTGCGCCGGCCGTGGTGATCTGGATCGCGCTCATCGGCACGCCGCACACCGTCTTCGCGAAGATCTTGCGCGTGAACACTTCCTGCACCAGTTGACCGTCGCGCACGCCCGTCACGGTGATGAACACCAGCACGACGTCCTGTGCCGTAGACGGCACCGAGCGGCGCATGATCGTCTTCAGCGTGTCGCGGTCGCTGGACAGGCGCAGGTCTTCGAGCAGGAACTGCATCAGGTCGCGGTGACCCGGATAGCGCACCGACTTGTAGTCGAGCGTTTCGACGCGGCCCGACAGCGTCTCGCACAACGTGCCCAGTCCGCCCGAGGTGTTGAACGCCTCGTACTCGATGCCGTCGAGCGAAAAATGTTCGAGGCCTTCGAGCGGCTGCACCCACTGCGTGCGGCTGTCGCGGATCGCTTCACAAGGCTCGCAATACTCGTTGATCAGGCCGTCGACGCTCCACGTCAGGTTGTATTTCAGCGCGTTGGTCGGGAACTCGGGCAAGGCGCCGACGCGCATCTTGACGTCGCGGATTTCGGTGAAGCGGTTCGCCAGTTCGTGCGCGGCAATACCGATGAAACCCGGCGCGAGACCGCATTGCGGCATGAACGCGTGATCGGCGCTGTCGGCGATCGCGCGGATCGCGTGGGTGGCGCGCACGTCTTCCGTCAGATCGAAGTAATGCACGCCCGCGCCCTTCGCCGCCGTTGCCACGCTCACGGCGAGGTAGTAAGGCAGCGCATTGACCACGGCATCGAAGCCCTG
This sequence comes from Paraburkholderia sp. C35, assembly GCF_003121405.1. Lineage (GTDB taxonomy): Bacteria > Pseudomonadota > Gammaproteobacteria > Burkholderiales > Burkholderiaceae > Paraburkholderia. The sequence goes on along the minus strand of NZ_QBUY01000047.1, from coordinate 63,764 downwards.
GATTTCAGCGCGCAACACGGCGGCATCGGCGGAATCGCCACGGCGGGTGAGGATGCCCTGCGCGGCCAGCTTGTCGAGCGCGTGCTGATCGCGGTCCAGCGCGACGACTTCGTAGTCGCCCGTTTCGCGCAGCATGTGTGCGATGGTGTGACCGATCAGACCTGCGCCAACGATGGCAACTTTCATGCGCTTCTCCTTGTTTTCTCTGGTTGGTGTCGGTGCGCCGCGGCGAACCTCTACGGAGAAGTGTAGGGAGAAGGCGAGTCGGTTTATAGAAGCAAAGTGCTGCGCAATGACCATGATTTTCGACTAAATGACGAAGCATTTCGTCGTTTAGTCGAAAACATATCAAAACCGCGTAAATAGCCGGCCCGTCAACCGCTCATGCCGCGGTCGATCTTGCGCGCGAGAATGATCGACGTGGTGGTCCGCTCGACACCCGCCAGCCCGCCGATCTGGTCGAGCAGATCGTTCAGCCGCTCGGGCGAATCGGCGCGCAGCCACGCGACGTAATCGAACTCGCCGCTCACGGCGCACAGCAGTTGCACTTCCGGCATCCGGTTCAGTTTCTTGAGCACGTCGGCGCCGTACTTGGGCGCGATGATCATGCCGACATACGCATGCATGCTGGCATCGAGCACGTCCTGGCCGAGCCGCACGCTGTAGCCGGCGATGACGTTGGTCTTTTCCAGCCGCGCGATCCGCGCGATCACGGTGGTGCGCGCAACGCCGAGTTGCCGCGCGAGATTCGCGACGTTTTCGCGGGCGTTGGCTTGCAGCAGCGCGACCAGGTTGCGGTCGAGTTCATCGAGCTGATCGAGGCGCGGTGGTCTCATCGGTTCAAGGTCAAGGTAGAAAGTGGACGCCCGCCACAGTTGGCAAACGGATGATGCGGATTATGCGCCCCGCACCCGCCACACGAGAAACCATGCAGGCTGCACATGTCCTGTCAGATGCCGAAGCGCTCGATCACGAAGTCGAGGAAGCTGGTGAGCTTGGGCGTCGGCTGATGATCGCGTGGATAGATCAGATGCACGGGCGCGCCATCGGGTAGATAGTCTTCGAGCACAGAGATCAGCGTGCCCTGTTCGATCTCGCGCGCGAGCAGCGCTTCCGGCTGCAGCACCAGACCAAAGCCGCGCAGCGCCGCCATCTTCAACGCCTGGCCGTTGTTGGCGCGAACGCGTCCGGGGCGCAACTGATGATCGTCGCCGGCATCGCCATCGAGCCGCCACAAGCCTTCGCGTCCCCAGTGCAGAAAACCAAGGCATTCGTGATGGACGAGATCGGCAGGCGTCTTCGGCGTGCCCATGCGCTGCAGATAGGCAGGCGATGCGCACGCGCGCATCCGGTAGGGTTTCAGCGGCCTTGCAACGAGGCTCGAATCCGGCAGACGGCCAATGCGAACGGCAGCATCAAAGCCCTCTTCGACCATATCGACGATGCGGTTGGTCAGATCGAGTTCGAGGCTGACTTCCGGATACGCCGTGAGGAAATAGGTCATCGCGGGCGAGAACACTTCGACGCCGTAAGTCAGCGGCACCGTGACCTTTAGCGTGCCGCGCGGCGTCGATGTCATCGCTTCGGCGAGTGATTCGGCCGCTTTCACATCGGCGAGAATGCGCCGGCATTGCTCGTAATACTGGCGGCCGATCTCGGTCAGACTTTGACGGCGCGTCGTGCGCGTGAGCAGCCGCGTAGAGAGCTGCGTTTCGAGCGAACGGATATGCTTGCCGACCATCGCCGACGACAGATCGAAGCGCTCGGCAGCCGCCGTCAGGCTACCCGCTTCGACCACGGCAACGAAGACTTCCATGCTGACGAATTTATCCACCGGCTATTTCCCGATCGTTTCGGTTGTAAGCAGTTGTCGCAATAGAGACGCAATCACGCGATAACGTGATACTAATAGCGCACGGCATGATGCATGTCGAAGCCGATACGAATGTACCAACACGTCATGCAGCTTCAGTCTCATACAAACAGACATCAGGAGTCTCAATGAAAAAAACGCTCGTCATTCTCGCTTCCGCGCTGACCATGAGCGCAGCATTCGCGCAGACAGCGGCACCCGCAGGCGCGTCCGGCCCGGCCATGACGGCCGCTGCTCCTGCTGCCGGCAAGGCTAACCACGAGCAGCGCGTTGAGGACCGCATCAAGTATCTGCACACGCAACTGAAGATCACGTCGGCGCAGGAAACGCAGTGGAACGCGTTCGCCGATGTCATGCGCAACAACGGCGAAACGATGGGCAAGCTGTTCGAGCAACGCCGCGCCAACGCGAACGTCTCGGCCCTCGACGACATGAAGCAGTACGCCGAAATCACCCAGGCGCACGCCGACGGCACGAAGAAACTCGTCGATGCGTTCGAGCCGCTTTACAACAGCTTCTCGCCTGAACAGAAGAAGCTCGCCGACCAGACCTTCCGCCGCCAGCCGCCCGAAGGCCGTCCGCACCGCAGCCACCCGCGCAAGCCGGCCGCGCCTGCATCGGACGCTGCCGCGAAGCAGTAAGCCGTCGCGCTGACGCACACAACGCCTGCCCGCATCGGCAGGCGTTTTTTATTGGGCCGGCGCGATAATCTGGCATCATGCGCGCCTGCGCCGCGTTTGCTCATGCGTCTTGCATTCGCGTCAGCTGACGCGGCCCTGTCAATCTTTGCGTTATTTCGCCCAGCCTCATGATCGAACTCAAGAACATCGACCTGCTCACCGACCCGGCCGCGCAACGCGTCGTCAAGGACGAAACCGTCGCCGTGCAATTCGCCGCAGATGACGGCGAACTGATGAGCCTCGAAGGTCCGAACCGTTATACGCGCGGCGACGCGCTGATCACCGGCTCGACGGGCGACCGCTGGGTGGTCTCGCGTGAACGCTTCGATGCGAAGTATCTGCCCGCCGACACAGCGCTCACCCATGGCGAACCCGGCGCGTACCGCAACCGTCCTGCTGTCGTGCTGGCAAAGCGCATGGACGAGGCATTCTCGCTCGCGCGCTCGGCACAAGGCGGCGACGTGCTGAGGGGCACGGCCGGCGACTGGATCATGCAATACGCACCCGGCGATTACGGCGTCGTACAGGCCGCGCGCTTCGCCAAGGTCTACCGCCTCGCCGACTGAGCGCGCCCTGCCTCGGTCACGCTGACGTTCGGACTCAGGCGAACTCGTCGCCGAGTTCGACCGTCACTTCACGCGGCACGGTCTTGCCCTCCGCGTACTCTTCCTCCAGCGATCCCAGTGTCGCTTCGACATACGCGCGCAGCACCGCGAAACCCCGGCCCCGCATGCGCGGCGGCATCGCACGGTAGCGGGCGAGCGCAGCGGGCGCGATGGCGACCGTCAGTTCCATGCGTTTCGCCGTCGCGCCGAAACGCATCGCCACCCAGTGCACGACGATCTGCGGCACGCCGTTCTCGTCGGGACGTTCGATGAACTGCGTCTGCTCCGGGAAAAGATCGCTGATCACGCGCGCCAGCTCTTCGATCTCCGCGTGCGCGAATTCGTACTGATAGGCTTCCATGTCGATTGGCCTCTGGCCTGTTGATGTGTTGATCTGCTTTGAGGTGCGCTTTGAACTGCCTCGACGTCATGCCGCCGACGATGCGCGCCGGTGCAATCTGATCAGCACGGCAGCCACGGCGATGGCCGCGATGGCATAGATCGCATCGACGATGGTGAGCGGGAGCAGCCCGGCCTGCGACATCGCCGCCGGCACGTCGATCAGCGCGTGGGCCGCAATCGCGATGGGCAGTATGGCACGCGAACCCGCGCGCACGCCGCGCCACATCAGCACCGACAGCCCGATCTGGAACACCAGCGCCGCCACGCGCTCGATCACGAACACGCCGGCCAGTGCAGGCGCCAGGCTCGCGAGCAACAGATGACTGCGCATCAGCGACCCGGCCGGCATGTTGCCAAGGTAAGCATCGAGCTGGCCGCGGTTTTCCAGCACGCCGAACGCGATCCATTGCGCCTGCACCAGCACGCCGACCAGCCACACTTCCGCGCCGCCGTGGCCCAGGCCGTAGGCAAGCGCGGTGCCATCCCTGTCCGTGTCGTGAGGCTTGCGCCGGGCAAGCCAGCGCATCGCGACGAAGCGCCCCACTTCCTCGCAGATACCCGCCGCCAACGCGCCGTAGACGACGAACGAGAGCGGGTCCGACAGCCATTCGCTGGTGATCGCGTTGGTACGCAGCAGATAGTCGTTGAGCGCGCGCTCGATCACCATCGCGGTCAGCGCGAACACGGCGATGCCCGCAATCGCGTCGCGCCGGTCCAGTGCGAACGGCTTGCGCCAGCGGCGATACAGGTAGACGGGAAGCAGCGCGACCAGAATCGTCGCGGCGGCGAGCAAGGCAAGCGTGACGGGGGAAACAGGCAAGGCGGACATGAGCGTTGAACGGGCGCACTGACGGCGCAAAGTACGGAACCCGCCGCGCATTGTAAGCGCGTTGACGCCTGGACGTCGGAATGCGCGAATCGCGGCGCGGTCGTGCGCGTCAGTTCACGTCAGCGCGCCGTCGATGCCCGTTCGATCAGTTCGCCCGGCAGCAGGCAGTCGCGCGCGCTGGTCTGCTCGCCATCGATGCGCTGATGCAGGAACTCGACGGCCCGATAACCGATGTCGTAAGTCGGCTGGCGGATCGTCGTGATGCCCGCCAGTTCGGCCCATTCGGGATCGTCGATCGACAGCAGCGCGACGCGCTTCTGCCAGTTTGGACCGTGCCGCTGGTTCAGATGACGGGCGAGCGCCAACGCGACCGGACCATTCGCGGCAAACAGCGCGACGCGAGGGACATTCGGGCTCGCATCGAACGCGGCAATGGCTGCGTCCAGTTCGTCGTCGAGCGCGTTCAGGGTCTGCGCAAGTTCGTCGGCATCGCCGAGTTCGAGCACCACGGTGCGCCCCTTCACCTGCGGATACTGTTCCAGTGCGCGATGAAACGCCGCCTCACGCTGGCGCCGCGAACTGATGTGCTCGAACGGCTGCACGACGAACCACAATCGTTCGAAGCCGCGCTCGACGAGATGGCGCGTGGCGAGCGTCGTCGCGCCTTCGTTGTCGAGGCCGACCATGTCGGTCACGAGTCCATCGACGGAACGGTCCACCAGCACGGCAGGAATGCCGCCTCCGCCAACCGGCCGCAGCGTCTCTTCGCTCACACCGAGCGCGTTGACGATCACGCCTTCCACGCGATACGTGGTCAGCAGTTGCAGGAAGCGCCGCTCCATATCGACTTCGTTGGCCGCGTGACAGATCAGCGGCATATAGCCGAGCGCGTGGCACGCAGCTTCGACACCTTGCAGCACTTCGACAGAATACGGATTCGTCAGGTCGGCGACCAGCATGCCGATCAGCCGGTTGCGCCCGCGCTTCAGGCCGCGCGCCATCTGGTTCGGCTGATAGTCGAGCCGCTCGATGGCCGCTTCGATCCGTGCGCGCAATTGCGGCGACAACACGCTCAGCTCGCCGTTCAGATAGCGCGAGATGCTCGTCTTGCCCGTGCCCGCCTCGCGCGCGACATCGCTGATCGTCGCGCGGCGCGGTGCGCCTGACGTCGGCGTATTCATCGCGACAGGACTTCGCGGTTGACGACGTTGATCTTCAGCGTGCCGTCGAGCGCGGCAACCAGGTTTTCCGCCGCGCAGCGCGCCATCGCGTGACGCGTCTCGTGCGTCGCTGAGCCGATGTGCGGCAGCGCGACCACATTCTTCATCTTCAGCAGCGGCGAGTTGGGATCGACAGGTTCCTTGTCGAACACATCGAGGCCCGCACCGTGGATCGTGCCCGCTTGCAACGCTTCGATCAGCGCGGGTTCATCGACCGTCTGGCCGCGCGATGCGTTGATCAGAATCGCGCTTTTCTTCATCTTGCGCAGTTCGTTCGCGCCGATCATGTGACGCGTTTCCGGCGTCAGCGGCACTTGCAGGCAGACGAAATCAGATGTGGCGAGCAGTTCGTCGAGTTCGACGCGGCGCGCGCCGTAGCGTTGTTCCGCTTCCGCGTTCGGGCTGCGGTTGGTGTACAGCACGTTCATGTTGAAGCCGAGCGCCGCACGCCGCGCCACCGCGCCGCCGATACGTCCCAGACCGACAATCCCGAGCGTCTTGCCCTGCACATCGACGCCGAACAACTGCGGCCCGATGCTCGCCTTCCACTCGCCCGCTTTCACCCAGTCGGCCAGTTCGACGACGCGCCGCGCGCTCGCGAGGATCAGCGAAAACACCGTATCCGCCGTCGATTCCGTCAGCACGTCCGGCGTGTGCGCGAGCACGATGCCGCGCTTCGTGAGATCGGCGACATCGAAGTTGTCATAGCCGACCGAGATGGTCGACAGCGCCTTGAGCTTCGCCGCGCCGTCGAGCATCGCCGGCGTGATCTTCACACTCGCGCCGATCGCGCCGTCGGCATCGTTCAGCGCGGCAACGAACGCATCGTGCTGCGCGGCATCGGCCTGCACCACGTCCGCATGCTGCTGGAGATACGCGAGCACATCATCCGGCAACGGCTTGTACGCGACGATCTTGCGCTTCATCGATTCACTTCCCTTGAGTAGCGAGCTTCGCAGTCTGCATCGGCTGCGGCTTGACGGCAAGCGTCAGCACCACGGCAGCGACGAGCGCCACGCTCATGAACATATACGACGCCGACGGCGAGCCCGTCGCGCCATTCAGATACCCGACCACATACGAGCCGACGAACGAGCCGAGCGCGCCCATGCTGTTGATCAGTGCCATCGCGCCGCCCGCGACGTTCTTCGGCAGCAGTTCGGGCACGATGGCGAAGAACGGACCGTACGGCGCGTACATCGCGGCGCCTGCAATCACGAGCAGCGCATACGACATCCAGAAATGCGTCGAGCCGAGCGCATACGAACCGGCGAAGGCCGCTGCGCCGATCAGCAGGAACGGCCACACGAACGCGCGCCGGTTGTTGAGTTTATCCGACGCCCACGACGCCGCGAGCATCGCGATGGTCGCAGCCAGATACGGCAGCGCCGACAGCCAGCCCGTTTCGACCATGCCGAGCGACGAACCGTTCTTGAGATTCGACGGCAACCACAGCACGAAACCGTACACGCCGATGCTCCAGCAGAAATACTGCGCGCACAGCTTGACGACGGCAGGCGAGCGGAACGCTTCGCCATAGTTGCGGACCGGCTTGATGGCGGCCTGTTCAGCGCGCAGCGTATCGGCGAGCTGCTGCTTGTCGGCGTCCGACAGCCACGACACCTGCGCGGGTTTGTCCTTGACGATGAACCACCAGCACACCGCCCACACGACGGCAGGCACGCCTTCCGCGATAAACATATGCCGCCAGCCAAACGAATGCACGAGGTAACCCGACACCACCGACATCCACAGCACCGTCACGGGATTGCCGAGAATCAGGAAGGTGTTGGCACGCGAGCGTTCGCGCTTCGTGAACCAGTTGCTGATGAAGATCAGCATCGCGGGCATCACGGCAGCCTCGACCACGCCGAGCACGAAGCGGATCACCATCAGCGAAGGAATATTGCTGACCACGCCCGTCAGCGCCGCGCAGCCGCCCCACAACACCAGGCTCCAGAACACGAGCGTCTTGACGCTCTTGCGTTCCGCGTAAATCGCGCCGGGAATCTGGAAGAAGAAATAGCCGAGAAAAAACAGCGCGCCGATCAGCGACGACAAACCCTTGCTGATGCCGAGATCCTGATTGATGCCCGCGGCGGCCGCGAAGCCGTAGTTCGCGCGATCGAGATAGGCGAGGCTGTAGGTGATGAAGACGATCGGCATGATCGTCCACCAACGGCGAATCGCGAGTGATGAGGACATAGTTGTCTCCGGTTGCTGGCTGAGGCGGTCGGTTGCTGTGCGGTTGGGCCGCGCGTGGCTCCTTAAAGCCTTCGCGCGGTTGCGCATCTTGTTGTTGTGTTTGACTGCTTGAAGAGAAGCGTCAGGCGGCGAGCGCCGAAGCCTGTTCGAGTGCGTCGAGTTCGGCGCGCGTCGGCAGGCCTTCCGACTCGCCGATCACCTGAATCGCCAGCGCTCCGATGCGGTTGCCGCGCGCGACTGCCTGCGGCAACGTGCGGCCGTCGAGCAATGCGCTGACCACGCCGACGGCGAAGCCATCGCCCGCGCCGACGGTATCGACTACTTTCTCGACCCGCTGTCCGGCGACGATGCCCGCATCGTCAGCTGTGCGGTAGTACGCGCCCTGCGCGCCGAGCTTGACGATCACGCCCTTCGCGCCACGGTCCAGATAGAACTGCGCGATGTCTTCCGCTTTCGTGTAGCCCGTCAGGATCTCGCCTTCGCCGATGCCGGGCAGCACCCAGTCGGCGTAAGTCGCCAGTTCGTTCAAGGCCGCCGCCATCGCTTCACGCGACGGCCACAGCGTCGGACGCAGATTCGGATCGAACGAAATCGTTTTGCCTGCGTTGCGCATTTCGCGCGCCAGATGAAACGCCAGTTCACGCGAGCTTGCCGAAATCGCGGGCGCCACGCCCGTCAGATGCAGATGTCGCGCGGGCAGCACATAGTCCGCTGCATAGTCTTCCATCGACAGATGGCTCGCCGCCGAACCTTTCCGGAAATACTCGACAGCGGGATCGCTGCCGTCGTCGTTCTTCGACTTCAACTGAAAGCCGGTCGGATAGCGTGAGTCCGTCGTCACGCAACCCTGGTCGATGCCTTCTTTCGTCAGCGTGTCGCGCACATATTGGCCGAACGAGTCGTCGCCGACGCGGCTCATGTAGCCGACCTTGAAGCCGAGGCGCGACAGGCCGATCGCCACGTTGAGGTCGGCGCCCGCAATGCGCTTCGTGAACTGGCCGACGCCCGCGAGCGCGCCCGTTTCGGCGGCGACGAACATCGCCATCGCTTCGCCGTAGGTGATGACATCGAGTGTCGGATACATGGCTTCTCCTGATGTGTCGTGGCGCGCGCCGCCGTCTCAGCGGGACGCGAGCTGGGCGACGTGATGCGACGCGTCGTCGGCGAGGCGCGCCGCGTCGAAGGGAAATTCGATGCCGCGCGGCACGTCGCGCGGCAACAGCGGCAGCACAGCTGCGAACATGGCATCGTCCGCCGCCGGCGCGACAGCGAAGCGGCGCATGCCCTCGCCCGCGACCGCCTTGCAGTGGAGGTACTCGACGTGATCGGCACGCTTGCGCGCTGCTTCAACGGGATCGACGCCCGGCCATTGCCAGTTGCCGATGTCGAATGTCATGCCGACCAGCTTGTGATGGCCTTCTTTCGCCAGCGCGTTGAGCAGGCCGTCGAACTGGGCGAGCGAGCCGCCGCGCTCCAGTTGGCCGTTTTCGACGACGAGTCGCGCCGCGACGCCCTTCGTGCAGATCGCAATCGTGGCGCGGTACGCGCGGCCCGCGAAACCGCCCAGTTGCAGCTTGACGAAGCGCGCGCCGAGCGCAGTCGCGTCGATCAGCGCCTGACGCAGCGCGGCTTCGTCGAGCGCGCCGTCGGGCGTGTAGAGTTCGGCGGGCGTCGAATACACGGCCCACAAGCCCTTCGCGGCGATGGCCTTGCCGAGCGCGCAAAGCGCTTCCGTCGATGCCTCCGCTTCCAGCGCGAACAGTTCGCGGCGCACTTCGAAACCCGACGCGCCCGCCTGCGCCGCCGCCTTCAGCCACGCGTGATGACCGTCCTTGCGGATCGCATCAGGACCAAACGCACTCGCGACGATAACGACTTCCGGCATGCCAACCACCTTGCTTTATTGCTGAAAACTGTCTTTGGAATCGGTTCCAAAGACGGGTATCAAAAAAGCGCCCTAGCGCCTGGAGCGAATACTGCCCCGCGTCGAAGGTCGCGCCAATAGTGGTAATCCCTTAACGGTCGGACTCGCCCGCTGCGGGCCGCGCCTCGCCGTTCAGGCACAGTTCGAGAAAGCGGCCGACCAGCCGCGACGGCGCACTCGCGTGCGGCACGAGGATCGAAAAGCGCCGCGTCAGCGGTTCGGGGCCGAGCGGCAGACGGCACAGCGTCTCGTTCTCATGGCGCATCGACATCGCCGAGACAAAGCCGACGCCCATGCCCGCGCGCACGGCTTCCTTCACGCCCTCGACGCCCGCGATGGCCAGCGCGACGCGCATCGGCGCGCCCGCCCGCGCGAAGGCGCGCTCGATCAGTTGCCGCACGCCCGAGCCTTCCTCGCGCAACACCAGCGCATGTTCGCTCAGCGCGTCGAGCGTGACCGTATTCGAGCCCGTCATGGCCAGTGGATGCGAGCGCGGCATGATCGCGACGATTTCATCCTCCTGCCACGCGTGCACGACGGTGTCCGGCGGCAGATCGCCGCCGACCTGCCCTTCGACCAGCGCGATATCGAACGACGACAGCGCGCCAACGATATCGGCGGTGTTGCCGTCGTCGGTGTGGACGGTCACGTCGGGATGGCGACGCTGGAATGCAGCGATCAGATACGGCAGCAGATAGCTCGCGGGTGTCGTGCTCGCGCCTATGCGCAGCGTGCCCTGCTCCATGCCGCGCAGCGCATCGCGGTACGCGTGCGCCTGGCGAAAGGTGTCGCGCAGCCGCGCGGCGTAGCTGGCAAGCTGCTCGCCGGCGGGCGTGAGGCGTACGCCGCGCCCTTCACGCAGATAGAGCGGCTCGCCGAATTCGTCCTGCAATTGCCGCAACTGGCCCGACACGGCGGGCTGCGACAGGTGCAAGGCGACGGCGGCATGGCTGATATTGCGATGCTCGGCGACGGCGGCGAAAGTTATAAGCTGATCCGGGGTCATGGCGTAAAAATATCAGATTGACCGATACATTACATCCTAAATCACGATTTCTCATATCTATATATCTAAATTAGGATTACGCCATCGAGTCAAGCAACCTGTACCCCAACGAGGTTGAACATCATGTCCACCGTTCACACCCATGCCGTTTCCGCGCCGTCCAGCACGCGCGGCCAGATCAACGGCATTCTGTTCGTCGCCCTGTTCGCCGCCGCCGTCACGCGCATCGCGGCCATTCCTTCGATTTCCAATCTCGGCATCAGCCCGCTGATCGTCGGCATCATCGGCGGGATGGTGTATGGCAATGCGCTGAAGGACGGCATGCCCGATAGCTGGGCGGCCGGCGTCAATTTCTCGGCGCGCAAGCTGCTGCGCATCGCCGTCGCGTTCTTCGGACTGCGCGTGAGCATCCAGGAAATCGCGCAAGTCGGCCTGCCGGGCCTCGTCGAATCGCTGCTGATCGTGGTCAGCACGCTCGCCATCGGCACGTGGGCGGGCATGAAGCTGATGAAGCTCGACCGCGACAGCGCGCTGCTGACGGCAGCGGGCAGCGCGATCTGCGGCGCCGCCGCCGTGCTGGCCTTCGAATCGACGCTGCAATCGAAGCCGCACAAGAGCGCGATGGCCGTAGGCAGCGTGGTGCTGTTCGGCACGCTGTCGATGTTCCTCTACCCTGCGCTGCTGCGCGCCGGCATCATCCATCTGGATACCACGGGCGTGGGCCTGTTCTTCGGCGGCACGATTCACGAAGTCGCCCAGGTGGTGGGCGCGGCCAGCAACGTCAGCCCGGAAGCGACGCATATCGCCACCATCGTCAAGATGACCCGCGTGATGCTGCTCGTGCCCGTGCTGCTGATCGTCGGGATGTGGGTGAACCGTTCGGCACGCGGCGCCGCTGCAAAGGATTCGACGCAGGCACCGCGCAAGCTCGCCGTACCCTGGTTTGCGCTCGGTTTCCTCGCCTGTGTCGCCGTGAACTCGCTGCATGTCCTGCCGGAAGCGGCCACCAGCACGGTCAACATGCTCGATACGTTCGCACTGACCATGGCCATGACGGCGCTCGGCATCGAAACGCGTCTCTCGCAGATCCGCGACGCCGGTCCCCGCGCACTGACCACCGGCCTGATCCTGTATGTGTGGCTCTTCGCAGGCGGTCTTGGCATCACGTGGCTGGTCCAGCACCTGCTCGGCTAAGCCGGCCGCCCCTCCAGACAAGCCCCGCCGCGTGCGGGGCTTTTGTGCTTTCAGCGCAGCGGAGCGAGGTTCGAGCCGGCAAGCTGTTTCACATCGGGTTTTGCCTCATTCTTCGCATTGCAACAAGCACGCCAACTGCAAGCATCGCGCGGCATACTTCTAGCTCCCCTTCGTGTACCAATCCTGGCGCCTACGCGGCGCGATTGCGCGCCGACAACCGAATGAGGACCGACCGATGACTTATCAGCTCTACTACTGGGACGGCTTGCAGGGCCGTGGTGAATTCGTGCGGCTGGCGCTTGAGGAAGCGCAGGCGGACTATGTCGAAGTCACGCGCGGCGACGAACAGGACGGCCTCGGCACGGGCGCGATGATCGACGTGATGGACAGCCGGTCGGAAGCGTCGTTGCCTTATGCGCCGCCGTTCCTGCAGGACGGCGACCTGATCATCTCGCAGACGGCGAATATCCTGTTCTATCTCGGGCCGAAGCTGAATCTCGCGCCGAAGGTGGAAAGCCTGCGCTACGTCGCAAACGGCCTGCAACTGACCATCGCCGACATGGTCACGGAAGCGCACGACACGCATCATCCCCTCGCATCGGGCATGTACTACGAGGAACAGAAAGAGCCCGCGAAAATCCGCGCGACGGATTTCATCGACAACCGGATTCCCAAGTACATGGGCTATTTCGAACGCGTGCTGAAGCAGAACCCGGCGGGCGACAAACACCTGGTGGGCGACGCCCTCACCTATGTCGATCTGTCGATGTTCCAATTAATCGACGCGCTGCATTACGCCTTTCCGCGCGGGATGAAGCATTTCGGCGAGCACTATCCGCGCCTCGCCAGGTTGCACGATGCAGTGCTCAGGCGCCCGAATATCGCCGCCTATCTCGACTCGGAACGGCGTCTGCCGTACAACGAAACCTGCGTGTTCCGGCATTACCCCGAACTCGACAAGGACGCTCGCTGACATGCGCTGAAACCGTCGCTTCACCCAGCTGTGGCGCGCCCTCGAGCAATCGCGCGCCACCCTTCAGACTCGCGTCGCGCAATGCCGATAACATGCAAAGGCTCGCGCTTTCATACCAACCCTAAACGCCTGCTCCCGACGTGCTTTCATTCCTGCTGAGACTGCGCACCCGCGCTGCCCAACTGTTCCGACTGTCCGATGCGCACACCATGCTGGTGTGGTCGGTGATCGTCGGTATCGTGGGCGCCTTTGCGACGATCGCCTTCCGCGAAGGGATCTCCCTGCTGCAGCGCGCGTTTACCGGACAGGACGGCAGCCTTGTCGAGATGGCGCGGCGCCTGCCCATTCCGATGCGCATTGCGTTGCCCGCGCTCGGCGGGCTGGCGGCAGGCGTGCTGCTGGTGATCGCGCAGCGCGGCGCCGACAAGAAGCAACATACGGATTACATGGAAGCCGTCGTGATCGGCGATGGCGTCGTGCCCGTGCGTCTGAGCTTGTGGCGCAGTGCATCGTCGCTGTTCACGATTTCGAGCGGCGGCTCGATTGGCCGCGAAGGTCCGATGGTGCAACTGGCAGCGCTGTGCGCATCGCTGATCGGCCGCGTGGTGCACTTCGATCCGCCGCGCCTGAAACTGCTGGTCGCGTGCGGCGCGGCGGCGGGCATCACGTCCGCGTACAGCGCGCCCATCGCGGGCGCGTTCTTCGTCACCGAGCTCGTGCTCGGCTCGATCGCGATGGAAAGCTTCGGACCGGTGGTCGTGTCGTCGGTGGTGTCGAATATCCTGATGCGCGAGTTCGCCGGCTACAAGCCGCCTTACGAGATGCCCGTGTTCCCGCCCGTTGCGGGTCTCGAAGTGTTGCTGTTCGTCGCGCTCGGCCTGCTGTGCGGCGCGGCCGCGCCGCAGTTCCTGCGCCTGATGGACACCAGCAAGGCGGGTTTTCGCCGCCTGCCCATGCCGCTGCCCATCCGGCTTGCGTTCGGTGGCCTCGTGGTGGGCATTCTGTCCGTGTGGACGCCCGAGGTGTGGGGCAACGGTTACAGCGTGGTCAACTCGATCTTGCATTCGCCGTGGACGTGGTCGGCGCTCGTCGTCGTGCTCGTGTTCAAACTGATCGCGACAGCCGCCACGGTCGGGTCGGGCGCAGTCGGCGGTATTTTTACGCCGACATTGTTTTTCGGCGCGGTGCTCGGCTCGCTGTTCGGCCTCGGCATGAACGCGTTGTGGCCGCACGCGACCTCCGCACCGTTCGCCTATGCGATGGTCGGCATGGGCGCGTTCCTCGCGGGCGCGACCCAGGCGCCGCTGATGGCGATCCTGATGATCTTCGAGATGACGTTGAGCTATCAGGTAGTGCTGCCGCTGATGGTCTCGTGCGTGGTCGCCTATTTCGCGGCGCGCGCAATCGGCAAGACCTCGATGTATGAGGTCACGCTGCACCGCAATCGCGAGGAGCAGGCACGCATGCGGCTGCGCTCGACCCAGATGCGCGAGCTGATCCGTCCGCCGCAAACGGTCGTGCAGCCGAACGCGACGGTGCAGGACATGACGCGCGTGTTTCTCGAATATCCCGTGAAGTATCTGTATGTGACGGACGAGAACAGCTGCTTTCTCGGCGTGGTGGCCCTGAAGGACATCACGTCGGATCTGCTCGACAAGCGCGACACGTCGGCCAAAACCGCCGCCGACTATCTGCAGCCGCACTTCGATGTACTCACGCCAGATATGCCGATCGGTGTCGCGCTCCAGCATTTCATGGCCTTCCAGGGCGAGCGGCTGCCCGTGGTCGAAAGCGCGGCGCGGCCGACGCTGGCGGGCGTGGTCTACAAAACCTCGCTGCTCGATGCCTACTTCCGGATGAATCCGACGCGCTAGCCGCCGTTCGCCATCGCCAGCCATCGCCGTCGTCATCGGGCCAGGCGCGCGGCGCATGGCAAAGCGCGGCAAGTTCCCTACAATGGATTGACCATAGACGAGCCGCAAGCCGCGTCCCGCGATGTCCGGCGCTGAGCAACGCCGGCGGCGACGCTGCCTTCGAGCGAACGGGAGCGAAGATGAGCCAACCGTCCAGAGATGCCGTGCGCCGCGATCATGCCGGCTGGATCTTCGTGCATATCGAAGGCGAGCCTTACGAGCGCGGCGAGCAGCACGGCAGCCTGCTCGCCGCCGAAATCCAGAATGCGATCCGCACCGCCCGCTATCTCGCGAAATGGGACACGGGCGAAGACTTCGACACTTTCGTCAACGCCGCCATCGAACAGTTCGCGCCGCGCATCGACGCCGAATACGCCGATGAAATCCAGGGCATCGCCGATGGCGCGAAACTGACCTTTGCCGAAGTGCTCGCGTGGAACGGCTACATGGATCTGCTGCAAAGCTGGTGGCCGCAGCACGCGGCGCAGCAGAAACCGCAACTCGGTCTCAAGCCGTGGCGAGGCCGGCGCGGCCATCATTGCAGCGCGTTTATCGCGACGGGCAGCGCGACGCGCGCCGGTCGCATCGTGATGGCGCACAACTCGTGGGATCGCTATGCAGCGGGCGACGCGTTCAACGTCGTGTTCGACATCGTGCCCGAAGCGGGCAACCGCATCCTGATGCAGGGGCTGCCCGGCTGCATATCGAGCTTGCCCGACTTCTGGCTGACCTCCGCCGGCCTGATGGTCACCGAAACCACCATTTCGAATTTTGCCGGTTACAACACAGCGGGCGCGCCCGAGTTCTACCGCTCGCGGCGCGCGACGCAGTACGCGAACAGCATCGGCGAATGGTGCGAGATGTTCTCGCTGGCGAACAACGGCGGCTACGCGAACAGCTGGCTGCTCGGCGACGCCAAGACGGGCGAGATCGCGCGTTACGAACTCGGGCTGCATTACTCCGGCTTCGAAAGCACGAAGGACGGCTTTTACAGCGGCTACAACGCGGCTACCGATCTGAAAATCCGCAACCAGGAATGCACAGGTGAAGGCGAGGACTACACCGACGTGCGCAGGAACGGCGCGCGGCGCCTGCGCTTCATGCAACTCGAAGAACTGCACCGCGGCCAGATCGACGTCGAACTGGCGAAGCAAATGATCGCCGCTCATCACGATGTCTACCTCGACCGCGCCGACAACCCCTGCTCGCGGACCATTTGCGGGCATCTGGAGCTTGACGACCAGCGCTTCGGCAGTTCGGATCATGGGCCGTTCAATCCGTGGGGCGCGAACGACGGCAAGGTCGCCGACAGCGACATGGCGCGAGAAATGGCGTTCTTCGCGCGCTGGGGCCATCCGTGCGGCAACCCATTCGACGCGCAGGCGTTCATGAAACGCCATCCCCAGTGGAACTGGCTGAACGGCTATATGCGCGACCGGCCTTCGTGGCCGTGGACGCGCTTCGATGCGTTGCGCCGATAACGACACCCGTGACGGTACGGCGCCGGGACTCGCCTCCTGGTTAAGGCGACTAAAATCTTCCGGGTTAACGCCACCCGCTTTCTACATACGGCATGCCGCCCGCATCGCGCAGAGCCGCTTCGGTGCTGGCTTCCACGCTACCGCACGTCACGAAACCGCCTCAAACCTCTATCAACGGCGCGCCATTTCCCCGCTTCCTTGCGCCTCTCCAGTGCTTGTAAAAATAACTGGCGTAATATGTGAAGGACGCGCGGTGCTCGCAGACGGCAACCGCGTGGGGCGGACGCCTACCGGACGCAATCCGATGGCATACCGCTTGCATGCAGTTCCTGCGCTGCCTGGCATAAGGAGGTCGAGCGATGAAAACCTCGACGCTGTTGATCATGGTGACGTTGTCGGCTTCGTGTTTCGCCGCGCCCGTACATACGGCGACGGACGGCACGATCGACACAGCCGCCCTCCGCGCCAACGCCGCCCCCGTCGCGCCCGCCGCGCCGGACGTCGCGGCCCAGACCGATATCCGGCCAGAGCGATGGGAGCACATTGCGCTGCCCAAGTCGCGCCATCTCGAGCGCGGCTTCGTGGCACAGGACGAACATCTGCAGACATGACGGCGCGCAACCAGTCGTTTTCGACTCGCCGGGCGGATCGTCCCGCTTGCGCCGGACATTTTCAGAACAATGGAGCGCGAGCATGACGGGATCGGCTATTCCGGGTGAATCGATTGACCTGCAGATCGCAGATATCCTGAGCGGCGACACCTACCCGCTCAACAAGGACGCGCTCGTCGACGCCGCGCGCGAAGCCGGCGCGAGCAACGAAGTGCTGGGGATGCTCGACGGCTTGCCCGAGCAGGACTACACGGATATCCAGTCGGTGACGAAGCTGATCGGCAGCAATTTCGGGCCGGGGCTGGGTATCTGACAACCCGACTTCGCTAAAGACAGCCAACTCATGCAGCAACGCAAGACAGCCGTCGGCGGCAAGGCCGACGCGCACGCCGACGTCATCGCCGGCGTCAAATCGCCCCGGCAGGACTGGATTCATCGCGCGCCCGCGCAGGGTGGGATCGAACGCATCGAGGCGTTTTTTCAGCACACCGGTTACGCGCTGCATCGGCACGACACGTATGCGATCGGCTATACGGTGGCGGGCGTGCAGAGCTTCCACTACCGGCGCAGCGTGCGCAACAGCCTGCCCGGCGGCGTGATGGTGCTGCATCCCGACGAACCGCACGACGGCCAGGCCGGCACCGAAGAAGGCTTTAGCTACCGGATGATCTACGTCGAGCCGGCGCTTTTTCAGGCAGCGCTCGGCGGCAAGCCGCTGCCGTTCATCGAAGGAGGGCTGTCGAACGATCCGCGCCTCGCCGCCGCGACGCAGGCGCTGTTGCACAGCATCGACCGCGCGCTCGATCCGCTTGAACAGGACGACGCGCTATTCGATCTCGCGCACGCGCTCGACGCCGTCTCGGGCGCCCGTCCGCTGCGCGCGTCGGCCGATTTCGGCGCGGCGCAAACGGCGCGCGATTTTCTGCATGCGTCGCTCGATCAACCGGTGACGCTCGACGAACTGGCCGCCGCCAGCGGCCGCGACCGCTGGAGCCTGTCACGCGATTTCCGCGCCTTTTTCGGCACCAGTCCACATCGCTACCTGACGATGCGGCGGCTCGACGCCGCGCGCCAGTCGATGCTGGGCGGCATGGCGCTCGTCGATGCCGCAGCGGCAGCGGGCTTCGCAGACCAGAGCCACATGACACGGCACTTCGTGGCTGCGTTTGGCGTCACGCCGTCGCGCTGGCTGCGTACGGTCGATACGACGGTGCGCTCGAAGGTGCGCTGACAGGCGGCACCGCCTGCACGAACGTTCAAGACTGACAGGCGGACGCATGAATACACTCGATGGCATCGACTTTCAACGAAAGGAAACGCCATGTCCGCCACGCCGTACCAGTCCATCAAATTCGCCGGCAAGCTCGGCCTGATCCACGACCAGTGGCAGCCGCGCGTGGTCGCGGAAATGAACGACTACCAGTTCAAGATCGTGAAGATCGAAGGCGATTTCATCTGGCACGACCACGCCGATACGGATGAGACCTTCATCGTGCTGGAAGGCGAACTGCGCATCGACTTTCGCGACGGCGCGGTGACCATTGCAGCGGGAGAAATGTTCGTCGTGCCGAAGGGCAAGGAGCACAAGCCCTACGCAGAAAAGGAAGTGAAACTGCTGCTGATCGAGCCGCGCGGCGTCAAGAATACAGGCAGCGAAACCAGCGAGCGAACCGCGCAAAACGACGTGTGGATCTGAGCGCGCTGCGCCCTACTCCGGTTTCTCCATCGTGCGGCCAAACACGACGCGCGCGAAGAAATTGCCCAGCACTTCTTCCGCGCGATCGCCTGCGAAGCGTTGCGGATCGATGGTGAAGAAAAACTGCATGCCGTCGCACAAGCCCATCAGACCGACGGCCAGCGTTTCCGCAGGCAACGGTAACGGCGTGCCCACGCGCACTGAAAACTCCGTGATGTAGGCAGTCAGCTGCTCGAGCTTCTCATTCATGAATGCATTAAAACGCACGCGAAAACGCGCATCGCGTGCAGCGAGCAGCTTGGCCTCGACCCACAGCAGGAAGCATTTGTTCTCGCTCGGCATGCGGCTGTAGTAGCGCAGCACGCTTGCTTCCATCTCTTCACGCGTCGCGTTCGCTTCGAAGATGTTCTGCAGATCGGCCTGCATCGACTCGTGATCGCGCCGCAGCAGTTCCAGGAACAGTTCAGGCTTGCTGCGGAAATTCGAATAGAACGCGCCGCGCGTATAGCCCGCCGCCTCCGCAATATCTTCGACACTCGCCGCGACAAACCCCTTCTTCATGAAAATGGCCTGCGCAGCATCGAGCAGACGCAGACGCGTCTGGTCTTTGCTCTGTTCGCGGGTGAGTCGTATGCGTTTCATATTTAACAGTCTAGCATCGTTCCGTCGCCAGATTCAGTTTTGCATTCAGATACAGGTGTGTATTAGAATGCAATTCACCATCTGAAGCAACGTACCGTCTGGCGATATGAACTGAAACGCTCGCGGTCCGCTTCGCTGCACGCCGTCGGTAGCCTCTGGCTCGCCGTATCCGTTTGCATCTCAGCCTGGGGGCATCGTGAATCGTTCCCGTCGTGGCGCGCCAGCCGTTGCGCGCAAGCCGTTCCGCCTGTCTGCTTCGCCTGCCTTGCTCCGCCGTTCGTCGCTTGCCGTGCTCGTCCTGTCGGGCGCGTTGACGCTCGTTGCCTGTCACAACAAGGAAGCCGCCGCGCCCGCACCGCGCCCTGTCGTGGCCGTCGCCGGGCATGCCAATGGCCAGCCGCTCGCCGCATCGCTGCCGGGCGAAGTCCAGGCGCGCTATTCGACGCCGCTGTCGTTCCGGATTGCCGGCAAGATCGTCGAGCGGCGCGTGCGACTCGGCGATGTCGTGCAGCACGGTCAGATCGTCGCGCGGCTCGATCCCGCCGACGCACAGAAGAACGCCGCCAGCGCCAACGCGCAGCTCGAGGCCGCGCAGCATCGGCTTGTCTATGCGAAACAGCAACTCGACCGCGACCGCGCGCAAGCGCGAGAGAATCTGATCTCGCAGGCACAGCTTGAGCAGACGGAAGACGCGTACGCGTCGGCGGCGGCTCAGCGCGATCAGGCGCAGCAACAGGCCGCGCTCGCCAAAGACCAACTCCAATACGCGACACTCACCGCCGATCACGCGGGCGTCATCACCGCCGAGCAGGCGGACACCGGGCAGAACGTATCGGCGGGACAGGCGGTGTACAACCTCGCGTGGTCCGGCGACGTCGATGTGGTCTGCGACGTGCCCGAAGGCGCATTGGCGTCGCTGCGGGTCGGCACGCTGGCTACCGTCAAGCTCGGCGCATTGCCTGGCCGCACCTTCAATGCGCGCGTGCGCGAACTGTCGCCCGCCGCCGATCCGCAAAGCCGCACCTGGCGCGCCAAGCTCACGCTCGATCAACCCGGCCCCGACGTGCGCCTCGGCATGACAGCCGATATCGACTTCACACACGACAGCACGGCAGCCCACGCCTCGCTCTACACGCTGCCCGCCACCGCCCTCTTTCACGACGGCACGCAACCCGCCGTGTGGGTCGTGAAAAGCGGCAGCGATCAGCTCGAACTGCGCCGCGTGCAGGTCTCGCACTACGCCGAACGCACCATCGCGATCTCGCAAGGGTTGAACGAAGGCGAGCGTGTCGTGTGGCAAGGCGTGCATACCGTCACCGCGGGCGAGAAAGTGCGCGTCGTGCCGCCGCTGCATCCTGAGGATTTCGCGTCATGAGCGCAGCGCACGACGAAGAAGGACGCTTCAACCTGTCCGCGTGGGCGCTGCGGCATCAGGCGCTGGTCGTCTTCCTGATCACGCTCGCCACGGCATTCGGCATTCTTGCGTACACAAAGCTCGCGCAATCGGAAGATCCGCCGTTCACGTTCCGCGTGATGGTGATCCGCACGTTCTGGCCGGGCGCAACGGCGCGCCAGGTACAGGAAGAAGTCACCGACCGTATTGGCCGCAAGCTGCAGGAAACGCCTGCCATCGATTTTCTGCGTAGCTATTCGCGTCCCGGCGAATCGCTGATTTTCTTCACGATGAAAGATTCGGCGCCCGTCAAGGATGTGCCGGAAACCTGGTATCAGGTGCGCAAGAAAGTCGGCGATATTGCGCAGACCTTGCCGCAAGGTATTCAAGGTCCGTTCTTCAACGACGAGTTCGGCGACGTCTACACGAACATCTACACGCTCGAAGGCGATGGCTTTTCGGCGGCGCAACTGCACGACTATGCCGACGAATTGCGCACCGTGCTGCTGCGCGTGCCGGGCGTCGGCA
Organism: Paraburkholderia sp. C35; assembly: GCF_003121405.1. Classification (GTDB taxonomy): domain Bacteria; phylum Pseudomonadota; class Gammaproteobacteria; order Burkholderiales; family Burkholderiaceae; genus Paraburkholderia. The sequence continues at coordinate 42,589 of NZ_QBUY01000047.1, read as the reverse complement.
AGGTGGATTATTTCGGCGATCCCGATCAACACATCTATGTCGAGATCACCAATACGCAACTCACGCGTCTGGGCATTTCGCCGAACCAGCTTGCGCAGGCGATCAACTCGCAGAACAGCGTGTCGCCGTCCGGTACGTTGACGACCTACGACGATCGCGTATTCGTACGCCCGACGGGCCAGTTCAAAGACCTCAACGCGCTCGCCGACACGCTGATCCGCATTAACGGCCGTTCGTTCCGGCTCGGCGATATTGCAACCATCAAGCGCGGCTACGACGATCCGCCCGTCACGCAGATGCGTTTTCAGGGCAAGCCCGTGCTCGGCATCGGCGTGACGATGCAGCCGGGCGGCGATGTGATCCGGCTCGGCAAGGCACTCGACGAAAGGATGAAGGAACTGCAAGCGCATCTGCCTGCGGGCCTGAAACTTGTCGAAGTGTCGAGCATGCCGCACGCCGTCGCGCATTCCGTCGATGACTTCCTCGAAGCCGTCGCCGAAGCTGTCGCGATCGTGCTGGTGGTCAGCCTGGTCTCGCTCGGTGTGCGCACGGGGATGGTGGTCGTGATCTCGATTCCCGTCGTGCTCGCCGTCACGGCGCTGTGCATGTATCTGTTCGATATCGGCTTGCACAAGGTGTCGCTCGGCACGCTGGTGCTGGCACTTGGTCTGCTCGTCGACGACGCCATCATCGCCGTCGAAATGATGGCGGTGAAGCTCGAACAGGGATGGAACCGCACACGTGCGGCCGCCTACGCGTACACCAGCACGGCGTTTCCGATGCTAACCGGCACGCTCGTCACGGTGTCCGGCTTTCTGCCCATCGCGCTCGCGAAGTCGAGCACGGGCGAATACACGCGCTCGATCTTCGAGGTCTCGGCGATTGCGCTGATTGCGTCGTGGCTCGCCGCTGTCGTGCTGATTCCGATGCTCGGCTATCACCTGCTGCCCGAACGCAAACGCCAGGCACATGAACCCGAAGATCATGAACACGACATCTACGAAACGCGTTTCTATCGACGTCTGACAGGCTGGATCGCGTGGTGTATCGAGCGGCGTTTCATCGTGCTCGCGATTACCGTGGCTCTATTCGTCGTGTCGCTGGCGGGCTTCACGCTGGTGCCACAGCAGTTCTTCCCGAGTTCCGATCGCTCCGAACTGCTGGTCGATGTGCGGCTTCCTGAAGGCGCTTCGTTCGAAGCGACGTTGCGCCAGGCGCAGCGCGTCGAAAAAGCCCTTGAAGGCAGGCCTGACATCGATCACCTGGTGAATTTCGTCGGCTCGGGCGCGCCGCGTGTCTATTTGCCGCTCGACCAGCAGTTGCAGCAGCCGAACTTCGCGCAGGTTGTGATCACCGCGAAGTCCGTCGAAGATCGCGAGAAGCTCGCGCGCTGGCTCGAACCCAAACTGCGCAACGATTTCCCTGCGATCCGCACGCGCCTGTCGCGGCTCGAAAACGGCCCGCCAGTCGGCTATCCGGTGCAGTTCCGCGTGAGCGGCGACGATATCGCGACCGTGCGCTCGATTGCCGAGAAAGTGGCGGCAACCATGCGCGCCAACGCCGGCACAGCGAACGTGCAATTCGACTGGGACGAGCCTGCCGAACGCTCGGTGCGCTTCGAAGTCGACCAGAAGAAGGCGCGCGAACTGGGCGTGACATCAGCGGACGTATCGAGCTTTCTCGCGATGACCTTGTCCGGCTACACGGTCACGCAGTACCGCGAGCGCGACAAGCTGATCAGCGTCGACTTGCGCGCGCCGAAGAACGAACGCGTCGATCCGTCGCAACTGCTGACGCTCGCGATGCCGACGCCCAACGGCGCCGTGCCGCTCGGCACGCTCGGCCATATGCGCGACGATCTCGAATACGGCGTGATCTGGGAACGCGACCGACAGCCGACCATCACTGTGCAGTCCGATGTGCGCGGCAACGCGCAAGGCATCGACGTCACGCATGCAGTGGACAAACAGCTCGCGCAGATCCGCTCGACGCTGCCCGTCGGCTACCGGATCGAGATCGGCGGATCGGTCGAGGAAAGTGCGAAGGGACAGACGTCGATCAACGCGCAGATGCCGATCATGATCATCGCCGTGTTGACGCTGCTGATGATCCAGTTGCAGAGCTTTTCGCGCGTGCTGATGGTGGTGCTGACGGCGCCGCTCGGCCTGATCGGCGTGGTGGCGACGCTGCTGCTGTTCGGCAAGCCGTTCGGGTTTGTCGCGATGCTTGGTGTGATCGCGATGTTCGGCATCATCATGCGCAACTCGGTGATTCTTGTCGATCAGATCGAGCAGGACATCGCGCAGGGACACAAGCGCTTCGATGCCATCGTCGGCGCGACCGTGCGGCGTTTCCGCCCGATCACGCTGACGGCCGCCGCTGCCGTGCTAGCGCTGATTCCGCTGTTGCGTTCGAACTTCTTTGGTCCGATGGCGACGGCGCTGATGGGCGGCATCACGAGCGCGACCGTGCTCACGCTGTTCTATCTGCCCGCGCTATACGCCGCGTGGTTCCGCGTGCGCGGCGACGAGCGCGACCCGCGCCCTGAGCCTTCGGCACATTCGGGGAATTGATCATGAGCCAGCTTTCGATGACCCGCACGTTTTCTTCCGCCGCTGTTGCCTGCCTGTTCGCATCGGCCTGTTCGTTCGGGCCGAATGGCAATCCGCCTGCGATGCCCGAGCCCGCGCACTATGGCGCCGATCCCCTGCCGACGCAGACAGTGCCCGCACAAGGCGTCACGCAGCAGTTCGTGGCGGGCGCGAAGGCGGGGCCGCAATGGTGGCGCACGTTTGACTCGGATGAACTGAACGCACTCGTCGACGAAGGCCTGCGTAATAGTCCGACGCTCGCCGCTGCGGACAAGAGCCTCACGGCTGCGCGCGAGCAGTTGCGTGCCCAGATAGGCAGCAACATGCTGCCTACCATCGATGCCGGTGGCCAGGCCGCGCGTCAGCGCGCGCTTGCGATTCCTGAAATCGGGCCGAACACGTTTCTGTACAACACCTTCGTCGGCCAGTTGCAGGCGCAGTACACGTTCGATATTTTCGGCGCGGCCCGGCTGGCAAATGCGGCGCTCGCGTCGCGTGTGAACGTGCAGGTGTATCAGTTCGATGCGGCGCGGCGCGCGCTTGCCGCGAACATCGTGACGGCGGCGATTTCAGTGGCCATGCTCGATGCGTCGGTGCAGACCACCGAGCGGCTCGTCACGCTCGCTGACGAACAGGCACGCGATGCGCAGCGACGCTATGAACTCGGCTCGGTGTCGCATAGCGATCTGTTGAGTGCGCAGCAAAGCGCGGCGTCGCTGGCGGCGAGTTTGCCTGGCGCGCGGCAGCAGTTGCTGACCACGCGCCATGCGCTCGCCGTGCTGCTCGGCCGTACGCCGGATCAGGCGCCCGCGCCGCTCGATCTCGCTTCGCTGCATGTGCCGCAGCAGGTGCCTGTTTCCGTGCCTTCCGATCTTTTGAAAGCGCGTCCCGACATTCAGGCGGCCGATGCGACGCTCAAGGCTGCTGCCGCTGACGTTGGGGTAGCGACTGCGCAGATGTTTCCGAGCATCACGTTGAATGCATCGATGGGGCAAGGCGGGTTTAGCTGGCCTGTTGCATTGTCTGGGGCTGGAGCGATCTGGAGCCTCGGCGCGTCGATCTCGCAGCCGATCTTCCATGGCGGTGCGCTGTTTGCACAGCGACGTGCGGCGATTGCTGCCTATGATGCTGCGACGTCGCAATACAAGCAGACGGTGCTGGCGGCGTTTCAGAATGTCGCGGATACGCTGGCTTCACTGGAGCATGATGCGCAGTCGCTCGATGCGGCGAATGTGGCCGCGCGGGCGGCGCAGCAGTCGTTTGAGGAGACGGCGGCGAGGTATCGGTTGGGTGCTGTGCCCGTTACGGCGTCACGCTCGAGTGAGCAGCAGTACCGGAATGCGCGGCTCGATGAGATTCGCTATACGGGCGCGCGATTGAATGACACCGCTGCGCTGTTTCAGGCGATGGGGAATCCTGTTGTGGAGCAAGCGCAGGCTTCAGCAGAGACGGCTGACGTTGCAAAGTGATTCGTTTTGGCCGCTCGCTGCGGTCAGATCGGGGCATCACGCGAGGTGTTCTGCCGCTTACGCCTTCTGCATCGGATCCCTCTTCCAGACAGCAGGCACACACCAGAATTCGCTTGCTGACCGTTGCCTCAACTCCATAAACAAACACGCCCGTGATTTCCATCACGGGCGTGTCCTTTTGAGTACGGAGCCTTCAGATCCTCAAGGCTTATTCGACTCGAACAGATCCATGATCTGCTTCTTCTCCGTGTTCGAGACATTCGGCGGCGGCGCCGGCGGCGTCATCCCGGCCGGCCCAACGGCGCCAACCGCATCGCCACCGCTAGCCAACGGATTCGCCGAATCCATGCCGATACTGGCGACAAATCCATTCCCCGGCGTCATATCCGTATAGAACAGTTCACCATCGACAGACGTCACGCCTTGAGGAATCTCAGGCTCAGTCTGCGGCACGCCGCGCAGCGCACGCTGCATGTACTCGACCCAGATCGGCAACGCCAGTTGCGCACCGAACTCGCGGCTACCCAGCGACTTCGGCTGGTCATAGCCCATCCACGCGACCGCCACCAGCGACTGCTGATAGCCCGCAAACCAGCCGTCCTTCGCGTCGTTGGTGGTACCCGTCTTGCCCTGCAGGTCATTACGATGCAGCACATTCGTACCGGCGCCCGTGCCCGCCGTCGCAACCGAATGCAGCAGGCTGTTCATGATGTACGCGTTACGCGGTTCCAGCGTACGCGGTGCATCCTTGCCCGCCGTCAACGGCTGCGCGCGTGACAGCGGCTGGCCATGCGCATCGTCGACCTCGGCGATCAGATACGGATTGATGCGATAACCGCCGTTCGCAAACACGCTATACGCACCCGCCGATTGCAACGGCGTCACCAGACCTGCACCCAGCGCCATCGGCAGATACGGTGGCGTCTTGTCGGCATCGAAGCCGAAGCGCTGCGTGACGAAATCCTGCGCGTACTTCGTGCCGATATACGACAGGATGCGGATCGACACCAGGTTCTTCGACTTCTGCAACGCCAGCCGCATCGGCATCGGACCATCCGGCTGATCGTCGTCCTTCGGTTCCCACGCGTCGCCGCCCGGCGCGCTCGGCGGGAAGTACAGCGGCGCGTCGTTGATGATCGTCGCCGGTCCGAGGCCCTTGTCGAGCGCGGCCGAATAGATGAACGGCTTGAAGCTCGAACCCGGCTGGCGCCACGCCTGCGTGATGTGGTTGAACTTGTTCTTGTTGAAGTCGAAGCCACCGACCAGCGCACGGATCGCACCATCCTGCGGCGTCATCGACACCAGCGCGCCTTCCACCTGCGGCAACTGCGTGATCTGCCAGTTGCCGTTCGCATCGGCGATCAGACGTACGATCGAACCGGGGCGAATACGCTGCGCCTGTGCCGCGCGCGCCGACAGCGAACCCGCCGCAAAGCGCAGGCCGTCGCCCGTGATGCTGGCCTGCGTGCCGTCGAGCAGTTGCGCCTTCACTTCCTTCGGCGTCGCCGATGTCACCACAGCCGCAATGATCTCGCCGTTGTCCGGGTGATCGTTGAGCGCATCTTCGATGGCTTCGTCGCGATCGTCGCCCGCCGCGGGCAACTCGACGAAGCCTTCCGGACCGCGATAGCCGTGACGCCGCTCGTAGTCCATCACGCCCTTGCGCACCGCGAGATAGGCAGCTTCCTGATCGGCGGAATCGATCGTCGTCGTTACGTTCAGGCCGCGCGTGTAGGTCTCGTCCTTGTACTGCGCGTACATCATCTGGCGCACCATTTCGGAGATGTACTCGGCGTGCACGCTGTACTCGTTGCCCGCCGTCTTCGTGCGGATTTCCTGCTTGATCGCTTCGTTGTACTGGTCCTGCGCGATGTAGTTCAGATCGAGCATGCGCTTCAGGATGTATTCCTGACGGATCTTCGCGCGCTTCGGATTGACGACCGGGTTGTACGCCGACGGCGCCTTGGGCAGACCCGCAAGCATCGCTGCTTCGGCCAACGTGATGTCTTTCAGATCCTTGCCGAAGTACACGCGCGCCGCAGCCGCAAAGCCATATGCGCGCTCGCCCAGATAGATCTGGTTCATGTACAGCTCGAGAATCTGGTCCTTCGTCAATGCGCGCTCGATCTTGTACGCGAGCAGCATTTCATAGATCTTGCGCGTATACGTCTTCTCGCTCGACAGGAAGAAGTTGCGCGCGACCTGCATCGTGATCGTACTCGCGCCCTGCGACGAGCCGCCGTGCGCGCTGTCCGCGAAACCCGCGCGCAGAATGCCGATGAAGTCGACGCCGCCATGCTCGTAGAAGCGGTAATCCTCGATGGCGAGCACGGCCTTCTTCTGCACGTCCGGGATGTCCTGGAAGCGCACGAGGCTGCGGCGCTCCTCGCCGAATTCGCCGATCAGCACGTGGTCGGCCGTGTAGATGCGCAGCGGCACCTTCGGGCGATAGTCGGTCAGCGCATCCAGCGAAGGCAGTTGCGGACCCATCACCACGAGCGCATAGCCGACGATCAGCGCGCCGACCACCGCCAGGGTCGCGAACAGCCCGGCAAACCACATCGCGATCGTGCCGCCGATGGAGCGGCCGCCGCGACCCGAGCCTTCCGCACGCCCACGCTCATCGCGATCGCTTTCTTCGCGCTGTGCGTAGCGGTAGTCGCGGCTCGGGTTGTCGTTGCTGCCGAAAGATGGCTCGCGGCCTGGATGCCCTGAGGAACTGGAGGAATTCGGTCGTTTGATGATTGGCATGACTGGAATGATGGACGCTACCTACACGCCGGAAAGGCACGCGTGGTGCGCTTGAATCGTGATCGTGGCGACGCCCGCGCGCAAAGCGCCGCGGTGCCGGCACCGTTGCGCGCCAGAGCGGCGCCCTGCCGCCTGTACGCCGGCGGCCACGCGGGTAGTCTTCCCACGCGGCGCGCCGCCGCGCATGACGACGGTCTCTGCTCTCGCGACAACCACCGCGCAGCGCCGCATGTTTCACCCCGTTCCGGCTGGCCGCACGGCGCGCCCAGGCAGTGTCTGGCGCAACGTAACAGCGCATTTTAAAGAAATCAAGCGGCGCAGAAGGTGATTTTTTTGTAAGAAATCCCTCACGATAGTGCCCCGACGCACGAAAAAACACCGCGTGGCGCCGCGCCCGCCCGCTTGCGCCTTGCCCGTGCAGTTATCAACAGAAAATGTTGAAAGCCCTGTGGACAATGTCCTCACAAGCTCCACAACCCATTGATGTGACAGTCATTTTACGTTCCGCCCGAAATACGCCCGCGAACCACCGCGCGTCGCGATTTAGTCTTATGATGGATCGACGCGCGCCCACCAGGACTCGGCGCCCTGCCCGGATTCCTCCGCAGTTCGACACCTGAAAAGAACGCGAGCCGATCTATGAACAAGCCCAGCGAACGCATCGTCGTCTTCGTCACGCCCGCCCAGAAACGCGCCATCGCATCGACGGCCGAGAACCTCGGCATCAGCGTCAGCGAACTGATGCGCCGCGCGGTGCTGAGCTTCGGCGCGACCAGCGAGCAGGTCAAGGCGGCGAGCATTGTCGACCGCTTGCGCGCGCCACGCGAACCCGACGCGCTCAACGAAGCGCTGCGACGTGTCGCGCGTGCCGGCATGCCTCTGCGACAAGCCACGCCACCGGCGCTGCGCTCGCCCGCAGCGCGCGACGCGGCAACACCGGTTGAAAACGATACCGTATTCGCCGATGCCGATCCCGATGGCTCGCCCGCACTCGCGTCACTCGACTTCGCCAGGCCTGTTGTTGCGCTCGCAACGCCGACGCAGCCCGACGTAGCGGACAGCGACGCGGACGGAACCGCCGCCGCACAGGCCGCTGCGCGCGTCACCGCCGCGAAAGCCGCCGCGCTCGCCGCCCACGACGAACCCGCCACGAGCGGGACCCTCAACCAGGCCGCCGCCACGCACGCGCCATCAAGAACCTCCACACTGCTCACGTCGAAACGCAATGCAGCAGGCAAGCGGCAGCAGGAACGTGACGACGATGAACCCGGCATCGATCCCGCCGAAGGCAGCGGACACTTTGCATAAGCTCGCGCTCGTTCGTCACGCACGCGCATCACAGGGCAGATCGTCGGCTATCCGAAAGAATCGGCCAATGCGTTTGCGACAGCGTACGTGCACGACATCCGGGAACGACATAAACCACGCATTTTGACAAACCAGCGTGCTGATTCGTTCATCACGTTGCGCATGTGCGTTCACGCCGCAGAAGATTGCGAAAACACCCGCCGCGACGCGCGAGAAATCGCACTTTAAGACGGATTTAAGAGTACGCGTGGTGTAATATCCGCGAGCTGTTGAATGTCCCGTCATGCAACGTTTGCAACGCGTGCGCGAAGCGCCGGTGCATGTGTCGCGGCAGGTTGAACGCAAGTTAAATTGTCGTGCAGCTATTGCATTCCATGCGCACGCCCCGATGTCAGGTGCGATTGCCCCGCCGTCATGCAACATGTGCGCAGGCACGCTGTCTGATGGACGGAAAGCACGATGCAAGGCAGTCATGCAGCAGGTAACGCAAGCTCCCGGTGAAGCGTAAACTACACAGGTCGACGCCGTCGCGAGCAAAGCAGGAAACGCAAGGTATTCAGCGTCGATTTCATTCTATGGAGGTATTTCATGTCGCTTTTTGACAGCATCACGCGGACGGTCAAAGGTCTCTTGAACGACGCAGCCGACTCCGTGCAAGACCCGTCGCGTGATGCGCGCCAGATCGTGCGCGAACTCGACGAGAGCATCGCGAAAGCGGAGAACTCGCTGATCGAGATCCAGGCGCAGGTCGCAACGCAGCAAAGCAAGCGCGACGTGGCCGCCGACAAGGCGAAGAAGTACGAAGACGGCGCGAAACGCGCGCTGCAATCAGGCGATGAAGCGCTCGCGCGTGAGGCGCTCGGTGCGCAGGCGACGGCGGAAGCCGAGCGCGACGCGCTCGCGAAGGAACTCACTACGCTCGAGCCATCCGTCGATCAGCTGAAGACGCAAATCGATGACATGCGTCAGCGTCGCAACGATCTGAATGCGCGTTCGAACATCCTGCAGGCCAAGCAGCAGATCGCGCAAGCCAAAGATACGGCGGCAACGGCGCTGGGTGGTATCGGCGGCAAGAATCTTGCTGAAGACTTCCAGAAGCTCGAAGACAAGGTCGCGCTCTCGACGGCACGTTCCGACGCGCGCCTCAATTCGGCTGACGTGAAGAGCGGCAAGGCGCTCGACGACAAGCTCGCGGACCTGAACCGCGGCCCGTCCGTCGACGACCGTCTCGCCGCACTGAAGAAGCAGCTGGACACGCCTGCGCAGTAACCCCCACCAGGCGATGCGCCGCGCGGCGTTGCGTGTCGAGGCACGCTGGCCGCGTAGCGCGGCAACTCGATAGTCATGGAGACGGGCGTCAATCCGCCCGGTCCGCATCATGAAAAAACTCCTTGCAGCAGCCGGTGTATCCCTGACGCTTTCGCTGATGCTCGTATCGGGCGCCGCCTTCGCGGTGCCGACGGCGACGCAGATCGAAACGGCGATCCAGCAGCAGGACTGGCAGAAAGCCGATTCGCAGTTGAACGAAGTGCTGAAGGCGCATCCCGACAGCGCTCGCGCGCACTATCTGTACGCGCAGGTGCTCGATCGCGAAGGCCGCCCTGCCGAAGCGCTCACACAACTTCAACAGTCGAAGACGCTCGACCCGCAGGTCCGCTTCACCGATCCGGGCCGCTTCGCGGAAACGGAAGCGCGTCTGCGTGCCGATGCCGCGCGCGTCAGCGGGAGTGGCGGCGGCAATGTCACCCATCGCACCAGCAATCCGTTCGCGCAGCAGGAATCCGCGGCAACGACGTCGTCGGCGCTTCAGCAGGCGCCGGCACGGCATGGTCCGTCAATGGGCATGTGGATCGGCATCGTGGTGCTGTTTGCCGCGATCGCGCTGATCTTGCGCTGGACGCTACGTCGCGCGCGCTCGCAGGACGATACGCGCGCCAACGACGATCGCCGCGTGCAACTCAAGCGCGCCACCGATCTCCTCAACGACGTGCGTTCGCTCAAGCTCGACGTGAAGCTGTCGACGGCGCCGGGGCATGAAGCGCTCGAACGCGAAGTGGAAGGCGCGGAGACGCAACTGCGTCAGCTCGTCGAAGCGCTGTCGAACAGCAAGAACCCTGTGCCGCCGTATCAGATCGAAGATCTCGAACGGCAGGTGGCGAGCCTCAAGGCGCGCGCCGAAGGCCGGCCCGATCCGAATGCCGCACCTGCGGCAGCGACGGGCGCTGGCGATTCGTCGTTTGCACGCGAGGCCGATCAGGCGTTTGGCCGTGGCCAGCCGCAAGGTTATCCGCCGCAAGCACCCTATCCCTACCCGCCGCAGCAACAGCAGCCGCCCGTCATCGTGCAGCAAGGCGGTGGCTTTGGCGGCGGCATGGGCGGGTTGCTGACGGGCGTGCTGCTCGGCGAAGCACTCAACTCCGGCCGTGACCGTGTGGTCGAGCGCGATGTGATCGTCGATGACGAATCGCGCAAACGCGGCGGCAACGACGCCGGTTCAATCGACTTCGGCCAGGGCTCCAATGACTGGAGCGACGGTGGAGATGGCGGCGTCGATATGGGCAGCAACGACGATTCGGGCGGCTGGAACGACACCTGATCGATTCACGCTGTTTCGGCGGATGCGTCAAACGAAAAGGGTTCCTCACGGAACCCTTTTTCATTTTGCTTCATGTTTCATACTTCATGCTGCGCCAGCACGACAGCGCCCGCGAACAGCCTGACGATGAAGCGCTCCGCGTAGTCGATCAGCGATTCGCGCTGCGCCGCATGACCGATGAATTCATGCGACAGATGAAAAAGCTGCAGCACGATCTGCGTGCAGACTTCCTCTATCGTCTCGCGGGACAACGCCGGCATCAGGTTCAACTCGACCACATCTTCCGCCATTTCCGCCGACACCTCGTTGAGGTTCACGCGCACCGCCTCGCGCAATGCCGGCGACGTGCCGTGATACTCGGCCAGCGCGCTCAGGAACGCCTCGCGGTTTTCCAGCGCGAACGCAAAGAAAGCCGCGCACGCGCGGCGCGGGACGCTATGTGGTTCATCATGCGCGGCCAGCCAGCGCTCACGCCGCAGCATCGGACGCAAACGGCGGCTGACGGATTCGACGGCTTCGCGCGCCAGATCGTCGAGCGTGTCGAAGTGTCGATAGAAGGTGTTGGGATTGAGGCCCGCTTCCCGCGCCAGTTCGCGCAGGCCAAGGCTCGCGAAGCTGCGGCCGCCCGCCGTCAGGCGCAACGCGGCCTCGATCAGTCGGCGCTTGCCGGGCGCGAGTTCCAGTTCCGATGCGGATTGCATGAGCTTCCATTTGACGACGCAGTTCGGCCGATGCCCTGCTTCGACCTTGGAGCCTGCACTGTACAACGATCTTGACGCACTGTGTACAGTTGTCTACTCTGCGCGTTAAGCGCTGTAGACGGATGTAGACAGGTCTACTTTTTTCTTAATCGCCGTCGATGCGTGTGAAGACTTCGACGATGTGCTGGAGCGTTGAACTCATGCCCTCACCGGCTCGACCTGAGATGCGTATCGCGATTATCGGCAGTGGCTTCTCGGGTATCGGCATGGCCGTCCGGCTCAAACGCATGGGTTACACGTCGTTCACGATCTACGAAGCAGCAGACGATCTTGGCGGCACGTGGCGCGACAACACGTATCCTGGTGCTGCATGTGATGTGCCGTCGCACCTGTATTCGTTTTCATTCGAAGCGAACCCGTCGTGGTCACGATCGTTCAGCCATCAGCAGGAAATCCTCGCGTATCTGAAACATTGTGCACGCAAGTATCAGGTGGACAGTGCAATGCAGTTCAATGCACGTGTGACGGCTGCGCGCTTCGACGAAGCACGTCTTGTCTGGTTACTCGAGATCGTACGCAATGGGGTGCATGAAACAGTCGAGGCCGATGCAGTGATCTCGGCCGTCGGACAGTTGTCGCGCCCCGCGATACCGCAGTTCGAGGGGCTCGATACATTTGGCGGCAAGCTGTTTCATTCCGCACGCTGGGACCACGACTATCCGCTGGAAGGCAAACGTGTCGCCGTCATTGGCACGGGCGCCAGTGCAGTTCAGTTCATCCCAAGGATCCAGCCGCGCGTTGCACAAATGCTGCTGTTCCAGCGCACCGCGCCGTGGATCATGCCCAAGCCCGACAAACCCGTGAGCGCACGCGCACGCTGGTTCTTCACGCATCTGCCGTTGACGCAGCGCTGCGTGCGCAATGCGATTTACTGGCAGATGGAGTCGCGCGGCATCGGCTTCTTCGTCAATCCCAAGCTGGTGAATCCCGCGATGAAGTTCGCACGCAGCTATCTCGAACGGAAGGTGAAAGATCCTGCCCTGCGCGCGAAACTGACACCCGACTACAGGCTCGGATGCAAGCGCGTGCTGCTTTCGAGCGACTACTATTCAGCACTCGGCCAAGCCAATGCCGATGTCGTCACCACGCCGATCCGCAGTATCGTGCATGACGGCATCATCACCGCAGACGGCACGCATCACGCCGTCGATGCCATCATCTGCGGCACGGGATTTCAGGTGAATGATGTCGGCACGCCATTCGACGTGACAGGCGTAGACGGCGCGGATCTCGGCGCGATGTGGCTACGCGATGGACCCGAAGCGTATCTCGGCACCAGCATCACGAATTTCCCGAATTTCTTCATGATGACGGGACCGAACACGATACTCGGACACAACTCGATGATCTACATGATCGAGTCGCAGGTGCAATACATTGCCGCTTGTCTGCGCGAATTGCAGCGTCAGCGTGCACGCACGATGAATCTCCGTGCCGACGTGCAGCGCGCATTCAATGCGAGCCTGCAGCGCGACATGCCGCGCACGGTCTGGGCAAGCGGCTGCCACAGCTGGTACCAGACGAAGAGCGGCAAGATCACCGCCATCTGGCCGCGTTTCACGTTCACCTACCGCCGCCGCACGCGCCGCGTGCGCAGCAGCGAATACACCTTTTCACGCTAGTTCTTATCAGGAGTGCACTTTGTCAGCAGAGTGACCAGGTAGTCCAACAACAGGGAGACAAAAAAATGAAGAGCATCGAAACGGCACACACGATGCCGGTGCCGCTGCCGCGCCGTTCGCTTGCGGCGCGCCTTGGCATCACGAGCGTCCCGCGAAACGAACTGCAACGCCGTTACACGCAAACGGGTTCACGATTCGTACAGATCATGGGCGCGGACGTGCACTATATCGACGAAGGGACAGGCGACAGTACCATCGTGATGATTCACGGCTTTGCTTCATCGCTGCATACATGGAACGATGTTGCATCCGAGATGGCACGCGAGCATCGCGTGATCCGGCTCGATCTCCCGCCGTTCGGCGTGACAGGTCCACTGCGCAACGCGGCAGGTGCCATCGAAACGATGAACCTGCCCACCTGCCGGCGTTTCTTCGACACTTTCATGCAGGCGCTCGGCATCGGGCGTGCGACGCTGGTCGGCAATTCGCTTGGTGGACTGCTTTCGTGGGATTACGCGGTGCGTCACCGCGATGCCGTCGAGCGGCTCGTGCTGATCGACGCCGCGGGCTTCCCCATGAAACTGCCCATCTACATCGGCCTGTTCAATCACGCGCCCGTGCGCATGAGCGCGCCCTGGTGGCTGCCTGAGGCGATCATCAAGAGCGCGGTACGCAACGTCTACGGCGATCCTCGCCGGATTGCGCGCGACGTGTTGCGTCGCTATGTCGAGTTCTTCCATGGTGAAGGCACGCGTGAAGCCATCGGCAAGATGGTGCCGACGCTGGACTTCGCAGATCTCGATACGAGTGTGCTGAGTTCGATCGACGTGCCGACTCTGGTGCTCTGGGGTGCAAAAGACCGCTGGATTCCACCGGCCCATGCAGCCGAGTTCACACGCCGGATTCCCGGCGCGCAATCGGTCATGTACGACGGGCTCGGACATATTCCGATGGAAGAAGCGCCACAACGCGTGCTGCAGGATTTACGCGCGTTCTTCGCGTCTCACCCTACCGGAAGCACTTCACTGCAGGTCTAGGCCTGGTCTTGTGCATGTCCAACGTAGACGCGCGTCTCGTACGCGAACTCGACCGTGCCGCAGTCGGCGGTGCGGTCGAACAGTTCGCGCAGCGCGTTCAGCATCGGCTGGTGGTCTGGATGCCCAGCCTTCGGTGCATAAGACGACGACAGCAGCCGCCCTTTCAATCCTTCGAAGTCGAGCCGCTGTGCGTTCGGAAAACGCGCCTGATGCGTGAAGCCGTCGCCGAACCACGCGGTCATCGACTCATCGTCGCCGTAACGCTCGGACACCGCCTGATAGTCGACGCCGAAGCGTTGCAGCAGCGCTTCGTAGTCCGCGAGAAACGGCGTGCCCTCGAGCAGGCGGCTGTTCCACATCAGCGCGATCAGGCCGTGCGGTTTCAGGATGCGCGCGAATTCTCGACGCGTCGCGGCGGGATCGAACCAGTGGAACGCCTGGGCGGCCGTCACGAGATCGACGCTCGCGTCGTCCAGTGAGGTCGCCTCTGCCGTGCCCGCGACACTCGCATAGCCGGTGAAGGATGCAAGCCATGCATCGGCGGCGGCGCGCATCGCCTGATTCGGCTCGACGGCGACAACGGGATGACCTGCTTCGAGAAAGAGCCGCGTCGAGATGCCCGTGCCTGCACCGATATCGGCGACACGCGCACCTTCGGCCACGCCACAGGTTGCATGCAGGAAAGTTACGACTTCACGCGGATAGTCGGGCCGGTACTTGACGTAGTCGGCTACACGGTCGGTAAAGCGCTGGGTGGAATCATCGGTCATCGCTGGCACGCACGGTCGGGATGAAATGGCTTTCAGGTTACTGCAAGTTCATCTTCCCGATGTGACGACTCACTGCATTCGATTTCAACCGCCACCCAGCAGACGCAGCAAACCCCACAGGAACTTGCAGACCATAACGATCAGTTCCCATAGATACAGCAGCTGTTCCCAGCCCGATACGCGCACAAAAGATTCAAACATCAGTGACTGGCGGGTGCATTCGACTTGGATTCGACAGACGTGCGGCAAGGCGCGCGCACGGACTGCCGCGATCGTACCCGATCAGACTCCGGGATAGTCCCTATCAAGCAGTCCGGTAAGGCGCCGTAGAGAAATCGTAAGCGTGCAGGATGAAACGCAATTCATGTGCCGCACTTCGATAATCGGGTGCAGATCGGTGCAGTCACCTGAACTCACACGCACATTAAACGGACACAGGAACGGCACACGTCGCGCCGTTCAGGAGACTGACATGACGGGCCTCTTCAATCGCCGCCTGCGCCGCAACGGCAGCGCTTCATCCGTTGTAGGCGATATCGCCACTCAGGCAGGCAAGCTCGGCATCGAGATTTGCGATGTGTCCGGGCATATCGAGGAAGTGGCCACGCGTGTCGAACGGCAGGCCGATGTCTGCCATACGCTGCGCCAGTCGGCGGCGGCCACACTGGCAGGCAATCATCGTATTGCCGAAGCGGCGCGGGAAATGCGCACGGTCACGGCGCAGGCGGCGGGCGAGGTCGAAAGCTCGCAGCAGACGCTCGAGTCATCGCTGTCGGATATTCATGGGCTGGTCGAAGGCGTGACCGTGATCGAAAGCCAGATCGGTGCGTTGCGGGCGGCGCTGTCGCACGTGAGCCGCGTGTCGGAGGAAATTTCGCTGATCGCGCGCCAGACACATCTGCTCGCACTGAACGCTGCCATCGAAGCCGCGCGTGCGGGGGAATTCGGCAAGAGCTTCGCCGTGGTCGCCGCCGAGGTGAAAACACTGTCTGCAAAAACCGCGCAGGCAACCGGTCAGATCGAAACCACGCTTGCGCAACTCACTGAGCAGACCGAGCGCCTGATTGGCGAAGGCGCCGAAAATACCGCGCGCGCCCAGCGGGTCCGCGAAGGCACACGGATGATCGGTGACGTCGTGCATTCGACGGGCCACGCGGTCATGCAATTGAATGCAGAGGCCAATCAGATCGCGACGTTGTCCGGTGAGATCGAGGAGCAATGCAATGCATTCGAGTCGCAGGTTTTGGAGATCGCGACCGACGTCGAGCATTCCGGCGAGAACTTCATGCAGGCGAAGAACCGGCTCGGCAATCTGCTGGGCGTGTCTGAGAACCTGATCGAATTGACAGCCGCCACGGGTGTCGCGACAGCCGACACGCCGTTCATCGACGCCGTCGAACAGGCTGCCGCCAAAGTCGGCAAACTGTTCGAAGCAGCCGTCGCGCGCGGCGAGCTGTCGATGAACGATCTGTTCGACGAGCATTACGCGCCGATGTCCGACACGAATCCGCCGCAGTTCATGACCCGCTTCACCGATCTCACCGACCGGGTTCTGCCGCCTATCCAGGAACCGATGCTCGAACTCGATCCACGCGTGGCGTTCTGTGCCGCCGTCGATGTGCGCGGCTATCTGCCCACCCACAATCTCAAGTTTTCGCAGCCGCAGCGCGGTGACCCGGTCTGGAACGCAGCGAACTGCCGTAACCGGCGCATCTTCAACGACCGCACGGGCCTTGCGGCCGGCACCAGCACGAAGCGCTTCCTGCTGCAAACGTACCGGCGCGACATGGGCGGCGGCGAATATGTGCTGATGAAGGACGCGTCCGCGCCGATCTTCGTCAACGGCCGGCACTGGGGTGGTCTACGGATCGGCTACAGGATCTGAGCAACGGCATGACGCGTTGCGTCGGGTGAGTCGCTTTGCCGGCACCCGCATGCACGAAACAGGCACCGGCAAAGGAATTGAAGCGAGACAGCCTGAACTAGATTGCCATCGCGAGGCGCCGCTTCTCGGCGCGCTGCATGAAGTGGTTAGCCACGACCACGCCCACCGTCACGACCGCGATGAACAGCGTCGCCAGTGCATTCATCTCCGGATTCAGACCCAGGCGCACGCGCGAAAACACCACCAGCGGCAACGTGGTCGAGCCGGGTCCGGACAGGAACGCGGACAGCACCAGATCGTCGATCGACAGCGTGAACGACAGCAGCCAGCCTGCGACAAGTGCCTGCGAGATCAGCGGCAGCGTGATGAAGAAAAATACACGCAGCGGCGTCGCGCCAAGATCCAGTGCAGCTTCCTCGAGCGACGGGTGCAGGTCGCGCACACGCGACTGCACAATAATCGCGACATAGGAAATACACAGCATCACGTGACCGATCCAGATCGTGAAGATGCCGCGCCCTGCCGGCCAGCCGAGCCACTTGCCCATTTCGATGAATAGCAGCAGCAGCGAAATGCCCTGGATCACTTCGGGAATCACGAGCGGCGCGTTGATCATCCCCGTGTACAGCGTGAAGCCGCGAAAGCGCCCCATGCGCGCGAGCACGAAGCCCGCCCACGTGCCGATGATCACCGATGCGAACGCCGTCAGCAGCCCCACGCGCAGCGACAGCCACGCGGCATTGATCAGTTCATCATCCTGCAGCAGCGCGGCGTACCAGCGCGTCGAGAAGCGCGTCCAGACCGTAACGAGTTGCGACTCGTTGAACGAATACACGATCAGGCTGATGATCGGCACATAGAGGAACGCGAAGCCGATCGCGAGTGCGATGAACTGCAAGATACGATTCGGTTTCATCAGCGGCGCTCCTCCAGTGCCTTCGCCTGCGAGTACTGGAACAGCGCCATCGGCACGAGCAGCAACAGCACCATTGCGCAGGTGACGGCGGAGGCCATCGGCCAGTCGGCGTTATCGAAGAACTCATTCCACATCACGCGGCCGATCATCAGCGTGTTCGCGCCGCCGAGCAGTTCAGGAATCACGTACTCGCCCACCGCCGGGATGAACACCAGCAGACAGCCCGCGATGATGCCGTTCTTCGACAGCGGCAGCGTGATCTGCCAGAACGCTTTCCACGGCTTCGCGCCGAGGTCGTACGCGGCTTCCAGCAGCGTCAGATCCATCTTCACGAGGTGCGCATAGAGCGGCATCACGAGGAACGGCAGGTACGAATAGACCATGCCGATATAGACCGCCGTGTTGGTGTGATACAGCTCGATAGGCGAATGAATCAGCCCGATAGACATCAGGAAGTTGTTCAGCAGCCCGTTGTTCTTCAGGATGCCGATCCACGCGTACACGCGGATCAGGAACGACGTCCAGAACGGCAGCATCACGGCCATCATCAGGATGTTGCGCGTGGCCGGGTTCGAGCGCGCGATGTAATACGCCATCGGATAACCGAGCAGCAGACACAGCAGCGTCGAGATGCCCGCCACGATCACCGAGTTCACGTAGGTCGCGAAGTACAGGCTGTCCTGCAGAAGGAACGCGTAGTGCGACAGGTCGAGCGCGATGTGAACCACGCCGTCCTTAATCGACGTCAGTTCCGTGTACGGTGGAATGCCGAGCTGCAGATCCGCGAAGCTGATCTTCACGACCAGCAGGAACGGCACGAGGAAGAACAGCAGCAGCCAGATGAACGGCCCCGCCACCACGGCCGTGCTGCCCGTCAGATTGAAGCGGCGCACGGGCCACGTCATGAAGGAATGCAGCGCGCGTTTCATGATGTCAGCACCACGCCTGCCGACGCGCTCCAGCGCACATACACCTCGTCGCCCCACGTCGGCGTTTCGATTTCCGACAACGCGAGGCTCGACACATTCGCGATCACCGTCTTGCCCGCGTCGAGCTTCACGTGATACAGCGAGTAGCCGCCCATGTATGCAATGTTGGTGACGGTGCCCTTGCCCCAGTTGAACGTGCCCTCAGGCGGCTTGCGTGTGAGCGCGATACGCTCGGGGCGCACCGAGATCGTCACGGGCATGCCAAGCGGCCCTGTGATGCCGTGGTTCACGTACAGGCGCACAGGCAGATCAGGCGTTTCGATGTACACGTGATCCGGCTCGTCCTCGACGACCTTGCCGTCGAACAGATTGGTCGAACCGATGAACTCCGCCGAGAAGCGGCTGTTCGGATATTCGTAGACTTCGTTCGGCGTGCCGAGCTGCACGATCTCGCCTTCGCTCATCACGGCGAGGCGGCTCGCCATCGTCATCGCTTCTTCCTGATCGTGCGTGACCATGATGCAGGTCACGCCGACCTTGTCGAGAATGTTGACGAGTTCGATCTGCGTGCGCTGACGGATCTGCTTGTCGAGTGCCGACATCGGCTCGTCGAGCAGCAGCAGTTTCGGACGCTTGACGAGCGAACGCGCGAGCGCGACGCGCTGCTGCTGCCCGCCCGACAGCTGATGCGGCTTGCGCTTTGCGAAGCGGCCCATCTGTACGAGTTCGAGCGCGGACTGCACGCGCTCCTGCAACTCGGCCTTGGGCACGCCTTCCTGCTTGAGGCCGAACGCAACATTCGATTCGACCGTCATATGCGGAAAGAGCGCGTACGACTGGAACATCATGTTCACAGGACGCTTGTACGGCGGCATCTGTGCAAGGTCTTCGCCGTCGATCAGGATCTTGCCCGACGTGACCGTTTCCAGCCCTGCAAGCATGCGCAACAGCGTGGACTTGCCACAACCGGAACTGCCGAGCAGCGCGAACAGTTCGCCCTTTTTCACCGACAGGTTGACGCCCTTGACGGCGACCGTCTCGCCGAACTTCTTCACGACGTCGACGATCTGCACAAAGTTTTCCGCTGCATCCTGCGCAAAGGCGGAATTGCCCGAGGACGACACGCCGGCCCCTGCCAGCACGTTCGACTGGCCACTCATGATCTGCTGCTTCTCTCCCTGCATTTGACGAACAAAGCCCCCGGCACGGTGCCGAGGGCTTCATGATGATGCTTTCCTGCACAACCGTGTGGTTCAGGTCCGCTTAGCGGCCGGACTTGAACTCGGTCCACAGCCGCGTCTGCAGACGCTGGATTTCAGGCGGCAGCGGCTTGAGCAGGAACAGCGTCTTGACGACATCCGCCGGCGGGTACACAGCGGGATCGTTCGCGACATCCTTGTCCACATACTTGCGCGCTTCCGCATTCGCGCTCGGGTAGTACACAGCGTTGGTAATGGCTGCGTGAACCTGCGGCGTCTCGATGTAGTTGATCCACTCCATCGCGGCTTCCTTGTTCTTCGCGTCCTTCGGAATCGCCATCACGTCGAACCACACGGGCGCGCCGCCCTTCGGAATGTAGTAATCGACCTTGTACGGCTTCTTCGCTTCGGCCGCACGATGCTTGGCGATCACGACGTCGCCCGACCAGCCGTACGCGAAGCAGATGTCGCCGCCGACCAGATCGTTGATATAGCCCGACGAGTTGAACTGCGTGATGTACGGACGGATCTTCTTCATCATCGCGAGCGCTTCGCGATAGTCGGCCGGGTTCGTGCTCATCGGATCCTTGCCGATGTAGTGCAGCGCAGCCGCGAACATCTGGTCCGGCGCGTCGAGCACGGAGACGCCGCACGCCTTCAGCTTCGAGATGTTTTCCGGCTTGAAGAGGATGTCCCAGTTGTCGAGCGCGACGCCCTTGCCGAGAATCTGCTGCGCCTTCGTCACGTTGTAGCCGAGGCCCGTCGTGCCGTATGCCCAGGGCACCGAAAACTTGTTGTCCGGGTCCGCGCCCGCGACGAGCGCCATCAGCGACGGGTCGAGGTACTTGAGGTTCGGGATCTTCGATTTGTCGAGCGGCGCGAAGATGCCCGCTGCGATCTGCTTGCCCGCGTAGTTGCTGGTCGGCACGACGATGTCGTAGCCCGAATTACCCGTCAGCAGCTTGGCCTGCAGCGTGTCGTCGCTATCGTAGTTGTCGTACTTGACCTGGACGCCCGTCTGCTTGGTGAAGTTCGGAATCGTGTCTTTGGCGATGTAGTCCGACCAGTTGTACACATTCAGTTGTGTATCTTTTGCCGCCGCCGACAGGAAAGGCGTCGCGCACAGTACCAGCGCAGCCAGTTGGCCCACCACCCGTTTCTTCATTCCGTTCTCCGTTCGGACCGGTGTGAACCGGTCGCTTACCCCGCTTCAAGCCGCTGCGTGCTGCCAGTGGCTACCCTTGAAAAAACCGAAAACTACCATCAATCGGTGCCTGATTCAAAATAAACCGCCGGATGTCGCGCAAAGGGTACAGCGCGTGGCCTTCTATGGGCTGGACCTGCCTTCCATCCGCATTGCATCGGCCTGCTGTCCGCTTTCCGCCTGCTTGCGATTGCAAGGATCCGGGCGATTTCCGTCTGGCGTCTAGCCTGGCAACTGCAGTTTGATTCGGCGGCGCGGCAGCTTGGGTGCACGCAAATGCACGGGGCCGCTGCAAAATTGGCCGCAATTTTATCGGGTTATCGCGTCCTGTCCACCCGAAAAAAACCTCCTTTCCTGTAGGGAAAGGCATCGCACGGTGCAGATCCACGGAAGCGGACTGCATCCCGCCCGATACACGTGTGCCACCCTCACTATAGACTGTCAAATTAGCCCATATAGTGGTATCGACAGGGGTGAAGGCGTGACGCTCTGCAAGACATTGCAAGGCACTGGAATGCATGGCATGCCGCTTGCCCCGCAAACCGGGACTTCCGCCACAGCGTTGCAATGAATACGAACCCGTTCGCACTGGATCCGTCCCGCCGCCGCCCCGGCGCAGGACCTGCACGCCCGGCCGGTCGGCTCCGGTTCCTTGGCGCGGGCGCGCTGATCGCCGTCGGCTACATGGATCCCGGCAACTGGGCGACTGCGCTCGCGGGCGGCGCGAGCTACGGCTATGCGCTGCTGAGCGTCGTCATTGCGTCGAGCCTGATGGCAATGCTGCTGCAGTGGCTATCGTCCCGTCTCGGCGTGGTGACGGGACGCGATCTCGCGCAGTTGTGCCGCGAGCGGACCGGCCCGCGCGTGACACTGTTCCTGTGGATGACGAGCGAAATCGCGATCATCGCCTGCGACGTTGCCGAGGTGGTCGGCAGCGCCGTCGCACTGCAACTGCTGTTCGGCGTATCGCTGACGGCGGGCGTGCTGATGTCGGCGGTCGGCACCTTCGCGATGCTCGCCCTGCAACACCATGGACAGCGCACGCTCGAGACCGCCGTGGTCGCCCTCATCCTGTTCGTCGGCTTGTGCTTCGTGATCGAACTGGTACTCGCGCGGCCCGACTGGCGTGCTGCACTGACGGGCGCGGCGCCCAGCGCCGAGCTCCTGCGCAACGCGGGGATGGTGTGGCTGGCGGCGGGCATTCTCGGCGCGACCGTGATGCCGCACAACCTGTATCTGCACTCCGCACTCGTCAAAACGCATGCACTTTCATGCAGCGACGCCGACATCGCCGCCGCGTTGCGCGGCGTCAACTTCGGCACCTTCAGCGCGCTTTCACTGGCTTTCGTGATCAATGCGGCGTTGCTCATCGTGTCGGCGGCCGTCTTTTACGCGAGCGGCCATCGCACTGTCACCGATCTCGCCGATGCGCACCGGCTGATCGCCCCGATCGTCGGCTCGCACTGGGCCGCTATCCTGTTTGCGGCAGCCCTGCTCGCATGCGGCCTGAGCGCAACCGTGACGGGCACGCTCGCGGGGCAGGCAGTGATGGAAGGCTTCCTGCGGATCCGGCTGCCGCGCTGGCAACGCGCACTGCTCACCCGGGCGCTCGCCATCGGCCCGGCGCTTGTTGCCGTGGGCCTGTTCGGGCCGCATGGATCGGCGCAACTTCTCGTGGCCAGCCAGGTGGTGCTGAGTCTCCAGTTGCCGCTGGCCGTGGTGCCGTTGATCCGTTTCGCATCGGACATCCGGCTGATGCACGGCTGGCGTTTGCGCGGCGTACCACTCGTCCTTGCATGGATGTGTGCCGGCGCCATCATCGCACTGAACGGTGCGCTGATCTGGGAAACGGCAACGGGGTAAATGCTGGTATTGGCAAATGCATTGAAGTGCCGCTGTATGCGAGCTTGCGCTTTGTAAGTCGTCTTTTACAATGACGGATCGTGACCTTCGTGTTACCTGCGTGCAGCGAAGTGCAATGCAATGTAATGCACAGGAAGCGCGCCGCAGGTTCCGTCGCCACCGACATGCAATAACAATGGACGACTGCTCATGCGAGTGAACACCTTGTCTTGCCGCATTGCTCCTGCCCATCGGCCGCCCGCTTACCCGCCATCGCGGCTCCTTCGCTCCAACGCCCTTTCCCATTACGTCCGCTTCTTCAGCGTCTTATGGCTGGGCGCTCTGCTCGGCCTCGCCGCGCCTTGCGCACAGGCCACGACGTCGATGCTCGCGCCGTTGCGCGAAGCCGCGTTCAACGAGCCGCTGACCATCACGCTGCTCTACTCCGCCGACGACAACGCGCCACTCGACCTTACGCTGCCGCCCACAATCCGCGTCACCCTCACGAACGGCGACATCGCGCCGCAACCACTCGATCTCGTTCGCGAAGCCGATGTGCCCGATGCACTGCATCTGTCGGTGGGCCAGTTCCGCAAGGTGCACTACTCGGCGCCGTGGCCGGCGTGGGCGCGCGGTGAGATACGTATCGATCCCGTCGGCTTCGATGCGTCACCGGCACTCGTCGCGATCAATCGCGGTCCCCGCCAAGAACAGATCGTGCAAGCCGAGCGCACTGAAATGCAGGCGGTCACACCGGCACAACCTGCGAGCGCAGCGGCAGCCGTCACCCCCGCTTCGAGCACGGAAGTCGCCTCGCCTGCCGCCGATGCACTGATGAGCGCCGGACGTGCTGCACTATCGCGCATCTCTTACTACGAGCCGATGTACTTCGCCATCGGCAAGAACGGTGACACCAACGCGCGCCTGCAGCTCAGCTTCAAATACCGGTTGCTGCTGCCCGACGACCTGCGTTCAAAGGGCTTTCTCGACAACCTGTATTTCGCGTACACGCAGATGTCGATCTGGGATCTGTCTGCCGAGTCGCGCCCGTTCCGCGACACCAGTTACATGCCACAACTTTTCTACTACATCCCGGACACGGGGCTGCGCTCGGACTGGTTCACGCGCATGGGCATCGCCGCGGGCGTCGGGCATGAATCGAATGGTCTGGCAGGCAGCGATTCGCGCAGCCTCAACACGGTGTTCGTGCGCCCGACCTTTGAGTTCGGCGATCTCAACGCGACGCATCTTGAGATCTCGCCGAAGCTCTACTACTACCTCGGCACGAGCGACAACCCGGACATTGCCGATTACCGCGGCTACGTCGATCTGCTGATCAAGTACGGCAGCCCGGACGGCTGGCAACTGGCGACGACCCTGCGCAAAGGCACGAAGCACTGGTATGGCAGCGTCGATACGCAACTGACTTACCCACTCGCCCGGCTGCTCGGCAGCAGCGCATGGGGCGGCTACCTGTGGATCGGTTACTTCAATGGCTATGGCGAGGATCTGATCGACTATAACCAGCGACAACACTGGATGGCACGCATCGGCTACAGCATCGCGCGATGAACTGCAATGCATGACATTGCACGTGAAATGGGTGCCGGAAGCCGATTTCGCTTTTGGTTTACCATAGCGAACCGCATGCATTCCCGTTCAAGGTAACTCGATGTCATCGAATCTGCACGATCTCCCTGATAGCCCCTGCATTGGCGTCTGCTCGACGCTGTTCGACGAAGTCTGCAAAGGCTGTGGCCGTACGGCGGGGGAAGTGTCGAACTGGGTATTTCTCACCGATGAGGAGAAGCGCGCTGTGTGGACGCGCATCGAGCGCGAAGGCACCGCCATGCGCTTCAAATACGACAAGCTGTGATGTGATACCCGCACTGCACGCACCGGGCGCGTCAAATGCGAACGCCGGCTCATCGTGAGGCCGGCGTTTTTTATTGCATCTCGATCCTGGCTCAGAGACTTAGAAAGACTCAGAACTTCGTTCCGATACCGAGCCCGACTATCCATGGATCGATGTGCAGTGTGCCAAGCGATACACCATTCATCGATGCATCCGTTTTCATCCAGACCTTCTTCACGTCGACGTTGGCGAACACCGCTTTCGTCAGTTGCACGTCGACACCCGCCTGCAGCGCGGGGCCGAAACTGCTGCGCTTGACCGAAATCTGCTGGTCACCCGCATGCAGTCCGTCGTTATAGAAGTACGTATAGTTCACGCCTGCGCCAACATACGGGCGGATCTTTCCCTGATGATTGAAGTGATATTGCAGCAGCAGCGTAGGCGGCAAAACATTGACCCCGCCCAGGTTGCCGAGGCTCGACGTCAATTGATGCCGTGACGTGGCAAGAATCAGTTCGACGCCAATGTTGTCGCGGATCATGTATGTGAAGTCGAGTTCAGGCACGATGGCATTGTTGACGTCGACGTTGAGTGCAGACAGCGTGTCGCTCGTCCGCACCTGCGGCATGATCGAGATAGCGCGCAAGCGGATCAGCACATCGCCGGCATGGATACCTGAAGTCGGGTCGCTGTCTGCGGCGAATGTGTGCGAAGCCGTCAACGCCAGTCCTGCCGTGAATAGCGCGGCCGCGATGGATCGGATTGTTCTGTTCATGTGCTGCCCTGGTTTTCTCGTGTGGTTGCGCGAAGCGCGATGCAATGCAATTCAATGCAATCGGCAGGAGCATTGTCGAAGCTCCGCGCTTCGCGTTTTTTGATGCCCGTCAACCTTGAGAAAACGCAAAGCGCCCTGCGACAGCCGGTCGCGCCACGCCTGTCAGCAGCAGTTCGAGTAGATCGCGCACGCTGCGAATCGCCGTGCCGAACGGCAAGGCTTCGCGTCCGCGAAAAAATAGCCCATTGCTCACATCGCCGCGCAGCGCCGCCGCGAGCCGTGTATCAATGCAGAAATGACCGAACTTTTCGATGCCGTCGCGTAGCCCACATGCACTCAGGCATTCGAGTGCAGTCGGACACGCATTTCTGAGCGCGCCGATCTTCGAGCGAATGCGCGATTCATTGCGCAGATAGCGCTCGAGCCAGGGCGTCTTCACGGCACGCGCCGGCAGACCCGTCACGCTGACAAATTCAACGATATCGTCGGGTGACGCATCGGCCAGTACACGTTTGAAATTCGGATGCGCGTCGCCCTCTTCAGTGACGGCGAATGGTGTACCAATCAGCACGCCGTTTTCACCTGCTTCGAGACACGCACGCACTGCCTGGTGACTGTTGATGCCGCCTGCAACGATCACCGGCACTTGAGTTCGGCTGATCTGCAGTGAAGTGAAGATTGCGTCGATTTCCTGCAGAACCCGCGTGAAGTCGAAGCGGGCATCGTGCATGTCTTCGAGATTCGTCACGCCGAGATGACCGCCCGCGTGTGCCGGATGCTCGATCACGATGGCATCGGGCAAGCGGCCTTTTTTCATCCATTTTTTGAGCACCACGCCGACGCCGCGGCTGTCGGACAGAATCGGGATCAAGGCGATGACGCGCCCTTGTGTCATGTCCGGCAGATCGAGCGGCAGGCCGGCACCCATGACGATCGCGTCCGCGCCTTCTTCGCAGGCGATTCGCACATAGTCGGCATGCGCATTGACGGCCTTCATCACGTTGACGGCAATCATGCCGCGCCCTTCGCTGAGCGCGCGTGCAGCACGGATCTCACGAGTCAACGCGATGCGGTTTGCGTCTTCCAGCGTCGCGCGATCGGGCGACGTATGACAGCGTTCGAGCAGATCGCCGTGGTGATGACGCAAGTCGATGCTGGCGATCGTGCCGACTGCACCTTCACGCGCGACGCTGCCTGCGAGCCGGTGCGCCGATATGCCGACACCCATGCCGCCCTGCACGACGGGCAAAAGCGTTCGTCCGCGAATCACGAGCGGCGCGAACGGATAGGAAGGAAACATGATAGGCCTCCGTCGTCGATGGAATTCGACGCAAAGCCTCGATGGTCGCAACTGGCGGATGCAGTATCTTGCGCGAGGTCAAACAAAAGGCGCGTGCCGGTTATCGACACGCGCCAGGTTTGCGCTCCGTCATCGGTTGTGCGCGTTGCATGGGCATGCAATACCTTGCATCGCGCGCATTCCGATTTATGCAGGCTTGTTCACCTTCAACTGCATCGACTTGTATTCCAGATATTCTTCGAGTCCATAGGCGCCGTTTTCGCGGCCATGCCCCGACTGCTTGAATCCACCGAATGGTGCGGCCATGTTCCATGCGCCACCATTGATGTCGACCTGCCCTGTACGAATGCGCCGCGCGACACCCATTGCGCGTTCGTCACTACCGGCCCAGACGCCGCCACCCAGCCCGTAGACAGAATCGTTGGCGATACGCACGGCTTCGTCCTCATCCTTGCAGGTCAGAATGGTCAGCACAGGACCGAAGATTTCCTCTTGTGCGATTGTCGCCTTCGGATGGACGCGACCAAACACGGTCGGTTTCACAAAGAATCCCTTCGCGATGCCATCGGGCATGCCCGTGCCGCCCGTGATGAGTTCCGCGCCTTCTTCGATTCCACGCGCAATATAGTGCTGCACGCGAGACTGCTGTGCAGCGGAAGCCAGCGGCCCGAGACGCGTGGTCTCGACGCGCGGATCACCTGCAACGAAGGCTTCAGCGGCCTTCTTTGCCAGTTCCCGTGCTTCGTCATAGCGCGACTCAGGCACGATCATGCGTGTGTGCGCCGAACACGTTTGCCCGGAGTTCAGGAAGCACGCGCTCACCGTGCCTTTGATCGCCGCTGCAAAATCCGCATCATCGAGAATCACCGACGCCGATTTCCCGCCCAGTTCGAGCGCAACGCGCTTCACCGACGCAGAAGCCAGTTCGGAAACGCGCTTGCCTGCGCGCGTCGATCCCGTGAACGACACCATATCGACGGAGGGATGGCTGGCGAGCACTTCGCCCACCACCGGGCCATAACCGCTGACTAGATTGAACACGCCAGCGGGCAAACCTGCCTGATCGATCGCTTCAGCAAGCACAAAGGCGTTCAGTGGCGCGATTTCCGACGGTTTGAGCACGATAGTGCAGCCAGCCGCAAGCGCTGCTGCCACCTTCAACGTGATCTGGTTCAGCGGATAGTTCCATGGCGTAATGGCAGCGACCACACCGACAGGTTCCCGCACGACGAGCGAATTACCGACCTGCTCTTCGAACCGGAATGCACCCGCGAGCTTTGCATAGGCATTCCAGTTATAGACGGGACCGCCAACCTGAATCGCGCGCGCGAGCTTGATCGGCATGCCGACTTCACCGCAGATGTAGCCGGCCAGTTCATCTGTGCGGGCCTTGAGATTGTCTGCAATCTTTTGCAGGTATGCGGCGCGCTGCGTGGGCGGCGTCGCGGCCCAGCTGTCGAAAGCGGCGCGCGCAGCTGCAATGGCCGCTTCGGCGTCGGCTTCGATCCCCTCGGGAATGCGGCCCATCACCTCTTCCGTGCCCGAGTCGATCACGTCGATCGAGCCAGTGCCGCAAGGCTTGATCCATTTTCCGTCGATGTAGAGATGCTCGAAGGTCTTCATTGTCGTGCGTCCTGTCTCCTGGATAGTCCAGTTATTTTACTCGCGAGCCAGGAGCGCAATCGGACGCAGACAGGAGGAGTCCGACCGCCCATGCGAGCGGATCAGCCAGCGGCAAATAAAAAAGCCCGCTTCATGAGAAGCGGGCTTTTTCGGGAGCGGCAGGAGTCAGGCTTACTGCAAACCCTGGCTCGACAGGAAGTCTTCGTAGTTGCCACCGAAGTCGTTCAGCGTGCCGTCCGTCTTCACTTCGATAATGCGGTTAGCGAGGCCGCTCACGAACTCACGGTCGTGCGACACGAAAATCAGCGTGCCATCGTACTTGTCGAGCGCGATCTGCAGCGATTCGATCGATTCCATGTCCATGTGGTTGGTCGGCTCATCCATCAGCAGCACGTTGTGGCGGCCGAGCATCAGCTTGCCCCAGATCATGCGGCCTTTCTCGCCGCCCGACAGCACCTTCACCGACTTCCTGATGTCGTCTGCATTAAAGAGCAGGCGACCGAGCGTGCCACGCACCATCTGTTCATCGTCGCCTTCCTTGCGGTACTGGTCGACCCAGTCCATCAGCGTGACGTCGCTCGGGAACTCTTCATACGTGTCCTGCGGCATGTAGCCGACGTTCGCGTTTTCGGCCCATTTGATCGAGCCATGATCGAGCGTCAGACTGCCGAGCAGCGAACGCAACAGCGTGGTCTTGCCCGCGCCGTTCTCACCGATGATCGCAATGCGCTCGCCCGGCTGCACGCTGATGCTGAAGTTGTTGAAGATCGTACGCTCGTACTTCTTCGTGATGCTTTCCGCGACAACAGCAATATTGTGCAGCTTCTTCTCGTACTCGAATCGGATAAACGGATTCTGGCGCGACGACGGCTTGAATTCCTCGATCTTGATCTTGTCGATCATCTTCAGACGGCTGGTTGCCTGGCGTGCCTTCGACTTGTTGGCCGAGAAGCGGCGCACGAAGTCCTGCAGATCGGCGACACGTTCCTTGGCCTTCGCGTTCGCAGCCTGCTGACGCTCACGCGCCTGCGTGCTCGCGAGCATGTAGTCGTCGTAGTTACCGGGGTAGACCTTCAGCGTGCCGTAGTCCATGGCCGCCATATGCGTGCAGACCTGGTTCAGAAAGTGGCGATCGTGCGAGATGATGATCATGGTCGAGTCGTACTCGTTGAGCACGTCTTCGAGCCAGCGGATCGAGTTGATGTCCAGGTTGTTGGTCGGTTCGTCGAGCAGCAGCACGTCGGGCTTCGAGAACAGCGCCTGCGCGAGCAAGACCCGCAGTTTCCAGCCTGGCGCCACGTTGCTCATCGGACCATTGTGCAGGTCTATCGAGATACCGATGCCGAGCAGCAGTTCACCTGCACGCGCTTCGGCCGTGTAGCCGTCGTATTCGGCGAACTTGGCGTCCAGTTCGGCCGCGTGCATGTAGTCGTCGTCGGTCGCTTCGGGGTTCGCGTAGATCGCGTCGCGCTCGCTCATCGCCGACCACATTTCCGTGTGACCCATCATCACGACGTCGAGCACGCGCACGTCTTCATACGCGAACTGATCCTGCCGCAGCTTGCCGAGACGGACGTTCGGTTCGAGCATCACATTGCCCGAGCTTTGTTCGAGGTCGCCGCCCAGAATTTTCATGAACGTCGACTTGCCGCAACCGTTCGCACCAATCAGGCCGTAGCGGTTGCCTTCGCCGAATTTGACCGAGATATTCTCGAACAGGGGCTTCGGCCCGAATTGCATGGTGATGTTGGCAGTAGACAGCACGGCGCGTCCCTTTGAATGATAGATCGGCGAAAAACCAATTATTTTAGCAGGTTATCGCGTCACGCGCGCCGCGCCCCGGACTGCCGGCTTTGTCCTGCTACCCTTTTTTACGCGGTGTTTGCAAAACGTCGATGAAACCGGACAAATCTGCATCGGCGAGCCCCATGGCTCCACCGAGACGCAATAGTTGCTGCACCGTGCCTGAAACCGGCATTGGAGTGCCGGTTTCATAGGCGGCAGCGGCAATCGTGTCCACGTCCTTCTGGAACGTGCTCAATGCGCCGATAGGCGGCTGCCCTGCCTGGGTCATGCGCGGCACGAAGGTCTGCAGCAACACCGAGTCCGCCCAGCCGCCCGCGAGCGCCTGTGTCAGCCGGGCCGCGTCGATGCCGCTGCGCTGCGCGAGGCTGACAGCTTCGGCGATGGCGGCGACGGTCGACGTCACGCTCGCCTGAGTGCACAGCTTGGTGGTTTGTCCCGCGCCCGCCGCGCCCATATGCGTGACGCGCGCCGCGTAGGCGCCGATCACGGGCGTGACGGCAGCGACGTCGGCAGCATCGCCGCCCGCCATCACCGCCAGCGTGCCGGCGATCGCGCCCGCCACGCCGCCCGATACGGGTGCGTCGATCCAGCCGATACCGGCTTTCGCGGCGCGCCGCGCGAAATCGCGGGTCGCGGACGGCGGAATGCTGCCGTGATCGATGATCCAGCGAACGGGACGATCCCCCTTTGCATCCGTTACGCCTGCGACGATGCCGTTCGCTCCGAACACGACCTCTTCGACAGCCGCTGCATCCAGCACGCACAGGAAAATAGCTTCCGCCCGTCCGACGAGTTCGGCGGGTGTCGACGCGACTGTCGCGCCATCCGGCACGAGGGCTTCCGCTTTCGCGCGCGTGCGGTTCCACACCTGCACTGCATGACCTGCACCCAGCAGATGCCGGATCATCGGCGCGCCCATCAAGCCCGGTCCGCAAAAACCTGTTTCCACTTCTTTCTCCTCCGTTCGATGCACGGCATGCATCGGATTGCACTCACCGTCCGTCGACAGCATTCATCCGTCCATGATACCGGCCACGCCGCGTTGCAACATGCCGGGCACGCGATGTGCACCATGGATCCTGTCACTGCATCCGACAAGCATTGCCTATACTTTTCGAACCATCAGGAGGTGCATCATGAGCGACCACGTGTACAAGCAGATCGAACTAACGGGTTCGTCGACGAAGTCGAGTGATGACGCGATTCGCTGCGCAATCGAAAAAGCGGGCAAGACGCTGCGCAATCTGCACTGGTTTCAGGTCGTGGAAACGCGCGGCCATATCGAAGACAACAAGGTCTCGCACTGGCAGGTGACGCTTAAGGTCGGTTTGCGTATCGATGAGTGAGACCTGCGCTGGACTGCATGCGGCGTGCTGAATCAAACGCAAGCATGCCGTTCACCGGGTTCTCACTTGCATGAAAAAAGCTGAATCCGGCATGACGCCGGATGCAGCTTTTCGTGTTCGCACATGAAGCGCGGATACAGCATGCAATACGGTTCCGCTACGCGGCGCCTGTTCGATCGCGCCGCGACTGCATACCTGTTACTTCGGCAGCGAACCGTCCACGCCCTCGACATACCAGTTCAGGCGTTGCAATTCAGGATCCGTCAACGTCTTGCCGGCCGGCACCTTCACTGCACCTGTCTGATCCTTGATCGGACCCGTGAACACGTCCCACTTGCCACCTGCCAGTTCCGTGCGCTTCGCATCGACATCCTTCATCGCATTGGCCGGAATGGCCGAGGTGTTCATGTCCTCGAGGTTCACGGCCTTCTGCGGAATGCCCCACCACACGGGGTCGTTCTTCCACTTGCCGTCCAGCACCTGCTGGATCGCTGCCGGGTAGTACACGCCCCAGTGCGCAACGACTGAACCCAGGTGTGCCTCAGGGCCGAACTTCTTCATGTCCGAGTCCCAGCCAAATGCATGCACATGCTTTTCGGCCGCCGTAGCCAGCGTCGCGCTCGAATCGGTGTTCTGCAGCAACACGTCGGCGCCCTGGCCGATCAGCGTTTCGGCCGCCTGCTTTTCCTTGCCCGGATCGAACCAGCTGTTGATCCAGATAACCTTCGTGTGCACCTTCGGATTCACCGAACGTGCGCCGAGCGTGTATGCATTGATGTTGCGCACCACTTCAGGAATCGGCACCGAGGCGACGAAGCCGAGTGTATTCGTCTTCGTCACGTAGCCTGCAGCGACACCCGCGAGATAGGCACCCTGATACATGCGCACATCGTATGTACCGAAGTTTGCTGCCTTCTTGTAGCCGGTTGCATGCAGGAAGACGGTGTCCGGAAAGTCCTTCGCCACCTTCAACTCGAAGTCCTGGAAACCGAAGCTCGAACCGATAATGATCTTGTTGCCCTTGTTCGCCAGGTCGCGGAATACGCGTTCCGAGTCTGCCGATTCAGGCACGTTTTCAACGCGCGTGATCTTGATCTTGTTGCCGAACTTCGCTTCCGCTTCCTTCGAGCCTTGATCGTGTGCGAAGGTCCAGCCCGCATCCCCCGGGTTGCCGAGATACACGAACGCGACGCCAGGCACGTCGGCGGCCTGGGCGGTCTGCGTCAGTGCACCAGCGGTTGCGAGCGTCGCGGCCGTCAGCGCGAGTGTGCCCAGCATGGTTCTTTTCTTCATGTTTTCTCCTGTCGTTGAATCAGATGTTTTTACTTGATGAACTGGCATGCACTGCCGTGTACGGGTACATGCCGCGCTCAACCCGCCGCGAAAAACGGCTTACCGAGCGATGCAGGCGCGTTCAGGCGAATCGTGTTCGGATTGCGCGAGATGAGTACCAGCACGACGACGGTTGCAACATACGGCAACATCGCGAGGAACTGCGTCGGCACGGGGACGCCAATCGCCTGTGCATAAAACTGCAGGCCCGTCACTGCACCGAACAATAGTGCACCGATAAGCAGGCGCCCCGGACGCCACGTCGCGAACACAACCAGCGCCAACGCAATCCAGCCGCGACCTGAAGTCATCTGCTCCTGCCACAAGTGCAGATTGACGATCGAGTAGTAGCCACCCGCAAGCCCCGCCATGGCACCGCCGAACATCGTCGCGCCGTATCGCACGCCCACCACCGGGAAGCCGACCGAGTGCGCAACCTGCGGCGACTCACCGACCGAGCGCAGCACCAGCCCCGCGCGTGTGCGGTACAGGAACCAGCCAACCACGCCGAACATGATGAAGGCGAGATAATCGAGCGGCGTCAGACTAAAGAGCGCTGGCCCGAGCACGGGGATTTTCGAGAGTCCCGGAATCACCCACGTGCCGATCGATTCGTGCACGGCTGCCGATGTATACGGCTTGCCGACATACGCCGACAGGCCAATGCCGAAAATGGTCAGGGAACGGCCCGTGGCGACCTGATTGGCAAGCATCGACAGCACGAGAAACGCGAACAGCAGCGACATCGCGACGCCCGCGCCGATCGCGGCGAGCACGCCGAGCCACGGGCTGCCCGTGACGGCCGTCACCGCATAGCCCGTCACGGCGCCCATCAGCATCATCCCTTCGACGCCGAGGTTGAGTACGCCCGACTTTTCGGTGACGAGTTCGCCGACGCCCGCGAACATCAGCGGGATCGCGGCGACGATTGCGCTCGAGGTGAGCGCGCTGGCTTGTTGAATATCCATAAGATCTGATCGGGTCCGGACGTTTTTACGATGCCGCGATGCCGCGACGGCGC
The DNA here is from genome assembly GCF_003121405.1 of Paraburkholderia sp. C35. Taxonomy (GTDB): domain Bacteria; phylum Pseudomonadota; class Gammaproteobacteria; order Burkholderiales; family Burkholderiaceae; genus Paraburkholderia. The sequence continues at coordinate 8,651 of NZ_QBUY01000047.1, read as the reverse complement.
ACGCGATAGTTGACGAACAGGTCCGCGCCCAGCAGACAGAACAGCAGCAGCCCCTGAAACACACCCGATAGCGCCTGCGGCAGTTGCATCGACGTCTGCACGGCTTCGCCGCCGAGGTACAGCAAGGCCATCAGCAGACTGGCCAGCACGATGCCCACAGGGTGCAGGCGTCCGACGAACACGACGATGATCGCCGTGAAGCCGTAACCCGGCGACCATGTCGCCTGCAACTGGCCGATCGGCCCGGCGATCTCACCCATGCCGGCAAGACCCGCCAATCCGCCGCTGATCAGCAGCGATGTCCAGATCGTTTTCTTGTCCGAGAAGCCGGCATAGCGCGCGGCCAGCGGTGCGAGTCCGCCGACGTTCATCCGGAAGCCCGCGAAGCTTTTGCGCATAAAGATCCAGACGAGCGGAATCGCGACAATCGTCACGAAAATAGATGCGTTCAGACGCGTGCCCTTCAGAAATTTCCAATGCCAGTCGCCGTACAGCGTTGGGTACAGCGCATCGCCTGAGAACATTTCAGACAGAGGAAAATTCATGCCCTGCGGATCGCGCCACGGCCCACTGACGAGATAGATCAGCAACTGCGTCGCGACGTACGTGAGCATCAGGCTCGTGAGAATCTCGTTGGTGTTAAAGCGGCTCTTGAGCAGCGCAGGAATCGCCGCCCACGCCATGCCGCCCACGACACCCGCGATCATCATCGCCGGCAGGATCCACCAGCCTGTCGCCTGATCGAAATAGATGGCGACGCCGCTCGCCGCGATACCGCCGAGCAGCATCTGCCCTTCCGCGCCGATGTTCCAGACGTTCGCGCGATAACCAATGGCGAGCCCCAGACCGAGCAGGCATAACGGCGAGGCCTTGAGCAGCAGTTCAGCCCAGCCGTTGACGCTCGACAGCGGCTCGATGAAGAACGCGAACATCGCTTGCGCCGGGTCGCGCCCGACGAGACTGAAAATCAGGAAGCCGATCGCAAACGTGAGGAGCGCGGCGATCAGCGGCACGGCAAGCTGCATCGTTCGTGATGGCGTCGTGCGGGCTTCGAGTCGATACGGAAGAAGCATTGTGCGTGTGGTCGATGTGGTCTCTGCAGTTGTATTCGGAAGCCGTTCAGTTCATGCATTGCAATTCATGCACTGCAGTTCATGCATGTGCCGGCTGTCCCGCGGACGGCGGTGCACCTTCGCGGTCGCCGAACAGCCCCGCCATCCAGCGTCCGATCTCTTCCGCGTTTGTATCGCCCGTCTTGCGTGTCGGCGACATGCGGCCGCGAGCGATCACGGCGATCCGGTCGCAGATGTCGAACAGTTCTTCGAGCTCTTCGGAGATCACCAGAATCGCGACGCCGCGCGCCGACAGATCGAGCAACTGCTGCCGGATGAATGCGGCCGCGCCGACGTCGACGCCCCAGGTGGGCTGCGCGACGACGAGCACCTGCGGCGCCTGCAGGATCTCGCGTCCTACGATGAACTTCTGCAGATTGCCGCCCGACAGGCTCTGCGCGAGCGCGCCTTCGCCGCCGCACCGCACGGCGAACGATTCGATGCAGCGCTTCGCGAAGGCGCGCATCGCAGCCGCATTGATCCAGCCCGAACGCACCATCTGCTGCCGATGCGCCGTGAGCAGCGCGTTTTCCGCGAGCGACATCGCAGGCACTGCGCCGCGTCCGAGCCGCTCTTCGGGCACGAATGCAAACCCGAGCCGGCGGCGTGCAGCGGCGCCGAGCCTGCCTGCCGACTTGCCGCAGATCGTCACGGCATCGGCGCGCTGGCCTTTATGCTCGCCTGAAAGTGCAGCGAGCAATTCAGCCTGACCGTTACCGGACACGCCCGCGATGCCGAATATTTCACCTGCATGCACGCTGAACGACACGTCATCGAGCGACGTGCCGAATGGGTCGTCGCTGGCAGATGAAAGATTTTTCACATCGAGTAGCACATCGCCCGGCGTGTGCGTACGGCGCTCGTAGTCCGGCAACGAGTGCCCAACCATCAGTTGTGCGAGCGATGCGTGTGTTTCGTCGCGCGGCGTTACGCGCCCCGTGACCTTGCCGCCGCGCATCACGGTCGCCGTGTCGCAGAGTTCCTGGATTTCGTCGAGCTTGTGGCTGATGTAAAGGATGCTGCAGCCTTCTGCCGCGAGCCGTCGCAGCGTCGTGAACAGCTTGCGCACGGCTTGCGGCGTGAGCACGGAGGTCGGCTCGTCCATGATCAGCAGACGCGGGTTCTGCAGCAGGCAACGCACGATTTCGACGCGTTGCCGCTCGCCCACCGTCAGGCTGTGCACGTGGCGCTGCGGATCGATGTCGAGGCCATATTCTGCCGATACTTCGCGGATCCGCTTGCCGAGTGTCTTGAGATCGAAGGGTTCGTCGAGTGCGAGCGCGATGTTTTCCCCGACGGTCAGCGTCTCGAACAGCGAGAAGTGCTGGAACACCATGCCGATGCCGAGCTTGCGCGCGGCCGCCGGATTCGCGATGTCGACGAGCTGGCCTTCCCAACGGATTTCGCCTGCATCCGGCCGCACGGCGCCGTAGATGATCTTCATCAGCGTGCTCTTGCCCGCGCCATTCTCGCCGAGCACTGCATGAATTTCGCCGGGCGCGACGATCAGCGTGACGTCGTCGTTCGCACGAACTGCAGGATATTGCTTGCTGATACCTGTCAGCGCGAGGCGGGGTGTGGCGCCGCCGCTACGGTTTGCGCCGTCTGCGTGTGCTGTGTTGCCCGTCGGGCTGCCTGTGGATGTGTCGCTCATGTTCTTCCGTATTACCCGTGTGGCCGACGGCACGCGGCGTGCCGCGCGCTCCCCGCCTGAATCCGGCTGGATTCAGGTTGCATCCCGTTCGGCATGCCGGTCGTGGATGCGCGCATCGTGCTGCCGCAGCCGATCGACAATACCGAAATCGACCCTCTCAGTCGAGCCGCCAAAATTCTCGCAGCGCCGCGCCGCTACGCGGTTTGCGGGTATCCCACCCTTGACGGTTTTTTATCTCTATATTAAAACGCATATACCCCCAAGCCTGATCGATCAGCCAGAACATATATTTCGGAGAAGTCATGAGTCAGCAACGCGAGGCGATCGACACGTACCTACTGCGCGTCTTGCACACCCTGTTGATGGAGCGCAGCGTGACGCGCGCCGCCGTCAAACTGAACCAGTCCCAACCTGCAATCAGCGCCGCGCTGCGCCGGCTGCGCGACATCACGGGCGACCCCCTGCTGGTGCGCGGCAAGTCCGGCATGGTGCCGACCGAGTACGGACTGCGCCTGCTCGAACCCGTGCAAAATGCACTGCGCGAGATCGAACGCATTAAATTTCAGCAACACAACTTCGACCCTGCGACGTCGATCCGCTGCTACCGGATCGGCTGCCCGGACTACCTGAACGTGCTGTTCGTGCCGACGGTCGTCGAACGCTTCCGTCAGGCTGCACCGAACGCGACACTCGAGTTCCACTCGCTCGGACCTGCATTCGACTACGAGTTGGCGCTCGAGGACGGCAAGCTCGACATCGTGGTCGGCAACTGGCCGGAACCGCCCGAGCAGCTGCACCTCTCCAATCTGTTCGTCGACCAGATCGTGTGCCTGATGAGCAACACGCATCCGTTCGCAAAGCGCGGTGGCCTCACGCTCGACCAGTATCTGAACGCCCCGCATCTCGCACCGACGCCTTACTCCGTCGGCCAGCGCGGTGCAATCGACGTGCATCTCGCGCGCGAGCGCCTCAAGCGCCATGTCGTCGTCACGCTGCCTTACTTCAACCTCGCGCCATATGTGCTGATCAAGTCCGATCTGATCTTCACGACCACGCGCCTCTTCGCCGACTACTACGCGAAGTTCCTGCCGCTGACCGTCGTGCCCGCACCGTTGGACTTCCCGCCGATGCAGTATTACCAGCTGTGGCACGAGCGCGTTCACTACTCGGATGAAGTGCGCTGGCTGCGCAGCCTCGTGGCCGAGGCGACCAAGACGCTCATCGACAAGTAACACGCACTTCAATACGCATTTCGCGCCCGGCAGCCAAGGCACTATCTTGCAGGCGGCGGTTTCCAACCGCCGCGTTGCTTTTATGCCACCCGGTCAGGCTGCACTTTCGTACAGTGTCCGTGCAAGGCGGTTGTGCCGTTCGATCACCGGACCGAGATCGACGGTTGTCAGCACGCCATCCTTCACCACCACCTTTCCGCCAATCACACTCGTCGATACCTGCGACGGCGCGCAGAACACCAGCGCCGCGACGGGATCGTGCAGCGCGCCGGCAAAGAGCGGCTGACGCAGATCGAACGACACGAAGTCGGCCGCCATGCCGGGCGCCAGTGCGCCGATATCGTCGCGGTTCAACACCTTCGCTCCACCGAGCGTCGCAATCTCGAGCGCTTCACGCGCGGTCATCGCGTCCGGGCCGAAGCCGACCCGCTGCAGCAACAGTGCCTGACGCACTTCGGAGACCATCTGCGCGCCGTCGTTCGACGCTGAACCGTCGACACCCAGACCAACGGGCACCCCTGCCAGCCGCATCTTCTTCACGGGCGCGATCCCCGATGCGAGCCGCATGTTCGAGCATGGACAGTGCGCGACGCCCGTTCCCGTGCGTGCGAACAACTGGATGCCCGCATCGTCGAGTTGCACGCAGTGCGCATGCCATACGTCGTGACCGATCCAGCCGAGATCCTCGGCATACTCGGCCGGCGTCATGCCGAATTTCTCGCGGCTGTATGCAATATCGTTCACGTTTTCAGCGAGGTGCGTATGCAGCGATACGCCATACTCGCGCGCCAGTGCAGCTGATTCACGCATCAGGTCGCGGCTGACCGAAAAAGGCGAGCACGGTGCAACCACCACGCGCAGCATCGCGTAACGCCCGTCATCGTGATACGTCTCGATCAGGCGCTGCGTGTCTTTCAGAATGTCGGCTTCGTTCTCGACAACGGAATCCGGTGGCAGCCCGCCGTCTTTCTGGCCGACGCTCATGCTGCCCCGGCTCGCATGAAAGCGCATGCCGATCCGGCCGGCGGCGGCAATGCTGTCATCGAGCCGGCTGCCGTTCGGATAGATATACAAGTGATCGCTTGATGTCGTGCAGCCGGACAGCAGCAGCTCGGCCATCGCCGTCAGCGTCGACACTTCGATCATTTCCGGCGTGAGGTTCGCCCATACCTTGTACAGGCTGGTCAGCCAGCCGAACAGCTCGGCATCCTGTGCGGCGGGAATCGCGCGCGTCAGGCTCTGATACATGTGGTGATGCGTATTGACGAGACCGGGAATCACAAGATGCCCGGTCATGTCGAGGATTTCGTCGGCGGTATCCGGCAGTTCAGCCGTAGGACCGACCGCGACAATCCGGTTGTCTTCGATATACAGGCCGCCGTCGCGCAACTCGCGCCGCTCGCCGTCCATCGTAACCAGCACGTCGGCATGCCTGACCAGCATTGTCCTGCCGCGCTGGCCGGCCGGTCGGCTCGCGCCGGCTGCATTGTTTTGCATCGTCATTCGTTTCTCCAGTGCTGCCCTATAGTGCCGCCGATGAGGCCGCTGCACGATACAGCCACTCAGACTGCATCGTTCTGCCGTCACCGCAGCACGCGGCTTTCCGGGCAAATGCAAAAGTCGTTCGAACGCGACGCCGCCGGCACGCCAACCGCGCCGCCGCGTCCGTTCGAACGCAGTTGGCCCGGTTACCCAGCGTGATCCGCCGTCTTCGGGATGCGCGGCCACGCCGCGCATGACCGTAACCTTCGGGCGACAAAATTACGCTGACAACTCGCGCCACTGCGATACCGAAGTTCACGCCGTACGTATAGTCGGTATTTTTGGCGCCGGTAGGATCGGAACCGTGCAGCGCCGCCCGTCTCGCATGCATTGGACTGCCTGTCCCGTGTCGCATGGCGGGCGCGTCATGCGGCAGCGATTATCTTTCCTATCGCTGCCTCGCGGAGGTGAACAATGTTTCTACAATGGATGTCACGGCGCTCGCTTCAATCCGCCGACGGGTATGTAGCCACTGACGTGGAGCCTCGATCCGCCGCAACGTGTAAGGGATCGGGCCGCCGCTGAAACCTCGCATCTACACAAGGACAATCGCGAATGGGCAAGCTCACTACCCACGTGCTCGACACGGCCAACGGCCGTCCCGGCGCAGATATCAAGGTTGAACTCTTTGCGCTCTCCGGCGACAACCGCCGCGCGCTCAAAACCACCACCACCAATCATGACGGCCGTTGCAACGAGCCGCTGCTCGAAGGCGACGCACTCGTCGCCGGCGAATATGAACTGGTGTTCCATGCGGGCGACTATTTTGCGTCGATCGGCACCAAAGTACCTGAGCCGCGCTTCGTCGACCGCGTCGTGCTGCGTTTCGGCGTGGCTGATGCCGGTGCGCACTATCACGTGCCGCTGCTGGTGTCGCCATGGTCGTACAGCACGTATCGCGGCAGCTGAAGCAAGTCGGCGTCGCAGGCACGATCGCGCATGCCTGCCTTTCGCAGATGACATGGAGACATATGCGAAGCGCAAGCGAGCAACCCGCGGTCAATCAGCACCCGATTTCATCTAACTGCCGTCGCATGCACTGACCCGATAGTGGACATGCACCGGCACAACAACCCCGCATGCCGCGCAACACCCGAGATGCTGCGCGAACAACGAATCAGGAGTGGAGGAGTTTCATGGAAGGCTTTATCACCGACTGGCTGAATCTCGCGATTCGCTGGTTTCACGTCATCGCCGCGATTGCATGGATCGGCGAATCGTTCTACTTCGTTGCGCTCGACAACAGCCTGAAGCCGCCTGTGGACCCGAACCAGCGCCGGCGCGGCGTGTTCGGCGAGCTGTGGCACGTGCATGGCGGCGGCTTCTACAACATGCAGAAATACACCGTCGCGCCGCCGGAAATGCCTGACGATCTGCACTGGTCGAAGTGGCCGTCGTACACGACGTGGCTGTCGGGCTTCGGTCTCTTCACGGTTCTGTATCTGTTCGCGCCGAACACGTATCTGATCGACAAGAACGTGCTCGACATGGGCCCTGTGGTCGCAATCTTTTCTGCGCTTGGCTTTCTCATCGCGGGCTGGATCGTGTACGACTCGCTGTGCCGGATTCTCGGCAACAAGGACAAGGTACTCGGCATCTGCGTCGGCATCTATGTACTGGTCGCTGCGTTCCTCGCGTGCCATATTTTCGCGGGCCGCGCGGCGTATCTGATCATGGGCGCGATGCTCGCGACGATCATGTCGGCGAACGTGTTCTTCGTGATCATCCCGGGTCAGCGCAAGATGGTCGACGCGATGCTCAAGGGCGAAACGCCGAACCCGATTTACGGCAAGCGCGGCAAGCAGCGCTCGGTGCACAACACGTACTTCACGCTGCCCGTGGTGTTCGCGATGCTGTCGAACCACTACGCGATGACGTACACGCATCCGTACAACTGGGCGGTGCTGCTCGTGATCATGCTGGCCGGCGCGCTGATCCGTCAGTTCTTCGTGATGCGTCACCGTGGCCAGGTGCTGTGGTATCTGCCGCTGGTTGGCATCGCGCTGATGTTCGGCGCCCTCTTCTGGACCATGCCGAAGCCCGTCGTGCCCGTGGCGGAAGCGGCCAATGCGCCTGTGATCAAAACGGCCGACATCCAGCCCGTGCTGCAGCAGCGTTGCGTCGCATGCCACTCCGCGCATCCGACGATGATGGGCAGCGCACCCGCTGGTGTGCTGCTCGATACGCCCGCAGAGATTTCGACCAACGCACAGCGCATCTATCAGCAGGCTGTGACGCTGAAGGCGATGCCGCTCGGCAACGTCACGCATATGACTGACGAGGAACGTCAGAAGATCGCTGCGTGGTTCCAGGGCGGCGCAGTGAATTAACGATCGAGGTGTCGGTGACGGGCGCAAGCCCGTTTCTTCGAGGTTGGCGGATTGTGCGCGTGAGCGCGCGGTCCGCCTTTTTTGTTTCTGGGGCGCAGCTACAAAGTCATCGCATTATGGCATTCAGGTTCGTTGCATGCTCAACGAGTGGCGCGAAAGCCTCGGCTCGATATCGACACGGAATTGCCGTCTGGGTCTTTTGCGTTTGCAAAGCTGTAGCCGCTGGCTTGATGCGTTTCGCCGAATGTGAGTCCTTCTGCTTTGCAGTGCGCCTTGAATGCCTCTACGTCCTCGACATCGAACACCAGTTTGACGGTGGCTTGCCCTGCCTTTACGCCTTTTGCGGCTTGATGAAGCATCAGGATGGCACCGCCGTGCGGCGGAAAGAGTTCGACGATGCGATCGTCGGTATCGTGCACGGCTGTGAAGCCGAAATGGCGTTGATAGAACGCGCATGTGCGCTCGATGTCTTTCACGTATAGCAGGATCCGGTTCAGTGCTGTTTGCATGTTTTTTTTGCGTGGACTGGTGGGATTCAGGATCTCTTTGGTCGCGGGTGATTGTCGCGCGATTTGATGTGGCTGCACAACGCGGTGAGAGAGGTTTGGGTTTGCTGGGTTCTGCGTGTTTGTTGTTCGTGTGTTGCTGTTGTGCTTTTGCTTTTTTTGCGGTGGCGTCCGCTCTTTGTTAGTGGTCTGCTAGTGTTGCCCCTGTGCGGGGCGGCACCTACTTTTCTTTGCCGCCGCAAAGAAAAGTAGGCAAAAGAAAGCGGGCTAACACC
>NZ_QBUY01000046.1 GCF_003121405.1 Paraburkholderia sp. C35 | reverse complement strand
CGCGTAAGATCGTCGGCTGCGTCAGATGTGTATAATAGACTGCTCTGAGACCGACTGTGAGGCTTTTTCTGAAAATTTCAGGGGACGCAAAATGCCGAAAAAACTGGAGCCAAGCGTGCGGCGCGCGCTTTCCTCCCACTTTCTCTACCTTGATGACCTTCTTGCAAAGGCTTTGTCGGCACTCAATTTGGGCGACCCGCACCCGAGAGCTTTCTCCCGTTACGAGAGCGATCTGTCCGCCGACCAGCGCGCTTCAATCGCACAAGGCATCGCCCGTGTCTGGATGCTGCTCACCGAGTTCGGCGCTCAATGGAGCCTCGATCTGCCGGCTCCCCCGATGCTGTGTACTCATGCACTGAAGGTCGATCTTCAGTTCATGGATATTGCGCTTGACGAGATGTCGCCGCGCACACTGTCCGGATATGGGAAACCGGGTGAAGACTTTTTGCTTGCCTATCGTGATCTTCAGGCAGAGTTGCGCAATGAAATCAGGACCATGTCACACGAGCTGATAGTCGATGGCGGAAGCGACACCTGAGTTTGGGGCTATAGCGAAAGCAACGACGCCAGATAAAGGCCGAGCGCCGTCATCAATGCCGAACCAGTGACATGAACGATGATTTCAAGCAGCCCCCATCCAAAGCGTCCCTGCTGAATATGTGCGGTGACTTCGGCCGAGAACGTGGAGAACGTCGATAGTCCACCCATAAGGCCGGTGATGACGAACAGTTTCCAGACGACCGATGCAGCTGGATAACGACTGAAAAATCCTACCGCGAGGCCGATCACCAATCCGGCCGTCAGGTTCGCGGCAAGTGTTCCGGGCGGCAGGTCTGGATACAGCGCATTCAGACGCAGGCCGAGACGCCAGCGAATAAGCGATCCGGTTGCGCCGCCAAGACCGATCGCAAGAAGAGAAGTGATCATGAGTCGGAGCGGAAGGGAGCATTCCTGGTTGGCGGAGCCGCCTTCGCCTGTCGTCTTCCTCCCAGGCAGGGAATGCGCGGCCGTGCGACAAAACACATGGTCCTTCTACCAACACTGCATGCTACACTCGTGTCACGGAGATGGCATTCCTCCCGTAACCGCCGGCTTGCCGGCTAATGATGCCTACGGTTTCCTGGGTCAGGAAGTTGTAGGCACGTCCCTCAGCGTCCTGCTGCCCCGGATTTGAACAGCGCGTTTCAGGTCTGGTTTCAATGTTTCGACATTCCGCTTTCTGAAAGATTGAGCTTCGCAGGTGAGAGTCTTGCGAGCACACGAGCGCGTGTGGCTCGCGGGAGTGAACTCGCGTGTGCGAAGATAGCGGCCGGACCTTGGATGGACAGGGGGTTCCTGTGACGAAGGGTAGTCAGCTCACACTCTACGCAGCCACCCAGAGCCATCGAAAACTGCACAAGACAGTGGTCGAATGGGTGCTCGAAGAAATAGCGAAAGTTGGCATTCACGGTGCGACGGTAACTGAGGTCAGTGAGGGAATTGACGCGCACGGGAAATATCACGCGGCGCGCTTCTTTGAACTCGTTGACCAGCCCGTGGCAGTTATGGTGGCCGGCCCCGACGCCCAGATTGACACGTTGCTCGCCAATCTCAATGCCGGTGGCGTACGCCTGTTCTTCACTCGCTGTCCCGTTGAATTCGAAGTGCTTGGGGAGCCCGATGATCAGCATCAGACAGAGGTGAAACCATGAGCAGCCGCGCACTCATCTCAAGGATAGTTGCCGACGAGGTGCTCGATTCGCGTGGCAATCCGACCATAAAGGTTCGGGTTGCTCTCGACGACGGGACCACTGGCGAGACCATCGTTCCCTCAGGTGCGTCGACGGGTAAATTTGAGGCGGTTGAGTTGCGCGACGGTGATGCCGCCCGTTACTGCGGTAAAGGCGTGCTCACAGCCGTCAGCAACGTCAACAATGAAATCGCTCTTGCGTTGCGCGGTCAGGACGTGCTGGATCAGCGCCAGCTTGACGAACGACTGATCGCGCTCGACGGTACTGATTCCAAATGCCGGCTTGGCGCGAATGCCATACTCGGCGTATCGCTGGCGTGCGCCAGGGCTGCGGCTCAATATCAACGTCTTGCCCTGTTCCAGTTTCTCGGGGGCGCCGACTCGCACGTGCTTCCAGTACCGATGTTTAACGTGCTCAATGGCGGCAAGCATGCTGCAGATGGTCCCGATATACAGGAGTTCAAGATTGTCCCCCTGGGTGCACCGACTTTCCGGGAGGCATATCGCTACGGGGCGGAAACCTATCATGCCCTGCGCGGCGTCCTTGCGGAGATGGGGACGTCGACTAATGTAGGGGACGAAGGCGGCTACGTGCCACAGCTCAAGTCTAATCTGGCAGCGATGGACGCCCTTACCCGTGCGATCGAGCGGGCGGGGTACCGGCCAGGCGAGGATATCGCAATCGGCCTCGATCCTGCGGCCAGTTCGTTCTTCACAGACGGTGCTTATCGCCTGACGCGCGACAGGCTGTCGCTATCGACGCAAGACATGATCGGCTACTGGAAATCCTGGGTGAACGCCTATCCACTCGTTTCACTTGAGGATCCGCTCGCCGACAGCGACTGGTCGGGGTTTGCCGCTATCACGCGTGAGCTGGGCGCGCGCGTGCAGATTGTCGGCGACGACCTTTTCGTGACCAACCGGAAGTTTCTGAAGCGCGGGATAGTGGAGGGATGCTGCAACAGCATCCTGATCAAGCTGAACCAGATTGGCACCGTCACGGAAACGCTGGACACGGCGCATATGGCCATGGCAGCCGGATACACCTGCCTTGTATCGCACCGTTCCGGCGAGACGTCTGATACGAGCATCGCGGATCTGGCTGTGGCGCTGAACTGTGGTCAGATCAAATCCGGGGCACCGGCGCGCGGGGAGCGAGTGGCGAAATATAACCGGCTCCTCGAGATCGAGAACATGCTCGGCGCAGCCGCTGTCTTTGCCGGGCGCAACGCGTTCAGCACTCTGAGATGGAGCACGTAGATCGCGCGACAGGCGTCAGCAGACAGTGCCCGCTGCATTGCACTATTTACATAGCGGCTGAGCAGTGACCTAGAATAAATGCAGGCCAGGACCCTCGCACGGCGGCCTTTGAACAGCGCTGTCGGTCCGACGGTCGGCAAGGGAGATTCGCATGAACGGATTCCAACTGACGTTCTACACGGAGCAGAACAAGCGACACGGACACAGGACGATCTGTGAGTGGTTACTGCACGAGGTGAAGGAGCTGGGCATTCGCGGCGCTACGGTCATCAGCGGCAGTGAGGGCATCGGCCATGCCGGGGCGCATCACGCGGCGCACATGCTCCGGCTCGCCGACCAGCCCGTGCAGATTATCGTCGTCGTTACCGACGACGAGGCACAGCGTTTGCTCGATGTTGTTCGGGCCGAGCACGTGCACCTGTTTTATACGCGTTCGCCCATCGAATTTGGGCTGCTTGGTGAAGACGATCCGCAGCACCATCCGAAGAAGTTCTCGCTATTTCACAAGAGAGGGGCGCACTGACAGGAGGACGGCTGTCCAGATCGTAACCTGTCACCTATACTCAAAATCGTGTCTGGTGGAGATGGCATTCCTCCCTAACCGCCGCTGATTGTCCGCGGCTGATGATGCCTACTGGGATCCCGGGTTTGCCGGGCCGGTAGGCTTTTCATTTACCGGCTCCCGTCTTGCTGCAGTCCCGGGCGATTGATTGCACGAAGATGGGAAGAAGATGGAATGTGCCGGCTGCTCCTTCTTCCGTGACGTCTGCGCGCGTGGCTGGCTCGCAGAACTAATGTGCTCCTCCGTTTGTACGCAGGAGCCGTCTCATGCGTGAGGTCCTCCTTCAGATAGCGCAGGTCGTCACGGTCATTGCGCTTTCCCCGTTGCTGCAGGGCGTCGTGCTTCAATGGGAAGAGCGGGTGCAACGTTCGCGCGGCCCAGGCATCTTCCAGCCTTATCGCGATCTGTGGAAGCTGTTTCACAAACAGCTGGTCGTGCCGGAAACCTCGTCGTGGATCTACTGGGTCGCGCCGCCGCTCGCATTTACCTGCATGTTGACGGTGCCTATCCTCATTCCGGTTCTCACGGACTTTCCGCTACCGCTATCCGACATGGGCGATATCCTGGGAGGCGGTCTGATTCTCACTCTCGGTTCCTTTGCCATCGTACTTGCGGGACTTGATTCAGGCAGTGCCTATGGGGGCATCGGTTCTTCGCGGTCGGTGATGCTGGGCATACTCGCTGAACCTACGCTGATTCTTGTGTTCGTCGGCATCACGCTGCTCGCCAAGGCGATGCTGCCGTTTGTCGTCAATCATTTGCTGGAGGAAAACCCGTCCGTCTACTGGAGTCCGGCGCATCTGTTTCTGGTCTTCGCGTTCTTCGTTCTGCTGCTCGTCGAGACCGACCGCTTACCGATTCATTCGAGTACGCACATCGAGGTGTACATGATCGAGGAGGCACGCATCCTCGAATACTCGGGGCCTTTGCTGGGACTACTCAAATGGGCGTCGATGATGAAGCAGTTCATCCTGTACACGATTTTCTGCAATGTGCTGACACTGCCCTGGGGGCTTTCACGGGAGGGCACTGCGATCGGCGCGTTGGGTGCCGCAGCGGGACTCTTTCTCAGGATGCTCGTGGTCGTGATCGCGGTGGTGGTGGTGGAGACCGCGCAGTCGCGGCTGCGGTTTTTCCGCTATCAGGAGCCGCTCGCGGCGTCTTTCATGCTTGCCGTACTTGCCATCGCGGCAAACCAGCTGAGGTGACCATGCTGCTGGCCCATCTGAGTCCGCTTGCCGCCTCGCTGTTCAGCCTGCTCGCCATCGGTAGCCTGCTGTTTGCTTTCGTGATGCTCGGTTCCCGCTGGCTGAAAGACTATCTGCTCGCCTTTACGGGCGAGTCGTGGCTGATTGCCCTGCTCTCGGGCACGGTCGGCTACTACGGCAACTATCACGAGCTGTATTTCATCGCGGTGCTCACGGCGCTCTTCCGCGGCATGCTTTTGCCATACCTGATCTGGCGGATCATCGTCCGGCTCGAAGTCGAGCGCGAACTGCATGTGATCCTGCAGCCGAGTTCAAGCCTCGTGGCGGGCGCGCTGCTGGTGCTTTTCGCATTCGTCATTTCGAATCACCTTGGCAACAGCCTGGGATTGGGCGGCACGGTCGTTGTCCTCGCGCTGACGGTAATGCTGTCGATGAAGCTGATCGGATTTCTCATGCTGGCGGTGCGTCACGAGGCAATCAGTCAGGTGCTCGGGCTGCTGATACTGGAGAACGGCATCTTTCTCGGTTCGCAGATTCTGGTGCCTGGCATGCCGATGCTCATCGAGCTGGTGCTGCTGTTCGACCTGCTCGTGATTGTCGTTAGTTTCGGCGTACTGGTGCGGTATCTGGTTGCACATGTGGGCAGTACCAGCAGCCGGGAATTGCGACGCCTGGTGGGGTGAGCATGACAGCCGCCCTCATCCTTGCCATTGTCGCCGCGCCCACCCTCGCGGCCATCGTAAGCGCGCTGATCCGGATGCGTCACGTCGGGGAGTACGTGAATCTCATCGCGGCGCTTGTGTGCCTCGTCGCGACTTTCCTTCTCGCGGCGACCCGGGATCGGCCACGCGAGTTTCTGAACGGATACGTGCTGGTCGACGCAATTGGTGTGTGGACACTTGTCTGCACGGCCCTCGTATATTTCCTTGCCTCGGTGTACGCGATCGGCTATATGCGGCTGCTCGTCGAAGAACGTGAACGGCTTCCACAGTTCTATGCGCTCTTTGCTGCGTTCGCGGCGACGATGGTGTGCGGTCCGCTGATGAACAATATCGGTGTGTATTGGATCGCGATAGAACTGACCACGCTGGTCAGTACCTTTCTGGTTGGATTCGAGAAAGGCCAGGAAGCCATTGAGGCCGCGTGGAAATACATCATCGTGGTGTCCGCCGGTATCAGTCTCGCACTTCTCGGTACCGTGCTTTTCTACTGGGCGGGGAGTCTGGTTATAGGGCCCACGTACGACATGACGTGGGACACGCTGCGCCGCGCTGCGCCGCGCATGAACCCCGCACTCACGCAGATGGCCTTTTTGCTCGTCCTCGTTGGCTATGGGACCAAAGCGGGGCTTGCGCCGATGCACACGTGGCTTCCCGATGCACACAGCGAAGGCCCGGCACCCGTTTCGGCAATGCTCTCAGGCGCGCTGCTCAATACCGCGATGCTGGGCGTCGCACGCTTCCTAACGGTGACGGACGCAGCCAGCCCGTCGATGCTGCCGCGCACGGTGCTAGTCGGGTTTGGCGCATTTTCGCTTTTCGTCGCAGCGCTGTTCATCGTCCGGCAACGCGGCATCAAACGGCTGATGGCGTATTCGAGTGTCGAGCATATGGGCGTACTGGCGATGGGGTTCGGGTTTGGCGGGCCACTTGCGATTGCGGCGGTGCTTTACCACATGCTTAATCACTCGCTGAACAAGTCGCTGATGTTCTTCGGCGCGGGTAACGTGATGCGCCTGTTTGGCACCAAGGAGATCGATGACATCCGTGGTGTCTGGACGCGATTTCCGGTCACGGGTGCGCTGTGGCTGGCGGGCGCCGTGGCGATCACGGGCGCGCCGCCGTTCGGCCTGTTCCTGAGCGAATTCACGATGATGCGCGCGGGTCTCGCGACGCCAAATGCCTGGGCCGTTATCGTTCTGCTGGTGCTGTTGATCGTGATTTTCATCGGCTTTCTGAACCATTTCAGGCAGATGTATTTCGCTTCGTCGATTCCGGCCGCAACGGCCGATAGCGACGACGACATAGAGAAAGACGGACAGCTTCGACATTCCGCTGCCGCCACACTCGCTACCGAGAGCGCCCAGCCGAACCTGTGGATGACGCTTCCCATGTGGCTCGCGCTCCTGCCTGTCCTCATCCTTGGCCTCTGGTGGCCGCAGGAACTATGGCGGTTCTTCGAAGCGGTAGCCTCGGATCTCGGAAGGAGTGCCCCGTGAGCAACTGTATTCTGCAGGCGACCACTGCGCCGCGCATCGGCAGGACGATCGATGAGCTTCTTGCTTCCGGTGGGCGTATGCAGATGGCCTACGCATGGTTTCCCGAATCCGGCGCGCCTGCCGAACTCCGGTACATCGCCACTGTTCGCGGACAGCGCGCCTTTGCGGTCTGGCACATGAAGTCGGATGCGGCAAACGTACCGAGCATGGCTGGAAAATCGCCACTCCTTGGATGGTATGAGCGGGAAATGATGGAGATGAGCGGAGTCGAGTTCTCTGGCCATCCACAGCCGGAGCGACTGGTGACGGCTCACATGGCTCAGACAGCCCAGCCGCCGCTGGTGCCCGTCGCAGACGCTCATGTTCATGAGCATGCGACCTCGCGAACGCTTGCTATGCCGTCACTGCCGCAGGTCTCGGGCAAGCATGTCCAGCTACTTCCGTTTGGTCCGGTCCGCGCAGACGTGGTGGAGTCCGCCCAATTCATTTTCTACTACATTGGCGAAGGCATCTTGCATTACCACCCGAACCTCTTCCTGAAACATCGGGGCATGGAAAAACAGTTCGAGTCGACAGATCCAATGGCGGGTGTTTTGACGGCTGAACGCGTGTCCGGTGTAGGCAGTGTGGCGCATGCGCTTGCGTTCTCGCAGGCCGTGGAAGACGCCGCGGGTTGCGAAGTTCCCGAACGGGCACGGTGGATTCGCGTGATCGTGGCCGAGCTCGAACGGGTTTACAACCATCTGCATTATCTGGGGCATCTGTGTCATACGACAACGCTCAAGGTCGGCGAGGCGGAAGGGAAACTTCTCGAGGAACGGGCCAAACAAATGAATGCACGCGCAACCGGCAGCCGGTTCCTGCGCAACGTGATCTGTCCAGGCGGGGCGCGCCGTGACATCGACATGCTGGCTATTGCAGAAGGACTGGATGGTATGCGCAGTGAGATCGACCGCTATATCGGACTGATTGAACGGACGACCAGCCACATCGACCGGCTGATTTCGACCGCGCCACTCAGCCAGCAGCTCGCCTTCGATCAGGGGGCGTCGGGACCTGTCGAGCGAGCTTCCGGGGTCGATCGCGACCTGCGCCGGGATCATCCGTACGCAGCCTATGACGTTCTTCAGCCTGTTGTTGCTACGCACGCGCAGGGTGATGCGTTCGCGCGTATGAAGGTCCGCATTGCCGAACTGCGAGCAAGCATCCAACTGCTCGATGCGGCGGTGATGCATGGAATGGACGGCGGATTACTGGTCGCCCCGTACACGCTGCCTCCGCATTCCGAGGGCCTCGGCTGGTCCGAGTCGCCTCGCGGGACCGTGCTCTACGCGTTGCACTTCGATGTCAATGGCCGTATAGCGAGAGCAAAGATCAAGTCAGCGTCTTTCTCGAACTGGAACGCTTTCCAGTTCACGGTCAACGACAGCAACATGATGGACTATGCGATCAACGAGGCAAGTTTCGGTCTGACGATCGCCGGTTGCGCCCGCTAGATGAGGACACGCATATGTCGCTCTGGACGTGGTTTGGACTGCATGCCGGGAACGCCAGCACCAGCTGGCCGCTCAAGGGTGACGAGCACGGTCAGGAAGGTGTGCTCGGCATGCCGCGGTACGATCCGGCGCGGTGCGAACCGGGCTGTGACGCGTGTGCGGCTGCATGCATGACGCACGCAATATCATTCACGAACGTCGCAATCCGGGACAGGCAACAGGCGACGGTTGACGAGGGGCGTTCTGTCGAATCGACAGGTCATACCGTTCCCGACGTTGACTGGGGGCGTTGCATCGTCTGCCAACGTTGCACGGAGGTCTGTCCGTCGGGCGCGTTCATTCCCTCCCATGACTGGGCAGTAGGTGTCTCGCACCGCGAGGATCTTCACTGGGCCGCGTCAAAGCCCCTGAGCGCTACGCCGCGCACGGGAAGCGACAGTGATCGTCGCGCGTTTCACCGCAGTCTGCATGTCCGCCACGTGGATGCAGGGTCATGCAATGGCTGCGAATCGGAACTTCAGGCGCTGAACAATCCGTTTTACAACCTGCACCGTCTGGGCATTTGCTTCACGGCATCGCCCCGTTTTGCCGATGTCCTGCTTGTCACCGGATCCGTCACGCACGCAATGAAGGGGCCTCTACTGGAGGCATGGCAGGCGATGCCCCAGCCCAAGTGGGTGATCGCGACGGGCACGTGTGCCGTATCGGGAGGCATTTCGGGTGGCAACTACGCATGTGAAAACGGGCTCGCGGACGTGATCCCCGTTGACATCTATCTGCCGGGATGCCCCCCCAACCCGGCTGCCATCATGCATGCATTGCTGATGGTGCTGAACCGTGCACAACAGCAGATGAGAGGAGGGCACCTTGAGCGCTGATCTCATCGGGGTCATGGCTGGACTTTGGCTCATCGCCGCGCTGGTCTCGCTGTTCACACGGCAGCATCGCTTCTCGCGCGTGGTTATCGCGCTGGGGTGCCTCTCGGGCGTACTCGCGTGTCTGCTTGCGCTACCCGAAGCCATGGAGGGCCAAAGTCTCGATATCGCGCTGGCATCTCAGGACGTGAACTTCGTGCTGGCACCAGCCGCACTGTGGCTGCTTGGCTTCGGTCTCGTCCCCGCCGGAATCGCATGCTGGCTCGGCACGCCGATTGGCCGTCGCAGCGGTGTGTGGAGTGCAGGCGCTGCCTTCAGCCTGCTTGGCGCACTCGGTGTGTTCGGATTGCAGGACTGCATGTCGATGCTGGTCGCGTGGGAGGTCATGAGCCTGGGCGGCGCATTGCTGCTGGCTGGCGAGCATATCGATGATAACGACGGCAAACCGGTGCTCTTCATGCTGGCGCTGCTCGAAGTCGGAGCAGTCGCTGTGCTGTTTGCGCTTTTGCTTCTGGCGCATGTGGCAGGTTCAACGGCGTTTGAAAACCTGGAGAGGGCTTCCGTCAGGGTGACAGGCCCTTTGGCATGGACGGCCGGTCTCGCATTGCTGATTGGTTTCGGCGCCAAGCTCGGACTGATGCCGTTTTACGAGTGGTTTCCCCGGGCGTATGGCGCGGGCAGCGGCGCGACGGGCGCGATCTTTTCGGGTGTGGTGCTCAACGCTGCATACTTTGCGTTGAGCCGCAGTTGGAACAGCTGGCTGGGAATGGGCACCGACGGCGGCATCGCTTTCGGCCTTGGGGTCGTGGCGATCGCACTAGGCGTAGTCAGCGCAATCCTCGCGATCCTGTTTGCGTTTCAACAGGACGACTGGCGCGCCTTGCTTAGCTACTCATCCGCAGAGAATGCGTCGGTCGCAGTCGCGATGCTCGGCGTCACCACACTCTTTAGAAGTGACCAGCTCAACCAGCTGGCGGGTCTCGCCTGGACGGTCGCGTTACTCCATCTGGCAGGGCATTCACTCTCCAAAGGGGCGCTCTTTCTGACAGCCGACGGGATTCACGCGTCGGCGGAGACCTACGACATCGTGCCGCGCGGCTGGATCAAACGCGCGGGGTTCCTGTTTGGGCTCGGTGCCGTGTTTGCCGGGATGAGCCTTGCGTCGATACCTCCCCAAGCCGGATTCGTCAGCGAATGGTATGTCTTCCAGACGGTATTTCAGGGTTTCCACCTTTCCGCCTTCATTGGTCGTCTCGCCCTGGTCCTGGCGGGCGCAGGGCTGGCGTTGGCGGCAGCCGTATCGCTTGCAACATTCGTGAAACTCATCGGGTTGGGATTGCTTGGCACGGGCGACATCGACTACGAACGGCCCGTGCCGCGGCGCTATAGCGTCGCTGTCGGTGTGCTTGGATTGTGCGTTCTGGCCGTGGCCGTCGGGGCGCCACTATGGCTGAACGCATTGGCGACTGGCGCACAGGCTATCTTCAATGCGAACAGCCCCCAGGCGATGGTCGCCGGCTGGCTGCTCGTTCCGCTGACGGACAAGTTCGCGTTCATCTCGCCGTCGAAGCTCATCATCGTGATGCCGCTCCTGTCGCTGCTGCCGCTCGCACTGTTGTGGGCGGTTGCGCGCCGCTTCCCGGTGCGGCGTACTTCGGTCTGGTACGGCGGGATGAAGGGGGGCCGCGACGCAGTCACCACCCCCCTCACGTTTTCCAACGCGATGCGCACGTTCTACAGTTTCATCTATCAACCCACGATGAGCACAGAGCGAGAACATGAGTTGCGCGAATACTTCATCAGGCGACTCATCTTTTCTCACGACGTCACGGACTTGTTCGACCGACATCTGTTTGAACCTGTTGCGCATGGGGTCGGGTGGTGTGCCGGGAAGCTGCGTGCGTTGCAATCCGGCAACCTGAACTTCTACCTCGCACTGATAGGCGGGTTACTCATCGCGATTCTTGCGTTGACCTTGTACTAGCACTCGGATGGGTGACGGCCACTCTTCAAAAGCCTCAAACGGTGGATCGCCTTGATGCGTCACGTCGTTCAGCGTAGGTGCGGTTTGCCGTTCGGACGCTGTGGATGGCAGACTTGTTGCGCTGCAGAAAGTTTCTCCGGTACAATTCCCCGCCGGAGATGGCATTCCTCCGAACAACCGCCGGGTCAACCGGCTGATGATGCCTACGAGTTCCTGGGTGCGGGAGGTCGTAGGCCGTCTGTAGTGGTGTCCTGCCACCCAGGTTTGATGTTCTATCAAATCTGGAAATCATGAAGCGTCTTCAATCTATTGAGCAGGTTGCCATGGTGCCCTATCTGGGGCGCTGGCTGCTGCTTTCCTGTGTGCTCGGTGCACTCGCAGGGTCCGCGTCGGCCATCTTTCTCTTTTCTCTTGATCTCGCAACCGATACCCGAACGGGCCACCCCTGGTTGCTTTGGCTCCTGCCTGTAGCCGGACTTCTGACCGGTTGGTTGTACAACCGCGTCGGCAAGCCGGTTGAAGGTGGCAATAATCTGCTGATCGATGAAATCCACGATCCGCAGAAGATCGTGCCAAAGCGCATGGCACCGCTTGTTCTCGTTGCGACGGTGGTCACCCATCTTTTCGGGGGATCGGCGGGGCGGGAGGGCACAGCCGTGCAGATGGGCGGTGCGCTTGCCGACCGCGTCACCCATGTCTTCGGACTCGATAAGGATGAACGTCGGATCCTCCTGATGGGCGGAATCGCGGCGGGCTTCTCTTCCGTGTTCGGTACGCCATTGGCGGGGGCAATCTTTGGTCTGGAAGTGCTCGCAATTGGTCGACTGCGGTATGACGCGCTGCTTGCGTGTCTTGCATCGTCTGTCGTTGCGGACGAAGTGTGCAGGTTCTGGGGTATCCACCATACCGTCTATGCAATTCCCGTCTTTCCGCCAGTAACCGCGCTGGGTCTCGGGTCGGCAGTGCTCGCGGGTATTGCGTTTGGCATTGTCGGAATGCTGTTTGCCGATTCCACGCACGCGTTGTCGGCATTGGTCAAACGCAAGATAGCCTGGGCTCCGTTGCGGCCGTTTGTCGGCGGTGCAGTCGTGGCGGTTGCGGCGACGCTGTTCGATACGCCGCAGTTTCTGGGCCTCGGCATTCCGACCATTGAAGCTGCGTTCCGCGGCGATCTGCCCGTCTATGACTTTGCCGGCAAATTCGCCTTTACCGTCGTTACCCTGGCGTCGGGCTTCAAGGGCGGCGAGGTGACGCCGCTCTTCTATATCGGCGCTACGCTGGGCAATGCGTTGGGACACGTGCTCGCACTGCCTGTCCCGGTTCTGGCGGGTCTCGGATTCGTGGCCGTTTTCGCGGGTGCCGCCAACACGCCGATTGCTTCGACGATCATGGCGATGGAGCTCTTCGGCACGCATATCGGGGTGTATGCAGCCGTGGCCTGTGTTGTGGCTTATCTGTTTTCAGGTCACACAGGCATCTACCGCGCGCAGCGCGTGGGTCACTCAAAGCATCTCATTCTGCCTGAAGGGATACGGCTCGCCGATATTCCGGCGTTTCGTCGCGCTCGACGCAAGAGCGATATCGGCGTTGCGCAGTCGTAACCCATCATTCCATTCCTCAAATTCTTATCATGAGCAATCTGATCTCCTTGCGCCTTTACTTTCACCATTCGGCTAAAGGCAGTCCTACACGGTTCTGGCATCGTGTTTCGCGGCCCAGTATGGCGCGGCATCTGCTGACGCACGCGAAGCTGGCGGGCATTGAGCAGGCCTTGTTGCATCGCGTGCAGGCGGGCTTCATTCGCGGCGACCGCATTCATCACGAACACGTTGAGCACGTGCACCATCGATTTCCCCACTGTATCGAGCTGATCGACCTTGAGTCGAAGGTGCGTGACTTCTGGCATCGACACAGTGCGGAACTGAAGGACGTTCACGCGGTATTCATGCCTTGCGAAAAGGCAATGCACGCCTGAACGAAAGCCCATAAAAAAAGCATAAAGACACGGCCGTCGGCACCCGTAGTTGTGGTGTCGACGAGCGAGGAGACAACGATGACGAAGCATGAGTCGACCGGGTCACGCCGGGAAGCGACAATCAAGCACCGGTCGCTCAGGCTGCGTGGACAGACGAAGCTGATGTCGATATCCGTTCTTGTTGCCAGCGCGCTCGCATGGATCCTCTCGTGCACAGGGATCCTGAATCAGTCTCCCAGGTCCTCCGTCGCCTTTGCAACGTTTGGCGCCTTCACGACGCTGCTGATTGCTCGCTGGATCAGGCGTGACGCAGCCGTTGCAATTGAGTTTGCCCGCACCCACAGCTATCTCGGATACGACGACGGTGAGCTTCCCAAGATCATATCGATAGCGCGTGATTGCCCGAGAGCATGGCAGGTGTTGCTGCACGTTGAACTGCACGCCGATCTGCTGTGCGCCTGACCGCCGACTATCGTGGCGGGTTCAGGCGGCACCATCACCGGAGACCACTATGATTCAGGAACGGAATGCTCCACGTGCCCGGCCGGCGATGCGATTCGTGCTACTGGTCGGAATCCTGAGTTTTTTCGCGGACTGTACCTACGAAGGTGCGCGTGGCGTGCTCGGCCCCTATCTGTCGACCGGGGGCGCTTCTGCGACCATCATCGGTGTGGTCATGGGGCTGGGAGAGTTGCTCGGATACGGACTGCGTGCGGTGTCGGGCGCTGTCGCTGACTTTTCACGCCGTTTCTGGCCGATTACTATCGTTGGCTACATCGTGCAGATGGCTTCCGTACCTGCCCTTGCGTTGACTCATGACTGGCGCAGCGCGGCCTTGCTGGTAATTGCGGAGCGCGTAGGCAAGGCCATTCGAAATCCGCCCCGGGACGTCATGCTGGCTAACGCCGCTCAGCATATCGGGGGATATGGCTGGGTTTTTGGCATTCACGAGGCGTTTGACCAGTTCGGCGCAATGGTCGGGCCACTTGTAGTTGCGGCCGTGCTCGCCCAGAGAGGAAGTTATCACGTCGCGTTTGCGGTGCTCGCCGTACCTGCCGCGCTCAATCTGCTGTTCGTTTTCCTTGCCCGTCTGCTGTATCCAACGCCAGAAGAGATGAAGACTGCGGACAAGCGTAGCTCGCACGCGACTCAGCGCTTTCCATCGGTGTTTTGGCTTTATGTTGTCGGCGCTGGACTTGTAGCCGCCGGATTTGCGGACTATCCGATCATCGCATTTCATTGGGCGCGCGAAGGTGTGCTGGGTTCCGAATGGATTCCCATCTTCTACGCGGTTGCGATGGCGGTGAGTGGTGGTGGCTCGCTGCTGATGGGTCGTCTGTTCGACCGATACGGTTTCGTGGTTTTGATTGGCTTGACATGCATGAGCGCGCTATTTGCGCCCCTTGTATTTCTTGTCAACCATTTCGTCGCGGCACTCCTGGGTGTCGCGCTATGGGGACTGGGAATGGGCGTTCACGAGTCCATCATTCCTGCGGCCGTCGCGCCAATGATAGCTGCAGGGCGCCGGGCTTCTGCGTTTGGGGCATTCACGGCGCTCTATGGCGTCTGCTGGTTTGCCGGAAGCGCAGCTATCGGATGGCTGTACGACAGATCGATCGTAGCAACGGTCGTGTTTTGCCTGCTTGTGCAGGCTGCGGCGATCCTGGTCTTTATGATTGTGCGTCGAAAACTTGAAACGGAATAAAGATAAGCTCCTGACAGAGATCACTCCCGTGCGCTCAGGAATCTGGTGCGATGAACGCTGCGTCAGTGTCCTGGTTGGCCTAGATGTGTCTATCTGAGACGCGCGCGTGATGTCCACCCTTCACTTCCGACGGCTTCGGCGCAACTTCTGGCGGAGCGAGGCGGACCTGCAGAATGCTCCTTGCGTCGACCTCGACAACTTCGATTGTCCATCCGTCGAGCATGAGCTTATCTCCCGTCACAGGCAGGCGCCTGAGATGACTCAGTACCAGCCCTGCAACTGTCTTGTAGGTCGGCGTGGCGGGATATTGGATGCCAAGGTACTCAGAGAGATCGTCGGCGGGCAACTGTCCTTGCACGAGGAAAGTTCCATCGGGTTGCTTCGTGAATTGCAAGCCTCCGCCGCGGTGCCGCGCGGGCTCGGGGACATCGCCGGCGACAGCCTCAAGCACGTCCGTCAGCGTGACGATACCCACGACCGTCCCAAACTCATCAACAACGACGAGCATCTGGGCTCTGGCCCGCTTGAGCGATGCGAGCAGACCCAGAATTGGCGAGTTCTCGGCAACAAAGACCGGGGGCTGACATAAAGCCTCCAGGTCGAGCCGGCCGGTCGACATCAACGCTTTCAGAATCTCTTTTTTCGCGGCAACCCCGACTGGACGATCAACGTCGTGTTCGCGAGTAACAATGAGCTTCGAGCAGGGGGAATCGGCAATCCTCTGACGGACTTCACTTTCGGGCATCGCACCATCAACCCATTCGAGCAGGCGCCTTGGTGTCATGATTGTGCGTGCGGTTCGTACACGTAGCTGCAGGATGCTTTCGAGCATGCTGCGCTCTGAGTCCAGTATCGTTCCAGAACGCAGAGCGCTCAGTATCACGCTGCGGATTTCATCTCCGCTAGTGCTGTCGTCTGAGCGGACCTGGACATGCAGGATGCGCAGCAGCATATCGTTGGACAGACCGAGGAGCAGAATGAAAGGACGAACCAGATTCATCGTCCATCGAAGTGGCGTCGCGATAAGCGACGCCCAGGTTTCCGGCGCGGAAAGGGCTATGCGCTTGGGGGCAAGTTCGCCAAAAACGAGTGTCAGATAGGTCGCAAGGACAATTGCAATCACCGCTCCCACGCCCGACGCATAGGGTGCGACAAAGGGCATGGATTGCAGTATTGACGTGACTGAAGCAATAAATCCATTCACGCAGTAAGTGCCTGCCAGAATGCTGGTCGCCGTGATGCCACACTGAACCGCGGAAAGGAACGAACCCGGGTCCTCTCTGAGCTCGATGGCAAGCCTGGCATTCGTGCGACGTTTCGAGGACATTGCATCAAGTTTCGTAGGACGGGCGGCGACGAGCGCCATCTCTGCCAGATTGAAAAATGCGGTCAGGCCAACGAAAAAAGCGAACAGCAGTATTTGAAGCGCAAGCATTTCGTTGTTCCTCTGTCTTTATCCCTGAAACCTGCACGCGATACGACTCTCGCGACGCGCGACCGGACGCTGCAACCTAGCCGTCAGCCGGAAGGCGAATATCGAGAAGTACGCTATGGACGAGCGTTCCGGCATATCCCGCGAAGAGCAGCACGCCGGCCCGCCATTCGTTCGTGTCGGCTGATCGCATCCCGACAACATGCAGCCAGGTAGCGACGATGACTGTCCAGATCACAGTTTCGACGGCTATTGTCAATATCCGGGCGTTCACTGTGGGTCGGGAATATGGCAGCACGACGGTTGCTTGCCGCGGGGCGATTGAACTTGCGTTCAGCGGCCACTTCGACTCACCGCCACGTGCTGTTGCGATGAGCCAGCCGCTGAGCAGGATCCACGCGGCCAGCAGGACCAGAACCGCGGCGGGTTGTGGACACCACACGACACCAAGGGCATTGCCGACACGGAAAGTGCCAAACGTGGTGAGCAGCAGTCCGGCGACAAGGCGAAGCGTCCGCTCGATTCCGCGTCTTCGCGGGCGTCTGCGCAGACACGAGCAGGCAAGCGCAATGGCCTGTGTGACGAGAAGCAGAAAAAACGAAGCCCGCGTCATCCCGACAGGCACCGACGACATATACAGAAACGCTGTTGTGAGCAGCCCGGCAAAACAACCCGTCACGAGCCATGTTCCGAGCGCATATATCCGGCCCGTCCTGGTTGACATCGCCGTTGAGTGACCGGGCAGCGACCAACTCGCCAGCAACGATGGCGGGACCAGGATCCGCGTAGACGTCAGAATGGACGGTCTGAGCCACGCCGCGCCGACGATCTGGATGAACAATGCCGCGCTGAAGGAGGTCCAGGGTGCGCACCGTTCGCGAGACGCATGCATCAGCAGGTATTCGAGTGCGGCTGAGGTGACAAACGCTCCGGAAAGGACCGCGCTGGTAAGAGCGAGAGGGTTGCGGGTCGATGCCTCTGTGTGTAGGTCAGCACGAAAAACGCAGACAAGCATCGTCACAGCTGTGAGCGCCTCGGTCGCCCATTCAACGACGGCGGGCGTCACGGGCGACTCCGTGTGGGTGCTGCCTTCCATATGGTCGCACGCGCACTCGCCTGAGTGGACGGTGGTGAGGGGGCTGCAATAGAAAGTGCATGACGCGGTCCGGATCAAACATGCAAAGAGATACCGGATGCGAGAGACAACTGCGCATGACGCTACATCCCATCCGGGGACGTAGGCATCATCAGCCGATAGGGCGGTTGTGAGGAGGAATGCCATCTCCTTCCTTTTATTCTATCGGGCGCAGGGATTGAACGCAAACAGACTGGCTCAAGTAGCACTGCCCGCGTCGATCGCTTGGCGAATGGGCGCCATGCTTGCGATCAACCCGACCGTTGCAAAGCCAAGGACCGTCACGACAATCGACGCTCAAAGATGGATGACTCTCTCCCCGAGCGTTCACGCTAATTTACCGTGATGGATGTCTCCGACACCTTCGGCAGAAAAAGTCGAGGAGGTCGAAAATCCGCCCATGAGTCCCGTTACGACAACGAGTCGCCATTCGCCCGACAGTGGGTGCGATCGCCCGAAAAATGCGACCGCGACACCCACAAGGCATTGAGCGACCACATTGGCCGCAAGCGCCCCAGCGGAAGAGCAGGGTAGAGATCGATGGGCGCTCGAGTTTAGGCAAGTTCGCCAATCCATACCGGCTTTTCCGAAAAGCCCGCGACGAATGATGGCGACGGCATGATTTTCCGTCTTCGGGACGACTACCAACGCACGGATGTCGTTCGTTGGCTGGTCGTGCGTGACGTCATAGCCACAGTGTCCACTGCTCAGGCTAATCGCGGGACCGCGTAACCCACCACCTGCTTCGCCCCTCGGCAACTCCGTCGTTTCGAGCTCAACACGCGCATGACCAGGCAGCGGGTCTGAAACTTGCGCACTCCATAGTTGCATCTGGCGGTTGTGAAGCCGGCGAAGCGAAGATAGAATAAAAACGACTGATGGAGATGGCATTCTCCCTAACCGCCCATTCGGGCTAATGATGCCTACAGGCCTGGAAGCAGGCGCTGTGGGCTCGTCCATCAGCCACATCTGTGCACGTCGCACGAACTGCGACGGCGCTGCCTTCCAGTGTTTTCCAACCGCGGTAACAAATCGCTTAAAAGCTGAACCTTATGGTGGCGGCTTGTCCGGTTTGTATACCGCGGCAACATGGAACTGCGCGGGAATGGAAACCTCTGAACCGCATGCTCTCCGCGCTATGGCGACGTCGTCGCATAGCCATGGCTCCCGCGTTCGCTCCGCATTTGCGCCGTCAGAAGCAGCACGCACCAGTTGCGTTCGCTTATGCCGCACGATCCTGGGAGGTCGCAAATGACGGGCGCCGAACTGTTGTCCGTTATCAGGCAGCGTCGGGAAACCCGTCACGACGCTGCTGCGCAACGGGCACGTATCGAGACCATGAACCGGTTTGTCGACCGGCCGCTCGCACTTCTGTTCCGCTACATCGCAATGCGTGACACCTCGCACCTGATGATACTCATCTGTGTTGTCGCGGCGGTGGCATGCGCCTTGGCGTCGCGGTACGTAATCAGGAACCTGATCGATTCACCTAGCCCCGGCCGCCAGCACGAGGCGCTCGTCGCTGCCAGTGATCAGACTGGTGTGCAAGCCGTTGTCTGTATGACATGCGATGGCTAAGGGAGAACAATGATGATCTTTGAGAGCATCCTGTTTGACGATGGTCGACTCGCCTCCGATGTTGATCGCGCGACGCAACCTGACTTCTTCGGCGATCTCAACCTCGATCAGGTCATTGACGCCGTGGTTCGCGGAAGGGACGACTACAACCTGAAACCCTATTTTTATGTACCGCTCGAGAGTGTGCAGACGATTGCCTATCGGCATGACGTGAGCCGCGACCTCGAGAGAAGTGAGATTCTTCATGCGGTCTCGCGTTTTGCGGAACAGATGCGCGCGATGCGCGTGGAACTCGCAGCCTCCGAAAAGATGTACTACAAGTGGCAAAAGCAGCGTTACTTTCTCGATGCGGTACAGCGGTATTGCGCAACGCTTCCTGAGTTCGCGAGTGAGCTTGAAAAGGCTGTCCCGCAATCACAGGGCATGACCTCGTTTCTGGACTATCTGAAAGCTTATGTTCTCGACCCCGCATTTGAGCGGTTGCGATCGGACGAAACGCGCCTCAGAGCGGAACTTGGTGAGGTGCGTTACAGCGTTCTGATCAAGGGCAGCGCCGTCACCGTACGCAGGTATGCAGGTGAGACCGACTATGGCGACGAAGTACAGCAAACCTTCGAGAAGTTCAAACAGGGAACGGCGAAGAGCCGCAGTGTGGATATACGCGAGTATCCGGAAATGAATCACGTCGAGGCTCATGTACTCGAGTTCGTTGCGCAACTCTACCCCGAGGTGTTCAATCCACTGGATGCCTATTGCTCCGCACATGCCGGATTTCTGCATCCTGTCATCGCCCGATTTGACCGCGAGATCCAGTTTCTGATCGCTTACCTCGAACATGTCACCCGGCTGCGTTCAGCCGGCCTCTATTTTTGCTACCCCGTTGTCTGCGAAACGTCCAAAGCAATACACAGCACCGACGGCTTCGATCTCGCACTCGCTGAAAAGCTCAGGCTCGAAAACGAGACAGTCGTGTGCAACGACTTCTTCCTGGAAGGGGACGAGCGGATCATCGTCGTAACCGGGCCAAACCAGGGAGGTAAAACAACCTTTGCGCGGACGTTCGGCCAGTTGCATTACCTGGCGTCCCTGGGATGGGCTGTGCCTGGACGCGAGGCGAAGCTGTATCTCTGCGATCGGGTATTTACCCACTTTGAACGTCAGGAGGATATGAAGAACATGCGCGGCAAGCTTCATGACGATCTGTTCCGGATTCACGGGATTCTTGCACACGCAAGCCCCAGGAGCATCGTCATCATGAACGAGATTTTCAGTTCGACCTCCCTGAAAGACGCGCTGTTCCTAAGCCGGAAAGTGATGACGCGCATCATGAACCTCGATGCGCTCTGTGTATACGTGACATTTATTGAAGAGCTGTCGACGCTTGGTGAGACGACGATCAGCATGCTGAGCGAGGTGATGCCGGATGCCCTCGCGTCACGTACGTTCAAGATCATCAGACGGCCTGCGGATGGTCGTTCTTACGCACTGACGCTGGCCAGGCAATACGGACTCACCTATGAACCACTAAAAGAAAGGATTCGAGCATGAAAGCCTATCTGATGTATCCCGATCAGGACTTCCATCTCGCCGATGAGCTTCCATGGGGATCCGACACGCTGGTCGCCGACCTCGAGCTTAAAACACTGTTCTCAACAATGGCTCAGGGTGATGCGTTCCTGTTTGACGTCGTGCGAAAAGGCGTCATGGGCAGTCTTCACGATCCCGCACAGATTCTCTTCAGACAGAATGTCCTGCGCGATTGCGTCGCCAATGCAACGACGGTACGGTCACTGTATGGCATCGCCGTAGAGGCAATCGAGATCGAGAAGAAGAGTTACTTCAGTACCTTTACCAGGTACCCCGCCGCGATATTGAGCGGTGCCCGCTCACTGATGGAAACATTTATCGCCGTACTCGTGAAACTGCGAGCGGTGGCGGATCAGACGTCGGGACGCTTTCATTCGGAAGGCTTTACACGTTTATTTACGATGATCCATCAGGAACTGTCGGACGAATATTTCAAGACGCTAGACGAGCATCTGCGGGAGTTGAGGTTTCGCAATGGTACGTTGATTAGCGCACAACTGGGCAACGGTAACAAGGGCATCCAGTATGTGCTACGCAAACCCAGCGAGCAGGACCGCAATCTCCTGAAGCGCCTTTTCGGAAGACGGCCGCCGTCTCTCACGTTCCATATTGCCGATCGCGACGAGGCCGGTGCGAACGCGCTCTCCGAACTTGAAGGCCGAGGGATCAACCTTGCGGCTGATGCCGTGTCCCAGTCTGCCGAGCATGTGCTGAGCTTTTTCAGGATGTTGCGTACCGAACTGGCTTTTTATATCGGATGCCTGAACCTGCTTGCCGTGTTCGATGCGAACGGCCAGATATATTGCTATCCCGAACCCGCGCCGCTCGGTGAGCGACAGCATACATTCAAAGATCTATATGATGTATGTCTTGCCTTACGACTCGACGGCCGTGTGGTGCCAAACGATCTTGAGGCAAATGACGCAGATCTGGTGATCATCACCGGCGCGAACGAGGGCGGAAAATCCACGTTCCTGCGCAGCGTGGGACTCGCACAGATGATGATGCAGGCCGGCATGGTGGTCGGCGCAACCACGTTTCGCGCCAATGTATGTGTGGGCCAGTTCACCCATTACAACCGCGAGGAAGATACGACGATGACCAGCGGCAAGTTCGACGAAGAGCTGGTGCGGATGAACGAGATTGCAGATCACATCACACCCGACTCGATTTTCTTCTTCAACGAATCTTTTGCGGCGACCAACGAGCGCGAAGGTTCTGAAGTCGCCCGTCAGATCTTGAGTGCGTTGCTGGACGGAGGCGTGAAAATTTTGTTTGTAACCCATATGTACCAGTTTGCACACGGCCTTTACGACGCAGTCAAGTCGGGCGCCGTGTTCCTGCGGGCCGAACGGCGCGAAGGAGGAGAGCGCACGTTCAGGGTATCACCCGGGGAGCCACTCGAAACGAGTTACGGCGAGGATCTGTATGCGCGAATTTTTGGTGAAGATACGACGGATCCAACTGTCGGTGAATGTGTTTTCGAAGAGGCAGGGAACCCGTCCGGGGATAGTTAGCTGGCGCCACGAGCAGCACTGAGTATCTGACCGATCGAAGAGAACGGAGACGCTATGAGTGACAACATCGAGGAAGCATGTGGAGCTAAGGGACATATGCCGTCGTCCGTTCGGCGGAGCTCGGACACCCGGCCGTGGGGTTATCGTTTTATTGCTGAGCTGCTCGGGCAGGCGGGTGTCGAAATCGGTGGCGATCGTCCGTGGGATATCAGGCTTTCAGACTATCGAGTCATCGAGCGCGTTCTGGCATTCGGTAACCTTGGATTGGGCGAGGCATACATGGACGGCCTATGGGAGTGTGACGCCGTCGACCAGTTCTTCGCGCGTGTCATGGGAGCGCATCTCGATGAGAAACTGCATCCCTCACGACTTCTGCTTTATACCTTGCGTGCCCGACTCCTGAACCGGCAGACCGCGAGGCGCGCATGGCAAGTCGGGCAGGTGCACTATGACATCGGTAACGCGTTTTATGAGGCAATGCTCGACGAGCGCATGACCTACAGTTGTGGATACTGGTCGGCCGGGGCCAGCACATTGAAAGCGGCGCAGGAAGACAAGCTCGATCTGATCTGTCGCAAGCTTGACCTCAAGCGAGGCATGCGCCTGCTTGATATTGGATGCGGGTGGGGCAGCCTGATGGGGTTTGCTGCCGAGTTTTACGGCGTCGAATGCGTAGGTGTCACGGTCTCTCGCGAACAGGCCGGATGGGCTGCAGGAAGATACGCGGGACTGCCAGTTGATATCCGCGTTCAGGATTACCGCAAGCTGGACGAGCCTTTCGATCGCATCGCAAGCGTTGGCATGTTCGAGCATGTCGGTTCGAAAAATTATCGGGCGTATATGGAGGTGGCTCATCGGTGTCTGAAGGAGGACGGGCTGTTCCTGCTGCATACCATCGGAAAAAATCTGCGGACATCGACACCCGATCCGTGGCTCGACCGATACATTTTTCCGAATGGCGAGATCCCTTCTGTCGGAAATGTCGGCGACGCGGTATCTGGACTGTTTGTCGTGGAGGACCTCCACAACTTCGGCGCCGATTACGACAGCACATTGATGGCCTGGCACCAGAACTTCGAGCAGTCGTGGCCGCGTTTTGCTGACACCATGGGCGAGCGATTCCATCGGATGTGGCGCTACTATCTGCTGTCGTGTGCAGGCATTTTCCGGGCGCGCGATCTTCAGCTCTGGCAGTGGGTGCTTTCGAAAGGGGGCCTGCCTGGTGGCTACCGTCGGCCCCCGGGCAGGTACGCAGTGAATCCGGGATCGCCCCCGGCGCGAACGCACGACTGATGCCACGCAGCAGTCAATGAACGCCAGGCTTTTGTACTTGATGTACGCCATATGAAGCGTGACAAGCAGACGCGGTTGCTTGCGAGATTGACGGTATTTGCCGTTGCGTTGATGGTGACTGAAGGTCTCGCTTTCATCCTTTCCTCGGTGCTGCATATCTTTTCATTCGACGCGTCACCTGTCGAGTTTGGAATCTTTGGTGCAGTCACGACCGTCCTTGCGTCCGAGTGGCTACTGATCGACGCCCAGCGCGCATTTGCGGTTGCGGAAAAGGGAGGGTTTCTCACACGCGATGAATCGCAAAACCGGATTAGATCCGTGAAGAAGAACTGTCCCAAGCTTTGGCTCGTGACGTTGCACCTGCGCCTGCATCCGGAACTGACCGGGCCTTAGCATGTTGCGTTTGGCAGACCTGCATCCGGGGATCACAAGCCGCTGACGACGACTGTATGACTCATCAAACCAGAGCGAATCGCGTCAACACCGTGACTGTTGCAATGCCAAGTATTGTCATCAGGATCGACGACGAGACATGGATGACAATTTCCCCCGCAGCCCATGCGAGTTTGCCCTGCTGAAGGTCTGCAACGACTTCGGCAGAAAAGGTCGAGAATGTCGAAAGTCCACCCATCAGGCCGGTAATCACGAATAGCCGCCATTCCGCTGGAATCTCGGGCTGACGCGCAAAGAATGCAATTGCCACGCCGATGATGTACCCGGCGATGACGTTTGCTGCGAAAGTGCCAAGCGGGAGATCAGGAAACAGTGCGTTCAGGCGCAGGCCAAGGAACCACCGGAAAAGTGAACCAAGAGCGCCGCCGATTGCAACTGCAAGGATAGAAGGGTACATGCGGAGAGCCTCATGATGGAGCGTAACGAATGCGACAGTTCCGGCTCATCTAATGCGGGCCCGTCGCACAGGCGTTTGCAGGCAT
Source organism: Paraburkholderia sp. C35 (assembly GCF_003121405.1). GTDB lineage: Bacteria > Pseudomonadota > Gammaproteobacteria > Burkholderiales > Burkholderiaceae > Paraburkholderia. The sequence continues at coordinate 41,450 of NZ_QBUY01000046.1, read as the reverse complement.
CATCGGCTCATTGAAGAGCGGTTAACGGAGAATGCCATCTCCAGTTCAAAGTCTACCATCTGCGTTTGCGACGTCAAACCGGCTGAGACTACTGGAAGGACGTATTCGCCAGGGATTCGTTGCAGGAAGGATCGCATTAGCCACCGTCTCGGTAGCGCTCGTTCGCGGCGAGTCTGCCTGCGACTCTCCACTTGCGTCCGATTGCTAGCGGCAGTATCCTGTTCACAGGAGATGGCATTCTCCTTAATCGCCGGGTCCTTCGGCTGATGATGCCTACTGTTTCTCGCGCCATGCTGCGCGTGTAACCTTTAAACAGTAGGCAGAAATCATGATCTCCTTCGCACACATCGCTCGACGTTTGACTGGTCGGCAGAAAGCGATAACGCTCCGTTCTGGCGACCTCCCTCCTTTCATCTGTCCTCCGTTTTGCACCTTGTATCTGTTTGCGCCTATCGCCTCGCGTCATTTTCTGACGCGACAAACCACGCGTGTGAAATAGGCGTCATGGCCACGCATGCCCCTTGAAGACAGTAGTCAATCACTCTTACGGAGAAGCTATGTCAAGGCAGATCATAGGATTGAGGACGATCTCGGAGTTACAACAAGAGGGAGAGCGGGATTGTCCTGAGGCAATAGAGGCATCTCGATCATCAGCGACGTATAACAAACATCTTATGCCGGCGTGCCATGACGACAGCATCTGCGAGCGAGCGTTTTCTGCGCTGGGGCATGTCACCGTGTTTGGATTTGGTGACGGCAGTTTCATGTTGCTGGCCTCAAATGGGCGACGGGTTCACGGTACCACTCTCGTGAGCGTCTTGCTCACAATGCTTCAACTGGAAGGGCTGCAGGTACCACTGCTGGAATATCCGATGATCTCCGGGAATGAACAGGCAGCGTGAATACTTCGCGGACGCCCGCCTTGATACGAGGCCTGACAGCGTCCAGGGCCAGCAACTGGCTCCTTGGACCGTAAGTGCTCAACTGGCAGAGGCGGGAAGCCGCTATGTGGGGCGTCTCGGATCAGACCGCAGGATGCAGGCCGGTCTGACCGATGCGCTGTTGAAGAACATGGGATGTTGCGCGGCGCATGACCAGTTGCTAAGCGAACTTCACAGTCCGGTTCAGGAATTGGTCCAGGCGTGCAAGAGTGCGGCAGACGCGCAGCTTGAAGATCTTCTGACGCGTGCGCGACTTCATGACGAACTGGTCCAGGACATCCTGTTCGGCGCGTCGACGCGCTGTCCGGTGTGCGCGTTTGTGCATCGCCTACAGGGGCGAATCTTTTCGCGGCTGCTGTGCGACCTGCAAAATCGAAGGATTCGGGCTCAAGACTTGTACGGCTCAGAGTTGAGCTTCTGCCACGCGGAGTTATTGACAGAAAAAGCGGATCCTTTTCTGCGACCCGTTCTCGCTAAAGCACTGAAACGCCAGGCGGTTGATCTTATTGCACTCGCAGACGTGGCAGACGGGTCGCGACATATGGCACGGAACCTCCGCAATACCGTGGTCAACGCGGTTTTGCCTGTCGGCGACCATCAGCACGCGATATGGTGCAATCGGGTCGAACGCGGGTGTATGTGTCCGGTCTGTCTGGCTGCAGGTCGTGCACAACGGGATTGGTTGCTCGTGGTCAGGGATAACGTTCGTCTTGAGCAACCGCTCTGGATGGCGTTGCCGGCCTGCGCACATCATGTCATCTCGTGCCTGATCGAACTCGAGGATGTGCCGGCGGGCACCTTGATCCGCCAATATGTGCACGACGCACTAGTTTCGCCAAGGGCGCTCCTCGCAGGTTCAATGTCCTGTCCAGTTCCACGCCGTCGTCGATCAATCCAATGGTTTGATCAAAGCAAGGCGCCGGTGAGCGCTAACGCAAAGCGGGTTAGTCATCCGCTACCAGGCGCGGCCTCAGCAGCCGGGAGACGTCCGTGTCCAGGATGCAGGGCACAGGAGATTGCTGTGTGCCGCGAAGTCGCAAGCATTGTGAAGATGTTGGTGAAGAATAATGGATGCATCACGGAACCCAGTCTGGCATCCCTCTGTGCGAAACACATCGCCGAAATAGTTGTGTTGCTCACGGGCGATGCTGCGGTCCGTTTCTTCCAATCGATGTTCCGGGGTAGGGGCGTTCTCTACAAACATGACGAGATGAGAGGCAACATGTCGACGAATCGTGCGAGAACGAATGCTGGCAAGAGGTTGGCTTAATGAGAAATCGAGTCGACCAATCCGGAAGCCACGATCGCAAGCAGGGAATCTGTCACGATCTTAAAACTGCGGTTAGGACAGGTTCAGTCGCGGTTTACGCTCAATCGCAAATTGATCTTGCATCGGGCGCTATCATGAGCGTAGAGATTCAACCTACATGGCCAACCCGCGAAGGCAGTCTTCGACATGACGAGGTCTTTGCTATTACTGACGACGCGAATCTGCTTCAATCGCTGGACATGTTGGCGTTCCGCTGGGCGTGCACGCTCGCATCGAACTGGCATGGGTGTGGGAAAGTGGCGATTCCACGTGTCTCATTTCAATTTCTATCGCCTCATCTGACCGACGAGCAACTTGTCGAAACCGTCATAGGTTGCCTCGACGCAGCTGGAGTGCGGGAAGACACGCTCGATCTGCAGCTTAGCGGTTCGATGCTTGATCGACGTCGGCGAGCTGCTCGCGTGATGCAGGCGCGGGGCCTGTCGATTACCCTGGCGGACTTCGGTCTCGAACGATTTTCCCTTTCGGATCTTTACGCGCTGAAACCAGATCGAATCAAGATTCACCCGAGTTTAGTTAAGGGCGTGGCGTGTCATCGCGGACGTGCTGCAATTGTTCGGGCGATCGTAGCACTCGCGCACACTCTAGAGGCAAACGCAATCGCAAGCGGCATATCAAGCAGCGAAGACCTCCAGTTCCTTCAGTGGGAAAGTTGCGACATTGGGCAAGGTAAAGCACTGTCGAAGGCAGTGCTTTTGTGGCCGGCCTGATAAAGCCAACCTCGTATGCTGGTACTTGCAGTGTAGTTAAATAGGCGGCTGCCGTAAATATGAAGAAGTCGGATGATCTGATCGAGTACAGATGATGTCGCTACGCCGACTGATGGGAGGCGCAGGATCACGAACCCGCTTCGACGAATTAGTCGACACGGTTCAGGCAGGGAGAAGGTAGGCTACGTAAGTCCCTCCGTTATGCGCCGTATCGTCTACTTCGTGTAACGCATACTTTGCGTTTTTAGCATCGCCTTGAAGTGCAGCTTTGAAACCATTAGCGTTTGATCTTGCGATCTTGTCGGGGCAACGAGCGGATTAGCGCGGCTCGTGAATTCCGTGTGGAAAACATCGAACTAGCGGCGATGCCCCGGACCTTATCTCCAACGCAATACGTTGACCCGTATGATTCGACATAAATCAATTTATAATATTTGTAATATGGATATCTAATTAATGTTTCGGCGGACAAGCCTCACAAAATCGAGACTCCGCATCACGTATTCGCGAAGTGAAATAAATCGCTTCGAAATAAAAATCACGAATGGAAGCGATCCCACTATTTAAAATTTCATCGCCTTCGTGTATCTTCGTAGATGCCATCCGAGGGCGCGCTGGCGGCGGGTTTTGCCAGCTACGAACGCGCTAAACGCGCGATATCACTGTTGGGAAGTCATGCGCGATATCGGCGCATGACTTTTTCCCATCCGATCCCGTAGCGATAGCGGCTTGGGAACCAGGGCGAGCTCTGATTCGCTGCGGACCAATTGCTGCTTAATCGGGCGCGCCGTCAGATTAAATGGAGGTTAGGGGAGACCTTCATTTTCGTGCAATTGTCCGTTGCTGTTTACCATCTGCTTGCCGGTTCATGTTTAGGCAATTCGCCCATCGCTGGCGGATTCAGGGCATGCATTTGCCCGGAATTGTCGAAGTGGGATGAGCTGACCCTGAGAGCGCAAAATTTGTGCAGTTCGAAGACAATCGGCGCGCATCTGCTCAGTGTGTTGATAGCCTCAATGAGTAACTACTTGACTGGCACGGTGTTCAATAGATGCCCCGCGCTCCATGCTTGAGTCCACGGCCGCGTTCAGCACGTGGAGTAAAACGTGGATCACGTCGGTGCAATCACCATGCTGCGCGAGATCGACACCTGCGCCCAGATGATCCGGTGCATTGTCCGGTTAATGAATATCTCGTTGTGACAGATCATCGACGAGCGTGCGCGCTGCGTGGTAACCACCGTTGAGCGCATCGGATTCACTGACGAAAGGGTGTCCGGCCTTTTCGACAAATCGGAGCGGCGAAATGCGCGAGAGCCGCGTGCCGGGTTCGCAGATTCTCACGACGGCCACATAACCTGGCGTTCTTGCGACATGTGCGTCCTTGCGGGTCTGGAAATCAGACTCGATGGCGATCTGCAGGGTATATCCGTTGTACTCGTACGTCTGGTTCATGACTCGTCTTCCTGTTACTGACCACGCCGGCAGTTACGCACGCCCGACATGGATTCGAGCCTCCCGCAGATCGCGGCAAACTCGGTCTCCGTCACGCGCGATAGCGCGATCTGGATATCATCAAATTCCGGATCGTCTTCAGACTGCTGGACGATAAACTGCTTGACCCGCACGGTGCCTGAACCGAGGGTATTGACCAGCGTGTCCAGCGACACCGCGCCACGCTCTACCAGCAACTGGACGTTTCGTTGCTGCTTCACAGAGATGAAGCGCCGTTCAAGGGGTTTTACTCCCGCCAGGATGATCAGCATGATGGCCGTCGCGCCGATCGCTGCCGTGTACATGCCGCCACCTACCGCGAGACCAACGCCAGCAACTGACCAGAGACTCGCTGCCGTCGTCAGCCCCCGCACGATCTCACCACGCAGCAGGATAGAACCGGCGCCGAGAAAACCGATCCCTGAGACGACCTGTGCCGCAATCCGCGATGGGTCGAGCACGACGTTCTTCTGCCCCAGCACGTCCGCAAAGCCAAACGCAGACACCAGCATGATCAGCGCGGAGCCCATGCAGACCAGCATGTGCGTGCGTAGCCCGGCCGCCCAGTTTAGCCGTTCGCGCTCAAACCCGATGACGCTGCCGAGGAGGGCTGCGATCAGCAGACGCGAGAGAATTTCCCAGTTTCCAATCACGATGGGTCAGATGCGAAAGTCGACAAAAGCGAATTGTGACATTTATGTGACATATCCGCCGGGAACGTGGACAATCCCTGTTGTGACACGCCTACAGATCGAAAAAACGTCCAAATAGCGCATGAAAAACCGGGCAACCGTTTTGTGTATTCGTGACGGCCGCATCCTGCTGGTCGCCAGAGCCCGTGCAAGATGGGCATTACCGGGCGGCAGGATCAGGCGCGACGAAGCGCCGGTGGACGCTGCGCGGCGTGAGCTCGAAGAGGAAACGGGTCTTGCCGCGAGGGAAGTGGTCTACCTGTTCCAGTTCGGGGGATTGAGCACCCATCATCACGTGTTCCTCGCAGAAGTACCGGCCGATGCTGAAGCAGAACCCATAAACGAGATTGCGCGATGCCGCTGGTTCGCGCCGACCAAGGTGGCGACGCTGTCGTCGAGCGTGCCAACGCGCGGCATCGTCGATCTGGTCACGAAAGCATTGGCAGCCGCTGACGGCGATTGATTGAGTCTTCCGCGATAACGCGGGAGACTTCACGCGAGATCAGTTGCGCAGAACCTCGGCTTCAAGCCTGTCGAACGCAAGATGCCGGACGTCCCGGCCTTTAACGATGTAGATCACAAATTCAGCAATGTTCACTGCGTGGTCACCGATACGTTCGAAGGCTTTCGCGACGAAGAGGTAGTCAAGGCCCGTCGAGATGGTCCTGGGTGCTTCGTTCATGTCCCCGATGAGGCGTTGGACAAAGGCGCCGAATTCGGTATCGATTGCGCGGTCGTCCTGCATGATCTGGACAGCGGCAGCCGTGTCCATCCTTGCAAATGCATCGAGCGCACGATGCAGGATCGTCAGGGCCATTTCCCCTGCGTTTTTCAGTTCGACAACCTGTACGGTGGCGGCGGTGCCGCTTTCATCAATTCTGGCCAGCCGCTTCGCGATCTTTCGGGCTTCGTCGCCCGCGCGCTCGAGGTTGGTGACGCATTTGGAGGCGGCCATCAACAACCGCAGATCGCGGGCAGTGGGCTGACGGCGGGCAATAACGTTATTGAGCTCGTCGTCGATCTCGATTTCCATCCGGTTGAGTCGTCGCTCGTTGTCTCGTATGTTCCCCGCGACGGTCTCATCGAACGCGTTCAGCAACTCGAGCGTCGCCGCGATCTGTGACTCAACCAGACCGCCCATCTCAAGCAGTCTGGAAGAAAGCAGGTTCAGTGCAGCATCGAACTGGCTGGAGAGGTGTTTGTCTGACATTCAGCCTCCGCGATCCGTACCCAGGGCACCATTCCAGATGTCCTGATGGTGATTATTATTGAAACGGTATATACCGTATTATTGAAATCAGTATTCTATGGTGCAATAGGGCTGTCAATCCGGGGATGCAGACAATTGGTCTGCCCCCATTGCACATGTAGCACTGTTTATGTGACGCCTTTGTGGCAGACGGGTGAGTGAATTGGATGCAAGGACGCGTCACGCAGTCATGTTGACGGACCGGCTGCGTTGGCCGCGGCTGAAAGCAGCACAGGGTAGGAGAAAAACATGAAGCTCTCACACCAAACGAGTGCCAGTACGGCGGGGCCAATCTGGGGAATCGCGCTGGGCTTGCTGCTCTCAGCGGTCGGGGTCGCGCTCTGGTGCGACGCAAGGTTGTCCGCTTCCGCCAGTCAACTGGACGAGCCGCTGGCGGTGGCGTCGCTGCTCATTGGCGTCTTCGTGGCCATCTATGCGGGTCATGAACTCCGCCGGCAATAGGTGTCCCTGAGCCGCAGCGCAACTCACGGCGACGGTCCGATCGCAGCCTCTCTGGCTATGGCACCGGCACGCGCGGCTAGTAGCCGTCCGGCTCGTGATCGCTCGCGGAGTGACGCCGATTCGTGGGCCGGCGGCGAGAGGCGACCGAGCCTTTGTCGGCAGGTCGCGACGATCCCGCAAATCGTCGGCGCATCTGCAGGTAGCGGCGTGCGAGGCTGAAACGCTTGTACCATGGCCACCAGGCAATATGGTAGAAGTGAACGACGGCTACACGATAGCCTGTGCGCCAGCGGGCATCGGGGGCTACTTCGGGGAAACTGTCGAACGCACGATGGCCAATGGCGATCATGCCAACGGTCATCCACGCCAGTGCAACCGCCATGCCGGGCACGCCAAGGCTACACAGCACAACGAAGACAGCCAGCGGCAGACAGATGTACAGTCTGGAACGTGTTCTCACGACGCGTCCTCCCGATAAGTCCATTTGGCCAACACACGTATGCATCCCTGAGTGTGACTCAATCCTGCGCGTTCGTAGCATCTCAACGATCCGGACATGCAGCTTGAATGCAGATGATGCGCAATGGATTCGCCAATTATTCGGATTGCTTATCGCAGTTCGTTCATCTCGTCTCGAAGCAGGACAGCGCAATCGGGTCCACCAATTCTGTTCGCGCAACAAATGGGCGCATCACAATTGCGCCTCGAAAAGCGCACACGTTTGAAAAGCTCGAACACCATCATCTCGTCGAGTGTCAGCGCGACCAGGCACGTGGAAGCGATTCCATTCACTCCGGTTCCAAGGGAATCTGCGCAATCCGGGTAAACGCTGCGCCGAAATCGTTTCCTTTCCCATTTGCAGAGATATTAGAATTCGCGCTCTATTGGTGCATCGCACAATTGTCTGCAGGTACGCGGGTTTATATGGCTCATACCTTTGCATGCGTGTGCCGTAAACAGAACAGTCGTTAGCAGGTCAAAAAATCCACGACGCTAGCTGTGCAAGCCTGAGAGAGTGTGAAGTGAAGACGGAGCAACAACTATTTCGATGCCGGCGCGTGAACCGGGTCGTTGTCGTACATCGGGCCTTTGGCGCGAAGACAACGGCGGACCGTGAAGCGGGCCGCTTCCAGGAACTGGTGTATGAACGATGTACCGAAGCGGCTCAATGTCGATGTGCGGCCAGCTGTCCCCTCTGACGTCCCTGGTGAGGTTGTAATTCTTTCTACCTCTTCTGATAGCGGCCGTGACAACAGGGGCTTTCAGCCGGTTCGCAGTTCAGATCTTCATGTTGAAAGACGTACTGCAGGTGAGGGAGTTCGGGAATGGATGCGCGATCACTCGTCTATCTGACGGCCAGGCCCGTGGACGGGTGGATTCACGAGCTCGGCGAGCAGGGCTGGGACGTGAATGTGGTATCGACGTCGAAGCAGGTTTCGACGCTTGAGTCCGGTGGCGCCGTGGCGGGTGGGGTGGTCGATCTCAGGCCAGCGTTCGCGATCCGCGATAGCGCATTGCTCGAGCGGTCATTGTCGATCGCATCAATTGGCTGGATCGCGGTCGTCGGACAGGGACAGCTCCATGACGATCCCGAACTGCGTCGGCTCATACACGGGTACTGTTCTGATTACGTAACGCAACCGCCCACGGCATCGCGCGTCGCCCGGGCGGTCGGCCACGCGTACGGCATGCTCGGGTTGGCGGAGCCGCGTGTGATGCCTGCCGTCGCCGCGGTCGCCGAGGGAGAGATGGTCGGTGCATGCGAAGCCATGCACGGTCTGTTTCGGGCCATTCGCAAGGTGGCGATGACGGACGCTCCCGTGTTTATCGCGGGTGAATCCGGCACGGGCAAGGAACTGACGGCGGCGGCCATTCATCGCCGCTCCGGCCGTCATGCCCGGCCATTTGTCGCGATCAATTGCGGTGCGATCCCTCGTGAACTCATCCAGTCGGAACTGTTTGGTCATGAGCGGGGCGCGTTCACGGGCGCCAACCAGCGCCGCGTGGGCCGCATCGAGTCGGCTAATGGCGGCACGCTTTTTCTGGACGAGATCGGCGATCTGCCGCTGGAGAGCCAGGCGAGCCTGTTGAGATTTCTGCAAGAGCGAACGGTTGACCGGTTGGGCGGTCACGAGTCGATCGAAGTCAATGTTCGTGTCATTTCGGCAACACATGTAGATCTTCAGGCCGCCGTCAGGGACGCACGCTTCCGCGAGGATCTCTTTCACCGGTTGTGCGTCCTTCATCTTGAAGTGCCGCCGCTTCGCGAACGCAGTGACGACATCGAACTGCTGGCTCACCACATGCTCGACCGGTTTCGTCCGGATGCGAAACGCAAGATACACGGCTTTGCACCCGACGCCCTGCAGGCGATCGCGCGTTATCCCTGGCCGGGCAATGTGCGTGAGCTTGGCAACCGTGTGCAACGCGCGGTCGTCATGACAGAAGGGCGCCATATATCGGCGGCGGATCTCGAACTCGATCACCTGATCAGCAGGGGTGTTATGACACTCGACCGGGTACGCGAGATCGCGGAGCGACAGGCAATCGAGCAGGCGCTGCTTCGTCACCGTGGCCGCTACGTCGACGCAGCCCGCGAGCTTGGGATATCGCGGGTAACCCTCTATCGGCTGCTCGGGTTGCATGGACTGCGCGAGCAGACGGACTCTGTAGCGGAAACGGCGAACGCTTCCACCGGGTGCCGAAAACGTTGGCCATGATCTTTGGGCGCACCGCACGGTTCGCAAGCATGCACAGAGTCGAACAGGCGAGGACGATAAAGCAGTGACTGGAACACAGGAAACACGGACCGGCAGGCGTCTGCTGCGCCCGTCGCGATTTGACCTGGGCGGTCCTCGCGTATTGTTCTGCGTGGGATTGCTGGTCGTTCTCTGTATGACCGGGGTGTGCGCGGCGATCCTGTATCAGGCGCGCGCCGACGCGTTAAACCGTGCGCGAGAGACTTCGAGCAATCTCGCACTGCTGGCCGAACGGGACATTGAGCGCAACTTCGAACTGTACGATCTGTCCTTGCAGGCGGCCATCGACGGACTGCGCGACCCGGAAATACGGGGCTCATCCGTCCATCTCCAGCGCATGGCACTGTTCGACCGGGCAGCCACGGCGCGATACCTGACCGGGATGCTGGTACTCGATGCGGCCGGCAGGATCATTCTGGACGCGGCCGGGGATACGCCTCACCCCGGCAATTTTTCCGATATGCCGTACTTCACGGTCCATCGGGACAGGCCTGATCTTGGCCTCTACGTGAGCGACCCGTTTCGGTCGAGGTTGCGTGACGGCAAGCCGACCATCGCATTGAGCCGGCGTATCTCGAACCCGGATGGGTCATTCGCAGGCGTGGTGGTGATCGCTGTTGACCTGAGTTATTTCCGGTCGCTTTTCGGCGACCTGTCGCTTGGCGCACACGGCGCCGTGTCGCTGATCGGTCGGGACGGCATCATGATCATGCGTCAGCCGTACGACCCCAGGATCACCGGACGTGACATCAGCAAGGCCAGCACCTTTCATCAGTTCCAGACCGCGCCGGTTGGCAGCTTCACCGAGACCTCATCGATCGATGGGGTGCGTCGACTCTATGCGTTCAGGAATTTTCCCAACCTGCCGCTGATCGTGATGGTGGCCGAGGCAGAAAGCGATATCTATGCGGCGTGGCGAGCGAGAGCAATCAGGATTGGCGCGGTGATGACCGTCTTTGGCGCGGCATTTATTGTCCTGTGCGTCCTGCTGGGCCGGCAGCATCGCGAACGCATGCGCGTCCAGGCCGAGCTGCAGAAACTTGCGCGCACCGACGGACTGACGGGACTGTATAACCGCCGCACATTCGATGAAATTCTTGCGCGCGAATGGCGTCGCGCGGCGCGCACTGACGGCGTTATGTCGCTGCTGTTCATCGATCTCGATTTCTTCAAGGCCTATAACGACAGCCAGGGGCATCAGGCAGGCGATGACGCGCTCGCAGCGGTCGCACGTTGCATTAGAGATACTATCCGCCGACCGGGTGATAGTGCAGCGCGCTACGGCGGCGAGGAATTCGTTGTCGTACTGCCAGACACAGATGAGGCGGGAGCGCTCATGATCGCCGAGGCTATCCGCGGCAGGATCAGTGACCTTGCAATCCGTCACGCGACCAGTCCGTATGGATGCGTGACCGCGAGCGTCGGTGTCGCCTGTAGCCGTGCGCGTCGCAGCGACGGGACCCAGAGCATTGTGGGTGCAGCTGACGGGGCGCTGTATCAGGCCAAACATTCCGGCAGAAATCGGGTGAGGGCATTGAGTGGGCCGATATGTTCAAACGGTTTTCAGGCGGTATGAACGGGCAACAGGGTGTCCTTCGGCGCTCGCTTGCCTGGTGAGTTAGCTTGCCCACCAGGCCGAAAGGCAGGACTCTAGCGGCAGTCGCTGCCAGACCTTGAACCAGCCGCAGCGTGTTCTGTGCGGTGGCGGGACTCGCGGAGACGGTCGCGCTCTGGCGGCATAAGATCGCAGTCGGACTGAAACAGCACAGCCTCTTCGCCATCCCGTTTCTGTCTTGGTTGATCGACGTAACAGGGCCGCTGGGTGCTGCCTTCATTTGCTTCACTACCCACAGATATAGGCGTCGATCGGCATTGAGCTGTTGTGCTCGAGCATGCTCTAAAGTCCCCAGATGATGTCCGCATTGCGTGAGGCAGCATCGCGCGGATCGACAATTACTGCGACCAGCCGCATTGATGTTAACCACTCACTGCGGCTGCGCGCTCTTCACTCGCTCGAAGATCAGGATGCCGACTCCCTCGCGACCATCGACCGGACTTTTGTTGGGCTCGGTCCTGATGGAGAGCGTATCGCCATTGACGGTGTAAAAGCGCACCTGGTCGGTTCCGATCCGCCTGCCGTCCCATTCGATGTCGATATGATGCACGACCTTGCCTGGCGCCACGCTATACGTTCCACCGTATGCAAGCATCGATTTGTGGAGCTTGACTCGCTCTTCGTCGGAGGGTTCACCCTGCGGCTGCGGCCGGTCGCCAGACACGAACAGCGCGACCATGCGACCGTCTGGCGAGTAGGTGAGATAGCCGTCAGGCTGTTCGCCCAGCTGGTTGTATCGCTCGTTTGTCCCGACAACTTCGCGCACGAATGATTTCAGACGCCATGTCCCCAGCAATGTATCGGGATCGGCCCACGCGAGCGTGGACAGGCACAACGCGATGAGGGGAACAACGGAAAGGGTTTTTGGCACGAGACGCTCCTTTGAATGAGCGCATCTAACTGCGGCAAACCTGCGCATCGATGCCGGTATCAAGGACTGCGTCCAACGAGCGCACCAAACGCAACAACGGCGTGTTTTCTTTTTCAGCTACCGATATCTTGGATGACTGTCTGCAAATATTCGTCGAGCTGCGAATAGTGCGGTCTATCTGAGCCGTTGATGATGGAAAGATAGTCGACAGAAAGGCAACTTGCCACTGGACGCCAGCACCCGAACGTACACGCATGTCGACGCCTTGCTCCCAGCGTCGGTCGGGCAGGCATAAGCGCGGGATCCGACGCAAATAAAGGCAATAATCAACCAGCCGGGGTGCAGCGCCGACCGTTGGCTTTTCATCCTCGGCTTTCTCTCAGGTTCTGGCTGACCGAACACGGTGAAACCGGCGCTGCGGTGGCAGAATATCGGTGGAAACGGTTCCACGTCACATCACTTTTTGCAATACTTTTATGACGCTCAGTAATTTGGGGGTGGCGTGCTCGCATTCGTTGAACACGAAAAAAAGCCGGCTCAACTTGAGCCGGCTGAAAGGTTCTGGCCATTCCGAGGGCCTGCCAGAACCTGAGAGTCGGCAATTTGATAGAACGCCCGTTCGATGGGCGGATTATAAACGGTGATATTGGCGGACGCCGCTGCCGCGGTTTTCGTTCGTTCCCGACGCAAATACCGCGATTCGTTGGCGGCGCTGCGCGCGACGAATGGGCCCGTCCCGGACCCAGCGGATGACCAGGTGGGACTGGATGACCGGGATGGGTCCTCGAGGGGACATCCGGCAACGCTGACCCCCGGCACCCGCATCGGCGACCGGTCAACCATCCTGGCGCGGCGAACGACATGAATCGCCGGGACCCGGATGAACTGGAATGGCATACCGACCGTCGCGCTGGCCAAGACGGATCTGAAAGCACTAAATGATCTGACCCCAAAAAGTTGATTCTTGGCACCTATGGCGTGGTGTTGCGTCGGTTTGGTTTTTAAGGTTTGGCTATATTTCAACGGGTAAGGCGGCCGACTTATCCACAGGATATCCACTTTTTCAAGTGTTTCCTGTTGCGTGACCGTCCTCCGAGCATTTGTTGCGTTGATACTCATCCGAGGACGCAACGGGATTGATCTTAGCAACGGGATATTGCCAACCTCAGTGTTGCGCTCCCGCCGGCGCAGGATACATCTTTGACTTCACCCCCAATTCCCACAGCATGTCGATGTTCTTGAGATACGTAGCGACGTTCTCGGCCGAACTGTGGATGATCGAATGTTCGTGGCCGTCAGTGCTATCGACTGTCGCCGACCATGGGTCTTCCAGGCACTGGCAGATGTCGTTGATGTCGTCGCGATACTGCTGCAAGGTTTCGGGAGCCCAATTGCCCACAACATCGGGGGCCAGGAGCACCGAGAGCGTGCCTTTCCGCTCGCCGATATACCGTACCGGCGCGAGCAGGCCACTGATGTAGAGAACCATAATCGCGTCAATCACGCGATCGTCGTGATCCTCATCCCAGATGATGGCGAAGTCGAGGAACGCGCAACGTTCGAGCCTGTTCATGGACTCGTCGTGCCAGACCGGTGCCCGTAGGACAGAGTAGTGAGTTCCCCTGCCGAGATTGCCCACCGGGCGCGTTTCATCGTGCAGTGTTTGGAAGAAGGGGCAATAGGACATGTGATACTCCTTTCGGGAGAGAGGCGGCTTCCACCGCAGAACCGCAGCCATTTCGTGGCTGAGAGGATCATGCGTACATTGTCACGCCAACCAGACAGTCATCGACATTTTGTTTCGCTGCGATGCTTCGGGCTGTCCGCCGGCATTGGAGATACTGTCGCTTCAGGTATTGAGCCAAGCTCCGCAAGTTTGTCCCGTGCCTCGCGATATTGTTCATAGAACCTGGCCCATTTGCTGAAGCCACCGAGTTCGCCGACGGCGCGCAACATTGCAAGGTGGGAAGCGGTTAGTAGTTGCACCGTGGCTTCGAGTTCAGCGATCCGGATGTCCTTGTCGGCGAGCGAGGCCGCAGTGTCGGTACCGGACCGTTTCGCAACGCGGCCTCGCCAACGCCGGTATTCGGTCTGCCGTTGTTGATATTCAGCGAGCAGTTTGCTTCGGGACCCGTTACGTGTGATCGACGACGCCGCGTTGATGGACGGGTGCAGCCGCGCGACCGCGCGAGCCGTAATGTCTTCGTCATTGGCCAGCAGCGTTTCAAGGATCTCACGCATCGGCTCGTCGCCAGCCGATGTCGTCTCACTGGGCTCAGTCATCAAGTACTCCGCGTTGCGGCGCCACCGAGAGGTCGACGCCGTCAGGATAAGGGTGTTCGCCAGGAGGTGTAGCAAGCAGCTTCTGTACGCCCGCCAGCCGCTTTTCGGCATGCTCAAGCTGGTTTTGCGATCCAATGCTCGTCGACGGCCGTGCCCTGATTGTCTCCACAGCCTGTTTGAATTTGCCCTCGAGTCTGATCAGGTTCTGCCGGTGCTCAGGCAGGTCGGTTGCCGAGAGATGGCGGCAGTCAGCGAAGCACTCCAGATGCTTTGGGCAAGGATCAACGGTGAACGAGTTCAGGCAGTGTCCGTACGGCGTGGCGTGGAATCCGTCGGCCTCAGCGCGCAGATAGTCGTATGCTGCTGTATCGCCCTCAGTGGACTGGATATACCGGAAGGCATCAACAATCGGGCCACTGGCCTTGCCGCCCTTGATGAGCCGTGCAACCGTGCTGGCTTTCTCGCCCAGCATGATCTCGATGTCCTGCGGAATCTCGACGTAGTCAAGATCTTCCGCGAGGCTCCGATGATCGTACTCATAGCTCTGCGCGACGCTGCGGCGGTTGAAGCGCTTGGAGATGATCGTATCCGCAACGCCGAGCCGGAACAGTTCAGTGTTTTGCAGATGACGAAGCATGTGCGATTCAAGCTTTAATGTCCGGTCTTCGTCGGTCTGACCATATTTCTCGAAGAGCGAGGGGATGTTCTTGTCATCTCCGAGGGCAAGACGGATAAACCTGGAAGTGGGCCGACTGACCGCCATGAATCGCGTCAGATCGCACAGGCCATCATTGCGCTCCTCCGCGAGTGAGCGCTTGGGCTGCACGAAGAGAAGCTCGTACGGCTGAACGGAGCTAACTGCCAGCGGCAAAGGCGTGATGTCGGACACCTTCGTTGGGGTCGCGATCCGGATGTGCTCCTCGAGCTCGCCGACGTGCAAATACGTCGTATGCCATTCCATCCGTTCCGCGGGTATCCGCGGCGAGCCGTCGCCATGACGGAATCGCAGGCTGGCCTTGCCTGCGCGCATCGCTGTCTTCAGGCGATTGCCGAACTGGTAGACGGCCATGTCAAGCGTAAGGTCACCCCTACGTCGGCGCTCATGCTGGTACTCGTGCAGATCAGCAACAACTGCTGGGTCGAAGCCATCCCGATAGCGTTCGATGAAGCGGTCACGCTCAACGTTCGACCAGAATGGGTTGCCCATGAGACGAGTGTAGATTTCGATGAATGGCACGACGCTGTCGGCCGGGTACCATGGCAGAAGGCGGCCCGTTTCGCATTGCAGTTTCAGTGTCGCGCGCAGCGGTTCCGTTATCTTGGCGACGTGGTCAAGCGTCTCTGTCCGCAGCGTCCGGAACATCTCTGGCACAGGCTGCGTCTCTTCACGTAGGATCCGGCTGTCGCTCTGATCCTCCTGTTGCTTTTCTGCGAAGTGGCGCACCATCAGGGATGTTGAGATGCCACCGGCTTCGCCTGCTGGTCGTCCGTTCGCGTCCAGATAGGCACGCTCCCGCTTCCAGTCAACCGGCAGCAGCGCAACTTCACCAGCACGCATGCCCGTCACGATCAGCGTGCGCACCGCCGCAAACCGCAGATCATCCATGAATGTGCGCGGCTTTTCGGTCATCACGATTCGCGTCAGTTCCCAGAACGCCCGGCGTTCTGGAAGACGCTCGCCACGCTTGCGAGCATCGAGATCATTGCGAAGCTCGTCCGGCGACCACATATGTTTTGACTTGATGGCGCTTTTCACTTTCATGCGCGGAACGGCAAGTGCCGGGTATAACGGCCCTGCGTCACAGATGTGCTGGGCGTCGAACACGACCTTGACGATGCCAACCACCGCATCCCCCAGTTTTCCCGAAGCCTGGACAGCCCTGCCGACGCGGATGGCAACGTGCAGATCATCAACGGTCAATTCCCACGGCTCCCTGTCTACGCACGTAGCGACTATGCGCAGCGGGCGGAGGATATGCTTGCACACATGTCCTGTGGTGTTTCGCCTGAACAGCAACTGCTCGGCGACGGCCGCCTTGATCACGTCCTGCCATGCGCCAGACAGCGGCTGTCTGCGCAGCGGTGCAAGTTCGAGCTCGGCACGTTCTGGGTTGATGATCGCCAGCGCTTTCTCGTCCGTACCAAGGTCACGGAGGTAGTTATTCGGTGGCGGTACTTCGCCGGCGATGATCGTAAGATTCCATCCCACGCCGTCTAGAGCAACGCCCGACTCATCAAGAGGCATCTCCCAGCGCAGCCCTTTTTGACGGACAAAGGTCTTGCCCAGTTCAATGAATGCCGAGTAGTGGGGCGTCATCGGACCTCGCTTTCCAGCTCATCAATGACCGTCTGTATTTCGGTGATCGTGCGCTGTAGCTGGAGATAGGTCGGGGACCGGGTGTCTCCACGCGCCCCCTGTTCGAAGAACACGACTACCTCGCGCATTGAGGCCAGCACACTCTCGTGCATTGCCTTGTCACGCAAGGGCATAAACTTCCTGCACCCGTAGCACGATGTCACCGGGTTATATGGGCACGCGGGCTGTCCCGATGTACAGCCGCCGATGCCCGCGATCGGAATGCCGTGAGGCACGCCGGCGATCTGCTGATCACCCTTGAGTTGGGTGAGCTCTTCCGGGGAGATGAACCGGTCGTGCGCGATCCTTGCCACCCGCCGGTACACATCCGACGCGCCAAGCGCGCGGTTGACCCGTTCCGCGTGTGAAGCCGACGTCCGGAAGTACACCAGTCCCGTCTGAACGTACGAATGCCCCATGAACTCAGCGAGTTCCTCGTGGCTGGCACCGGCGTCAACAAGCCGTTGGGCTGCTGTATGCCGTAAATCCGTAGACGTTCCGAGATCATCGGAACCAATCAGCTTGCGCACCAGCGCAGCGATGCGAGCCCCAGCTTCGTAGTTCGATTGGACATTGAAGAAGTGCGCGTTACCTGAGGCTCCGTCGAGCCGTCGCCATTTATCAAGCGCAACAAACACCGGTGCCCACTCACGTTTGACCCGGCGTGTAAGCGGTCGCCGTTTGGCTTCACTCCGCTGTTTGGCCATATGGAACGTCAGATGGACAGTTGGCAACCCGTTCGGAGCTTCGTGCCAGATGCGGACGTTTCGCATGCTCAGCATTGCGATCTGGATGGGGCGCATGGCGAACTGGTAGGCGCACAGCAACATCCCTGTGTCGCAAAGCGCCTCGTAAGGAACTGATGCGGATGACCTGAGCGCCGCAACGCTCTCGTCCAGATGACGCACAATCGCGGCTTCCTCATCCAGGCTCAGAAACACATCTCCAGAATGGACGCCCGCGTAGGCATCGCGGGCCGGCAAGGGGAGGGAATTGGTGACATAAAAACTATAGGAGTCCGACCAACCTTGAATTCGATAGCGGCACAGAAGCCGAAGCAGCGACTTTGCCAGGATGTAGGCCGAGACAGGCATCTCACGCACGCGCAACGCCGCCCAGACGGACGCTATTTGAACCGGGCCCGCACAAACAATGTCAGCGATGTCCCTCTGCGGCAGATGTGTAGCTGAGATCAGGTAGTTCGCAGCGGTAGATACGGTGAGGTCCTGACCCAGGAGATACACGAAGAGGTGCTTTAGCAGCAGGGCATGCCTTAATTCATACGGGGTGAAGTCGACCCTGATCGTTCGGCCATTGATCGCCAGTTCGAAGACCATCGTATTGGACGGATCACGAATCGAATACTGTTTGTCGTCAAAGTCGTCGTAATATCGGACGACCGGAGGCAGAGCCGGCAATGCCCTCAGGAGCCGCTCGATGATGTCGCCGGCAGATGACGGATCCGGGAACAAGCCTGAGCTGTGCGGTTCCTCCATATCAGTTCCTGCGGGGCAACGCGCGAAGCAACGCAACCCGATCATCGAAGGCGTCATTCCAGACGCCGGCCAATCTGTCCTCAAACACTGCGCGCGCATATCGGGACGGCATCGAGGAGGTCTTGGACCAGCCGAAGAGAGTTCGCATCTTCTGGATCGCCTCATCCATCGCGTCGCCGTGCTCAAGCAACTGCTGCAACCTGACGACGGCACTCGTGTGACGAAGATCATGAGGCGTTATCGCATTTTTGCCAGTACGATCCTTCAACTCGGCGAGTGCTTCGGTCGGCAGGCAGCGAGATATCAACGCGAACGCCTTGGTCAGCGTTTCGGTCGACAGAGGTGTGTCGAATTGGGAGTTCAGCAAATAGGAATGAGACGGGCGGCCGCGATAGTTATCCACGTAACGTTGCACGATGCTGGCTGTCAGCTCACTAACAGGAACCTGCCGAACCGAATGTGCGTTCTTGATGCTCGGTTTCGAATAGCGAGGGTCAGCCTCCGCATTCTCGTACTCGTTGTTCTGGACGTTGAGCCAGTATCGCGTACGCTGCTGCCGGCGGTCGTAACCACTTTTCACCGCGTCAGCCGGCAGAAGCAAGGCTTCCCCCCGTCGTAGTCCTTGATGCAACATCAACACGAAGGCAACAAAAACACGCCAGCGTGTCTGCTCGCGCGCAAACGGATTTTGTCGAGAATCCGGTGCAAGCACTAGGTACAGCGCCTCCACAGTGCTGGCCGGCAACGAGCGCACCGTCTCGACTGAGTTGTCCCTGCGAACGTGAAGCTGCCCGTAAAGCCCGGTAAGCCTGTGAAGCCGGTGCTCGATCGACCTCAGCCGGTCATTGGATGCCTCACTTTTCGATAACCACGTCACGATCGACGAGACGAATTCAAGCCCGGTCTGCCAACGCATTTCGTCCGCGCCGCTCACCGCGGACTGATTGCGGATCGAGACGAACCACGATTCGAGGATTCCAGCCAATGCCTGGTCGTTTAGCGTTCCCAGCGCGTCGTCCAAGGCATACGGTCCACCAATTCCGGCGGCATGCTGATACAGGTTTTCCAGATACCGGAGCTTTTTTGCATGCGTGGACGCGGCCAGCCGGGACGACGACATCGTCGACCAGACCGCAGCCCAGTAACGCGGCAACCCGACGTCATCAAGCAGCACAGGGCCACGGAGCGACAACGGAATATCGCGACCATCCAGATGTTGGAACACGGAAGCCGTCCGTCAGAAACGCAACGGCAAAAGCTACCATTTTTTGTATGACAATTGCATGCAAGGACGGATTGTCAGCCGTTTCCACGCAACAGCTTCATACATACCAGTCCCGGTGATAAAAAGCGTTATGTCAAATTAAAGATCGGGAACGGGGCCAACCTCCCGCCGCCGCCAGTTCATCTGGCTTGTTGGGCAAACAGGTCGCGTGCCTGCACCGGGCTGTTCAGTTTTCCCAGTCGTTCAAGCTGCATGAACGACGAGCGATCCTGGACAGCATCCCTCATCTCTTGTTGTTCAAATTTTTCATTTGTTCACGATGCGTGTACACTGGAGAAAACTGAACGAGAATATCCGATGACTTCATCAAGTGTTGAGCTCGATCCACTCGTCGAGGCGGCCGCGCACGCGTTCAGCGCAGCTTCGGGCATCGACACCTCTGTGGATGCGCCGCCGCCCGGCACTGACTATCACGGCATTATTGAATTCGATTTGAACCCTCGAATCAGCAGTCCAGTCGTGGTGGCCCGATCGATTGACCGTCAGGAGCGACTCGCGGCCGTGACCGCCACGGCCCGAATGCATCATGAGAAGCGTTTTCTGCTCGTCACGTCGTACCTCACGCCGTCCCTTATCGACGCCTGCCGCACTCTCGAAATCACCGCGATCGACCTGTCCGGCAACGCGTTCCTGCGCGAGCAGAAGAACCTCATCCTGATTTCGGGGCGGCCACGCGCTACGGAGGATCATCGTTCCCGACCCGGCCTCTGGTCCAAGCGGTCCCTGCAGGTTATCCTGGCCCTGCTCGTCAGACCTGCACTGATCAACCAGGGCAGACGCGACATCGCCGGATTCGCCCGAGTCAGCACCGGTACCGCACAGACCACCGTGCAGACCTTGCTGCAGCGCAGGGATCTGATCCACCGCTCCGACGGGTCGATGGCATTCGCCAACTATGAGCGGCTGCTGGATGAATGGGTCACACTCTATCCGTCGCTGCTCCGGCAGTCTCTGCAACTAGGCCGGTACCGCGCGGCAGAGCCAAACTGGTGGGCCGAAATGACCTCAGCCGATTCCGACTGGATGTTCGGCGGCGAGTCTGCAGCTGCACTCATCACACACTACCTGAAGCCAGAGGTGGTCACGATATATAGTCAGAAAGGCATCCCGAAGGAGATGATCACTCGCGCCCGGCTCCGACCAGACGCGACCGGCAACATTGAATTTCTCACGGCGCCTGTGATGTTGGGTCCTACCTCGGGCCTCATGGATAACATTGTCTATCCCGCGCTCGTCTATGCTGATCTCGTCGCGAGCGGTGACTCCCGCAATCTCGAAACCGCCCGGATGATTCGTGACCAGTACATCAAACATGCCAATCAAGCTGCTCGATAGCCACCCTTTTCCTGAAGTCTCAGTTGCGGTACTGCGCGAAGTTTCGCTCGCAGCGAACGCGACCGGTGCGGAATGGTTCATCGGCGGCGCAACGGCGCGCGATATCCTGACCACGCACCGTTTCGGCATTGAACAGTCACGCGCGACCGCCGACATCGACATCGGCGTAAGTATTGAGAGCTGGCAAGGCGACGGGGAACTGCGCGCCGCTCTCATCGCCACGGGAAAATTTGAGCAAAGCGAAGCAGCGCAGCGGCTTCACTACCGTGTTCCGGGCACCAATGGCTTGATGTGGCTGGACATCATTCCGTTTGGTGGGATCGAGAAAAATGGAAAGCGCGAGATTGCCTGGCCTCCGGACGAAGCCTTACGGCTGAACGTCGCAGGATTTGGAGAAGCGCTCCACGCGGCCATCGAGGTCGAGCTGGCCGCCGATCTTGTCGTCTACGTTGCTTCACTACCGGCCCTCGCGATGCTGAAGATCATCGCGTGGCGAGACAGACACACTCAACACGCCAGAGATGCGACCGACCTACGGTTTCTGCTCGCAAAGTACGCTGAGGCCGGTAACCACGATCGCCTTTACGCGGGAGATGCAGAAGATCTGCTTGAGGCTCATGAGTTTGATCCGGATGTCGCAGGTGCCGCCCTGCTCGCCCGCGACATGGCGCCGCTTGTCGCGCCAATGCTCCGGCCTCAGATACTTGCGGCGTTATCGCCTGGAGAAGCGTACCCACCCATGCTCAATCAGATGCTGGGCGGCGGGCATAGGCTGCTACTGCTCGACGGTGAAACACCGGGCGCGACCGAGCAGTTGTTCAACGCGTTCCGCACAACACTTGAGAAGGCGTTTACGCCTAACCGCTGAAACCACAAATCAGAACACAGGCGACGAACACTTTATCTCGGGGTAGTCGTCCCTTTTGTGCCAAATCTGGCGGTTTTATCGTGAAAGCCTTTCCTGTTCAATGAATTGAGCAATTGCGATTTTATCGACAGTCGCCGACACGCAAAGGCTTAGTGCTAGCGACTCTGCGCGAAGGTACCGCCAGATTTGGCACAAAAGGGACGATTACCCTACTACAGCGAAGACGAGTTGCCAGGCGTGTACGCGCGTAACCTGTCCAAGTATGGTGACAAGATGGGACCGAGCTACGACTATCTGATCGAGAGCGGCAAGACGCCTCAACAGATCATCGAAAGGACATCCTCACGGGCATCGCGAAAGTCAAATGAACGAATCTCAGATCATCGTCAGGACCCTGCCAAGCCGCCCGCGACTTGTGCTGGACAAACCGACGGGCAGTCTTACGCAGGTCACCGAGTCGGAGTCTTTACCCATACGCGGCTTTGCGTTTCCCGTGGAAGACAAGATGTTCGTGCAGTACGCCGAGGACAGAAGGATGTACCTTCAACTCGGTGCGCAGCGCTGGGAGGTCGACTCGTCGAGCAATATGAGCTATGGCCATAACTTCGACGACAAGACGACGACGTTCACCATCGATGGGTTCAGTGTTGAATACGAGGCGTGGTGGGCGCACGATCCGACATTCAACAAGTTTGCGCCGGAACGCGATCAGGACGAAGACCCGCTTGCTAATGTGTATCACCTGTACAAGAACGGCGAAGACCGAGAAGACTACATCCGTCGCATGATGCAAGGCTAGTGGTCGCAACGATTGATATAAGACGGCCGCGCTACGAAGAGCGCAGCCAACGCTTCCAGGCTCGCGGGCCGGCGCGTTTCAGGGACTGGCAGCTGGGAATTCTGTGTCCGACGAGCACCGCATTGATCCGGACGACATCTACCACGACAACGCACCGCAAGATCTGGCGAAGCTCGATGCAAACGGCGGGGGGCGTTCAGGGAAGGCGCGCGTATCACGCTTGATGCGGCGACCCAGGCAGGACAGTCGCTGTTTGTTATCACCCTGGCCGTGAGTATCGGCGCACGGGATCAGCCAGTGCGTCGCAGCGGGTATCTCCCCGGCGCTTCAATCCGCATTGAAACCGCCGCTGTGGACTCGCGGTATCCCGCTTCATCTATCGAAGAGCGAGGCGCTGAGTTGGGAGCGCGTGCTCGAAGTCCCGGCGGCTGGCTGTTTGGGAAGGCGAGCGGCGAAAGCTATCTGCCAGGTTTATCGGCTGGACAACTTGATCTTCATGTGGCCGGAACGTGCGCACGTGCCCGTCGCGAATCGCTAGGGCTGAGCGACGCTCGACCCCTATCCGATACCTCTGACTGGCGGGGTTTCCGTGTGAACAAACTGAACTTCGGAATTGCTTGACATTTAATGACTAAAAAACTAGTTTTATAGTCATGCGTACACAGTTCGCCGAATCCATCCCTGTCGAATGGGACCGTTTCGCCAACGTCTTCTCCGCGATGGGCGACAGTTATCGCCAGCGAATCATGCTGTTTTTCGAGCCGGGCGAACGCCTGACGATCAAGCAGATCGTCGACTGGCTCCCGCTGAGCCGCACAGCCACGATCCATCACATTCGTGTGCTGCAAGGCGCCGGGCTGCTGGACGCAAAGAAAGAAGGTCGCGATGTATATCTGACGGCGAATAAATCGCTGTTGATCGACGCCCTCGACACAACGGCCCGATATGCGGAGGAAGTGCTATGAGCCGCAACTCGACACGTGGTATCCGCATCTGTGGCACCGGGACGGCAGTGCCTGCGAACACGTTGACCAGCGAAGAAATAGACCAGCGTTTCGGCTTACCCACCGGCACGGTATTCCGACGCTACGGCGTGCGTACCCGCCACTACGCAACACATGAAAACGCAGCAGCGCTCGCCGTTGAAGCCTGTGAGCAGGCACTGCGGCGCGCGGGTTTCGACTGGCATGACATCGACTGTCTGGTTGCATCGTCCGCGACCATGGATCAGGCGCTGCCCTACAATGCTGCGCTGATTCTCGCGGCAGTCGGACCGGGCGTCGGTCACATCAGCGCATTCGACATCGGCGCCAGTTGTCTGTCGTTCCTCGTCGGTCTCGACACGATCAGTTATCTCGTGGAATGCGGCCGATATCGCAACGTGATGATCGTGTCCTCGGACATCGCAACCTTCTCACTCGACTGGACGACGCTCGGCGAATCCGCGATCTTCGGCGACGGCGCGGCAGCCGCCATCATCCGTAAAAGTACGCCGGACGAACGGTCCTGCATTCTCTCATCGCAAATCGAAACACATGCAAGCGGTGCGAACGACTGCCATATCAAGGCAGGCGGCTCGCGCTATCACCCACGCCGGCCGGGTGTGGACTTTGACCCGCTCACCTTCTTCCACATGGACGGACCGCGCCTCTTCCGAACGGCATCCAAAGAATTGCCCAGACTTGTTGCGCAGTTACTCGGCTGCGCCGCACTCACGCTCGATCAAATTAGTGTTGTGATCCCGCATCAGGCAAGCCGCCTTGCGCTCGACCATCTCGCGAAGCGCTTGCGAATCGAGCCAGCCCGCGTGGTCGATATCCTCGCGGAGTCGGGCAATCAGGTTGGTGCGTCGCTTCCTTCGGCATTGCATCACGCGATCGAAGTCAAGCGGATAAAACGCGGCGAGCCGCTGATGCTTCTCGGCTCGGGCGCGGGGCTGACGCTGGGTGGCATGGTGCTGGTGTACTGAGATGCGGATACTCGTAACAGGTGGCACCGGTTTTCTCGGGCGGCATCTCGTGTGGCGGCTCAATGCATCGGGCCACGATGTCGTCTTTACCGGCCGCAATGCACAGCATGCGGCGACCGTGACGGCGGGCGCGAAACGCACTGATCGCGAAACACGCTTCATCATGCTCGAACACGGCAGCGCCCACAGCCACGCGACGATGCATGAAGCCGCAGCAGGTGTCGATGCTGCAATCCATTGCGCGGCACTCTCCTCGCCGTGGGGACGACCCGAGGCCTTCCGCAGAGCGAACATCGAGTCCACGCAGGAAATCATCGATGCCTGCGGTGCTCGATGCGTGCCTCGCCTCGTCCATATCTCGACGCCAAGTCTGTATTTCGATTTCCGTGACCGCATCGGCATTCACGAAAACGAACCGCTGCCGTTGCCGGTCAACGACTATGCGCGCACCAAGGGCATTGCGGAGCAACGGGTATTGCAGTCGCCACTCGATTCGGTCATCGCGCTACGCCCACGTGCGATCATCGGCCCCTACGACGCCACCCTGTTGCCACGGCTTCTGCGGGTTGCGCGCACATCGCGCCTGCCCTTGATGCGCGGGGGCGACGCGCTGATCGACCTCACTTATGTGGACAACGTCGTCGATGCAATCGAGCTCGCGCTTTCTGCCAATCTGCGGCGCGCCGTCGTCAATATCAGCAATGGTGAGCCGATACCCGTGCGGACACTCTTCGCCATGCTCGCAGACGCTTTCGGCATCCCGCTGCGCGTACGCCGGGTGCCTTATCCCGTGGCCGACGCCGTTGCGACGTTACTCGAGTGGGCCGCGCACTGGCGACCGGGCTGGGAACCGCCCGTCACGCGATATTCAGTCGGACTGCTCGCGTATTCGCAGACCCTGGACCTGACCGGCGCACGCGACCTCCTCGGCTATTCACCTCGCGTAACGCTTGCCGACGGCATCCGGCGCACCGCTGTCTGGGCGCGGCAATTTGAACAGGCGCGCTCATGACCACGACGCTCGGCTTTCACCTGCTCCGGATTGGGCATTGCTCGCATCCCGAGTGCGTGACGCAACGTGGCGGACGCCTGGGCAACGTACCCTTCCCTGCGCTGGCTGGCCTGCTGCTGCATCCCCGCCTCGGCCCAATGCTGTTCGATACGGGCTACAGCGAAGCCTTCTTCACGGCAACACAGCCGTTCCCCGAGCGACTGTATCGGCTGGTCACGCCGGTGTCGCTGACAGCGAGCGAAACGCTTCCCGCGCAGCTTGAACGACATGGGCTCGCACTGCACGATATCGGACATGTGTTCCTGTCGCATCTGCATGCAGACCATATCGCCGGCATCGGCGAGCTGCCGAATGCGAGATTCTTCGCGATGCGCGATGAAGTTGATGCCATGCGCCGCGTCTCTCGTATTGGCGGCTTACGACGCGGCTATCTGAGGACCTTGCTGCCGGCTTCATTTGACGCACGATTAACCTGCGCCGACGACTGCGAACGCGTCGCGCTGCCGCCCGCCATGCATCCGTTCACACACGGCTTCGACCTGCTGGGCGACGCAAGCGTGCTTGGCGTCCCGCTGCCCGGTCACACACCGGGCCAACTTGGCATCCTGTTTCAGACTGCGAACGCGCAGACCGTGTTTCTCGTCGCCGATGCGTGCTGGTCCCTTGAAGCTGTCCGGCATGACAGACCGCCTTCATGGATCGCGTCGCGTCTGTTCTCGGACAAGGGCGCGTACCTCAGGACCTTCGCCGGGTTGCGCCATCTGTTGGGTCGCAACGATGCGCTGACCATCGTGCCGTCGCACTGTGAACTCACGTGGAGGCGCCTGGGCCATGAACTTCGCTGACTTCGTCCGCATGATGGGCGCGTTCGCCTCGACACGATACCGTCTCCGCTTCGATGCCCGCGCGTCGTTCGAGCGCTGGCAGACGCGCCGGATCGACGCGTTCCTGCGCACGCAGCTGAAGCGTGCGAGCTTTTATCGCGACTACCCGAGCCGCGAGCTTGCTGCGCTGCCCGTCGTCGACAAGGCATTCACGCTGCAACGCTTTGCCGCCTTCAATACGCACGGCATTGCACTGGAGACGGCGTTGGCAGCAGCACGCGCATCAGAGCAGGCTGGCCTGCTACCGCCGCAATTCGATCCGAACCTCACGGCCGGGCTGTCGAGCGGCACGAGCGGACGTCCAGGTGTGTTTCTCGCCAGCGCATCGGAGCGCGCAACGTGGGCAGGCATCATGCTCGCCCGCACACTCGACCGCGACCTGCTCACGCTACTCGCCACGCGTGCGAAACCGTTGCGTGTCGCGTTTTTCCTGCGGGCAAACAGTTCGCTCTATACGACCTTGCATAGCCGCCGCATCGACTTTCGCTTTTTCGATCTTCAGGCGGGCGCCCATACGCACATCGACACGTTGACCGGCTTCGCTCCGGAAGTGCTCGTCGCGCCTGCGAGCGTACTAGGCTGGCTTGCCGCCGAAACGCTTTCCGGACACCTTCGCATCGCGCCGCGCAAGGTCATCTCGGTAGCGGAGGTGCTCGAACCCGACGATGAAACGCTTATCCGCGACGCGTGGCGCAAACCCGCTCATCAACTGTATCAATGCACCGAGGGCTTTCTCGGCTACACCTGCTCACAGGGAACACTGCATCTGAACGAAGAGTTTGTTCACGTCGAGCCCGAATGGCTCGACGATGCGCGTACCCGGTTCGTCCCTGTCATCACGGACTTCACGCGTCGCACGCAGCTGATCGTCCGATACCGGCTCGACGACATTTTGCGTGTGCGCGCAACACCCTGCCCGTGCGGACGCGTCACGTTGGCGCTCGCTGCCATCGATGGCAGGCTTGACGACGTGCTCTGGCTTCCGTCCCGTCTGGGCGGGCGCTTGCTGCCGCTGTTTCCTGATTCCGTAAGGCGCGCCATCGCCGCATGTGGCGCGTCCATCGACGATTACTCGCTCGTCCAGCATGGCCGCGCCCTGTCACTCGGTGTGCAGGGTTCAGACACTGCATTCGCTTCGATCCGGCATGCACTCGACAATCTGGTCGCATCGCAAGGCATGTGCAGTCTTCCATGGCAGCGCGCCGCCCTCGATACCCGCGCGCCGACAGCGAAACGCAGGCGAATCGTCTGCGCCACGAAGCCATTGGCCGATGGCGAATCCTTCTCTCCGATCGCGGACATCCATGAAACGTAAAGTGCTTATCCTTGGCGGGCGGGCGCCCGTCGCACTGGATCACGCGCGGCGCTTCGCGCATCAGGGCTGGCATGTGACGGTGGCGGACAGCATTCCGTGCCTGATCAGTGGGGCGTCACGCGCCGTTGATGCATCGTTGCGAATCGCTTCGCCGCGCCATGCGCCCGCTCAATTCGCCGCCGACCTTGCGAGTGCCTGCGACCAACATCGCTTCGACCTGATCCTGCCGACCTGCGAGGAAGTGGTCTTCCTGTCGCGTTACCGGCATCGGCTGCCGGCACAGGTGCGCGTGCTTACCGACGACTTCGAGACGCTGCGCGCTGTGCATAGCAAATGGCAGTTTCTCGAACTCGCGCAAGGCTGTGGCGTGAACGTGCCGGAATCGGCCCTCGTCCGTTCGATTCAGGAGGCACGCGAGTGGGCACAAGGCGCGCCCATTGTGCTCAAGCCGGAGTTCTCGCGATTCGGCGTACACGTGCGACTGTACGGAAACGGGATGCCGGACGTTGCACCGCCCCTTCCTCCCCTCGGCAACTGGGTTGCGCAGCGTCATGTGAGCGGCACCGAATACTGCTCGTACAGCGTCGCCGATCAGGGGCGGCTGCTGGCCCACAGTCTCTACCGGCCCACATGGAGGATGCACCGAAGTTCGAGTTTCTATTTCGAGCCTGCGCGAATCGATGCGATCCACGCCTTCGTGGCGCGCTTCGTTCGCAAGCTCGACTTTACTGGACAGGTATCCTTCGACTGGATTCGGGATGCCGATGGAAACATGAGCGTGCTGGAATGCAATCCGCGTGCGACGAGCGGCTGTCATCTGTTCGCACTTGACGCGCCGCTGCCGGCCGCGCTCGGTGGCACGCTCGATCAATGCATCGAGCCCGAGGCCGCCACCCCTCGCATGATCGGCGCGGTCATGCTGAGCGCGGGGTTGATCGACGCCTGCCGGCGCGGCGACCTGCGCTGCTGGTCGCGCGACTATCGCCACGCAGCCGATGTGATCGGTGTGCCGGGCGACCGGCGTCCGGTTGCAGGCGCGCTGACCGACCTGATGGCATATGCACGGCTCGCGCTTGCGCAGCGCTGCAACATGCGGGAAGCGGCCACGCGGGATATCGAATGGGATGGCGACCCGTTGCCCGAAGTATGAGCGAAACCCTTTACGCTCCGCAGCAGCGTTTCGTCGAACTCGCCAACGCGTTTTCGACCCTTCATGCAGGCGTCGGGACGCAGGACTTCGTGCGCAACGTCGATGCGCGCGTCGAGTCCGTCACGCTCGGCGGTCTTCCGTTTCCCGCGACCATCAACGGCATCGACAGTGACAACGCGTGGGTGTGCTCGCCGCTGACGACCTACAGCAAATACGCACTGGAAGAAACGCGCCGCCTGCTTCCAGGCGCGCTCGCGTGGCCGCTCTGCGGTGTGATCGGCACGGTAGACCGATGGCTGCGTCGTGTTGGATTTGATCACGCGGTATCGGTCAACAACTGGCTGCTCAGCACAAACCTTTATCCGTCGACGCAAGGTCTCGATTTTCCGGCGATGCGTGATGCGCTGAAATCGCGTTGGCCTCATCATGCGATCTGGTTTCGGTCGTTGAACTATGTACAGCACGCCGAGTGGCTTCATGAGCTCGAACGCGCAGGATTCGAGCTAATCCCCACGCGGCAGGTGTATCTGTTTCACGATATTGACCGCTGCGTCGCGCGCCATCAGAATCTGCGACGCGATCTGAAGCTGCTGGGTTCGACGCAACTGCATCGTGTCGCGGGTAATACGTTCTGTGACGCCGATTTTGCAGAGAGCGAGCGGCTATATGGCCTGCTCTACCTCGACAAGTATTCGCGGCTGAATCCTCACTACACAGCAACCTTCCTGAAGGCGTGGCAACGCAATGGACTGCTGGATCTGACCGGCTTCAAAGACGACTCCGGAGCTTTGCACGCCGTGGTCGGTATCTTTGCGCAAGGCCCGTTGCTGAGTGCGCCGATCGTCGGATACGACACCTCAGCATCTGTTTCTGAAGGCTTGTACCGCCTGCTGATGGCGCACGTTCTGTCCGTGACGCGTGAACGCTCGGGCATGCTCAACCTCAGCGCGGGCGCGGCTCATTTCAAGCGGCTGCGCGGTGGCGAGCCGGCAATCGAGTATAGCGCGGTGCTGTCCGAGCATCTGCCAGACACATTGCGGCGTGCCCTGCGGCGCCTGCGCATCCTCACTCAACATCTCGGTGTACCGATCATGCGGCACTTCCAACTATGACCCCGTGGAATCCGGCGCTGATGCGCAGCTGGTTTGTCGTTGCGCGTTCGCGGCAGATCGGAAACAAGCCGTTCGCGGTAACGCTTCTCGACCGCCCGCTCGTGATTGCGCGTGATCGCCAGAGCGGTCTGATGGCGCTCGACGATTGCTGCCCTCACCGTCACGTTCCGCTGTCGCTTGGGCGAATGACGGACGAAGGCTTGCAGTGCGCGTATCACGGCTGGACCTTTGGGTCCGACGGGCGATGCGTGTCTGTTCCGGGTCTCATGCCCTCGGCCTGCTCGCCGTTTGCACAAGTGGGCACGGTTGGGGTGATGGAGCACGATGGCCTCGTATGGGTGAAACTAGATGACCGTCAGTCGACGCAGGACGGGACGCTGCCTGCGTTTCTTCAGCGCCTGCCTCCGTCGGGCCTGCGATTTGTCTGGCAGTCGACGTGGCGTGCGCGCGCCGTCGATGCGCTTGAAAATTTTCTGGACGCCCAGCACACGCATTTTGTGCATGCTGGACTGGTTCGAAGCGGCCAACGGCGCAATGTCGTCGAAGCGACCGTGACGACATCGCAAGGCTCGCTTCAGGTGGACTACCGCGGTCAACCGACGCAGAGCGGATGGCTATACAGGCTGTTTGAATCGCCGCGTGAAGTCGAACGAGCCCACTTTTGCTCGCGCGCTGCCGGTACTGCACAACTTGAGTACCGATACCAGGACGGAAGTGCGCTGTATTTCACGCTTCATTTCAGCCCGATTGACAAGACGCACGTGCGCGTCCATGGAACGCTTCACGTCGAAAACAGATGGGCGCCAAGCTGGGCGCTACGGCTGATCGCCTGGCTTTTCTTGCGACGGGTCCTGGTACAAGACCAGGCGATTGTCGAGGCGCAACGGGAAAACAAAGAGCGCTTCGGCAGAAACGAGGGCCTATCGACCGAACTGGATCTTGTCAAACCCGCTCTCGACGAGATATGGGTCTCGAGTGGTAGCCCGTGTAGCGAACTGTCTATCGTGCGGATGCTTGTTTGAACATCGAACCCGCTGACTGATTCCAACGAAAGACGCAATCCGCCACCCGTTGCCGACATTCGAGTCGCCTCGAAGGCTATGTCCGATCGAAAAGTTCAACGGTCATTCCCGCACGCCGACGTCTACCTAAAGTTATTTGGATTTTTGTCGATTACCCCGAGTAATAATCACCGGTTGGTGAAAATTTCAGTGCGGAATACCGTGAGCGAATACCTTTCATGAAATTTCTTCGTTTCTTTTTTTCTATTTCCTTACTACTGCTTTCAACTTCGACGATCGCAAAAGTATGTCAGCAATCTAATCTTGCAGACCGGACTATCTGCGACACCGAGTCACTTCAGAAGGCAGATGGAACGATCACGCACAAGGTTGACGTATTGCTCGCTGCTTACAGCGATTCGCAACGTCACAGCTTGGTATTGGGTCAGCTGAACTGGCTAACCTATAGAAACGAAGCCTGCATGAATGACGGCGTACCAACCAACGAGCTGGTCGATTGCCTTACTTCCGTGTATCGGGAGCGTGATCTTGAGTTGAGCGAGGAAGCTGTTGTCCAACGAAAAGTTCAGGATGACAAACACTTGACCAATGCCCCTGACATCGAAGCGATCCTAGATCGACCCGGTATATTGGAACAGCGGGACAATACGTTTTATTACGCTATGTTTTTTGCGCCGGCACAGCATGACGTCGATTACAACGTATTCCGCCACCCCTCTACTTGCCGGGAGCTGTATACGCTGGACGCGGGAGCTTGGCATTATAGCGGTGACACGATTGGCATGAACGCGCAGAGCGCCGATTTCCAACGATGTCAGTTTGAAATCTTCGAGGCGCAGGGAAATGTCAAGGCAACGTATTCGCCCCCCAAAACCCACGACTTCGGAGATATAGCCGCATATTCGACCGAATTCATCTGTCTCGCGGTTTCTTGCGACGACAATCACTACGACAAACTTCGTGCGATCGAGAGCTTTCAACACAAAGCCAAAAGCGGTGAGATTCGAATAGAGCAGGGCGTTGTTCCGGTGTGGTCCGACAATGCCTGCCTGCGAATTCTCGTGGTCGGTAATGAAAGCTTTTGCTTTGAAGGATTCAACTTCGCGTTTAGTCTTTCCCAGGTCAGCGACTACACCGGTCAAGGAAGACAAGAGGCGCTCATGGACATGTCTTATTTTCCGTCACAGGGCTCCATGCGGGGTCATGCAATGCTTGTAGTGTGGTACGACCCGAGCGCCCATGCAATCCGACCGGAGAAGATCGATTTCTCAAGCAGAATAATTCTCAAGCTGGAACCAGATACGTACGCGACTGGGCCGACGGAGGTCAAGTCACATAAAAGACATAAGCGCTCAGACCAGCACAATACTCAATAGTGAACGCCTCATGATCAACCTGTTCCTTAGGACTGGAGCAGGATTTTCAATCGAACGACCGCTTCGGCCGGCCCGAGAAGATATCGAGATGGCTACGCTACCCGCATTCACTGCCGGCCGCCACAGGATGCAGGCGATTTAGCTGTCTCGTTGCCAGCGGTCTCCAAGTCGAAGCCTCATAGGCTATGCACCTGTTAGAAACAGCCACCCGAAATGGCCAACTCCGGCTTACACCATGTCTGCTCCTGCCCGGACTACTCACAACGGCCGCTAGCGTCAGTTCGACAAAGTTGCTTCAGTTTGGATGCTTCTCCGACTAGTCTCAAGAGAAAGCTGATCTGATGTTCGGTACAGAATCTCGAAGTCGAGTTCGGAATTGCGAGTTTCAGACCTCGGTTGCGAACATATTGCACCTGGGCTGCTTCAACATGCACGTCACATCCATCACCGACCTCTGAGAGCGCCGTCAGCGAATAATACGGCCACACTTGCCTACCCTCAGGCTCGTCAGGCGGCCCAAAGATTGCAAGGAATTGATGGGAATTGTTCCCTGAAGAAAAACTTTCAATCGTGAACGTCGCGAGAGCTATTGCGCCGTAGTTTGGAACGTCAACCAATCGAACTCGACGTGCGTCCAAAAACTCTTCAGCATATTCATCGCTGATGACGCTTACCAGTCTGTTGACTTGCCTGTTAATCTGCGCGAGGCGTTCGCTCGTCGATCCGATTCGAGGTTTTTCGTTCTGTGCACTCGCAGCACTAGAAATGCCGATCAACAAAAGGGCGAGTCCCGCGAATGCAATTCTCCGCGCCCGAAAGTGCAGATTTTGCTGTTTAATAATGAGCATAGACAGATCCAGCGTCTCCGATATCCATATATACACTAGCGGCCAGCCAGAAATGTCAAGTTGCGAAGCAATATCAAATGATTGAAGCAATACAGTCACTCGAATGACTACGTGATTGCGCCAACGAGAGGCGGCTCACGGCCGATCCCGGTCTCATGTCGGACTTCACGGACGATCTGAGCGGACCGAGGAGTATCCATGAGTTGATTTTGGATCTGCGATCGCTGTCAATGTGGTTCGATACGCTCCGAATGCACCAAAGCTTTATGTCCAACGCTTTTCGTCGACTTGCGATAGTACGCCTGGACCGTTGTCGCAATCGTCACAAACGCGATGACTACTGCGCCAAACCACTGGTTCCGTCCTTCCTTCTCTGTCTGACTGACAAAGTAATCCGCCACTTGGCTATAAGGGATTGATCGTGAACCACAATCGATCTTCCAAACTCTATAAATATGTGGCCAAACAAATTTAACCGGCGCCGAATAGATGACAGCGTCGCATCCGGTTAGCGCTGTTTGCTGCTCCATCGACAGGCCGTTGAAACGCCGTTGGTTTCTCATAACAGAATACAAGGGTGTAGGAAATTGAAAGCTTCGACTTGCCCCATTCTTAAGTGTCAACACAATGTTGGGCTGAGTGTCCCGCGAGGAAAGGATTTTTCCGCGAAAGCCGATTAGTGAACTCTCTGACGGCGGTGGGTTGAGATGCACGACCAACGCCGGGTAGCCGAAAAATGCAGATCCTATGAGGATCAACCACGTTGGTAGGAGATACTGTCCTATTAAGCGCATCGCGTTACCGGATCTCAAGAGGGTAATCCACCCATCGTGTAGTCACTGTGCTTTCAGCAAAAAGAATGTTGACAGCAATATGCCACAAGGAGGAATCGAAGTCGCCGCTTTATTTTATTACACACCCCGGTTGATTCTTCGATGCCCAATATAGCAATCACTCGTCCATGGGCGGGGCGGCACGAATCGACTACGAATGTTGTCGATACATGTGGACCAGTCTAAGGGCCTCTTCTGGCCGAGCCCAGTAAGATGCTCAGTGTATATAAAACGTCACAGAGATGATCGGCGTGAGTCCCAAGTCGGACGAGATTGACCATTCAAGGTGCCTGGCAGCGGCCCTTCATTTGTCTAACGATCCTCCAAGCGGGATGCCCGATTGTCTGCTAGCTATTTATCGGCTGCTGTTCTGCTCGTTCTTCGAATAGAACAAGCTTTCTCGAACTCAAGTGACGGTGTTACTCGGTAAGCAACGATCTGCGTATTGGTTTCCCCTTCGTCCCAAACAACGGCGTAGGAGCGGCTCCGCCACGTTTCGAAGTAGACGAACGATCTACCGCAGTATCCGGCTTCTTGAGAGAAACCATCAAGGACCGAGTTGGTAATTAAGTGATAGCCATCGGTCGTACGGGTGAGATAGGTATCGCGCACGCAATTGGCTGCTCCCACACGCCGCGAGATTCTAACGATGGGCTGGGATCGACCGAGTATCGCTATATCTGTCACATTACCAGTCGTATCCGCATATTGAACCAAGGTCGCTCGGATGGAATCGACGGCTTCCGGTACCGCGGCCTCCCAAAACTGGTCAGCCCGAACCTGCTCTGCAGTGCAGCTATCAAAACACAGTTCCCTCGAACCTAAAGTCTCAATATCGACATGCGGATGCTGCCATTTCAACTGCGACAACGACCTTTCAAGGTGTTCGCACGTTGTCTGTGCACTAACAACCGCAGCGTACGGTTCGATGCATGCGAGCGACGCCAAAGCAATTGCAGTGTTCATGAATGTGCGCATACGCAGTGTATTCCTTCTAATGTTCGGTTCAGTGATCCATGCCGAGTCCTGAGGCGAATTGGTACAGGTCGTCAACGATTCTGGCAGCGATGTCAGAAGGCCGATCGCTCACTCACGTCTGGACATTGTATCCCCGATACCGATCGCGACTAGCCGCTCATTGTCGGGATTCCCGCCAATATATCTAGGCCATGCCCGATAACATCGAGTGAATTTGTACAACGAGGCGTCCCAGCTCATATGGGATACTCTGGAGAGGCTATCGGTCCACGGGCGGACGTGGTAACTGTCGACTATTCGCACCCTCGTGTCGAACAGCCGTTTCCGGCTGATCCCGGCGGTTCGAAGCTCACCGACGACAGAGCGGCGCCGAGTCGCTCTCCAACTTCTGCAGCCGACCCACAAGGGATAGTCGCGACTCTCCGAAGTGGTCGTTCAATGGCAGTGCACGACAATGGCGGCGCACAAACGAAGTCAACCATTTTTCTGACGTCTCGGATAATGATCCTATTTCGGGCAGAGTTGATCGTAAACCGTCGCGACGGGGGTATCTGGACGGATGTCCGACGGGACTGCCTGCCAATATTCAACGTCACTTCATTGCGGTTTGCTAATCTCGCGTGGACCAGCGTCACCTTTCTCGCATCGCAATCGATCTCATAGTGATCCAACTGTTCGGTGATCGGGATTCATGCGATTGTTAATTTAAACGGCTGATCTCACATTAATTTCATCAACACAGAACTCTTGCCATCGGACACTCGAATAGAAGCCGGATCGAGTTCAGACCGAGACCCCTTGTAAGCCGCAATAGTCTCCCACTCGGCCGAATCCGCATGGGCCAAGCAGCAATTTGTCGCCGAGACAATAGTGACCGCACCTGCGAAATGCAACCGCCATTGTGCTAATGGTAAAAGCGGGAGAGTCATTGAGCGAAGGCGGACCGCACCGAGCACGTTTGTATTTGCCAAGTCCGATTTAGATGGGGCGGTCCTGTTGACTATCGGAGATTAAGTTGGCCGAGACGCGTAACACCGGTCCGCAAGATATAAGACCGACTCGCGCGTCCTTCGCACAAGCCCGTGGATGACGTCGTAACCGTTGGCAAGGTCAAAGTCAATGAACCGTCCCTACGAATTCGCGACACGCGAACACTTCGGACATCAACGGCACACCCGTCGCCGATCTCTGTGAGAGCCGACAGCGCATAATATGGCGCCGATTGCTCGAGGTCCGGAATATTTGATGGCCCGAAGACTGCGAGGAATTGATGAGCATTGTTGCCATCGCCGAACCCTTCTACGACGAAAGATGCGATGGCGATCGTCCCGTATCTCGGCACTTTGACAACTGAACGTGCCTGTCATGTGGCACCTCCGCAGCGTACTCGTCTTTGATCGCGGTGACCAGGCGGTCGATTTGCGAATTAAGCTGGTGCGCGCGGTCCGCGTGGACATGCGTGTCGGTGAGCTGTCCTGCTAGGGATGGGAATGCGACAAAAGCGACCGCCAAAATCAAGGCTATCATCCGGACACAGTTCGAGATCACGCGCGTTGCCCCCTCGGCTCTCATAACGAACTCGCGATATGAATAGTTCCGCGAATTCTCGCCAATCCAGCGGGCTATGTCGAATGTCGCTTGCGGGCCGCAGCGGCCCGCTCGTTCGGGCCAGCAAATTATCGCCTACGTGCAAAAGACACAAGCGCGGACACGGCGAAAACAGCAGCAGCTATCGAAAAGATCACAGCGATGCCGTAGTGGTTGTAGTACACATTTTGAAAGCGAGCGGGATTGATCACTCGCGTAACGTAGGGGCCATATTTGCCGTCGTGAATTTCCCCCGAGGCGGCTGCGCGCGTGACGTCCCACCACATCAAGCCGCTAAGGAATGCACATACCGCTCCCAGTATCGAAAAGCAGGTTGCATTTTTCACGGGCATTGCTCGATCTCCCAACGAATCGCAACGGTTTCAGATTCTCGACTCTACTGCATCCATTTCTTAAAAGTTGCTCCGCGCCCTCTTCCATCAACCAATCGCAACGGTCACCATCCGCAGGTTGTTCCTTCAGTGGATCAACGGGACAGGTTCTCGGTCCCATTGAGGGGGGGGTGAAAATCTGCGCGCTCTCGGTTTAACCGACGATCATTGGTCCCTCGCCGACGTCCAATAACAGACCGATCCGCAGGGGATTGAAGAGGACCCTTCGGTCGAATATGCTGGGCTCGCCGGAATTGCTGACGATCTAGCCGGCAATGTCGAATGCCTCAATCTGGCCGAGATGGAATGGACACCGTCCTCACTTCGGGGACGCCGGATTATGTCGAAAACGGTCACTCAAGATGTCGAAGGGTTATCGGACAGTCGTAGTGATCGAGGATTACCTCGTCCGCCATCTCCTCGCCCTGACAAGTACGCCCGCCGGCATCACCGGACAGCTGAACCCGCTGATATCTCCGTCGCCGTCGTGACCGCGTGCGCAGGTGACCGGGACGCTTTTCTTCGCGACTCGAACCTCCTCTTTCACGCCCGTGCGCGAGCACTATCATCAACCCAACGACGACGACCCGGACGTGGACCGCGCCGCCCGCGCAGCGATGAACGAGAAGTTCAAGAATTGTAGACCAGGCGATCCAGTCACAGACGCTGGCTCGTGTACTAGAACTGCGCGCGACGACCAAGTGACAGCTCGAACGTCGCGTGATGCATGCCGTCAACGCAGCGCCGCTCTCGCTTTTTGGTGCGCCTCAAACGCCCGCGGGTGAAGATTAGATAGCGGGCTGTCGGGTTAACAGGTAGTAGTGCGTCTCGCCCCGTGTGTCGACGTATTGCATCAGATATTTTTCGACGGGAACGTTCCCGTGGGAGTCTTTGACCGTGCCGAAGTTCAGGGCCTGCTGAAGGATGAAGTGATCGATTCCGACGGCAGGCGCATCGCACTTGACGGAGACCTCAGTCCGATCGTCCGTTAGCCACGCGATGCACGTCTTGCCATTCAGGACCAGCGTTCTCGAGGAAGGGCCTGTCAACGTGACGTCAAGGCCGTCCGAGGAAAGAGACCTTGCTGCGACGATCGTCGTGAATTGGCGATCATTCAGAGGGCTGTCAACCAACTCATAGGTGCCCAACAGCTCGGTAGACGCTGCCCGCAGATCAGCCTGCTGCTTTACGATGGAACTGTGAAAGCTCGAACAACCGGCCAGGAAAATTGCCACGCATATCGCAGTGAAGTATCGGCTCATATCTCGATTATATTTTTGCTTCAATGTTTTTTATCAGAATGTAGGCGATAAAGCCAAAAGCAACTAGAAATCCAATTGCCGCGATGATGCGGCTCTGGCGAGATCTAGCCGATGAAGAGAATGGGAAACTTGGCATGTGATCACCAGCTGATTCCAGTTTTTCCTTGATCCACCGAGTAACCACCTCCGATGGCACCGACATTGTTAGTCTTACCAGCATTTACACCTGCACCGACACCAATCACCGTTGCAGTTCCGCTACCGGGCGAGTACATCAATCCACCACCGAACAATTCATAGGCTCCGCTCATGCCACCGGTGTACCCACCAGCAAAGTTATCTGCTTGCCCTGGCGCTACCGCACTGGAATTGAGACAGCCAACAGATCATACGTCGTTCCCGAAGCGCCGCTGCTCGTGCCACCAAACGAAAACCAACTCGGCCCAAAGCCTTGCGAGTTTTGCGGGCCCGCCGCGCTGTTGGCCGCCTGCTTCACCGGCGTGTTCAGATTCACACCGTCAGCCGTACTTTGCCCAAAGCTGCCGCTAACCCCGAAGCCCATCGATGTGCCCGAGTAGCTCGCACTGTTCTGCAGATTTGTGTAGTCGAATGTCTGCGTCGATAGACTGTTCTAGTCAGGCGTCGCGGTACTTGAGATTACGCCACCGTCCAACTGCGTGTGTTTGCCGACGTTGATGTTGTAACCGCCATTGCCTGCGTAAATGCCGCTGTGCTGGTTGACCGACTGGAAATTGTCCTTGATAGTCTGGTCACTTACGCTCGCCGACCCGCTGGCCGTTGTGCCGTAACAGATGGGCGGCACGCAAATGCTCACTTGGAATCCGCCGCTTGTCTGCTTGCTGTCGTAGATGTTTGTATGGTGAGACGGCGCTACGCCTGCCACCATCTAACTTCCGCAATCCTGGGATATGGCAACCGATGCCGTCTTCAAGTGGCTACAAACAATGTTTTGCGACCACACGCCCATTACTCAACTGGAGGATCGCTTACCGCCCACCCGATCCGAGAGTGCGTTGGCAACTCGCTCGAGACTCTCAGCGTTACCAGAAAGTGCAAGACGTGTGCCATTTAGATCGACCATCAACTGGCCTCGTTGCGCAGACTTGTCGCAGATCACCCGAACATCCGCATAAGAGTACGACCGCGCCGACATGAAGCACACGACAAAGCGCTTCTCATAGACACTGACTCGATAGAGAGCCCCACCGGAACGGAAAGCCGAATTCCCGAACGACGCGGCTGCTCGCGCTTGCGCGATTAACCGGCCAGAATTTTTATCCACCGTTCGCGGAATTGCAGGCAGCCCGACGAATACCACAAGCGCTACCACAAAAAGCGATCCGACTGTTACCACCCCCTCTAAGAGGCTAAGAGTCGTATGAAAGAATGGCTTCATTATTTCGAAGGACTTTGATATGTCGGATCAATAGAAGCATTGACGAGTGTACATACGCCCGCCTTCAAACCAACTGAAACGCCGTTAATGTACCCGGATCGAGATTCGGGTTCTTGCCGATGAGCGTCAGATCTTTACCCGCATACACATTCGAGCCCTGTACCGTCACATCCTGCCGTTCGTCCAGCGCCACGTTACCGTTGCCGCTCACGATCTGGCTGCGGATTGTATTCTGGTTCCGCGCGGCCGTATCCTGTACGGTGTGGCTGTTCGACATGGTGATCGTCGACATCAGGAGACCGATGAAAAACACCGCATCGACCGGTGAGCGACTGTTGGCCGGTTGACACCGGACCTGAGAGCTTTCCCACCGGTCTACGTCCTCGCTCTTTTGCGTGGTGTGCGTGCTAACTTACCCTACCGTACAAAAGTTTCAGTTCATCTATAAAACCTTGATTCGCCGCGAATCTCAGCGCTCGCCAATCTCTCGGTTTGAATTTGTCAAGCATTTCGTCCAATTTTCCAGTGGAATTGAAGTACAGGGTATTCCAAATAATCTCAGGATCCAAGCCATTTATTGAGTCACCGTTGATGAGGATGCCCGTTAGGAAACTGGTATTTCTTTTAGAGGCCGCATTTCACATTGATCCACAGAAAATTCACCACTGAATATTTCCATAGCTCAACGTTCGGACCATGCTGTCCGCCGTGAACGTGAGACAAAGCAGCGTTCGGCGTAAAGTCGTCGAGACTAGCGACAATCAACTGCCTTTGGTAGGCGATCTCAGGGAAATCGAACATATATAACTCACAATTTCGGGAATTTAAATTTTGCCACTTCATCAGCATTGTCACCCTTCACCGCAGGGTTGTTGATTTCGACTGTTGCCGTCGAGTCTGCGGCTTTTTGACGATGCTTGCCCCGCCGGTCTGTAAGTTACTGCCGTGCCATCAGGCAAGACGGCAACCCAGCTCCCCTCTCCAGTTATGTTGTTGACGACCTTCACCGGAGTTTGACCGTTAAACGCATCTTTTGCATATTGCTCCGCAGTCGCATTTGGAGCGCCCGAGGCGGCATCGGTATTCCGGGACCGCCAATACCCGCCGGAAGTCCTCCATCGGGATCTAAGATAGAGGGGGCACGTTTGTCTTTGATCCGCCCACCGCCGTAATAACCTGATCCAGCAATTTGCGAACCAGATCCACGCCGGAGTCGGTGATGCGAACTATCAGACTCGGATCGTCTGCCAGTGTGATGAGTTGACCCGCCTCAATTGTCGGATCAAGCTCAGGTGCCGGGTCAGTAATGACACCGTCGCTTTGGTCGCCGTTTCCCCCTTATACCCCGGTAGCTCGATGAGGTCGGCCATCCATGACGGCGGAGGTGATGCTTGAAATAGCTGCGCCAGCTGATTATCTTCTGCCTCGATCTCTGCCGCGCCAGTCGCAGTCATCGCATTGAGGCCGCCTGCTGCGGCGATACCTGCGACGGGACCGTCCACCATATTTCGGCGCTCTGCGGTCGTGCGTCGACTTATCCATAGTCCGCACAAGCAATGAGTGAACCGAACATCGAACTCGCCGCCGTTCGCAGCGCGCGGGTAATCAGCACGAAGTTTTTCACGCTTTCCCAAATATGCGTTTCAGCAAGCTTCGTCGGACAGGGCGCGTTACTGCTTTATCGGCCTCGGACACCCCTTCGACATCGCACGCAGTCGGTCCACCAGGGCGAAGCAAGTCACCAGGATA